>CAJAES010000112.1 GCA_903938815.1 uncultured beta proteobacterium
CAGTAGAGCTTGCGGCTCTCGTCGGTGCCCTTGTTGATGCCCTTCTGGTTCAGGAACGTGTCGATCGCGACGGCGGTCTTGCCGGTCTGGCGGTCGCCGATGATCAGCTCGCGCTGGCCGCGGCCGACCGGCACCATGGAGTCGATGGACTTCAGACCGGTCTGCACCGGCTGGTCCACGCTCTTGCGGGCGATCACGCCCGGGGCGACCTTCTCGATGACGTCCGTCATCTTGGCGTTGATCGGGCCCTTGCCGTCGATCGGCTGGCCCAGCGCGTTGACCACGCGGCCGATGAGCTCGGGGCCGACGGGCACTTCCAGGATGCGGCCCGTGCACTTGACGGTGTCGCCTTCCGAGATGTGCTCGTACTCGCCCAGGATCACGGAGCCGACGGAGTCGCGCTCGAGGTTCAGGGCCAGACCGTAGGTCGGCTGGCCGTCCTTGGTCGGCGGGAACTCGAGCATTTCGCCGGCCATCACGTCGGACAGGCCGTGCACGCGCACGATGCCGTCGGTGACGGACACGACGGTGCCCTGGTTCTTGATGTCGACCGACGCTTCAAGGCCTTCGATTCGGCTCTTGATCAGCTCGGAAATTTCAGCGGGGTTCAATTGCATGGTGTTCTCCTGGTCGCGCTGGCCGTCAGGCCGTCAACGCCACCTTCATCTGTTCCAGACGGGCCTTGACGGAGGTGTCCAGCACCTCGTCGCCGACAACGGCGCGAATGCCGCCGATCAGCTCGGGATGGATCTCGACGCGGGCATTGAGCTTGCGGCCGAAGCGCTTCTCGAGCGAGGCCACGACCTCGGCGAGTTGCGCGCCGTCGATCGCGTACGCACTTTCGATCACGGCGTCGGAGACGCCGCTGGTGCCGTTGACCAGCACCTGGTATTGCGCAGCGATCTCGGGCAGCACGGTGAGGCGGCCGTTCTCGAGCACCGCATGCAGGAGGTTCTGCAATGCGGGGTTGAGCACGGTGCCCTGGCGCGCCAGCACGTCGGCGACGACGTTGAACACCAGTTCGCTGCCCACCTTGGGGTTGTCGGCGAACTGACGCAACTGCGCGTCGGACGACACGTCGGCCAGCGCGCTGAGCTGCGCGGCGGCGTCGGTGCCGGCGGCGGACCGGAACAAGGCCTCGGCGTACGGGCGGGCGATGGTGGCCAGCTCAGCCATGGTCAGAGTTCCGTCTTCAGGCGGGACAGCAGCTCGGCGTGCACCGCGGGGTTGACCTCGCGACGCAGGATCGCCTCGGCGCCCTTCACGGCCAGGCCAGCGACCTGCTCGCGCAGGGTCTCGCGTGCCTTCACGGCTTCCTGCTCGGCCTCGGCCTTGGCGGCGGCGATGATCTTGGCGCCTTCGTCGCTTGCACGCGACTTGGCTTCCTCGACCAGCTGCTGGGCCAGGCGCTCGGCATCGGCCAGACGCTTGGCGGCATCGTCGCGGGCAGCGGAAAGCTGCTGCTCGACGCGCTGGTTGGCGACCGCCAGATCGGACTTCGCCTTGTCGGCGGCCGACAGACCTTCGGCGATCTTCTTCGCACGCTCGTCCAGCGCCGCGGTCAGCGGCGGCCAGACAAAGCGCATCGTGAACCAGACCAGGATCGCGAAGACGATCATCTGGATGATCAGGGTGGCATTGATGCTCACGGCTATAGCCTCGTCATGGGGTGATCAGAGGCGCGCCACTGGCGAACGCCCCGCTTTCCAACCGCGAAGAATTACTTCGGCAGGTTGGCGATCTGCGCCAGGAACGGGTTGGCCGTGGCGAACCACAGGGCGATACCGGTACCGATGATGAAGGCGGCGTCGATCAGGCCGGCCAGCAGGAACATCTTGGTCTGCAGTTCGCCCATCAGCTCGGGCTGGCGCGCGGCCGCCTCAAGGTACTTGCTGCCCATGATGCCGATGCCGATACAAGCGCCGACAGCGCCGAGACCGATGATCAGGCCGGCGGCCAGGGCGACGAAGCTGATGACTTCCATGGAATGCTCCTAATTGGACTGGTTTGAGAAAAGGAAAGGGAAAACGGGAACGGAATCAGTGCGCGTCGTGGGCCTGGCCCACGTACACGAGGGTCAGCATCATGAACACGAACGCCTGCAGCGTGATGATCAGGATGTGGAAGATCGCCCAGACGCTGCCGGCGATGATGTGGCCGATGGCCAGCGCGATACCGGTGGCGGACAGGGTCCACGCGCCGCCCATCAGGGCGATCAGCATGAAGATCAGTTCGCCGGCGTACATGTTGCCGAACAGCCGCATGCCGTGCGAGACGGTCTTGGCCACGAACTCGATCATCTGCATCGTGAAGTTCACGGGGTACAGGTAGAACTTGTCGCCGAAGGGCGCCGAGAAGAGCTCGTGCACCCAGCCGCCGAAGCCCTTGATCTTGATGTTGTAGAACAGGCAGATCAGCAGGACCGACAGCGACAGGCCCATCGTGACGGACAGGTCGGCCGTGGGGACCACGCGCATGTAGTCCTTGGCACCCATCGCCGGGCCGGCCACGTGCCAGATCGCGGGCAGCAGATCGACCGGGAGCAGGTCCATCGCGTTCATCATGAAGATCCAGACGAACACGGTCAGGGCCAGCGGCGCGACCAGCTTGCGGCTGGTGGCGTTGTGCACGATGCCCTTGGCCTGGGTGTCGACCATCTCGACCAGCAGTTCGACGAACGCCTGGAAGCGCCCGGGCACGCCCGAGGTGGCCTTCGCGGCGGCGCGGTACAGCACGAAGCAACTGACCACGCCCAGCAGCGTGGCCCAGAAGATGGAATCGAGGTTGAACACCGAGAAGTCGACGACAGCCGTCTGCTTCTGGTTCTGCAGATGCTGCAGGTGGTGGACGATGTACTCGCCAGCGGTGGGCGCGCTACCTTCGGCTGCCATGTTTGAAGTCCCGTCCAGTTCGCTCTGAGGCTCGTTGTTTTCTTACCGGCCGCGCCACAACAGCGCGATCCAGTACACCTTCATGCACAGCACCAGGCCCGCCAGCAATGCCGGCCAGCTCAGGGGCTGCACAAGTTTCGGGGCCAGCAGAAGCATGGCCACCGAAACCCCGATCTTCACCATTTCCCACGACATGAAGCTGACAGCGCTGACGCCGGGCGACATGCCGGAGAGCCGGCTGGTCATGCCGCGCGCCATCAAGGCACCCGGCACCACCACCGTGGCGGCGCCATAGAGCACCGACCACATGATTCCCATGCTGCTGAACACCAGCCCGATCAGAGCCGACGACAGCACACCCACCAGGACCTGCGCGCCAATGACCCGCCACGGATTGAGTGACGGCTCCTTGGCACGCAGTGCCTGTGCTTCTTCCCGGGTCAACGGGTGGAAGCTCCTTGCTGCCGGGTCCTCGACTTCGTCAACCCAGGGATCGGGGCGCCCGTTCAGTGGCGGCGGGCGTACCGGCATGGGTCAGGTCTCGGTCGTGAGCAGCAAAGCCTCGGAATTATAGGGGCAAACCCGCTACGGTCCACCTTGACCCTGCAACGGCACCGGAATGGGGCTGCGAACGCCCCGATACGGTGGCACTGCCGACGATCGGCGAAACTTCGCGATTGCCGCGCCGCGGCATGGAACCACCGTCTCGCCGTCCGCTCTGACCGCCCATGCGCCTGCTCTCACTGATCGCCCTCTACGGCGCCTGCCTGCCCGCCCTTGCCGCAGCCCAGGGCGCCGTCGTCACCACGCCGCAGGTTCGCGCCGAACTGGTGGCGCACGCTCCGCAGGGCGTGGGCGCCGGCAAGCCGCTGAGCCTGGCGCTGCGCATCCAGCATCAGCCGCACTGGCATACCTACTGGAAGAACCCCGGCGATTCCGGCCTGCCGACCCTGATGGAGTGGCAACTGCCCGCCGGCGTGAGCGCGGGCGAGATCCAGTGGCCCACGCCGAAGAAGCTGCCGCTCGGCCCGCTGGTGAACTACGGCTACGAAGGCATGCTGGTGCTGCCCGTGTCGGTGACGGTGCCCGCCGGCTTCCAGGGCGACAGCCTCGCCGTGAAGCTGCGCGCCGAGTGGCTGGTCTGCAAGGACGTGTGCATTCCGGAATCGGGCGAATTCGATCTGGCGGTGCCGGTGAACGCGGCCACCGCCGCCCACGCCGCGGATTTCGCGGCAGCGCGCGAGGCCGCGCCGGTGGCGCTGCCGGGCGTGCAGGGTCGGGCCGAGGTGCAGGGTTCGTCTCTGGTGCTCAAGCTGTCCGGCCTGCCCACCGCCTGGCAGGGCCGCGAGATCGCGTTCTTTCCCGAAACCGCAGGCGTGATCCAGAACGCCGCCAAGCCCGCCGCCCGCTGGAACGGCGCGGACTGGACCGCTGAGGTTCCCCTGGACCCGCAGCGCAGCGCCAGCCCCGAATCGATGCCGGCAGTCTTCACCGTGCCTGGCGAGATCGCGGGCGCGCAACTTTCTCTGCTGGTCACCGGCGCCTGGCCGGCCGTCAGTGCGCCGGCCCCGCTGGCGCCCGATGCCCTGCCGGTGGTCACCGACACGCCGCCGATCGGGCTGCCGCTGGCAATCGCCTTCGCGCTGGTGGGCGGTCTGCTGCTGAACCTGATGCCCTGCGTGTTCCCGGTGCTTTCGCTGAAGGTGCTCGGCTTTGCCGGACACGCGCACGACCGCCGCGCGCTGCTCGCCGGGGGCCTGGCCTATACGGTGGGCGTGGTGCTTTCCTTCGTGGCGCTGGCGGGGCTGCTGCTGGCCCTGCGCGCAGGTGGCGAGCAGCTGGGCTGGGGCTTCCAGCTGCAGTCGCCCGTGGTCGTGGCCGGGCTCGCGGCGCTCTTCACGCTGATCGGCCTGAACCTGGCGGGGCTGTTCGAGGTGGGCAGCCTGCTGCCCGACCGGCTGGCCACGGCCCAGATGCGCCATCCGCTGCTCGACTCCGGCCTCACCGGCGTGCTGGCCGTGGCCATCGCGGCCCCTTGCACGGCGCCGTTCATGGGCGCGTCGCTGGGTTTCGCCGTCACGCTGCCGGCCGCGCAGGCGCTGACCGTGTTCGCCGCGCTCGGCCTCGGCATGGCGCTGCCGTATCTCGCGGCCAGCGCCTTCCCGGCCGTGGCGCGCGCCCTGCCCCGGCCAGGCGCCTGGATGGCGACCTTCAAGACGCTGATGGCCTTCCCGATGTTCGCCACGGTCGTGTGGCTGGTCTGGGTGCTGGGCCAGCAGGTGGGCATCGACGGCGCCACGGCGCTGCTCGGCAGCCTGGTGGTCTTGTCGTTCGCGGCCTGGGCCCTGGGTGCGCCCAGCCACACGCGGCGCGTTCGCGGCGTTCTGGGCGGCCTGGCCGTGGTGCTGCTGGGCCTGTCGCTGGCCTGGGTGGGCCCGGCCCTGCGCGCCGAGCCCCCGGCCGGGGCCGGGGCGTCGCAGCCGGGGTCGGCGTGGCAGAGCTGGTCGGCTGAACGCGTGGCCGAAGGCGTCGCGGCCGGGCGGCCGGTCTTCGTGGATTTCACCGCAGCCTGGTGCGTGACCTGCCAGTACAACAAGCGCACCACGCTGGCCGATGCCGCCGTGGTGGCGGATTTCTCGGCGAAGAACGTGCTGCTGCTGCGCGCCGACTGGACACGACGCGACGCGGCCATCACCGCCGAGCTCACGCGCCTGGGCCGAAGCGGCGTGCCGGTGTATGCCGTCTATGCCCCTGGCGCCGCAGGGCCGAAGCTTCTGAGCGAAATTCTCACGGTCGACGAAGTCCGCGGCGCGTTCGCCGCCCCCTGAATCCGAAGGAACCGCGATGAAGCACGCGATCACGACCCTGGCGCTGGCGGCCTGCACCCTGCTCACGACCGTCTCCACGAGTGCGATGGCGAGCGCCGTCGTCGGCCAGCCCGCGCCTGCCTTCAGCGCGACCGACACCGCGGGCCGTACCGTGAGCCTGGCGGACTTCAAGGGCAGGCACGTGGTGCTGGAATGGGTGAACCCGGGCTGCCCGTACGTGCGCAAGCACTACGGCGCGCAGAACATGCAGGCCACGCAGAAGGCCGCCACCGGCAAGGGCGCGGTCTGGCTGACGGTGAGCTCCACCGCGCCCGAGCACGGCGACTACATGGCGCCCGCCCGACTGGCCGGCTGGATGAAGGAGCAGGGCGCCGCTGCCACGGCCACGCTGATGGACGACGACGGCCGGCTCGGCCGCGCCTATGGCGCGCGCACCACGCCCCACATGTACGTGATCGACCCCCAGGGCAGGCTGGTCTATGCCGGCGCCATCGACAGCAAGCCCAGCGCCAACCCGGCCGACATCCCGGGCGCCACGAACCACGTGACCCAGGCGCTCGCCGACGCGATGGCCGGCAAGCCGGTGGGTACGCCCGCCACGCGCGCCTACGGCTGCACGGTCAAGTACGCGAACGCGGGCTGAGGCCCGGGGCCAGCACCGGAGCGTGCCGACGGCGGGAGCTCAGGGCAACTCGCCGTAGCGGGCCGCCAGCGCCTTGAACGCTGCCGCCGACGCAGCGGCGTCGAAGCCCGGGCCCAGTTCCTCGGCCAGGATCCCGGCCACGGCATCGGCCTGGCGCGCAGCCTCGGCGGCATCGAGGAACAGCAGGCGGCAACGCCGCGCCAGCACGTCCTCGACGCTCGCGGCCAGCTCGTAGCGCGCCGCGAAGCGCACCATCGCCTCGCTGAGCGCGGGCTGGTCCGATTCGGCGTCGCGCCAGAGCCAGTGCGCCGCACCGGGCAGCGTGTGCAGCGTGGCCGCCTCGCTGCCGTAGAGATGCTCGCCCGGCGCGTCGCCGATGGAACGCCCGGGCGCCGCGCCGAGCAGCGACAGGCGGTCGGTGATGCCGCCCGGGCGCGCGGGCAGCAGGCCCCGCGCCATGCAACGCGTGAGAACGTCCTCGGCCATCGCGCGGTAGGTGGTCCACTTGCCGCCCGTGACGGTGACCAGGCCCGAACGGCCGATCAGCACCGTGTGCTCGCGCGAGAGCGCCTTGGTGTCTGCACCGTCCTCGGCCTGCGGCTTCACGAGCGGCCGCATGCCCACCCAGACCGAGCGGACGTCCTCGCGGCGGGGCGCGCGGGCCAGGTAGCGCGCGGCCTCGCCGAGGATGAACTCCACCTCCTCGTGCAGGGGAGCCGGCTCATGCATCACGGCGTCACGCGGGGTGTCGGTGGTGCCGAGGATGGTCTTGCCCAGCCAGGGCACGGCGAACAGCACGCGGCCGTCGCGCGTCTTGGGAACCAGCAAGGCGTGCCCGCCGGGCCAGAACGCGCGGTCGACGACCAGGTGCACGCCCTGGCTCGGCGCCACCATCGGCGGGCAGTGCGGCGCGTCGGCGTCGCGGTCCATGTCGCGCAGTGCATCGACCCAGATGCCGGCGGCATTGACGACGCAGCGGGCGCGCACGGCATGCACGCTGCCCGTGAGGGCGTCGCGCACCGTGAGGCCGCGCACCAGGCAGCGTTCGCGGTCCAGGCCGGTCACGCGGGCATGGTTCAGCACCAGCGCACCGCGCGATGCCGCGGTGCGGGCCAGCAGCACGGCAAGCCGCGCATCGTCGAACTGGCCATCCCAGTACTTGACGCCGCCCGACAGGCCCCGCGCCATCACGTTGGGCAGCAGCGCCTGGGTCTGCCTGGACGACAGGAACTCGGTGGCGCCGAGCGTGCGGTTGCCGGCGAGCAGGTCGTACGCCTTCAGGCCCATGCCGTAGAAGCCGCTTTCCCACCACTGGTAGCCGGGCATCACGAAGGGCAGGCGGTTGGCCAGGTGCGGCGCGTTGGCCAGCACCGAAGCGCGCTCGTGCAGCGCCTCGCGCACGAGGCCGATGTCGCCCTGGGCCAGGTAGCGCACGCCGCCGTGCAGCAGCTTGGTGGCGCGCGACGAGGTGCCCTTGGCGAAGTCCTCCCCCTCGAACAGCGCGACGCTGAAGCCGCGCGCCGCGGCGTCCAGCGCCAGGCCGCAGCCGGTGGCGCCGCCGCCCACGATGGCGAGGTCGAATTCCGCGCCGGTGTCCAGCCGCGCCCACAGCGCGGCGCGGTCGAGCGGACCCCCTTTCATGGCCGCGCGAAGTTCACGGGCAGCCCGGGCACATCCACGCGCAGCGTCAGCACGCAGCCCGCCAGCGGCTGCGCATCGAGCTCCGCAGGGGGCCGGTTCTCGCGCGCCGTGGTGATGAACAGCGTGCGCAGGTCGGGCCCGCCGAAGCAGGGCATGGTGGGGCAGCGCACCGGCAGGGCCAGTTCCTGCAGCAGCGTGCCGTCGGGCGCCAGGCGCAGCAGCCGCTGCCCCTCGAACATCGCGACCCAGTAGGCGCCGTCGCGGTCCACCGCGGCGCCGTCGGGGCGGCCGCCGTAGGTGGCGAGGTCCTGCCCGTCGGTCTTGAGCGGGAACTGCGCGAAGACGCGTCCGCGCGTGAGCGTGCCTTCGGCGGTGTCGAAGTCGAAGGCTCGCACCGTGTGGGCCTTGGTGTCGGCCCAGTACAGCGTGCGGCCGTCGGGGCTCCAGGCCAGGCCGTTGCTGACGGTGACGTCGCCGGCGATGCGTTCCAGCTTGCGCGCGGCCCAGCGGTAGAGCGCGGCGCTGGCCGAGGTGCGCGGCTCGAAGATCGTGCCGCTCCAGAAGCGGCCCTGCGGGTCGGCCTTGCCGTCGTTGAAACGCTCCTGCCGCACGTCGTAGGGCGGCGCGGCCAGCCGCTCGCGGGTGCCTGCGGAGGTGTCGAAGCGCCACAGGCCGTCGCGCATGGCCAGCAGCAGG
The DNA here is from genome assembly GCA_903938815.1 of uncultured beta proteobacterium. GTDB lineage: Bacteria > Pseudomonadota > Gammaproteobacteria > Burkholderiales > Burkholderiaceae_C > Rubrivivax. The sequence continues at coordinate 8,700 of CAJAES010000112.1, forward strand.
CCCCCGCCCAGCAGGGGCGCGCAGCAGGCCGGCTCGGTGTCGAACTCCCAGTGGCTGTGCGCGGCGCTGGCCGGGTGCCAGCGGTTCAGGCGCCGGCCCGGGATGTCGCACCAGTAGAGCGCCGCCTCGTCGGGATGCCAGAACGGCGATTCGCCGAGCAGCGAGGCGGGAACGGGCAGTGCTTGGATCAAGGCCGGGACACCTCGATCTTCATCCAGGCCTCGAAGTGCTCGCCCGGCATCAGCGTGCGCAGGCCGTGCGCCGACGGCTCCGCCATGTGGATGGCGTTGCTGACGTGGCTGACGGGCTCGACGCAGAAGTAGTCCTTCAGCTCGGGCGTGAAGACCACCAGGTAGGGCAGCGAGGACGTGACGCGCAGCGCCAGCTTCTCGTCGCGCACGCGCGCCAGGCCCGACCAGCCCTCGAAGCAGTGGTCGAAGGCCAGGTGGGCGATGTCGGCGTCGATGCCGGACTGCGGCACCTTGCGCGTGGGCAGCCCGGTGGCGTCGGATTCCCAGCGGTCGGTGAGTTCCACGTGCAGGCGGCTGCGCGCGCGCTTCGGGAAGTACGGGTGCCAGCCCAGGCCCACGGGCGCCGGCTGGTCCGAGGTGTTGGTGATGTTCAGGCCGATGTTCAGGGCGTCGGCGGTCAGCGAGAACACCTGGCGGGCCTCGAACGCGAAGGGCCAGTCGGCGTCGCCAGGGTGTACGAGGTGCAGCACGGCGTCGTCGGCGCGCGCGGACTCCACCGTCCACTTGCGCTGCCAGCCCATGCCGTGCACGGAATGCGGGCTGTCGTCGAAGTTGGGCTGGGTGGTGAAGTCCTTGCCGTGCCAGCGGAAACGGCGGTAGCCGAGCCGGTTGGAGTAGGGGATCAGCGGGTAGCAGCCCGAGGGCCGCGAAGCCTCCAGCGCGGCCGGTTCGGTGCTGCGCAGGACCGGCGTGGTGTCGAACCAGAAGCCTGCGATGCAGCCGCCGAGGTCGGGCCTCAGGGCCAGGCGCAGGGCGCCGCTGGTCAGTTCCACGATGCTGGGGGTTTCGCTCATTCAGTATCCGTTCTGTCCGGTGACGGTGCCCTCGGCCAACGCATGAACGCGAGCCTCGGGGTGGGGGTTGCGCAAGGCCTGCGGCGCCGGATGCGAGCCCTGCTGCAGCAGCCCGAGGTCGGCGCCGGGCGCCGCGAAGTTGCAGCCGGTCGACGGCTGGCTTGCGGCGGCCGGCGGCAGGCGGTTGAAGGGATTCATCGCGGGGCTCCTAAAGCTCGGCCTTCAGGTAGTGTGCCCCGGGGATCGGGTTGAAGTAATAGGGTGGGACCTCGACGAAACCCAGCGTCTCGTACAGGCCGCGCGCGGACTCCATCTCGTCCAGCGTATCCAGCAGCATGCATGAATGGCCGGCCTGCGCGGCGCGGTCGAGCAGAGCCTGCGCCAGCAGGCGGCCCAGGCCGAAGCGGCGGAACGGGCGGCGCACGTACAGGCGCTTCATCTCGCAGGCGTTGGCGTAGTCGCAGTCGCGCAGTGGCCGGAAGCCCCCGCAGCCGGCGAGTGCGCCGTCCACGTAGGCCAGCAGCAGCAGGCCCTGGGGCTGTGCGTACTCGCCGGGCAGCGTGGCGAGTTCTTCCTCGAAGCCCTGGAAGCACAGGTCGACCGCGAGCGAGTCCGCGTACTCGCGGAAGATCTCGCGCGTGGCGTCGAGCAGAGCCGGGGTGTCCGGAACGACGAGTTCGATCGGGGGCGGTTCCATCAGGCAAGCGCAGTGGTCAGGCGCAGTCTAGCCTCCCAGCGACACCACCCACCAGACCAGCCCGGCGCTCAGCGCCAGCAGCACCGCCGCGAGGGCGCGCGTCGCGACGGAATCGGTGGCGGCAGGAGTGTCGGCCGGCAGGGCCTTGTCGCCGCTGACCATGGCGCCGATCAGGCCCTTGCCGCGCCAGGTGTAGAACGCGATGGCCGCCACGTGCAGGCCCACCAGACCGAGGATCACCCACTGCCCCCAGGTCTTGTGCCAGCCCGTGGCGAGCAGCGCATTGGCGCTGCTGACCAGCGGGTTCAGCGGGCCGAGATTGGCGATCTCGTCGTCGGCCACCAGCCCCGTGCCCACCTGGACGGCGAGGATGCCCAGCACCGCGAAGACCGACATCGCCCCCAGCGGGTTGTGCCCGACATCCAGCCGCCCGCCCGGGCCGGCATCGCCGCGCAGGTAGCGCAGCACCGTGCCCGGCGCGTACAGGAAGCTGGTGAAGCGCGACCAGCGGCCGCCGAACAGGCCCCAGAGGATCCGGAAGACCAGCAGGGTGAAGATCACGTAGCCGAAGCGGAAGTGCCAGACCATCGCGCCGGCCTTGGCGCTGGCCACCGAGCCCACCACGCAGGCGGCCAGGCACCAGTGGAATGCGCGCGTGGGCAGGTCCCAGATGCGGACTTCGGCGGTCGGTGGGTTCATCTGGATTTCCTTGGGGGGTGTTCAGCCAGTGTGAACGATAGCGCCTGCGCCGTGAAATGATCGAACGGTGCCGGCCGTATACGCTCGGAACCGACCCGAACCATTCGCGGGCCGGGTTCGCGCTTCCGTCCAACCTCCACAAAAAGGGATTCCCGCATGAAGAAGCTGTTCCTGGCCGCCACCTGCGCCGCCGCCTGCCTGACGGCGCTGCCCGCCGCAGCCCAGTTCCAGAAGCCCGAGGACGCCATCAAGTACCGTCAGTCGGCTTTCACCGTGATGGCCAACCACTTCGGCCGTGTGGCTGGCATGGCTGCGGGGCGAATCCCCTTCGACGCCAAGGCCGCCGCCGAGAACGCGGCGATCGCCAGCACGCTGGCCGCACTGCCGTTCACGGCCTTCGGTGCCGGCACCGACAAGGGCATGCCGAACCGCGCCACCCCCGAGATCTGGAGCAAGGCCGCTGCCTTCAAGACCAAGGGCGACGAGATGGTGGCAGCGATGGCCAAGCTCGATGCCGCCGCCAAGACCGGCAGCCTGGACAACATCAAGGCGGCCGTCGGCGGCGTCGGCGGCACCTGCAAGGGCTGCCACGACGACTACCGCGCCGAGAAGTTCAGCAACTGATCGGGCGCGAAGCCCAGCACGACGCGTCGTGTGCGGGCTGACTTCTTCTCGATCTTCGTGACCACAACCGCGCCGACCTGCGCGGTGTTGGCCACGTGCGTGCCACCGCAGGGCTGAAGGTCCACGCCCTCGATCTCGAGCACGCGGATGCGGCCGAGGCCACGCGGTGGCTGCACGCTCATGCTGCGCACGAGCTGCGGGTTGGCGTCGAGTTCGTCCTCGCCGATCCAGCGGTGGCGCACCGGTTGAGCCGCGGCCACCAGCCGGGCGATGCCGGCGGTGAGCTCGTCCTTGTCCAGCGGATCGGTCATGTGGAAATCCAGCCGGGCGTAGCCGGCCGTGATGGAGCAGCCGTCCACCGGGTGCGGCACCAGTGCGCACAGCAGGTGCGTCGCGGTGTGAAACCGCATGTGGGCCAGCCGGCGCCCGGCGTCGATGCGCACGCTGACACGCGTGCCCGGCTGCAGCCAGGAAACGTCCAGCCCGGGTGCGGGCACGTGGGCGATGTCGCCCGGCCGTTCCTTGTGCTTGCGGGTGTCGACGATCTCGATCCGCCGGCCCTCGGGGCCGGTCAGCTCGCCGGTATCGCCGGCCTGCCCGCCGCCGAGCGGGTAGAACACGGTGCGGTCGAGCACGATGCCGTGCTCGTCGATCGCCAGCACCGTGGCCTCGCACTCGTGCAGCGCGGCATCCTCGCGGAAGAGTTCTTCGGTCATCGCACCAGACGCCGGGTGCCGAGCGGGGTTTCGATCGTCGCGGCCAGGCCGCCATCCGTCGCCAGTGCGGTCAGCCGCAGGCCGGCATCCGGCAGACGGTCGGCCGGGTGCGGGCCCTCCCACTCGATCAGCGTCGGCAGCCCAGGCAGCACCTGGCCGTCGCCGCGCAGCAGGATCCGCCAGCGCAGGTCGCCGCGCGAAGCGGCGACGGCCTCGCCGGGTTCCAGGCCCTGGGCGATCAGCGACTGGCGATCTCGCGCCATGTCGGCTGTGCGCGCGACCCAGTGCCACAGGCGCGGCGGGCCGGGCGGCCGCTCGTCGAGCCCGAACCAGCGTGCGTGGCCGGGCGGCGGGGCCTCGGGGTCGATGGCGATGATCTCGAGGTAGCAGCGCGCAAAGGCCGGCGACGACAGATTCAGCAGGCGGTTGTGCGTGCCCATGAAGGCGTGCTGGCCGCCCGGCCCCGGCGTGAGGCCGAGCGTGGCCTCGCACCAGGCCACGCCGTCTTGCAGCGTGTCGGCGGCGACGATGAGGTGGTCGATTTCCGTGGTCATAGCGAGATGATGCCTTCGACGACCGGCGTCACCTCTCCGCCCACCCAGACCGTATCGCCTTCGCGCCGCACGAACACCCGGCCGGCGCGCTGCAGCGCGTGGCCCTGGGCCGCGACATAGGCTTCGGGCGCCCGCCCGCTGCCGATGAGCCACTGCGCCAGGCCGGCGTTCAGGCTGCCGGTGACCGGGTCCTCGATGCCGTCGAACAGCCCGCGCACCTCGAAGGCGGTTTCGCTGCCCGGCGCCTGCGGTCCGACGACGCCGAACTTCATCCGGCCCAGCACCGCCCAGTCGGGCTTCAGGGCACGCACGCGCTCGCCCGAGCCCAGCAGCAGCGCGAACCAGCCCGGGCCGTTGTCGACCCAGGCATGGGCCACGATCTCCTCGGGCCGCAGGCCGAGGCCGCTGCAGGCTCGCGCCAGCAGTTCGGGCTCCACCGGCCCGTTGCGGCGCAGCGGGGGCGCCGCGAACGCCAGGCGTTGGCCGTCCTGCTGCACGCGCACCAGGCCCACGCCGCACTGCTGCACCACCTCGCCGGCGGATTTGGGCACGCCCCCGGCCGCCAGCCAGGCCCAGCAACTGCCGAGCGTGGGGTGGCCGGCAAAGGGCAGTTCTCCGAAGGGCGTCCAGATGCGCACGCGGTAGTCGGCAGCGGCATCGGTGGGGGGCAGCAGGAAAGTGGTCTCGGACAGGTTCGTCCAGCGGGCCATCGCGGCCATGCGCTCGTCATCCAGGCCTTCGGCGGCGTGGATCACCGCGAGCGGGTTGCCGCGCAGGGCCTGGGCGCTGAAGACATCCAGCTGGTGGAATCTGCGGCTCGGGCGGCCTGGGCCGCTCATTGCAGGGCCTCCTTCAGCACCTGGCCGAGGATGGCCACGCCGGCCTCGATGCGCTCGGGCGAGACGGTGACGAAGCTCAGGCGCAGGGTGTCGGCACGCGGGGCGACGGCATAGAACGCGGCGCCCGGCACGTAGGCCATGCCCGCCTCCACGGCGCGCGGCAGCAGGGCCGTGGCGTCGATGCCGCCCGGGAGCTCGAGCCAGAAGAACATGCCGCCGGTCGGGCGCACCCAGTGGCAGCCTTGCGGCAGGTGGCGCTCGAGCGCGCTCTGCATCGCGTCTCGCTGCGCCTGGTAGCGGGCGCGCACGGCGGGCAGGTGATGCTCCAGCAGGCCGTCCTGCAGCACCTCGAAGGCAATGCGCTGGTTGAAGCCGGGCGTGTGCAGGTCGGCCGCCTGCTTGGCCTGCAGCAGCTTCGGGAAGATCTCCGGCGGTGCCACCACATACCCGAGCCGCAGGCCGGGCGCGAGGATCTTGGACAGCGAGCCCAGGTAGATCGAGGATTCGGGCAGCCGCGCGCACACCGGCTGCGGCGGCGGCGCGTCGTACCAGAGCTCGCCGTAGGGGTTGTCCTCGACCACCGGCAGGCCCTGGGCGAGCGCAGCCTCGGCGATGGCGTCGCGCCGCGCGGCCCCCATGCAGCGGCCACCCGGGTTCTGGAAGTTGGGCAGCAGGTACAGGAAGCGCGCGCCGCGCGCGGCCGCCAGCGCCTCGGGCGTGGGGCCTTCGTCGTCGCCGGCCACGGGCACGAACTCGGGCTCGTAGGGCGCGAAAGCCTGCAGCGCGCCCAGGTAGGTGGGCGACTCCACGGCCACGCCGCTGCCAGGGTCGATCAGCACCTTGCCCACCAGGTCCAGGCCCTGCTGCGAGCCGGTGGTGATGAGCACCTGCCCGGCGGTGACGGCCATGCCCTGTGCGACGAGCTGCGCCGCGGCCCATTCGCGCAAGGGGCCGAAGCCTTCGCTGGCAGCGTACTGCAGCGCCTCGCGCGGGGCCTGGGTCAGAACGCGGTCGGTGGCCGCGCGCAGCGCCTCGACCGGGAAACCGTCGGGCGAGGGCAGGCCGCCGGCCAGCGAGACGATGCCCGGCCGCTCGGTGAGCTTGAGGATCTCGCGGATCACCGAGGGGTTCAGCCGCTCGGCGCGGCGGGCCATCTTCCAGGTTGTCATGAGCAGATCCAATCCACCGCGGCGGCGGCATGCAGGTTCGTGGTGTCGAAGACGGGCAGCGGGCTGTCCGCGGGCGAGATCAGCATCCCGATCTCGGTGCAGCCGAGGATGACGGCCTCGGCGCCGGCGTCGCGCAGGGACTCGATGGCCCGCACATAGACGGCGCGCGAAGAGGGCTCCACGCGGCCGCGGCACAGCTCCTCGTAGATGATGCGGTGCACGGCCGCTCGGCCGGCGTCATCGGGCAGCAGGGTCTGCACGCCGTGGCGGGTGAGCAGGCGGTCGCGCACGATGGCGGGATCCTCCATCGTGAAGCGCGTTCCCAGCAACCCGGCGCGCGTGATGCCGGCGGCGCGCAGCGCGCTGCCGGTGGCGTCGGCGATGTGCAGCAGCGGCACGCCGGCGGCGGCCTGAACCTCGTCGGCGAGCTTGTGCATGGTGTTGGTGGCGATCAGCACCGCGCCGGCGCCGGCATTCACCAGGCCGCGCGCCGCGCCGCCCAGCCGCTCTGCCAGCCCGGGCCAGTCGCCCTCGGCCTGCGCAGCGGCAATGCCCGCGAAATCGACGCTGTGCAGCAGCAGCGGCGCGCTGTGCAGGCCGCCGGCACGCGCGGCCACGCCCTGGTTGATGAGCCGGTAGTACACGGCGCTGGATTCCCAGCTCATGCCGCCGATCACGCCCAACGTCTTCATCGCGCCACCTTGGTCCGTCGTCCGAAAAACACCACCGCCAGCACCGCCAGCGCAAAGAAGAGCGTCGGCGCATCGGGCCGTTCACCCAGAAGAAGCGCCGCCGCGATCAAGGCCAGGAAGGGCTGCAGCAGCTGCACCTGGCTGACCCGCACCACCCCGCCCAGCACCAGCCCGCGGTACCAGGCGAAGAACCCGAGCCACATCGAGAACACGGCCGCATAGCTGAAGCCGAGCCACGCCGACGCGCGCACCGGCGCCGCGGGCCACAGCCACAGCGCCACCGGCAGGGTCAGCGGCAGCGAACCCACCAGCACCCAGCAGATCACCTCCGGCGCCGGCAGGCTGGCGCCGGCCCGGGCGCCCGCCACGTAGCCGCCGGCCGCGCTGAGCACGGCCAGCAGCAGCAGACCGTCGGCGGCGCTGAGGCGCCCGCTGCCCTGCCACGCGGCGTAGCCCAGCACCAGCGCGCAACCCGCGACGGCGGCTGCCCAGAACGCGGCCGAGGGCCGCTGCCGCGTGGCCAGCGCGCCGGCCACGGCAGTGGCCAGGGGCAGCACCCCGGTGACGACGGCCGCGTGCATGGCGTCCACCTGCCGCAGGGCGAGCGCCAGGAAGAGCGGGAACCCGACGACCGTGCCCAGTGCGCTGGCCGCCAGCGCCGGCCAGATGGCGCGCGCGGGCACCGACGCACGCCGCCAGGCCAGGTAGCACAGGCTCAGCAGGCCGGCCACGGCAGCGCGGCCGGCGGTCACGAAGGCGGGGGGCAGTTGCGGGTCGGCGGCATCGCCCACGGCCAGGCGCGTCATGGGCAGCGTCAGCGCGAAGATCAGCACGCCCAGCGCGCCCCACGCGAAACCCCGGTTCACGGCGTCCACGGCTACAGCCTCGCCATCCAGACCACGGTGGCCACGAGCACGGCGGCCAGCACGCGATTGAACCACAGCAGGCGGCTGCCCTGGACGAGCCAGCCGCGCAGCGCGGCGCCGATCAGCGCGTAGAGCAGGTTGCTGGCCAGCGCGAAGCTCATCATGATGGGCGCGACGATCAGCAGCCGCGGCAGCATCGGCGAGGCCACGGCCACCCAGCCGGCGGTGATGGTCAGCGCCAGCATCCAGGCCTTGATGTTGACGAACTGCAGCGCCACGCCCTGCCAGAAACCGACATCGAAGCGCTTCGGGTCAGCCGAGCCCAGCGTGCCGCGCCCGGCCAGGCCCCAGGCCATCCACAGCAGGTAGGCCAGGCCCGTCCACTTGATGGCGCCGCGCAGCGGGGGCCACTGCGTCACGAGCGCCCCGAGGCCGAAGGCGCAGGCCACGAGCAGCAGGGTCCAGCCCACCGGCACCGACAGCACGAAACGCATCGCGTGCCGCAGGCCGTGGTTGGCGGCCAGCGCGGTGGACAGCGCGGTATTGGGGCCCGGCGTGAAGCTCATCGCGGCGGCGAGGATCAGCAGGGCCGTGAGCTCGGAAGCAGGCATGTGGCACTGTAGCGCGCCAAACCAGTACAGCAGCAATACACTTCAGGACACACATCCACGGTCTGTATTGACCGCCAGACCGGCACAGTCGACATGAACGCCCCGCACGACGCCCCCTTGCCCCTGCTGGCCCGCGCTGCCGGCCCCACGCTGGCCGAGCAGCTGGCGGCGCGGTTCGCCGAGCGCATCGCGCAGCGCCTGCTGGCGCCCGGCACGCGTCTGCCCTCGGTGCGCGACTGCGCGGCTCGCCACGGCGTGAGCCCGGCCACCGTGGTGGCGGCCTACGACCGGCTGCAGGCGCTGGGCCTGGTGCAGGCCCGCCCGCAGCGCGGTTTCTTCGTGCGCGACGCTGCCCTGCTGCCGGCGCGCGGCCCCGCCACCGGCGCGCCACGCGCCGCGCCGGTGGACGCCACTGCGCTGATCCGCGGCATGTTCCACGCGGGCGTGCGCGGCTCGGCGCCCGGCATGGGCACGCTGCCCGAGGACTGGCTGGACCCCGCGCTGCTGCAGCGCGCGCTGCGCCAGGCAACGGGCAGCGACGCCGCGGCCGGCTGGGTGCGCTACGGCGACCCGGCGGGCGACCCCGCGCTGCGCGCCGCCGTCTCGCGCCGCCTGGCGGACCTGGGCGTTCCGGCCGAACCCGGGCAGATCGTCACCACGGTGGGCGCCACGCACGCGCTCGACATCGTCGCGCGCACGCTGCTGCAGCCCGGCGACGCGGTGCTGGTCGACGAACCCGGCTGGGCCGTGGAGTACGAGCGCCTGTCGCGCATGGGCATGCGGCTGCTGCCGGTGCCGCGCGGCGCCGACGGCCCGGACCTGGCCACGATGCAGGCCCTGCTGCTGGCGCACCGCCCGCGCCTGTACGTGACGGTCTCGGTGCTGCACAACCCCACCGGCAACACGCTCACGCCGGCGGCCGCGCACCAGGTGCTGCGGCTCGCGGAGCAGCACGACCTGACCATCGTGGAAGACGACACCTACGCCTTCCTGGCGCCGCCGCAGGCCACGCGCCTGGCCACGCTGGACGGCCTGAAGCGCACCGTGCTGGTCTCGGGCTTCTCGAAGATCCTGACGCCGCAGTGGCGCGTGGGCTTCGTCGCCGCGCCCCCGGCGCTGGCCGAGCGTTTCATCGACAGCAAGCTGATCAGCACGCTGACCACACCCGCGCCGCTGGAGCAGGCCATCGCGTGGTGCCTGGACCAGGGCCTGCTGCGGCGCCACGCCGAACGCATCCAGCAGCGGCTGGACGCCGCCCGGGCGCACGCGGTGCGCCACGCGCTGGCCGCCGGCGCGCGCTTCGTGACGCCGCCGCAGGGCCTGTTCGGCTGGGTCGACGTGGGCACCGACACCGAGCGGCTGGCGCTGGCCATGCTCGACGAAGGCTGGCTGCTCGCCCCCGGCACGCTGTTCCAGGTGGGGCGCCGGCCCAGCACCTGCATGCGCATCAACTTCGCGGCGACCCAGGACGGGCGGTTCTGGGCGGCGCTACCGGCGCTGCGCTGAAGCGGGGCACCGGGGCCATGCGATCAACCTGTCCGGGACAAGTCAGACTCGTCCGACCCGAACTGCGCGGCATGCTTGTCATACGCAGACGGCCCGTTCCTGCTTAACATTCCGCCGTGGCGCATCTGTTTCCCTCCACCCTGCCGGCCGGCGCGCCCGAGCTGAGCCGGGTCAGCGATTTCCGTCGCTATCTGCATGAGCAGCAGGCGATGCTGGAACGCGCCGAGCGCAGCGCCACGCGCCTGAGCTCGCTCAGCCCCTCGCTGCTGCTGGACCTGCTCCGGTTCGAGCGCGAGGGACGCGGCAGCGACCTGCTGGAAGTCATCGCGGCCTCGCTGCGCCATGGCCGGCGCCTGCTGATCCACCTGGGCCTGGGGCGGCATGTGGTGCCGCTGACGGTGTTCCCGGTCGAGCGCCTGGCGCATTGCCCGCTGACGCGCGAGCAGTTGCTGTCCGCGCGGCTGGCCGATCTGGAAGTGCTGCAGGTGGAGCCCGCGCTGCTGGACACCCCGGGCTCGGGCGAGCGTGCCCTGGTGGCCGAGGCCGCGCTCTACACCCCGCTGGGCCCGCTGATCTGGGCGCTGGCCCTGCGCGGCTCGCGCGACACCCTGCTGCCCGAACTCAGCGGCTCGGCCGCCTACCGGGTGACCCCGGGCGCCGACCTGCGCGGCCTGGAACTGGGCGGCACCATCACCGCGGCCATCGCGCGGCTGCGCCGCGAGACGACCAACCTGCGCGAGATCGCCGAGTGGCCGGGCTTCAACCGCGAGCGAGCGATGCGCCTGCTGAACGCGCTGTACCTGCAGGCGGCGCTGCGCGTGAGCCACACCCACCCAGCCGCCAACAACGAAGCCTGGCGCAGCCACCCGAGCGGCAGCTGACCGCGCCATGGGGTCCTGGCGTCAGCGCGCGCCCAGCGCTTCCCAGCGTTCCAGCGCCGCCATCAGCTCGGCGTCGATGGCCTCGTGGCGGGCCTGCAGCAGGCCCACGCGCTGCGGCTCCTTCAGGTAGATGTCGGTGCCGGCCAGCGTCTCGGACAGCGCCTTCTGCTCGGCCTCCAGCGCCTCGATGCGCGCCGGCAGGGCCTCGAGCTCGCGCTGCTCCTTGTAGCTGAGCTTGGCGCGCGGCGCGGCGGCCTTCGTCGCCTGGGCAGGCGCGGCCGAGGAAGACGCAGCAGAAGCCGCAGCCGCACTGGCCGCGTTCGCCGCATTCGCCGCATTGGCCGCCACACGGCCGCGCGCGCGTTGGCGCTTCCAGTCCTCGTAGCCGCCCTCGTACTCGCGCCACAGGCCGGTGCGGCCGCCGAAGGCGGGGTCGCCCTCCCAGGCGATGGTGCTGGTGACGACGTCGTCCAGGAAGCGCCGGTCGTGGCTGACCAGGAACACCGTGCCGGCGTAGGACTGCAGCAGCTCCTCCAGCAGGTCGAGCGTGTCGATGTCGAGGTCGTTGGTGGGCTCGTCGAGCACCAGCACGTTGGCCGGCAGCGCGAACAGCCGCGCCAGCAGCAGGCGGTTGCGCTCGCCGCCCGACAGCGTGCGCACCGGCGAATTGGCGCGCTCCGGCGAGAACAGGAAGTCGGTCAGGTAGCTCATGATGTGCTTGCGCCCGCCGCCCACCTCCACCCACTCGCTGCCGGGGCTGATGGTGTCGGCCAGCGTGGCTTCCAGGTCGAGCCCGGCGCGCATCTGGTCGAAGTAGGCCACCTGCAGCTTGGTGCCCCGGCGCACGGTGCCCGAGGTGGGCTCCAGCTCGCCTAGGATGAGCTTGAGCAGCGTGGTCTTGCCCGTGCCGTTGGGGCCGATCAGGCCGACCTTGTCGCCGCGCAGGATCGTGGCCGTGAAGCCCTCGATCAGCACGCGGTCGCCGTACTTCATGCCCACGTCCTTCAGCTCGGCGACGATCTTGCCGGTGGGCAGGCCGGCGTCGAGCGCCAGGCGCACCTGCCCGAGCTGGTCGCGGCGCGCCACGCGCTGCGCGCGCAGCACCTGCAGCCGGTTGATGCGGCCCACACTGCGGGTGCGGCGCGCCTCCACGCCCTTGCGCACCCAGACTTCCTCCTGCGCCAGCAGCTTGTCCGCGCGGGCATTGGCCAGGCCTTCGTCCTCGAGCTCGCGCGCCTTCGTGGCCTCGTAGGCCGTGAAGGCGCCGGGGTAGCTGCGCAGGCGGCCACGGTCGAGCTCGACGATGCGGGTGGCCACTGCGTCGATGAAGGCGCGGTCGTGGGACACCAGCACCAGGGCGCCGTTCCAGTTGTTGAGCAGGCCCTGCAGCCACTCGATCGCGTCGATGTCGAGGTGGTTGGTGGGCTCGTCGAGCAGCAGCACATCGGGCGCGGCCACCAGGGCCTGCGCCAGCGCCACGCGCTTCTTCATGCCGCCCGAGAGGGCCGAGACGGGCGTGGCGGCGTCGAGCTGCAGGCGCTGCAGCGCGGTGTCCACGCGCTGCTCCCAGGTCCAGCCGTCCAGGGCCTCGATGCGCGTCTGCAGCGCGTCCAGGTCTTCGTCGGGCGAATGGTCCTCGTAGCGGGCGCGAAGGGAGCGGGCCTCGGCCACGCCCTCGGACACGGCTTCGAAAACGGTGGCGCCTTCGAGGAAGGCGGGCTCCTGCGCGACGTAGACGCGGCGCAGGCCGCCCTGCACCTGCAGCTGTCCGTCGTCGGGCTTTTCCAGCCCGGCGAGGATCTTCAGCAGCGAGGACTTGCCGGCGCCGTTGCGTCCGATGAGCGTGACACGCTCGCCGGCTTCGAGGGAGAAATCGGTTCCGTCCAGCAGAGGCACATGGCCGTAGGCGAGGTGGGCATTCGAGAGGGTGAGAAGGGCCATGGCCCGGATTGTCCCCTGCCGGCCCGATCAGGGCTTCTTCAGCACCTCGAAGGCCAGCGTCACGAAGCGGCTCTCCCAGCGATCGGGGTTCTGAGTCGACGGCCGGACGTCGGTGCCGCGCAGCAGCCAGCGCCCCGCCAGCGGCACCGCCAGCTCCACCCGGCCCTCGGCGTCGGTGGTGCGCCACAGGCCGATCGGGCTCAGGTCGCTGCGCAGTTCCAGCGGCAGGCCGGCGAGCGGCTTGCCGTCGCGCAGCAGCTGGAAGCGCAGGGTGTCGCCGGCGCGCAGCGGGCGCTGCGGCGTCTCGAGGCGAAGGTCCATGCCCAGGCCCTCGATGGGCGCGGCGCCTGCCGCCGCAGCAGCCGCCGCGGGCGCGCCTTCGCCGTCCACCTCGATGCGGGCATGCTTGACGTAGCTCTCCTGCCAGCGGATGCCGCGCGCGCGCAGCGATTCCCAGCGTTCGCGCACCGCGGGCAGGGCGTTGATCTCCTTCAGGTAGATCTCGACCGTGGGGTCGTCGATCTCGATGTCGATGGGGATCAGCTGGGCCCAGCAGGTCAGCGCCACGGCGAGCGGCACCGGGCGGGCCGAGCGCAGCATCAGCGCGGCGGGGGCATCGGCCACCCAGCGCATCGGCGCGGCGCGCTGGCCTTCTCCGCGGCAGCCGCTGGACTGCAGCTGCTTCAGCGACACCGGAACGTCCTGCTGCGGGAACATCGTGCCCGTGCCGAGCGCGAACAGGCGCTCGCCGCGGTCGGTGGTGGCCTTGGGCACGAACCAGGTGTCGTGGGCCAGCGCGGGGCCGGCCAGTGCCGCGCCCAGCAGCAGGCCGAAGGACAGGCTGCGGAACCAGCCAAGAAACACGCCGCAAAACAGGCCGCTCGATGCGCTCTTCATGCTCAGAACCTCGCCTGCAGCGTCAGCCGGATGTTGCGCGGCTCGGCCGGGTGCACGTGGCGGTCGCCCACCGGTGCGGCCTCGCCGGGCAGCTGCGACTCGTAGTAGTACTGGATGTCGTTGACCTCGCGGTCGAACAGGTTGAAGACGTCGAGCGTGACGCTCGCGGTCTTGCCCAGCGCCCGCGTGACGCGCAGGTTGAAGGTGGACGAAGGAATCGAGCGCACGCTGTTGTCTTCCGTCAGCGCGCCCGAGCCCAGGTAGCGCCATTGCAGGCTCGCCGACCAGCCGTCGACGTCGCGCAGTGTGCCCGCGACCGATGCCACGGTGTCCACGGCATTCGGGATGCGGCTGCCGTCCTCGAGCCGCGCGTGGCTGAAGGCGAAGTCGGCGTCTAGCAGGAACCAGCGCACCGGCTGCCAGCGGTTGCTGATCTCGACCCCGCGGCGGCGGCTGGCCAGACTGGCCTCGGTGGCGCCGGCATCGCCGATGTAGACGAGTTCGGAAGAGGAGCGCAGGCCCCAGAACGAGATCGAGCTCTGCAGACCCTCGACGGCCTGCGTGCGCAGCCCGAGCTCGGCGCCGGTCAGCGGCACCAGAGGCGGCACGGGGTCGACGGCATCGCCGGACTTCGGGTCCACGCGCGCCGTCATGCCGCGCGCGTCGTTGCTGTGCAGGCCGCGGCCGGCGTTGATGAAAACCTCGGTCTTCGGCGTCACGGCCCAGATCAGCGACAGCTTGGGCGACAGACGGGCGGCGCTCGCGCTGCCCCCGTTGGCGGGCAGCGTGAGGGCATCGACATCGGCCCGGACGTGGTCGGCGCGCAGGCCCAGCACCGCGCGCCATTCGGGGTTGATCTCCACCGAGCTCTGCGCGAAAACGCCCGCCTGCGTCTGGCGGATGGCGTCCTCGCGCGTGGTGGCCGTGACCGCCCGCGCGACGCTGTCGTACAGGCCATTGCGGATGCGGTCATGGCGCAACTGCGCGCCCACCACGGTGCGCGCGGGCCAGTCGCCGATGTCGTGGTTGAAGACATGCTCGGCATCGATGCCGTAGACCGTGCGCGCATCGCGCTGCGTGAACTGGTCGCCCGTGGCCGGGCGCTCCAGCGCATAGGTGAAATTGGAGCTGAGGTCGAGGTCGTAGCGGATGGCGTAGGCCGAGACCGTGGTGCGGCCCTCGGGCGCATCGCGGTGCCACTCGCCCGACAGGCTGCGGCGGTGCGTCTCGCCGCCGGTGGTGGGGTCGAGGGAATCGAAGCGGTCGAAGCCGGTGCCCGGCGCGAGCAGGCGCTGCGGGATCTGGTCAGTGGCCGTCCAGCGCGAGCGGTAGCCCATGGCAGACACATGCCAGCCCTGGGCACGGGTGCCGCCGGTGAGGGTGAAGACGCCGTTGAGCTTGCGCACGCCCTCGGGCACGGTCCAGGGGCCGTCGGTGCGCATCGCCTCGATCGCGCCCAGCGCGATCAGGCCGGGGGAGATTTCGGTGGAGCCGCCCACCACGCCGCGCCGGTAGCCGTTGCCCCCCAGCGTGATCTGGCCGAACGGCGCCGCCACGCTCGACAGGTAGCGGATCTCGGCCGAGCCTGCGGCGGCGAAGTCGCCCACCGTCGCGAAGTACGGGCCCTTGCGGTATTCGATGCGGTCCACCAGCTCGGGCAGCAGGAAGTTCATGTCGCTGTAGCCCTGGCCATGCCCGTGCGAGGGCATGTTCACAGGCATGCCGCCGATGCGGGTGGCGAAGTCGGTGCCGTGGTCGAGGTTGAAGCCGCGCAGGAAGTACTGGTTGGCCTTGCCGTCGCCCGAGTGCTGCGTGACGATGACCCCGGGCACGAACTCCAGCACCTCGCCGGGCCGCTGGGCGGGCCGGCTCTCCAGCAGCTCGCGGCGGATGGTGCCGGCCGAGGCGGCGTCCTGCGTGCCGACGGCGTTGTCGTAGTTGCCCTGGATGATGATGGTCTGCGGCGCGCCGGTGACGGGGCCGCCGTGGTTGGCAAGTGCCGGGCCCGCGCAGAGCGTGGCCAGCGCCGCGCGGGCGATGTGGGTCAGTTTCATGGAGATGCTTACGCGCCGGTGGGCGCGCTGGATGCGATGGAGGCTTCGAGCGCGTCGACGAAGGTCCGCGCGACCGGAAAGCCGGTCTGATCGGTGATCTCGGCAAAGCAGGTCGGGCTGGTGACGTTGATCTCGGTGAGGCTCTCGCCGATGATGTCGATGCCCACCAGCAGCAGGCCCCGCGCGGCGAGGATCGGGCCCAGGTGCTCGGCGATGCGGCGGTCGGCGGCAGACAGCGGCTGCGCCACGCCCTTGCCGCCCGCAGCCAGGTTGCCGCGGATCTCGTTGCCTTGCGGAATGCGCGCCAGGCAGAACGGCACCGGCACGCCGCCGATGATGAGGATGCGCTTGTCGCCCTGCACGATCTCGGGCAGGTACTTCTGCACCATCACGCTGGTGGCGCCGCCCTGGTTCAGCGTCTCGGTGATGCTGCCCAGGTTCAGGCCGTCGGGGCCGACGCGGAAGATGCCCATGCCACCCATGCCGTCGAGCGGCTTGAGGATGATGTCCCGGTGCTCGGCATGGAAGCGGCGGATGTCCGAGGCGTCGCGCGTCACCAGCGTCGGGCCGATGTGCTGCGGGAACTCCAGGATGGACAGCTTCTCGGGGTGGTCGCGCAGCGCGCGCGGGCTGTTGAAGACGCGCGCACCCTCGCGCTCGGCCTGCTGCAGCAGGTGCGTGGCGTAGAAGTACTCGCTGTCGAACGGCGGGTCCTTGCGCATCAGCACGGCGCCCACGGCGTGCAGAGGCTGCGGCCGCTCGTCGGGCGCCTGCTGCGCCGCACGGAACCAGTCGCTGCCCAGGCTGCCGGTGAGCTCGATGTCGCGCACGAAGCCGATGACGGGCTCGCCACGCTGCCAGCGCAGATCCTTCGGCTCGCAGGCCATCAGGCGGTGGCCGCGCGACGCGGCCTCGCGCATCATCGCAAAGGTGGAATCCTTGTAGGGCTTGAAGGACTCGAGCGGGTCGGCGACGAAAAGCAGGTCCATGGGCAGGCGCGCGGGCGCGATTCAGCGGGAAGCGCGCCAGTGTTGCACAGCCAGCGCGAGGCTGCCGGCCACCACGCCCCAGAAGGGGGCGCCCACCCCGGCCAGGCTGAGCCCGGACGCCGTGACGAGGAAGGTGATGAGCGCCGGCTCGCGGCTGCGTTCGTCCTTCATGGCCGCCGCCAGGCCGGCGCCGATGGTGCCCAGCAGCGCGAAGCCGGCCACCGCCAGCACCAGCGCCTTCGGAAACGCCGCGATCAAGCCCACCACCGCGCCGCCCAGCAGGCCGAGCGCCACATAGAAGACGCCGGCCATCAGGCTGGCCGTGTAGCGCCGCGCGGGGTCGGCGTGCGCCTCGCGGCCCATGCAGATGGCCGCCGTGATGGCGGCAAGGTTCAGCGCGTAGCCGCCGAACGGCGCCAGCACCAGCGTGGCGAGGCCGGTGACGGTGATGACGGGTGACACCGGCGTGTCGTAGCCGGCGGCACGCTGCGCCGCCACGCCCGGCAGGTTCTGCGAGGCCATGGTCACGACGAAGAGCGGCAGCGCGATGCCGATGGTCGCCGCCACGCTGAACGTGGGCATCGTGAACACCGGCACCGCCCAGGCCCAGTCGACCCCGCCCAGCGCCAGCCGCCCCTGCGCCGCCGTGATGGCCACACCCAGCGCCAGCACGCCCGGCACCGCGTAGCGCGGCCACAGGCGCCGGCCCAGCAGGTAGACGAGCAGCATCGGCGCCACGAGCGCGAACTCCAGCCCCAACTGCAGGAAGGCGTCGATCGCGAAGCGCGCCAGCACGCCGGCCAGGAGCGCGGCGGCCAGCGCCTGCGGAATGCGGTTCATCACGCGCTCGAACCAGCCCGTGAAGCCCGACACCGTGATCAGCGCCGCGCACACGATGAACGCCCCCGTGGCCTCGGCCATGCTGCTGCCCACGCCGGCCGTGACGAGCAGGGCGGCGCCGGGGGTGGACCATGCGGTCAGCACGGGCTGCCGGTACTTCAGGCTCAGGCCGATGCTGGTGAGGCCCATGCCCAGGCCCAGCGCCCAGATCCAGGAGGTGGTCTGGGCGGGCGTGGCGCCGAGCGCGGCAGCGGCCTGGAAGACGATGACGACCGAGCTCGTGAAGCCCACGAGCACCGCCACGAAACCGGCGA
The DNA here is from genome assembly GCA_903938815.1 of uncultured beta proteobacterium. Classification (GTDB taxonomy): domain Bacteria; phylum Pseudomonadota; class Gammaproteobacteria; order Burkholderiales; family Burkholderiaceae_C; genus Rubrivivax. The sequence goes on from CAJAES010000112.1 coordinate 26,634, forward strand.
TCACTGCCGAGATCGACAGATCCTTGAACACCTCAGCGCCTCAGATCTGGACCTTGGTGCCGAGCTCGACCACGCGGTTGGGCGGCAGCGAGAGGAAGTCGGCCGCGCCGGAGGCGTTGCGGTGCATGCCCGCGAAGAGCTTCTCGCGCCACAGGGCCATGCCGCCGCCCAGCGTGGGCACGACAACGTCGCGCGAGAGGAAGTAGCTGGTGTCCATCTCGGGCATGGGCACGCCGCGCTTCTCGAGCTGCTCCAGCGCCTTGGGGACGTCGGGTTCGTCCTTGAAACCGAAGTGCAGCGTGATCTGCCAGCAGTCGTTGCCCAGGAATTCCATCTCCATGCGCTTGCCGGGCTCGACCCAGGGCACCTCGTGGTGCTTCACCGACACGAAGAGGTTGAACTCGTGCAGCACCTTGTTGTGCTTGAGGTTGTGCAGCAGCGCATTGGGTGTCAGGCCCTCCTCGGGGGCCAGGAACACCGCGGTGCCCGGCACGCGCAGCGGCGGGCTGAAGAACACCGCCTCCAGGAAGCCCTTCAGCTCGATGGCCTCGTCGCGCAGGCGCTCGGTCATGAGCTTGCGCCCGCGCATCCAGGTGAGCATCAGCGTGAACATTGCCGCGCCGATCACGAGCGGGAACCACCCGCCGGCCAGCAGCTTGAGCAGGTTGGACGCGAAGAACAGCACGTCGACCACGAAGAAGATGCCGGTGGCGGCGATGCACAGCGGCAGCGGGTACTTCCAGCCGTAGCGGATGACGAAGAAGGTCATCACCGTGGTGATGGTCATGTCCAGCGTCACCGCGATGCCGTAGGCCGAGGCCAGCGCCGACGACGACTTGAACAGCGCCACCGCCAGCACGATGAAGACGAACAGGCCCCAGTTGACGAAGGGCACGTAGATCTGGCCCAGGTCGCGCTCGGAGGTGTGCATGACCCGCATGCGCGGCAGCAGCCCGAGCTGTATGGCCTGCTTGGTGACCGAGAACGCGGCCGTGATCAGCGCCTGCGACGCGATGACCGTGGCCGCCGTCGCCAGGAAGACCAGCGGCAGCCGAGCCCAGCCCGGCGCCATCAGGTAGAACGGGTTTTCCACCGCAGCCGGGTTGGCCAGCAGCAGCGCGCCCTGGCCGAAGTAGTTGACCAGCAGCGCGGGCATCACGAGCCCGTACCAGGCGATGCGGATGGGCAGCTTGCCGAAGTGCCCCAGGTCGGCGTAGAGCGCCTCGCCGCCGGTGACGACCAGCACCACCGCACCCAGCGCGATGAAGGCCACGCCGGGCTGGTTGGCGATGAAGCCGCCGGCATAGGCGGGGTTCATCGCCGCCAGAACGGCCGAGTCGGCCAGGATGTGGGGCAGGCCGAGCGCGATGAGCACGCCGAACCAGACCAGCGTCACCGGCCCGAAGGCTCGCCCGATGCCGCCGGTGCCGAAGCGCTGCACCGAGAACAGCACCGTCAGAACGAGCAGCGTGATGGGCAGCACGGCGTCGTGCAGGGCGGGCGCGGCCACCTCCAGGCCTTCGACGGCCGACAGCACGCTGATGGCCGGCGTGATGACGCCGTCGCCATAGAAGACCGCCGTGCCGAACATGCCCACGATCATCAGCGTGCGCCGCAGCGCCGGGCGGTCGGCGACGGCGGTGGTGGCCAGCGCCAGCATCGCGATGAGACCGCCCTCGCCGTTGTTGTCGGCGCGCAGGATCAGCAGCACGTACTTCAGCGAGACGATGGTGGTCATCGTCCAGAAGATCAGCGACAGGATGCCGAGCACGTTCTCGGGCGACACCGGCACGCGGCCGGCATGGAACACTTCCTTCAGCGCATACAGCGGGCTGGTGCCGATATCGCCATAGACGACACCCAGCGCCGCCAGCGTGAGGGCGGCGAGGGCGGAAGGACTGCGGGCAGTGGTGGACGCGCTCAAGAAGAAACGGCGCCCAAGGCGCCGTTCAGCAGCAATGCCCGGATTGTGCGCCTCTATTTGTGCGCTGCACAAGCCTTGCGGCGGCGGGAAGCACCGGCCACGCCCAGGGCCAGCACGGCCAGTGCCATGCTGCCCGGTTCCGGCACGCTGGTGGATTCGAAGCGCAGCGTGAACTGGTCGCCCACGAAGGACGTGGGGTCGACGAAGAAGCTCAGGTTGAACTTCGCCAGGTCGTCGATGGAATCGCTGCCGGCCAGGCAGGCCGTCCCGGCAACGCCGCACTCTGCCAGCCCGGTCAGGCTCTTGATGTAGGCCACCAGCTCCGCCTCGGTGTCGAACAGCCGGCCGTTGTTGCCGTAGGCGTAGGTCTGGACATCGCCCGTGGCGGTGATGTCGCGGTTCTGCACCCACTTGCCGTTGGCCAGCTGGTGCGCGACGAGCACGTCGTCGGTGTCAGCGTTGCCGTCGGTGTCGTAGAAGTAGCCGAGCGGCAGCTGGTCGTACGACAGCATCGGGCCAAACAGCGACGCGTAGTCGCCGAAGAGGCTGGTCGACTGGAAGCTGTCCTGGCCCAGGAACTCCAGCCCGAAGCCCGCCCGCTGCTGCGAGAAGTACCCGGTGATGGGGTGGGCGTCGTCGATGTCGCCGAACAGACCGTTGGCGAACAGCGCGCTGAGCTGGCTGTTGTTGGGCGGCTTGCCGCCGAAGGTCTGCTTGAAGCTCAGGCCGTCGGTGTCGGTGGACGAGGCGAAGCTGGTGCCCACGCCGGTGCCCAGGCTCACCTGGAAGCTGCCCAGGCGCCCGCCGGTGTCGTTGCCGAAGGCCTGGAAGAACTTGTACAGGCCGTCGTTGGTGGGGGAGCTGAAGGTGCCGTCCTTGTTGACGTTGAAGACCAGGTCGGTGGCATCGTGGCCGGTGCGCTGGAACTTGAAGCGCTTGCCGCTCTGCTTCTCGCTGTTGCAGCTGGCCGAGGAATTGGCCATCACGCAGTTGGAGACATCGCCGTTCGAGGCCGGCACGCCGGGCGCGGCGTCGTTGACGATCTTGAGCCCGGGGGTATCGGACTCGCTGCCGTCGAAGACGATCTTGCCGCTGCTGCTGGCACCTGCAGCCGCCGGGGAACGGTCATAGATGACGGTTTCACCGGCGGTGTTGAGCGCACCGGTCGAGATGACGAGGTTGCCCGTGTTCAACCCGGTCACGACGGGAGCCGCCGAAGCGACCCCACCCACCAACACGGCGACAGCAGCCGCGGCCCAACTGTATCTAGCGGACATATTCCCTCCAGGGATGTGAAACGGAAGGTGCCAATCACCTTCGCCTGGAGGGACTTTCTTCTACCCCAAGGGGTACTGGTATCCCGCGTCCCGGGGGCTGCGCGGCCTATTCGCCAACGCATTGAGAAAGCTCAATCTTGTGTGAACTTACTCGTAGATTTCAGCGTTCGGGTCGGTGGCCTCGAGCTCGTAGGAAGCCGCCAGCATGGCCAGTCGCGCGACCACGCCGTACATGTAGAACCGGTTCGGCGCGCTGGCGCCGGGGCGCTCGCCCGGGCGGGGCAGCTGCGGGCTCTGGTCGAAGGCCAGGGGCACGAAACCGGCGCCCGGCGCGTTGAGGTTCTCGTCGACGCCGCGATCGGCGTGCACGCGGTAGAAGCCGCCCACCACGTAGCGGTCGATCATGTAGACCACAGGCTCGGCCACGGCATCGTTGACGCGCTCGTTCGTCAGCACGCCTTCCTGGATGATGACCTCGGTCACCTCCTGACCGTCCTTGATGACGCTCATCTTGTTGCGCGTGCGGCGGTTGATGTCCGAGAGCTCCTTGGCGTCGCGCACGGTCATGATGCCCATGCCGTAGGTGCCGTTGTCGGCCTTCACGATGACGAACGGCTTCTCGTTGATGCCGTATTCCTTGTACTTGCGGCGGATCTTGCCCAGCAGCATCTCGACGTTGCTCTGCACGCACTCCAGCCCGTTGGGCTCGGAGAAGCTGACCTGCCCGCACTGGGCGAACATCGGATTGATGAGCCAGGGGTCCATGCCCAGCAGCTTGGCGAACTTGCGCGCCACTTCCTCGTAGCTGCGGAAGTGCAGGCTCTTGCGGCGAACCGTCCAGCCGGCGTGCAGCGGCGGCAGCAGGTATTGCTCGTGCAGGCCCTCGAGGATCTTCGGCACCCCCGCCGACAGGTCGTTGTTCAGCAGGATGGTGCAGGGGTCGAAATCCTTCAGGCCGAGGCGGCCTCGCGTGCGCACCAGCGGCTCCACGGTCAGCTCGGTGCCGTCCGGCAGCGGCAGCTTCGTGGGCACGGTGACCTCGGGGTCGAGCGTGCCCAGGCGCACGTTCAGGCCCGCCAGCGTGAAGATCTGCATCAGGCGCAGCACGTTGGTCAGGTAGAAGGTGTTGCGCGTGTGCTTCTCGGGAATGAGCAGCAGGTTCTTGGCCTCGGGGCAGATCTTCTCGATGGCCGCCATCGCCGCCTGCACCGCCAGCGGCAGCATCTCGGGCGTGAGGTTGTTGAAACCGCCGGGGTACAGGTTGGTGTCCACCGGCGCCAGCTTGAAGCCGGCATTGCGCAGGTCGACCGAGGTGTAGAACGGCGGCGTGTGCTCCATCCACTCGAGGCGGAACCAGCGCTCGATGGCCGGCATGGACTCGAGGATGCGCTGCTCGAGCTCGTTGATGGGGCCGGTGAGCGCGGTAATGAGGTGCGGGACCATGTTCGGACTCGGCAAGGAATGGGAGTCGATTCTAGGTTTGCGCAGCGTCGGCCGCTCGCCATGAAAAAGGGCTGCCCGCAGGCAGCCCTTTGCAGAGATCAGCGGTCGCCGATCAGTTGTGGTACGCCGTCTCGCCGTGCGAGCTGATGTCCAGACCTTCGCGCTCGGCTTCTTCCGGCACGCGCAGGCCGATCGTCATGTCGACGATCTTGAAGGCGATGAAGGCCACGATGCCGGAGATCAGCACGGTGTAGATGACGCCCTGCGCCTGGATCCACACCTGCGCGCCGATGCCGGGAAACACGCCGCACTTGTTCTCGATGTAGTCGCAAGCGCCCAGGCCGCCGAGGCTCGGGCTGGCGAACACACCGGTCAGCAGTGCGCCGAGGATGCCGCCGACGCCGTGGATGCCGAAGACATCGAGGGAGTCGTCCGCGCCCAGCATGCGCTTGAGGCCGTTGACGCCCCACAGGCACACCACGCCGGCCAGCAGGCCGATCACCAGCGCGCCGCCCACACCCACGAAGCCGCAGGCCGGGGTGATGGCCACCAGGCCGGCAACGGCGCCGGAGGCCGCACCCAGCATCGAGGCCTTGCCCTTCATCAGCGCTTCAGCCGCCGCCCAGGAGAGCGTGGCCGCCGCGGTGGCGACGATGGTGTTCAGGAACGCGAGAGCCGCGACGCCGTTGGCTTCGAGGTTGGAGCCGGCGTTGAAGCCGAACCAGCCCACCCACAGCAGCGAGGCACCGACCATGGTCAGCGTCAGGCTGTGAGGCGCCATCGATTCACGGCCGTAGCCGATGCGCTTGCCCACCATGAAGGCACCCACGAGGCCGGCGATGGCCGCGTTGATGTGCACCACGGTGCCGCCCGCGAAGTCGAGCGCGCCCTTGGCCCACATGAAGCCGGCGTTGGCGGTGACCGCCTCCAGCGACTTCGCGTCGGTGATGGCGTCCGGGCCGTCCCAGTACCAGACCATGTGCGCCACGGGGATGTACGAGAACGTGAACCACAGCACCGCAAAGGCCAGCACGGCGGCGAACTTCATGCGCTCGGCGAAGGCGCCGACGATCAGGGCCACGGTGATGGCCGCGAACGTGGACTGGAAGGCGACGAAGGTCAGTTCCGGCAGATAGACGCCCTTGCTGAACGTGGCGCCCAGCGAATCAGGTGTCACGCCCTTCAGGAACAGCTTGTCCAGCGTGCCGAAGAACGGGTTGCCCGCCGTGAAGGTGAGCGAGTAGCCGTACACGACCCACAGCACCGAGATCAGCGCGAAGATCACGAACACCTGCATCAGCACCGACAGCATGTTCTTGCTGCGCACCAGGCCGCCGTAGAACAGCGCCAGGCCGGGGATCGTCATCAGCACCACGAGCGCGGTGGCGATCGTGATGAAGGCGGTGTCACCCTTGTTGGGGACCGGGGCGGCAGCCGCCGGGGCCGCGGAGGCCGCAGCTTCCGGAGCGGACGCCGCCGCGGAAGCCGCCTCGACGACGGCGGAAGCCGCTGCCGAAGCGGCGTCCTGCGCCAGCACCCCCGTGGACAGCCCCAGCGCCGCAGCGGCCAGGGCCAGCATCATCAGTAGTTTTCTCATGGTGGTTGTCTTTTCTCGTGGTCGGCCGGGCGTCAGAGCGCGTCCTTGCCGGTTTCGCCGGTGCGGATGCGCACCACCTGTTCGAGCGTGCTGACGAAGATCTTGCCGTCACCGATCTTGCCGGTGCGGGCAGCGGCTTCGATGGCCTCGACGACGCGGTCGACGATGGCGTCGTCCACGGCCGCCTCGATCTTCACCTTGGGCAGGAAGTCGACGACATATTCCGCGCCGCGGTACAGCTCGGTGTGGCCCTTCTGCCGGCCGAAACCCTTCACTTCAGTCACCGTGATGCCCTGCACGCCGATCGCGCTCAGGGCCTCACGCACTTCATCAAGCTTGAAAGGCTTGACGATGGCGGTCACCATCTTCATGGTCATCTCCGGTCAGGTGTTCAGAACGAGTACTTGGCGCCGAGCACGAGGCCGGCCTTGCCCAGTTCCTTGCCGTTGACGGGCGAGGAATAGAAGGCCTTGTCGGCGTCGGTGCCCACCAGGGCCAGGCTCAGCAGCACGCCGCTGAAATCCTTGGAGACGGTCAGCGAGTAGTCGGTGTAGGAACCGACGCTGCTGACGGGGCCGCTGATCTTCTGGTAGCCGATGTGCGGCGTGACCATGAAGCCGCCCATGTCGAAGCCGGCGCTCAGGTCGAGGTAGTAGCTGTTCTTGCTGTCGGGGTTGGCGAAGGTGTCCGTCAGGGCGTGCGAGTACTTGGCCGTGAAGGCGCCGTAGGTCACCGCACCGTAGATCTCGGTGGTGTTGGCGCTGGGGCTGAAGCCGTTGCTCGGGTACTGGTACGTGAGCACGCCCACGTCGTACGTGACGTCCTTGGCCAGCTCGCCCTTGTAGCCGCCGTAGAAATCGAGTTCGTAGCTGGTGTCGCCGCCGAAATCCTTGATCCACTTGATGCCCGACGCCCAGGCGCCGAGGTAGAAGCCGCCGTTGCTGAAATCGACGCCGCCCTGGAGGGTGGGCTTGACGCGCGTCTGGGAGATGCCGCGGTAGCGATAGTCGGTGACGACACCGACGTTGAAGGCGAGGTCTGCGTGCGCCACGGTCGGCAGCACCGGAGCAGCCAGGACGATGGCAAGGGCAAGGGTGGATCTTTTCATGCGGGCTCCAGGAATGTGGCAAGGGATGAAGATGGCTGAGCCTGCTTTGCAGCTTCCGTGCCACCCGGCTGCGCACCGGCCCCGGGCCTTCAGCGTCCTTGCCGGTGCGCACCCGACCCCAAAATGATGCACGCAAATGGTGCGCGCACCGAAAATGCGTCCATCTGGTGCACGATTCGCATTGGGCGGCGGCCCATCACACTCGCCCGGCCTCGGGGAGGGGGCCAGCATGTCATTGGCGGTCGTGAGGAGCCGGGCGCTCGATGGGCTGGAAGCACCGGAAGTGCACGTGGAGGTGCAGCTCGCACCCGGGCTGCCCAGCTTCACGCTGGTGGGGCTGGCAGACACCGAGGTCAAGGAATCGCGCGAACGCGTGCGCGCGGCGCTGCAGCAGAGCGGCTTCGCCTTCCCTCACAACAAGCGCGTCACCGTCAACCTCGCCCCGGCCGACCTGCCCAAGGAATCCGGCCGCTTCGACCTGCCCATTGCGCTGGGCATCCTGGCGGCCGACGGGCAGATCGACCTGAAACGCCTGGACGCCTGCGAATTCGCCGGCGAGCTCAGCCTGGCCGGCGAGCTGCGCCCGGTGCGGGGCGCCGTTGCACTGGCGCTGGGCGCGCGGCGCGCCAGCCCGGGGCGCCGGCTGGTGCTGCCCGAAGCCAGCGCCGCACTGGCCGCCCGCGTGAACGGGGTGGACGTGCGCCAGGCCAGCCACCTGCTGCAGGTGGTGGCCAGCCTGCGCCCCGGTGACGACGTGGAAGACCTGCCGCGCGCGCGGCCCTCTGAGCCGCCGCCGCGCCCGCCCACCCCCGAACTGCGCGACGTCAAAGGCCAGGCCGGCGCCAAGCGCGCGCTGGAGATCGCCGCCGCAGGCTCGCACAGCCTGCTGCTGATGGGTCCGCCGGGCACGGGCAAGTCGATGCTGGCGCAGCGCCTGCCCGGCCTGCTGCCGGCCATGGACGAAGACGAGGCCCTGGCCAGCGCCGCGCTGGCGGGCCTGGCCGGCCTGTCGGGCGCGGCGCTGGACACCTTCGCCTTCGGGGCGCGGCCGGTGCGCATGCCGCACCACTCGGCCACCGCGGCAGCACTGGTCGGCGGGGGATCACCACCCCGGCCGGGCGAGATATCGCTGGCACACGGCGGCGTGCTGTTCCTGGACGAGCTGCCCGAATTCCCGCGCCACGCGCTGGAGGCCCTGCGCGAGCCGCTGGAAACCGGGCGCATCACGATCTCGCGCGCGGCGCGGCAGGCGCTGTTTCCGGCGCGCTTCCAGCTCATCGCGGCCATGAACCCCTGCCCCTGCGGCTGGCTGGGCGCCTTCGCCGCCACCGGGCGCGCCTGCCGCTGCACGCCCGAGGCCGTGCAGCGCTACCAGGGCCGGCTCTCGGGCCCGCTGCTGGACCGCATCGACCTGCAGGTGGACGTGCCCGCCGCCCGCCCTGCCGAACTGCTGGCCGCACCCGACGGCGAAACCAGCGCCGTGGTGGCCGAGCGCGTACTGGCGGCCCGGGACCGCGCCCACCGCAGGCAGGGCGCCCCGAACGCCGCGCTCGAGGCGGCGCAGCTGGACACCCTGGCCGCGCCCGAGCCCGAGGCCCTGGCCTTCCTGCGCATGGCCGCCGAGCGCCTGGGCTGGTCAGGCCGCGGGCTGCACCGGGCCCTGAAGGTAGCCCGCACCGTGGCCGACCTCGCGGGTGCCGACCGCATCGCCGTGGCGCACGTGGCGGAGGCGCTGCAGTTCAGGCGCGGGGTGGGCGGGTAGCGGCGGGGCCGGGGGCCGTTGGGGAGACCGACGGCAGAGCGGGTCGAGGCGGGTAGAATCAGCGTCTTGCCGACGGCGAGCGACCGTGGTGAAGTGGATATCATGCGGCCCTCCGAAGGCCACGTCGCAGGTTCGATTCCTGCCGGTCGCACCAGGATCTGGGTTGTGAGTTGACCGACCCGGGTTGCACAGCGAAGCCACGCGTGCCGGTCCCGCCACTCTTTCCCTGATGCCAATCGCTGACACGATGCGCCTTGCCGGCCGCATGCGCAAGGCCACCAGCCACCAGCCAACAGCCACCACCAGTGACCAAGCCGCCGAGGGCAATCACCCAGGGCGGTTTGTCTGATGCGCATCTGGCGGGATTGCGCGCCAGCGTCTCAACCTACTGAATGACCGCCGTTTGTCGCGGCTCCTGCGCGGCACCCGACCATTGCTCCGTCAGCAGCGGACACCCGACATCGCTCGGCCAGACGAGGGGCCGACCGGCAAGGCGATCGGCTCTTCGCGACCCGGAACCGCCCCTCGATCGAAGAGGTTCGACGCCGCAAGGCGGCTGATGTGGTCGGACGGCGTTCGCTGCCGCACAACCAGCGAATGTGCGGCAAGGAACGGACAGGTCCCCCCATGCCTGCGACTGTGACCGTGGCCGTGACCGTGACCGAAATGTCCTCAATCACTGGCAACGTGATGTCGGCCCGCTTGCCATCGCCAACTTCAAACCATGCTTGCAAGAACCTCGCTCCTTCGTCCCGCGACTTCCTTCCCGGTTGCATCGCCCAGCGTGCAGACGCCACCGCACCTGGAACAGGGCGCAGCCCTCAACGCGGCACAACCGATCCTCGCCCTGCCGTTCGATGCCATGCGACGGCACTATGCCGGGGCGGTGATTGCCGGCCTCGTCCCGCGATCACTGCTGGATTCAGCTCGAATGGAGCGATGGCTCGGCGCACTGGAGGCGGTGAGCCTGGGACCCCTTGCGCGCTGCCGATGAAGCCGCATGCGGTTGAAGCCCCACCCATCGTCAGCGCTTGCCGGAACCGTGGGTAATGTCCCGAGACGTGGTGTAAGTCGTCAACCCGGACAGGTTGAGATACACATGCTCAGCGCGGCACAGCCGAGAGCCGAGTGGGCACAGTATCGCTGACGGTCTGCAGGCCCTCAAGCTGCATGTAGCGCCGGTTC
>CAJAES010000113.1 GCA_903938815.1 uncultured beta proteobacterium
CGTGGCCGAAGTGCAGTTCGTCGTCATCAAGAGCGACGCCCCGCGGCTGGCGGCACTGGCCTCGGGCGAGGTCGCGCTGGTGCTGGACCCGCCGTTCCAGGACATCGAACGCCTGCAGCGCGAGTCGCGGCTGAAGGTCACCGGCGTGGCCGAACTCGGCCAGCAGTACTTCACCTTCGACCACGCACGGCCCGAGCTTGAATCCAGCGACGTCAAGGGCCGCAACCCCTTCCAGGACCTGCGCGTACGGCAGGCGGTGTGGCATGCGCTGAACATCGAGCTCATCATCGACAAGGTGCTGCGCGGCCAGGCCGAACCGGCGGGTCTGTTCCTGTCGCCGCTGGTGGACGGCGTGGACCCGTCCACCGACAGGCGCCTGCCCTACGACCCCGCACGCGCCCGCGCCCTGCTGGCCGAGGCCGGCTACCCGAACGGCTTCGGCGTGACGCTGGACTGCGTGAACGTGACCTGGCGCCAGAACGTCTGCCAGGCAGCGGTGTCGATGCTCACGCAGGTGGGCATCCGCGCCTCGCTGCGCACCACTGCGCCCAACCTGTTCTTCCCCAAGCTCACGCAGGGCACGGCCAGCTTCGTCGAGTACGGCTGGACCGCATCGCCCGACGCCTGGAACTCGCTGAACGGACTGTTCCGCACCTACGACAGGAACGGCCTGGGCAGCTTCAACGCCGGCCGCTACAGCAACCCGAAGCTGGACGTCCTGATCGACGCCATCCGCGTCGAGCCCGACATCGCCCGGCGCCGCGGCATGGTGGGCGAGGCGCTGAAGATGGTCGCAGCCGACCTGCCCTACATCCCGCTGTACCGCCGCAAGCTGAACTGGGCGATGGCCAGGAACCTGACTCTGGTGCAGTGGCCGAACGACATGCTGGAACTGCGCTGGGTGAAGATGAACTGAAGCGCGCGGCGCTCGTCGCGCGCCCGGCCGCAACCACCGGGTGCAAACGCGCCGCCTCTCAGAACGGCGACGTCCGGTCCTCCGGTGCGGGCTTGCGGCCGGACGACGCTGCGCTCGCATCCGGCACCTGCGTGCCGGCGCGCGACGCGTCAGGCGCCGACGCCGGCGCCGATGAGACGGCGAGCGCGCGGGCAGCGGGGGCAGCGCCAGCAGTTCCAGCCTGCGGGGCGGCCGACATCAGGCTGACCAGCGACATGACGGCGGCCAGGCCTGCCAACCCGATCGCGACGCTGACGCTTTCGGCCACGGGGAATGTGCCGCTGTGCGCAGGCGTCACGGGTACAGGGGTGGGGCTTGCCATGACGGGCTCTCCTGAATGATCGGCCCTGGGCCGACCGTTGCCGGGATGGTCGAGGCGTGCCTGCCACGGTGCGCGCGCTCGTTCAATAGTGACTGGCGACCATGTCGGCCCCAGTCCGGGTGCCAGACACCTTATGCCCCGCAGGCGCGATCAGGCTGTTCGTCAGCGCACGGACCGGCCCGCATGCTGTGGGCCACGATGCCAAGTGAGCCGCCGTGCAAGGGAGCATCCGCACCAACGCCCGGCGTCTGCTCCCAGAACCCGCTCCCAGC
>CAJAES010000114.1 GCA_903938815.1 uncultured beta proteobacterium
GTTCAGCGTCCCGGATGCAGTACGTAGCCCTGCCCGCGAATCGTCGACAGGTGTTCCGAGCCGATCTTGCGGCGAAGGTTGTGGATGTGAACCTCCACCACGTTGCTGCCGCGGTCCCCGGAGCGGAACGACAGTTCGCTCTCGATCTGCTCCCGGGTCAGGACCTCTCCCGCGTGACGCATCAGCAGATGCAGCAATTCGAACTGCCTGGTCGACAGTTCCACGATGCCGCCGCAGCGCCGGAAGGTACGGCCCACCGGGTCGAGTTCGAGTTCGCCAACGACCAGGCGGCACGGATCGCGGGGATTGGAGCGCCGGATCTCGAGCGCGAGAATGCGCACGGCCAGTTCCTGTGCATCCGTCGAATCGACGCAGAAGTCGTCGGCGCCGGCCTTCAGCGCGGCCAGTGTCGCGGGATCGTGCGCCCGCCCCACGAGCACCAGCAGCGGCAGATTGGCAGCGTGATGGCGCAGGCTCTCGAGTGCCGAGACGCCCCGTTCGGGCTGGTTGCGAAGGTCGATGACCGCGACGTCGCAGCCATTCGCTCGCAGTGGCGCCGCAGCTCCGCCCGTCAGCGGGGTCGGATCCAGCGCAAGGTGATGAAGGCGGAGGGCGGTGTCGAGCCGCAGCGCGAGCGAGGGGTCGTCGCACACCAGCAGCACACGGCCGGGGGATGAGCGTTGCCCGAGACTCGGGGCGGTATGAAGGTGTTGGTGCATGGTCGTCCGTGGTGACCATGCTCACACCCCAACATGAGGGGAGCCTTAAGGTGATGCGCCGCAGCGCACCTAGCCCGCCCTTCGGGTATCAGTCGTCGAGGCTGGCGTCGTCGGTGTCGACTGCCTTGCCGCCGTCGGCCGCAGCCGGCGCCGGGCGATCCAGCGGGTGACACAACCGGCGGTTCAGTCGCCCGAGCTTCTCGGATCGCTCCATCGCGGCCAGCACGGCCTCGGGCTGGATCATCATCATGAACGGGTTGCGGGCCAGGGATTCCTGTTTCATGAAGCGTTCTCCATCTAGGACACGATGGCCCGAATGTAGGAGCCATGCCCATGCGGGAACAGTCAGCCTGGCGCCATGAACGCTGTCAGCGGGATTCCGACACGAATGTCATCCCGGTTCAGCGCGCGGCCTGCAGTCTTTGCGCCAGGGTGTCGCGGCCGGCGGCCAATGCGAAGTCGGCCGCGGTGAGGCCGCGCTCGTTTCGGAGCGAGGCATCCGCGCCACGCTTGCGCAGCAGGTCCGCAGCATCGATGGCGCCATAGCGGGCAGCCATCATCAACGGCGTCGTGCCGTTGGGGGAGCGAGCGTCGATGGCCGCGCCGCGGTCGAGCAGAAGGCTCACGACCCCGGGTTCGGAACTGCTGGCGGCGTAGTGAAGGGGAGTCCAGCCTTCGCGATTGATCTGGGCGCCGCGCTCGAGGAATCGCCGGGTCAGTTCGACCTGCCCCCGAAGCGCAGCCATCATCACCGGCGTTTCGCCGGCGGCATTGACAGCGTCGATCTGGACGCCAGGGTGCTTCAGCAGGGCATCCACGACCGCCCAGGATTCGCTGCGCAAAGCCAGGTAGAGCCCGACCTGACCCTGCGCGTCGCGCTCGTTGGGGTCGAAGCCCTGCAGCAGCAGACCCGAGACGACGTTGGCCGCATCGATCTCGAGCGCCTTGAAATAGTCTTCTTTCGGACCAGCAAATGCGGAAGAAATATTCGCTGTGACAATGAGATAGAGCGCTAACCTGATGTATTTTCTCATGTGGCTGTCTCTGTCTGAAGTCCGAAAAGTGCCTCGAAGTTGCGTGTGGTGGCCGCACCGACAGCAGCGATGTCCATGCCCTTCAGGCGCGCCAGCTCGGCCGCCACGTGCGCAACGTAGGCGGGTTGATTGGTCTTGCCACGAAAGGGCATCGGTGCGAGGTACGGGCTGTCGGTCTCGATCAGGCACCGATCCAGCGGCACCTTCCGGGCCACGTCACGCAGCGCTTCGGCGTTGCGGAAGGTCAGGATGCCCGAAAACGAGATGTAGAAGCCCATCTCCAGCGCGGCATCGGCCACAGCCTGTGTCTCGGTGAAGCAGTGAAAGACGCCCCGGACCGCGCCGGCGCCCTCCTCGCGCAGGATGTCGATCGTGTCGTCGCTGGCGCTTCGCGTGTGGATGACGAGCGGCAGGCCGGTGATCTTCGCGGCACGGATGTGCACCCGGAAGCGTTCACGCTGCCAGGCCATGTCGGCCACGCTTCGGCCGTTCAGCCGGTAGTAGTCGAGCCCGGTCTCGCCGATGGCCACCACGCGCGGCAGCGCGGCGCCGTCGAGCAGGTCCTGCAGGCTGGGCTCGCGCACCCCTTCGTTGTCGGGGTGCACGCCCACGCTGCACCAGAGGTTGTCGTGGCCGGTGGCCAGCGCGTGCACCTGCTCGAACTCCTCCATCGTCGTGCAGATGGTCAGCGCCCGCGACACGCCGGCCGCCTGCATGGCGGCGCGAAGTTCAGGCAGTCGCCCCGCGAAATCCGGAAAGCTCAGGTGGCAATGCGAGTCGACGAACATCGGGGTGCTATTGCGGTATGGCGGCATGGCGGCATGGCCGCGTGGGAGAGCGGGCGCTACAGGGTCTGCGTCGGTTTGGCCGACGAGATCGATGTGCCCAGGATCTCTTCGATCTTGACCTTCAGTTGCCGAGTCTTCTCGTCGTTCGGGAAGCGCACGCCCACGCCCTGGGTGCGCCCGCCCGAGGCGTTGGCTGGCGTGATCCAGGCCACCTTTCCGGCAACGGGGTACCGCTGGGGGTCTTCAGGCAGGGAGAGCAGCAGGTAGATGTCGTCGCCGAGCTTGTAGTCGCGCGTGGTCGGCACGAACAGACCGCCGTCGGTCAGCATCGGCATGTAGGCCGCGTACAGCGCGCCCTTCTCGCGGAAGACGAGCTGGATGACGCTGGGGCGCCCGGATGCTGCCGGCTGCGGTGTGCTCATCTACCGAGTGTAGCCAAGGCCTGCCGGCCCCGCGTGACGAGCGAATCGACGAGCAGGGCTTCGCTCCAGGGATGCTCCGCCTGGCGTGCCACGCGGTTGAGTTCTTCCGCCCAGGCCAGCAGAGGCGCGATGCCGCCCCGGGCCGCAGGCAGCGAGCCGGCCGGAAAGTAGCGCGGCGCGGCGCCGGCGGCCGCAGCCAGCAGATCGTGGCAAAGCTTCTGCAGGGTGTCGATGGTGCGGGGTAGCGGCCAGCCGGCCCAGGCGCCGGCGTGCCCCTGTGCCAGCGCGCGCGGCAGGGCTGCCCAGGCGGCGGCGTTCACACCGGCGCGGTGCAGGTTGAGGGCGTCCAGCGGGCGGCCCGCGCATGCGGCCAGCAGATCGATGCCGTCCTTCACGCCCTGCCCCTCGAGCCAGGCTGCGGCATCGGCCGGGGCCGGGGCCGGCAGGCCGAGCCGCTGGCATCGGCTGCGAACCGTCGGCAGCAGGTGTTCGGCATCGCTGCACGACAGCAGCAGCCGGGCGCCGGCCGGCGGCTCCTCCAGTGTCTTCAGCAGCGCGTTGGCGCCCACCGGGTTCAAGGCTTCCGCCGGGTGCACGACCAGGACCTTGGCCCGGCCCCGCGAAGTGGTCTTGACGATCCAGTCGATCGCGCCGCGCACCTCGTCGATGCGGATCTGCTTGCTGGGCTTCTTCTTGCCGCCTTCGCTGTCCTCGCCGGCCTCGGACCAGCCGAGCTCGACGCGCAAGGTCTCGGGAAGCAGCACCTTCAGGTCGGGGTGGGTGCGGGCCTGGAACAGACGGCAGCTGGTGCATTGCCCGCAGGGCCGGTCGTCGACGGCGGCCTCGCACAGCCAGGCCTGCGCCAGCGTCAGCTGGAACTCCAGCGCGCCCACCCCCGGTGCGGCCACCAGCAGCAAGGCATGGCCGGGCTGGGCCAGCGCCTGCCGCAACGGTGCCGCGAGCCAGGGCAGCGGCAGCAGGCCGTCCGCGCCGACATTCATGGCCGTGGTCATTCCTGCCATGCGCCGTGCGCCTGTACGGCGCGCATCACCTGAGCGTGCACTTCCTGCGGCGAACCACCGGCGTCGATGCGGGCGAAGCGCCCGGGCTGGGCTGCGGCCCGGGCGGCGTACCCGGCGCGCACGCGCTCGAAGAACGGGAGATCCTGCGCCTCGAACCGGTCGGGCGCCCGCACGGCCGCGCGGCGCGCTGCCGCAACGGCAGGGTCGAGATCGAACCACAGTGTCAGGTCGGGCTGGCGCCCCTGCTGCACCCAGGCCTCGAGGGTGTCGAGCACGCGCAGGTCGAAGCCGCGGCCAGCGCCCTGGTAGGCGAACGTCGCGTCCGTGAAACGATCGCAGAGCACGATCGCGCCGCGGCCGAGCGCGGGCTCGATCGCCTGCTGCAGATGATCGCGCCGGGCCGCGAATACCAGCAGGGACTCGGTCAGCGGGTCCATGGCCTGCTGCAGCACGAGCGCGCGCAAAGCCTCCGCCAGCGGTGTGCCGCCGGGCTCTCGGGTCAGCAGCACCTCCCGCCCCTGCTGGCGCCACCATGCCGCCAGGCTTTCGATGTGCGTGGACTTGCCGGCGCCGTCGATGCCTTCGAAGCTGATGAACTGGCCGGTCTGCTTCATTGGCCGCGCTGGAATTTGTTCACCGCGCGATTATGGTCGTCGAGGTTGTTGCTGAACTGGCTGCTGCCGTCGCCGCGTGCCACGAAGTACAGCGCCTTGGTGGGCGCAGGGTTCACGACCGCCCGAAGGGCCGCCAGGCTCGGCATGGAGATGGGCGTCGGCGGCAGACCCCCACGCTGATAGGTGTTGTACGGCCCGTCCGCCAGCAGGTCGCGCTTGCGCAGGTTGCCGTCGAATGACTCGCCGAGCCCGTAGATCACGGTGGGGTCGGTCTGCAGGGGCATGCCGATGCGCAGCCGGTTCACGAAGACGCCGGCCACCAGGCCGCGCTCGTCGGCCCGGCCGGTTTCCTTCTCGACGATGGAGGCCAGGATGAGTGCGTCGTCCGGGGTCTTCAGCGGGGAGTCGGGCGCGCGCGCTGCCCAGGTCGCGGCCAGATGGCGTTGCATGGCGGCGTGGGCCCGCTTGAGCACGGTGAGGTCGCTCACGCCGCGGCTGTAGGCATAGGTGTCCGGGAAGAATCGGCCCTCGGCCCACGCCCCCGGCATGCCGACGGCGGCCATCAGCGCGGCGTCGTCCAGGCCTGCGCTGGCGGGTTTGAGGTGCGGCGCGGCCGCCAGGGCGGCGCGCCATTGCCGCAAGGTGGCGCCCTCGGGCAGGCGCACGGATTCGAGCGTCTCGCGGCCCTGGACCATCTTGTCGAGCAGCATGCGCGGCGTGATGCCGGGCTCGACCTCGTAGCTGCCGGCCCGGATGCGGCGGGCGTCGCCCGACCATCTGAACCACTGGTAGAGCAGTTCGGGTCCGGTGTCGACACCGGCGTCGACCCAGGCCTGGGCCACCGCGCGCGGCGGCGTGCCGGGCTCGATCGACAACTCGACCGTCGGCGCGCGCAGGGCCAGCGGCTGGGACAGCCAGCGCCATGCCGCAGCAGCTATCAGCGCTGCCGCCAGAACCCCGGCCGCCAAGGCCCAGGTGATGATCCTAAGACCCTGCGAACGTCGACCCATGGGGGCTCATGATAATCGGCGCATGACTGCCAAACTCAATCACAACGACGCGTTCGACGGTGCCGTGCGCCTGTCCGACTGGGGCCTGATCCGGGCCAGCGGCGAGGAGGCCCGGAGCTTCCTGCACGGCCAGCTCACCCAGGACGTCCTGCACCTGGAGCCCGGCATCGCAAGGCTTGCCGGCTATTGCTCCGCCAAGGGCCGCCTGCTGGCCAGCTTCGTGATGTGGCTCGACGCGAACGGCGACGTTCTTCTCGCCTGCAGCGCCGATGTGCTGCCCGCCACGCTGAAGCGGCTCTCGATGTTCGTCCTGCGCGCCAAGTGCAAGCTGAGCGATGCGACGGCCGAACGTCCGCTGCACGGCCTGATGGGCTCGGCAGTGCCCGCCGGCGCGGCCTGGAGCGTGACCGACCATGCCCTGGTGCGCCTGCCTGCCGGCGCCGGCCTGCCGCGCGCGCTGTGGCTCGGCGAGCCGCCCGCGCCCCTTCTGGACATCGAGCTCTGGCGCTGGCTCGAGGTGCAGAGCGGCGTGGCGCGCGTGGTCGGCCCCACGGTCGAGAAGTTCGTGCCCCAGATGGTCAACCTCGAACTGGTGGGCGGCGTGAACTTCCAGAAGGGGTGCTACCCCGGCCAGGAAGTCGTCGCGCGCAGCCAGTACCGCGGCACGCTGAAGCGCCGCAGCTTCGTGCTCACCTCGGACGCACCCGTGCAGGCCGGCCAGGAAGTCTTCGATCCGGCCGACCCCGACCAGCCCGCCGGGCAGGTCGTGCTGGCCGCCGCACCGGCCGGGCTCACGCCCGTGGCCCTGGTCGAGCTCAAGATCGCCGCCAGCACCGGTGCGCTGCATGCCGGCGCGCCCGACGGGCCGGCCCTGCACCTGGCTGCCCTGCCCTACGCCATTCCCACCGAAGCGGCGTGAGCCGTCAGCTCTTCATCTACTGGCGCGTCGAGCCCGACCGCCTGCCGCAGGCGCTGGCCGCCGTGCGCCAGGCCCAGGCTGGCCTGATGGCTGCGTGGCCGGGCCTCACGGCCCGCGTGCTCGAGCGCTGCGACCCGGCGCCGCAGGCGACGGTGATGGAGATCTACGCCGCGCCGGGTGGCATCGATGCCGATGGCGAGCAGCGGATCGGCGATGCGCTGGCCGGAGCACTGGTCGACGCGCTGGCCGGCATCGCGCCCGGCAGCCGGCACGTCGAGGCCTTTGCCGAGCGCTGATCAGAGGTCGAGCGCCATCGCCTGGTGCGCGATGCCGGCTTCCTCGAAGACCGGCCCGACGGCCTGGAAGCCCATCCGCAGATAGAAGCCGACGGCGCTCTCCTGTGCGTGCAGCAGCACCTGCAGGTCGCCACGGTCCCGCGCGGCTGCAACCAGGGCCTTGAGCACCGCCGCACCGGCGCCGCTGCCGCGCAACGATGCGTGCACCGCCATGCGGCCGATCTTCGACACGCTGGGTTCGTGCTCCAGAAGGCGGCCCGTGGCCACGGCCCGGCCGAGCCGGTTCACGGCCAGCGCGTGCACCGCCGAGGCATCGGCGGCGTCCCATTCGAGTTCGGCCGGGATCTTCTGTTCCTCCACGAAGACGGCGGTGCGGATGGCCTGCGCCTGCCGGCCCAGTTGATCCCAGGTGCCGACCTGAACGTCGAGCACCGGCTGCCCGGCCTCGAACCCGAGAAACAGGTCGCGCAGCGGCTGCGGCACCGGCAGCGGACGCTGCGTCTTCGAGTCGGCATAGACATAGACCAGTTCGCCCGTGACCAGCCGCTGCCCGCTGCGAAACACGGCGCCCTGCAGCAGCATGGAGCTGTTGCCGATGCGTTCGCAGCGCATGCCGACCTCGAGCTGGTCGTCGTAGCGCGCCGACCCCTCGAACTCGAGCGTGGACTTGCGGACGAAGAAGTCGCCGCCCAGCTCGTGCATGGTGGGCTCGTAGGGCAGCGCCATCGCGCGCCACCAGCCGGCCACGGCGGTGTCGAAGTACATCAGGTAGTGGCCGTTGAAGACGATCCTCTGCAGGTCGACCTCGGCCCAGCGCACGCGCAGCCGTTCGGCGAATCGGAAATCCTTGCGGTTCATGTCCAGGCCTCCTTGAGGGCGTCTGCGGCCGCCTGCTGGAAGGCCGCAGCCTCCTTCAGCGCGCGGCCCATCTTGATGAAATCGTGTGTCACGCCGCGCGCCAGCTCCAGCTGCACGGGCACGCCGGCCATCCGCAGGCGGTCGCCGTAGGCGAGGCCCTCGTCGACGAGCGGGTCGCACTCTGCAAGGATCAGGCAGGCCGGCGCCACGCCCTCGAGCTCGGGTGCTTCCAGGGGTGCGAAGCGCCAGTCGCGGCGGTGGTGGTGCGGGATCGTTTGGTCGAGAAACCAGGCCGTGCTGGCGGCATCGAGCAGGAAGCCCTCGGCAAACAGCTTGTGCGAGGCTGTATCGGCATGGGCGCAGGTGCCGGGCGTGACGAGCAGCTGCAGCGCGAGCGGGATGCCGCGGTCGCGGGCGTGGATCGCACCCACCGCCGCCAGCGTGCCGCCGGCGCTGTCGCCGCCGATGGCCAGGCGTCGCGCGTCAAGCCCCAGCGAGCCGGCGTTCCCGGTCAGCCAGGCCAGGGCGGCCCAGGTGTCGTCCACGGCCGCCGGGAACGGGTGCTCGGGGGCCAGGCGGTAATCCAGCGCGATCACGGCGCCGCCGCTGCGCAGCGCGAGCTGGCGGCACAGGCTGTCGTGGGTTTCCAGGCCACCGATCACGTAGCCGCCGCCGTGCAGGTAGAGCAGCACGGGCAAGGGACCGGTGCCCGCGGCATACAGCCGCGCCGGACGGCCGGCGAGCACGAGCTCCTCCACCCGCGGCAAGGGCGCGCGCGGGGGCTCCAGGATCTCGGCCGCCGCCGCGTACGCGGCTCGCGCCTGTGCGGGGCTCATCGCGTGAAACGGCGGTCGCTTCGCCCGGTGGATGCGGTCCAGCAGGCCCGCCATGGCGGGGGTCAGCAGATGGGTTCCCAAGGGTTGTCGGCGTTCTCTGGCGGGTCGGCGCGCAAGCATACTTGGCGGATGAGCAGAATCCTCTACCTGACCCAGATCGAGATCGAACACGGCGCCGTGCGCCAACTGCCGGCCGAGTGCGAACTCGCGGGCATGCGCAGGCCGCTGATCGTCACCGACGCTGGCGTGCGTGCCGCAGGCGTGCTCGACCTCGCCGTGGCCGCGATGGCCGGCATGCCGCACGCGGTCTTCGACGGCACGCCGTCCAACCCGACCGAGGCCGCCGTTCGCGCTGCCGTGGAGGTCTATCGCCGCGAGGGCTGCGACGGGCTCGTGGCCGTGGGCGGCGGCTCCAGCATCGACCTCGCCAAGGGCGTGGCGATTGCCGCCACGCACGAAGGGCCGCTGAAGCACTACGCCACCATCGAAGGCGGCAGCCCGCGCATCACCGGGCGCGTGGCGCCCGTCATCGCCGTGCCCACCACGGCGGGCACCGGCAGCGAGGTGGCCCGGGGAGCGATCCTGATCGTCGACGACGGCCGCAAGCTCGGGTTCCACAGCTGGCACCTGATGCCGAAGATCGCCCTCCTCGACCCAGAGCTGACGCTGGGCCTGCCGCCGCTTCTGACGGCAGCCACCGGCATGGACGCCATCGCGCACTGCATGGAGACCTTCATGGCGCCGGCCGTGAACCCGCCCGCCGACGGCATCGCGCTGGACGGCCTGTGGCGCGGCTGGGCGCACATCGAGCGCGCCACCCGGGACGGCAGCGACCGCGAAGCGCGCTGGAACATGATGAGCGCCAGCGCCCAGGGCGCCCTCGCATTCCAGAAGGGACTGGGCTGCGTGCACTCCCTGAGCCACAGCCTGGGCGGCGTGAACCCGCGCCTGCACCACGGCACCCTGAACGCCATGTTCCTGCCGGCGGTGGTGCGCTTCAACGCCAGCGCCGAATCGATCCAGCGTGAGCAGCGCCTGCAGCGCATGGCCAGTGCCATCGGCCTGCCCGGCTGCGACGCCCAGGGCAATGACCTGGCCGATGCCCTGACGGCCATGAACGGGCGCCTCGGCCTGCCGTCCGGCCTTCGCGCCATGGGCGTGACGGAGGATCTCTTCGAGCGCGTGATCGACGGCGCGATGGCCGACCACTGCCACAAGACCAACCCGCGCCTGGCGACCCGGGACGATTACCGCGCGATGCTGACGGCGGCGATGTAGCCGTTCCCGGCCTGCAGCCTGTCGTGCACGGCTGCAGTCTGTCGCAAGGCGCTGGGCCCGTGCGGCGGCTGCCGTTATGGTGTGCTACATCAGCAACACACCCAAGGGCTGCGCATGACCACCTGGGACGACCGACAACCCATCTACCAGCAACTGGCCGACCTGCTGGCCGCGCGCCTGCTGGACGGAGACCCGCCCGAAGGCGAGGCCATGCCCTCGGTGCGCGCGCTGGCCGGGCAGCACCTGCTGAACCCGCTGACCGTCAGCCGCGCCCTGCAGGCCCTGACGGACGCGCGCCTGCTGGAGAACCGGCGCGGCCTCGGCCTGTTCGTGGTGCCGGGCGCCCGCAGCCACCTCAAGGCAGCAGAACGCGAACGCTTCCTGCACAACGAATGGCCGCGCCTGCGCGACCGCCTCAAACGCCTGGACATTGGCGCCGAAGAACTGACCTGGGAGGACCCCCGATGACTGCCGACCTGCTGGTGGAGGCCCGCGGCCTGACGGTGCGCTACGGCGCCAAGACCGCCATCGACGACCTGAGCTTCACCGTTCCGAAGGGCCGCGTCGTCGGCCTGCTGGGCCACAACGGCGCCGGCAAGACCACGCTGATGAAGGCCATGGTGGGCCTGAACACGCCCGAGGGTGAGTTGCGCGTGCTGGGCCTCAACCCGAAGCGCGACCGCGTTGCCTTGCTTCAGTCGGCCTGCTACATCCCCGATGTGGCGACCCTGCCGCGCTGGGCCCGCGTGGCCGAACTCATCACGCTGATGAGCGGGCTGCACCCCGGGTTTTCCGCCGAGCGGGCGCGTGCGCTGCTGCGCCGCACCAGCGTCGGCCTGAGCGACAAGGTCAAGAGCCTGTCCAAGGGCATGGTGGCTCAGGCGCACCTGGCACTGATCGCGAGCATCGATGCCCGGCTGATGATCCTCGACGAGCCGACGCTCGGCCTGGACGTGCTGTCCCGCAAGTCCTTCTACGAGATGCTCATCGACGAGTGGTGCGACGGTGAGCGCAGCGTCGTCATCTCCACCCACCAGGTGGAGGAGATCGAGTCTCTGCTGTCGGACGTGCTGATGCTCAACGAGGGCAAGCTGGTGCTGTCGATCAGCCTCGAGGACATGGACCGGCGATTCGTGGCGCTGAGCCACGACGCGACGGTGGCCGACGAGATGGCCGCAGCGCACCCGCTGCTGCGCTACCGCGTGCAGGGCGGCAGTGCCGCGCTGTTCGACGGCGCGCCGCCCGATCACGTCCAGGCTCTGGGCCGGCGTGTGCGTCCGAGCCTTGTCGACCTGTTCGTGGCGCTGACGCGCAAGCCCGAGATCGACCGTACCCAGTTCTGATTCCGAAAGGCCCGCGATGAAACAAATCCCTACCCTGCTGCGACGCGAATGGATTCAGCACCGCTTCGGCTGGGGCCTGATCGTGCTGCTGCCGACGGCCCTGGCACTGCTGCTCGTGTCCTTCGGCGAGATGAAGTTCGATGCCGAGGATGTCGGTGAACGCCTGCCGGTGGCGCTCACGCTGGGCGCGCTCGGTGGCGCGGTCGGCATCCAGCTGCTGATCATGTGGCTGACCTCCCTGATCATCGTCACCGGCCTCGCCCGGCGAGACCATGCCGACCGCTCCATCGAGTTCTGGCTCTCGCTGCCGGTGGGCCATGCAAAGAGCCTGGCCGTGCCGCTGGCCACGCATCTGCTGCTGGCGCCAGCCGCCGCACTGCTGACCGGCCTGATCACCGGCCTGCTGATTTCGCTCATGCTGGTCAGCCGCACGGCCGGAATCGGTGTCTGGTTCGCCCTGCCCTGGCTGCCGCTGGCGCTTGCCGCACTGGCCATCGTCGCTCGCCTGGCCCTGGGCCTGCTGCTCGTCACGCTGTGGCTGTCACCGCTGATCCTGATGGCCGTTCTGCTGACGGCCTGGTTCCGCCGCTGGGGCCTGGTGATCCTGGGCGTCGGTATCGGGCTCGGGAGCCAGATCCTGGAGCGTGTCTTCGGCCAGCCGCTGTTGAGCGATGTCCTGTCTGAACTGCTGTCTCGCGCGGGCCGCTCGCTGGCCAATGTGGCCGGCAAGGAGATGGTCATCGACCGCGCCGAGGACATCCAGAGTGCCCTGATGCTGGTGCCGCGCTGGGTGCTCGCCGACAGCGCACAGGCGCTGGGCCTGCTGTCCACGCCGCTGCTGCCGGGCGCGCTCCTGGTGGCTGCCGGCTGCTTCGCCTTGCTGGTGCAATGGCGCCAGCGTGGTGCAGGCGCCGCCGGCTGAGCGACCGCCGGCGCCAAGCCGCGATCATGACGTTACGTGTCCGCCCCCCCCTGATCGCGGGGGTTGGAGACTGCGCAAACGTATCCGTACCTTGCGAATTCGGCTTTTTTGCAGCCAGTGGACACCTTATTCTGCGAGCGTAGCCATTCGTGCCGTAGTTCACGGTCGATCGGTCACATTCCGAGACTGGCCCTGGCACGCAAGCTGCCACTCTCCAGGGCCAGCGTCACCCGACGCACCAACTGGAGGACCACCCGATGAAGTTGATCTCGATGCTTCGCTCCGCACTCGCCGCCGTGGCCGTTGCGGCCGCCCTGCCGGCTTCCGCAGCGTTCTACGTGGACGACACCACCGACGGACCGACCTACCAGCGCGCGGTGGAAGACTTCAGCGGGCTGTCCGGCGTCGGCACGGCCGTCTCGTACGACGTCTTCTCCTTCAGCGTCTCCGCCGACGGGCTGTACTCGGTGCGCAGCTTCGCGCAGGGCCTGTTCCAGGACCAGCCCTGGGACCAGTTCCTGTTCCTGTACTCGGGCAGTTTCGATCCGACCCAGGCCCTGAGCAACGGCGTGATCGCCAACGACGATTTCAACTCCACCATCGGCAAGAGCGGCTTCGACGTCGCGCTTGCGGTCAATACGGCCTACTACCTCGTGACGACCAGTTTCTACAACGAGGAGAGCGGGACGTTCCTGAACATCATCACCGGCCCAGGCGCAATCCTGCCGGCGATCCCGGAGCCCGGCACCTACGCGATGCTCGCCATCGGCCTCCTCGCGGTGGCCTTCGCGGTGCGCCGTCGCAGCAGCGACTCCCGCGACATCTGATCTGTCCGACGGGCCGCAAGGCCCATGAAAAAAGCCCGGCATTAGCCGGGCTTTTTCGTTGCCGGGGTCTGCCGATCAGCCGTGCTTGGCGTCGAAGAACTGCTCGTCTTCGGTGGAGCCCTTCAGAGCGGCCGTGGAGGCCTGCGCCTCGATCGTCGTCGTCACGGCGTCGAAGTAGCCGGTGCCGACCTCGCGCTGGTGCTTCACCGCGGTGAAGCCGCGCTCGGCTGCCGCGAA
>CAJAES010000115.1 GCA_903938815.1 uncultured beta proteobacterium
AACAACTTCATCGCGCAGGCCATCTGCACCGCGACGGCCGAAGCCTTCGCGGTGGGCCAGCGCGCGGGCGTCGACCTGAAGCAGCTGGTGGCGCTCATCACCAAGGGCCCCGTCAACAACGGGCTCTTCCAGGCCATGGCCAAGACGCTGGACGGCGAGATGGACGGCCTCAAGTTCGAGCTCGACAACGCCCGCAAGGACGTCCGCTACTACACGCACCTGGCCGAGAACCTGGCCGTGCCTTCGGTGATGGGCGAAGCGGTGCACCAGTCGCTGTCCATCGCCAGCGCGCTGGGCCACGGCCGCAAGTTCGTGCCCTCGCTGATCGAGGCCCAGGAACAGCTGGCGCACGTCAAGGTGGTTCGACGGCCAGGGTAAACCCGGGGTCTGGCCTCAGGCGCGTTCGGTATCGTCCGCATCAATTGGCCTGACCACTTGACCTCCCGACCATGCCCATCCAGGCCATCGAGCCGCGCCGCCTGTACCGCCAGATCGCCGATCAGCTGCGCACGCTGATCAAGGCGGGCGAGTACGCCGTCGGCACGCGGCTGCCCGCCGAGCGTGACCTGGCCGCGCAGCTGGGCGTCTCGCGCCCCTCGGTGCGCGAGGCGCTGATCGCGCTGGAGGTGGAAGGCCTGGTGGAGGTGCGCATGGGCTCGGGCATCCATGTCGTCGCGCGCGACGCCGCCGGGCCGCCCGTGGAGGCAGGCGCCTTCGGCCCCTTCGAGATCATCCGCGCCCGCCAGGTGCTGGAAGGCGAACTCGCCGCGCTGGCGGCCGAGCGAATGGCGCCGCAGCAGGTCGACGGCCTGAACGAGGCGCTGGCGCTGATGGAAGACGAGATCCGGCGCGGCATCACGCCCATTCGCGGCGACCGCCTCTACCACCTGCGCATCGCCGAGGCGGCCGACAACGGCCCGCTGCTGCGCGCCGTGACCGAGCTCTTCGACGAGCGCAACAACCCCTTGTTCGAGCAGTTGGGCCAGCACTTCGAGAACCGCGAGAGCTGGAGCCTGGCCGTGGCCGAGCACCGCGCCGTGATCGACGCCATCGCGGCGCGCGACCCCGAGGCCGCGCGCAGTGCCATGCAGGCCCACCTGCGCAATTCACACGACCGTTTCGCAGACAACTGGCCGCCGGGCGAAGCCCTGGGAGCAAGCACACGATGAACACCACCACCCTCGCCTGCCGCATCCACGGCGCCCACGACCTGCGCCTGGAGCGCGAGGAAACACCCGACCTGGGCCCGCACGACGTGCGGCTGCGCCTGGGCGCCGGCGGCATCTGCGGCTCGGACCTGCACTACTGGCAGCACGGCCGCGTGGGCGCCTTCGTGGTGCGCGAACCGCTGGTGCCGGGGCACGAGGCCTCGGGCGTGGTGGACGCCGTCGGCAGCGCCGTCACGCGCGTGCTCCCCGGCGACCGCGTGGCCATCAACCCCTCGCACCCCTGCGGCAAGTGCGACTACTGCCGTGCCGGCCGCGGCAACCTGTGCCGCCAGATGTTCTTCCTGGGCAGCGCCAGCGTGTTTCCGCACGCGCAGGGCATGTTCCGCGAGCGCTTCATCATGGGCGAGACGCAGCTCACGCCCATCACCGAGTCGCACATCTCGCTGGGCGAGATCGCGTGCGCCGAGCCGCTGTCCATCGGGCTGCATGCCCTGCACCGCGCCGGCCCGGTGCTGGGTGAAACGGTGCTCGTCACCGGCGGCGGCACGATCGGCTGCATGAGCGTCATCGCCGCGCGGCTGGCGGGCGCGGCGCACATCATCGTGTGCGACATCCACGACCGCCCGCTCGAGATGGCGCGCACCGTGGGCGCCGACCGCGTCGTGCGCAGCGACCAGGTCGACGTCCGGACCCTGGCCGACATCGCCGACGTGACGATCGAGGCCGCCGGCAGCGCAGCAGCACTCGCCACCTGCCTCACGGCCGTGAAGCGCGGCGGGCGCGTGATGCAGGTCGGCACGCTGCCGCCCGAAATCCCCTTCCCCGCCAACAGCGTGATGGCGCGCGAGCTCGACTATCGCGGCGTCTTCCGCGCCCACCAGGCCTTCGACTGGGCCGTGCAGGCGATCCGCAGCCGCCGTGTCGATGTGCGCCCGCTGATCAGCGCGCAGATTCCCCTGGCCCGCTCGCTCGAAGCCTTCGAGCTGGCTGCCGACAAGACCCGCAGCACCAAGGTGCAGGTGGTGGCCGAGTGAGCCCCCGAACGATCAACCTCATCCAGCAAGGACACCCATGAGACTCCAGGGCAAGACCGCCTTCCTGACCGCCGCCGGCCAAGGCATCGGCCGCGCCGTGGCCGAGGCCTTCGTGCGCGAAGGCGCACGCGTCATCGCGACCGACATCGACGAACGCCTGCTCGCCACGCTGCAGGGCTGCACCACGCAGCGCCTGGACGCCACCGACCCCGCCGCCATCCAGGCCGCGGCAGCGGCGCACGGCCCGGTGGACGTGCTGTTCAACGGCGCGGGTTTCGTGCACGCCGGCACCGTGCTGGACTGCACCGAGGAGGACTGGACGTTCGCGTTCGAGCTCAACGCGCGCTCGCAGTTCCGCACCATCAAGGCCTTCCTGCCCGGCATGCTGGCCAAGGGCGGCGGCTCCATCATCAACATGGCCTCGGTGGCCGGCAGCATCAAGGGCGCACCCAACCGCTTCGTCTACGGCGCCACCAAGGCGGCCGTCATCGGCCTGACCAAGGCCGTCGCTGCCGACTTCATCACCCGCGGCGTGCGCTGCAACGCCATCTGCCCGGGCACCGTGGAATCGCCCTCGCTGCGCGACCGCATCGCCGCGCAGGCCCAGGCCTCGGGCCAGACTGTCGCGCAGGTGGAGGCCGCCTTCGTGGCGCGCCAGCCCATGGGGCGCGTCGGCCGCGTCGAGGAGATCGCGGCGCTGGCGGTGTACCTGGCCAGCGACGAATCAGGCTTCACCACCGGCACCGCGCAAGTCATCGACGGCGGCTGGTCCAACTAGATCCCACCCATTCCCACGGAAGGAAGAACCATGAAACTCCTGCGACACGGCCCCAAGGGCCAGGAAAAGCCCGGCATGCTGGACACCCAGGGTCAGGTGCGCGATCTCTCCGCGCTGATCCCCGACATCACCGCCGCGACGCTTTCGCCGGCAGGGCTGGCCGCGCTGCGCGCCGTCGACATCAACGCCCTGCCCGTGGTGGCGCAGGGCCGCCTGGCGGTGCCCTGGAGCGGCCTCGGCAAGTTCGTGGCCATCGGCCTGAACTTCGCCGACCACGCGGCGGAATCGAACCTGCCCATTCCGAAGGAACCCATCGTCTTCATGAAGACGCCCGACAGCGCCGTGGGCTGCAATGACCCGGTGGTTCTGCCCCAGGGCTCGGTGAAGACCGACTGGGAAGTGGAACTAGGCGTCGTCATCGGCACGCAGGCGCGCTATGTGTCGGAAGCCGATGCACTCAAGCACGTGGCCGGCTACTGCGTCATCAACGACGTCTCCGAGCGCGAATACCAGATCGAGCGCGGCGGCCAGTGGGACAAGGGCAAGGGCTGCGACACCTTCGGCCCCATCGGCCCGTGGCTCGTGACCGCCGACGAAGTGGGCGACCCGCAGGACCTGGGCATGTGGCTCGAGGTCAACGGCCACCGCTACCAGAACGGCAGCACCAAGACCATGATCTTCGGCGTGGCCACCATCGTGAGCTACCTGAGCCGCTTCATGACGCTCAAGCCCGGCGACGTCATCACCACCGGCACGCCCCCCGGCGTGGGCATGGGCGTGAAGCCATCGCCCGTGTACCTGAAGGCCGGCGACGTGATCCGCCTGGGCATCGACAAGCTGGGCGAGCAGCGCCAGACCGTGCACGCCTGGGACCCTGCCCTGATCGACGGCTGACATGAAGCCCCCATGCTCACTCCGTTCGCTGCCCCCCAAGGGGGCGCTCAGTACCTTCGGAACGGCCGGGCGGTACTGACATGAACCCCTTCATCCGCATCCACCCCGCCGACAACGTCGTCATCGCCCGCCGGCAACTGCTGGGCGGTACGGCGCTCGAAGGCGAAGGCGTCACGGTCGCCGGCCTCGTGCCGCCGGGCCACAAGGTGGCCACCCGGGCCATCGCGGTCGGCGAGGCGGTGCGGCGCTACAACCAGGTCATCGGCGTGGCCACCGCGCCCATCGCGGCGGGCCAGCACGTGCACACGCACAACCTGGCCTTCAGCGCGTTCGCGCGGGCCCATGAGCCTGGCGCGGGCGCCGCGCCCACCGCGTTCGTGGACACGCCCGCCACGTTCGACGGCATCGTGCGTGCCGACGGGCGTGTGGCCACGCGCAACTACATCGGCGTGCTGACCAGCGTGAACTGCTCGGCCACCGCGGCACGCGCAATAGCGGACCATTTCCGGCGCGACATCCGCCCCGAGGCGCTGGCCGACTACCCGAACGTGGACGGCATCGTCGCGCTCACGCACGGCATGGGCTGCGCCACCGCCAGCGACGGCGAGGAACTGCAGGTGCTGCGCCGCACGCTGGGCGGCTACGCGCGGCACCCCAACTTCGCCGCCGTGCTGGTGGTGGGCCTGGGCTGCGAGACGAACCAGATCCAGGGCCTGATCGCCCAGGAGGGCCTGAGCGAGGGCGCGAACCTCGCCACCTTCAACATCCAGGACACCGGTGGCACCGCCAAGACGGTGGCGCGCGGCATCGAGCTCATCCGCAGGATGCTGCCCGAGGCCAACCGCGTGAAGCGCCAGCCCGTGCCCGCGAGCCACCTCACGGTGGGCCTGCAGTGCGGTGGCAGCGACGGCTATTCGGGCATCAGCGCCAACCCGGCGCTGGGCGCGGCGGTGGACCGGCTCGTGCGCCACGGCGGCACGGCCATCCTGTCGGAAACCCCCGAGATCTACGGCGGCGAGCACCTGCTCACGCGCCGCGCCGTCAGCGCGGCCGTGGCCGACAAGCTGCTGGCGCGCATTGCCTGGTGGGAGGCCTACACCGCCCGCAACGGCATGCAGATGGACAACAACCCCTCGGCAGGCAACAAGGCCGGCGGCCTGACCACCATCCTCGAGAAGTCGCTGGGCGCCATCGCCAAGAGCGGCACCACGAACCTGGTGGACGTCGTCGAGTTCGCGCAGGCCGTGACGGCGCGCGGCTTCGTGTACATGGACACGCCGGGCTACGACCCCGTCTCGGCCACCGGGCAGGTGGCGGGCGGGGCCAACCTGATCTGCTTCACGACCGGGCGCGGCTCGGCCTACGGCTGCGCGCCCTCGCCTTCCCTGAAGTTCTCGACCAACACGGCGCTGTGGCTCAAGCAGCAGGACGACATCGACCTCGACTGCGGCGGCATCGTCGATGGCGCCGAGACGGTGGACGAAGCCGGCGAGCGCATCTTCCGGCTGATGCTGGAAACAGCCTCGGGGCGGCACACGAAGAGCGAGCTGCACGGCTACGGGCAGAACGAGTTCGTGCCCTGGCAACTCGGCGCCGTGATGTGATGGGCAGCGACGGCACGCCGTGGAACCGGTGAGGCTGAACCCGGGCACGCTGCCCAACGGCGTGCGGGAACCTCGCTACGAACGCGCGGCCCTGCAGACCGGCATCGTGCACCTGGGCATTGGCGCCTTCATGCGGGCGCACCTGGCCGTCGTGAACGAGGACGCGCTCGATGCCGGCGGCAGCCTGGGCTGGGGCATCACCGGTGTCTCGCTGCGGGCGCCCGACACACGCGACGCGCTGGCGCCGCAGGGCGGCCTGTACACCCTGGCCCTGCGCGACACCACCGGCGAATCGCTGCGCATCATCGGCTGCGTGCGCGATTGCCTGGTGGCCCCGGAGGACCCCGCCGCCGTCGTGCGGCGCATCGCCGCGCCCGGCACGCGCATCGTGAGCCTCACGGTCACCGAGAAGGGCTACCTCGACGATGCCCCCGGCTCGGCGGCCGCCTTCATCGTGGCCGGTCTCGCGCAACGCCGCGCCGAAGGCCACGGGCCGCTGACGCTGATGTCGCTGGACAACCTGCCGTCCAACGGCGCCGTGCTGCGCCAGCGCGTGCTGGCGCTGGCCGAGCGCAGCGACCCCGATCTCGCGCGCTGGACAGCAGCGCGCTGCACCTTCCCAAGCAGCATGGTCGACCGCATCGTGCCGCGCACCACCGACGCCGACCGCGAGCGCATCGCCGCCGCGCTGGGCGTGCGGGATGCCTGGCCGGTGGTGGGCGAGCCGTTCTTCGACTGGGCCGTGGAAGACCACTTCGCCGACGGCCGCCCCGACTGGCCGGGCGTGCGCTTCGTGGCCGACGCCGGCCCCTTCGAGCGGCGCAAGCTGCGCATGGTCAACGGCGCGCATTCCACCATCGCCTACCTCTCGCTCGCCGCCGGCTGGGCCACGGTGGACGAAGCCATGCGCCAGCCCGCACTGCGGCGCAACGTGGATGCGCTGCTGCGCGACGAGGTCGAGCCCACGCTGGCCGGCGTCGAGCTCGACGGCTACCGCGCGCGGCTGCTCGAACGCTTCGCCAACCCGGCACTGGCGCACCGCTGCGCGCAGATCGCGATGGACGGCTCGCAGAAGATGCCGCAGCGCATCCTCGACACCGTCCGCGACCGGCTTCGAGCCGGCCAGGCCATCGACCGCCTGGCGCTCACGGTCGCGGCCTGGTGGTGGCATCAGCGCGCGCCGGGCGCGGACGACCCGCTGGCCGCCGGCCTGCATGCCCACTGGTTGCGCAGCACAGGCAGCGCCGACCCTGTCGACCGCGCCCATGCCCAAACCCTGGCCCAGGCCCAGGCCCTGACGCAATTCCAACCCGTCTTCGGCGATCTCGCCGGCGCCCCGGCGCTGGTGGCCGCCCTCGCCCCTCACCTGCGTTCGCTCGCCGAACGCGGC
The DNA here is from genome assembly GCA_903938815.1 of uncultured beta proteobacterium. Lineage (GTDB taxonomy): Bacteria > Pseudomonadota > Gammaproteobacteria > Burkholderiales > Burkholderiaceae_C > Rubrivivax. Next base: position 6,870 of record CAJAES010000115.1, read on the forward strand.
CCCCTCGCCACGCTGGAATCCATGCCATGAGCCAACCCGTCGCCGCCGACAGCGTCGCCGTACCCGCCGACACCCTGACCCGCTGGGCCACCGAGTGCCTGCGCGCCGCGCACATGCCCGAAGCCGACGCCGCCCGACTGGCCGCGGCGCTGGTGCAGACCAACCTGTGGGGCATCGATTCGCACGGCATCGCGCGCCTCACGCACTACCTCGACCGCCTCACGCGGGGATCCATCAAGGCCGACCCGCAGACCGAGGTGCAGCGCACCGGCCCCTGCACCGCCATGCTGGCCGGCGACCAGGGCCAGGGCCACGTGGTGGCCTACCGGGCCAACGCGCTGGCGATGGACCTGGCACGCGAGAACGGCATCGGCGCGGTGGGCGTCACCGACAGTTCGCACTGCGGCGCCATCGGCCTGTACACCCGGGAAGCCGCGCGAGCGGGGCTGGTGGGCATCGCCTTCACGCACGCCGACAGCATCGCGGCGCCGCACGGCGGCGAGCGGCCCTTCTTCGGCACCAACCCCATCGCGATTGCATTCCCGCGCGCGGGCGCCGAGCCGGTGTGCCTGGACATGGCCACCACGTCGATCCCCTGGAACCGCGTGATGAACGCGCGCCGCGAAGGCCACCCGCTGCCGGCGGACGTGGCGGTCGACGTGCACGGGCAGCCCACCACCGACCCCGACCAGGCCATCGCCGTGACGCCGCTGGGCGGCGCGGGCTACGGCCACAAGGGCTATGCGCTGGCGCTGATGGTGGACCTGCTCTGCGGCCCGCTGCTGGGCAACCCGTACGGACGCCACATCCCGCCGATGTTCGCCGACCTGGACGCGCCGCGCCGCATCGGCGCCTTCTTCATCGTCATCGACCCGGCGCGCTTCGGCGGCATGCTGCTGCCGGCCGTGGTTGCGCAGATGGCGGCCGACCTGGCTGCCGAGCCCGGCTCGCCGCGCATGCCGGGCGACCCGGAACGCGACCATGAAACGCATCGCCTCGCGCAAGGCATTCCGGTGGAGCCGGGGCTGCTGCAGCAGATGCGGGAGTGGAGCGAGCGGCTGAAGGTGAATCCGCCGGCCTGACCTGCGCCGGCTCAGCGCAGCGGCTTGACCGCCGTGACCTCGATCTCGACCAGGGCGCGATCCTCGATCAGAGCCGAGACCTGGATGGCCGTCATCGCGACGGCGTAGTGGCCGAGCACCTCGCGGTACACGGCGCCGATCTCGCGCGCGCGGGCCAGGTACTCGCGCTTGTCGGTCAGGTACCAGGTCATGCGCACCATGTCCTCGGGCACGGCGCCGGCTTCGGTGAGCAGCGCGCGCACGTTGGCCAGCGCCTGGCGCACCTGGGCGACGAGGTCGTCGCTCTCGAACTGGCACTGGGCGTTCCAGCCGATCTGGCCGGCCAGGACCACCCATTCGCCACTGGCGACGACGCCGTTCGCATAGCCCCTGGGCGGCGCCCAGCCGGCGGGTTGCAGCACTTTCATGTGTTCTCCTGGCGCAGGCGGAATCGCTGCAGCTTGCCGGTTTCGGTGCGGGGAAGGGCCTCGCGGAACTCGATGGCGCGCGGGTACTTGTACGGCGCCACCGTCTGCTTCACGAAATCCTGCAGGGTCTTGACCATCGCGGCGTCGGGCGCATGGCCAGGCCTGAGCACGACGACGGCCTTCACGATCTGGCCGCGCTCGGCGTCGGCCTGGCCGATGACGCCGCATTCGGCCACGGCCGGGTGCAGCAGAAGCGCGCTCTCCACCTCGGGGCCGGCGATGTTGTAGCCGCCCGAGATGATCATGTCGTCGGTGCGCGCCTGGTAGACGTAATGACCGTCGTCGTCGATGCGGTAGGCATCGCCGGTGAGGTTCCAGCCGTTCTGCACGTAGGCGGCCTGGCGCTCGTCGGCCAGGTACTTGCAGCCCGTGGGGCCCTTCACGGCCAGCCGGCCCACCTGGCCCCGCGGCACGGGCTGGCCCGCGTCGTCGAGCAGCGTGGCCACGTAGCCGGGCACCGGAACGCCGGTAGCGCCGGGCCGGGCGTGCGCCTCGTCGGCCGAGATGAAGATGTGCAGCATCTCGGTGGAACCGATGCCGTCGATGATGCGGATGCCCGTGGCCTCCTGCCAGAGCAGCCGCGTGGCGGCGGGCAGCGCCTCGCCGGCGGAGACGCACTTGCGCAGCGACGAGAGATCATGCTGCGGCACCTGCGCGGCCATGGCGCGGTAGCTGGTGGGCGCCGTGAAGCACACGGTGGCGCGGTACTTCGCGATAGCGGGCAACAGGGTCTCGGGCGAGGCCTTCTCGATCAGCACCGTGCTCGCGCCCACCGACATCGGGAACAGCAGCAGGCCGCCGAGCCCGAAGGTGAAGGCCAGTGGCGGGCTGCCGATGAACACGTCGTCGGCCACCGGCCGCAGCACGTGCGGCGGCCAGCAGGCGCAGGCGGCCATCAGGTCGCGGTGGAAGTGCATGGTGCCCTTGGGCACGCCCGTGGTGCCCGAGGTGAAGGCCATCAGCGCGATGTCCTCGGCGTCGGTGTCCACGTTGTCGAAGGTGGCGGGCTTGCCAGCCGCGGCGGCCTCCAGCGTGCCGTCGACGAAGCTCATGCGGTGGCGCAGCGTGGGGCAGTCGGGGGCGGCCAGGTCGAGTTCGTCGAGCAGCCGCGAATCGCACAGCGCGTGCGTGATCCCGGCCTTCTCGACGATGCCCTTCAGCTCGCGCGCGCGCAGCAGCGGCATCGTTCCCACCGCGATGCCGCCCGCCTTGAAGACGGCCAGGAAGCACGCCGCGAGCATCGGCGAATTGGCGCCGCGCAGCAGCACGCGGTTGCCGGGCACCAGTCCCAGGTCCTGCACGAGTACGTGGGCGATGCGGTTGGCCTGGGCGAGCAGGTCGGCGTACGTCCAGCGCACGCGATCGCCCTGGATGCACAGGCGCCCGCCCTCGCCGGCGGCCACGCGCTTGTCCAGCAGCTCGGTAGCCGCGTTCAGGCGCGCCGGAAACTGCAGCTCGGGCAGCTCGAACAGCAACTCCGGCATCTGCGCGGCGGGCGGCAGGCGGTCTCTGGCGAAGGTGTCGACGTGGGCGGTCATGCGGGCTGCACCTCCTGTTCGGATGCCGGTCATTCTTGAGTCGAATACTTTAGTTGTCAAGTAATTCAGGGCCCGATACGATGCAGGCATGGCCATGATCTGGGACATCTCTCCGCCCGTGCACGCGGGCTCGCCCGTGTTTCCGGGCGACGCCGCGTTCGAGCGCCGCTGGACCTGGACACTGGGCCCCGACTGCCCGGTGAACGTCAGCACGCTCACGCTGTCGCCGCACACCGGCGCGCACGCCGACGCCCCGCTGCACTACGACCCGCAGGGCGTGCCCATCGGCGAGGTGCCTCTGGAGCCCTACCTGGGCCGCTGCCGCGTCATCCACGCCGTGGCGCGCGGGCCGCTGGTGCTGTGGGAGCACATCTCGCATGCGCTCGACGACCTGCCGCCGCGCGTGCTGGTGCGCACCTACGCGCAGGCCCCGGTGGACCGCTGGGACGCCGGCCTCGCGGCCTATGCGCCCGAGACCGTGGAACGCCTGGCCGACCTGGGCGTCACGCTCATCGGCATCGACACCGCCAGCATCGACCCCGCCGACAGCAAGGCACTTTCCAGCCACCAGGTGATCCGCCGGCGCGGCCTGCGCGTGCTCGAGAACCTGGTGCTCGACGGCGTGCCCGAGGGCGACTATGAACTCATCGCCCTGCCCCTCAAACTGACCACGGCCGACGCCAGCCCGGTGCGCGCCATCCTGCGGGAACTCTGATGCAAACGAGAGAAGAAGCCCTGGCGCTGGACGCCGCCGACCCGCTGGCGCCGCTGCGCGAACAGTTCAGCCTGCCCGAGGGCGTGATCTACCTCGACGGCAATTCGCTGGGCGTGCTGCCGCGCAGCACCGCCGCCCGCGTGCAGCAGGTGGTGACCGAGGAATGGGGCACGGGGCTCATCCGCAGCTGGAACAGCGCGGGCTGGATCACGCTGCCGCAGCGCATCGGCGACAAGATCGGGCAGCTGGTGGGTGTGGGCGCGGGCGAGCTGGTGGTGGCCGACTCCACCTCGGTCAACCTTTTCAAGGTGCTCAGCGCCGCGCTGAACATCGTCGCCGCAGACTCGCCGCAGCGCCGCGTGATCCTGTCCGAGCGCAGCAACTTCCCCACCGACCTGTACATCGCCGAATCGCTTGCGAAGCAGCACGGCTTCACGCTGGTGCTGGCCGAGCCCGACGAACTGCCGGGCCTGATGAACGAGCAGCTTGCAGTGCTGATGCTCACGCACGTGAACTACCGCACCGGCCGCATGCACGACATGGCGGCACTCACGGCCGCCGCGCACGCCGCCGGCGCACTGACCGTGTGGGACCTGGCGCACAGCGCGGGCGCCGTGCCGGTGGACCTGTCTGGCGCCAACGCCGACTTCGCCATCGGCTGCGGCTACAAGTACCTCAACGGCGGCCCCGGCGCGCCGGCCTTCGTGTGGGCCCACCCGCGCCACGCCGACCGTTTCTGGCAGCCGCTGTCGGGCTGGATGGGCCACGCCGCGCCCTTCCAGTTCACGCCCGACTACCAGCCCGCGCCCGGCATCGCCCGCTACCTGTGCGGCACGCCGGCGCTGCTGTCGATGGCGGCTCTGGAATGCGGCGTCGACACCGTGCTGGCGGCCGGCCCGATGGGCGGCATGGCCGCGCTGCGCGCGAAGTCGCTGGCCCTGACGCGGGCCTTCGCCGCGCTGGTGGAAGCGCGCTGCCCCGATCTCGGCCTGGCCTCCCCGCGCGAGGACGCGCTGCGCGGCAGCCAGGTCTGCTTCGCGCACCCCGAATGGGGCTACCCGGTGATGCAGGCGCTGATCGCGCGCGGCGTCATCGGCGACTTCCGCGCCCCGGACATCCTGCGCTTCGGCTTCACGCCGCTGTACCTGCGCTTCGTGGACGTGTGGGACGCCGCCGAACACCTGCACCAGGTGCTGACGAGCGGCGAATGGCGCGAGGCCCGATTCAACCAGCGCGCCGCCGTCACCTGAGCGAGCCGACATGAGCGAGACGACATGAGCGACCAACCCAGCTGCCCCATGGGCTACGGCGCGGCGCCGCAGCCCGCGACCGCGTCCGCGACCGGTTCCACGACCGCCCCCGCCGGCGTCGCCACGGCTGCAGCCCCCGCCCTCGCCCCCGCCACCGCCGACGTCCACCACGGCGCGCAGCTCGATTTCAGCGCCGACATGAGCTACGGCGACTACCTGCACCTGGACCAGGTGCTGGAAGCGCAGCACCCGCTCTCGCCCGCGCACGACGAGATGCTGTTCATCGTGCAGCACCAGACCAGCGAGCTGTGGATGAAGCTGCTGCTGCACGAGTTGCACGCGGCCATCGCGCACATCGCGCGCGACGACCTGCCCGCCGCCTTCAAGATGCTGGCCCGCGTCAGCAAGATCATGGAGCAGCTGGTGCACGCCTGGGACGTGCTGGCCACCATGACGCCGCCCGAGTACAGCGCCATCCGCCCGTGGCTGGCGCAGAGCAGCGGCTTCCAGAGCTGGCAGTACCGCTGCATCGAGTTCGGACTGGGCAACAAGAACGCCGCCATGCTGCAGCCCCACCGCCACGCGCCGAACCGGCTGGCGCAGGTGGAAGCCGCCTGGCGTGCGCCCTCGCTGTACGACGAGGCCATCCGCCTGATGGGCCGGCGCGGCCTGCCGGTGCCGGCCAGCCACGCCGAGCGCGACTGGACGCAGCCCTATGTGGCCAGCCCCGAGGTCGAGGCCGCGTGGCTGGTGGCCTACCGCGACCCCCAGCACCACTGGGACCTGTACCAGCTGGGCGAGGAACTCACCGACATCGAGGACGCCTTCCGGCTCTGGCGCTTCCGCCACGTGACCACGGTCGAGCGCGTCATCGGCTTCAAGCGCGGCACCGGCGGCACGCACGGCGTGAGCTACCTGCGCAAGATGCTCGACGTGGTGCTGTTCCCGGAGATCTGGTCGCTGCGCACGGCGCTGTAGCGCCTCAGACCCGCTCCGCCACGCGCAGCAGGCGTTCGGCGTTCACACCGCACTCATGCCGGAAAGTCTGGCTGATGCGCTCATCGGCCTGCGCCCGGCGCCAGAAGGCCAAGGCCGCCTCGCAGCCCTGCAGCCACTCGGCGCGCTGCGCCGGCAGAGGCATGGGCGGCTCGAAGCTGCGCGGCGGCACTTCACCGCCTGGCAGCGGCGCATACAGCATCGGCAGCTGGTCGTAGGCCGGCGCCAGGCCCAGCAGGCCGTCCCGCGGCACGAAGCTGAGATTGCCGGTGTGCATGTCGGTGTTCGCGATGAGCCGGCCGAACCACCACAGGCGCAGCACGCGTGGCAAGACATCGGGCTCGAGCAGGCCGCCCGCGTGCAGGCGGCTGCCCAGTCCCGTCCAGTCGGAAGATCCTTCGCCCGGCAGGGCTGCATCCAGGGTGCCCAGGCTGACCAGCGCGCTGCGGCCGAAGCCGCCGTGGCGGTCGAATCTCTCCAGCTCCAGGAAGGTCCGGCCGGCATGGCGGACGATGCGGCTGCGCGCCGCGGCCACGCCCGGCATCGTGGCGGAGGCCTCCAGCGCCAGGTGCTCGCACACCAGCAGGTCAGACCAGCGCTGCACGGGAGCGGAGCCGGCCGCACCCGAGAACTTCACCAGCAAATGCGGCGTGTCGCTGCCCGACAGCTCGCGCAGCGCCGGGAACTTGGGGAACTCGCCCGCGGCGCTGGAGCCCGGAACGCCGGACGCCACGGCCTGTTCGGCCAGCCGGGCATAGCCTGCGCCCACGGCACGCGGGCCGAGCTGCGCCGCAGGCGCCAGGGTGCCGGCCTGCCAGCGCTCGAAGGCCGGGTCGCCCAGGATGAGGTCGCCGCAGTGCATATCGGGTGCGGCGGGCCCGGCCGGTCACGACCAGGCTGCCGGCCTGCTCCTGCAGCAGGCGGTGCAGGGTCGGTACGCTGACGCCCACCTGCCCGGCCAGCTCGGCCGCACTGACCGCCGCACGCCGGGCCAAGGCCGTGCCGAGGCGATCGCGTGCGAGCTGATTCCGGGGGCGCATGGCCCGATTACGAGAAGATTTCCGAGAAGATTCAAGCGCCCGTCTTGCGAGGAAGGATCGACTTCGAAGACGACGGTTTTGAGACGATCTGCGACGGATTCGGATCCGCCCACGGCGCGCTCGCCCGCAGCATCACCCCATGCGCGCGAAGCGCGGCTGCGCCTCGCCGGCGATGAGCACATCCTCGATGAACATGGCGTACGGCCGCACCCACAGGCCGCCAGCGCCGTAGAGCGGCCGGTACACCACCATCGGCGCCAGCGTCTCGCTGTGGCGGGCCACGCCCACCACCTCGTACTCGCCGCCCTTGTAGTGGCGGTAGCGGCCGGGCGCCAGCGGCGGCAACTCGGGCAGGGCTTCGCCGGCGCTCATCGCGCTCCCTTCGTGCCGAGAGATCCCGCAGCCGCCCTCGAGCCCACGCTCATGCCGTGGCCGGCACCAGCAGCCGGTCGACGGCCGTGCGCAGCGTGGCCACGGTGCGGTCCACGTTCTGCCATTTGTCGATGCCGAACAGGCCGATGCGGAAGGTCTTGAAATCGGGGCCCTCGTCGCAGGCCAGCGGTACGCCGGCGGCCACCTGCAGGCCGAGCGCGCGGAAGGCCGCGGTGCTCTGCCAGTCGGCGCGGTCGGTGTAGCTGACCACCACGCCCGGCGCCTCGAAGCCAGGCGCTGCCACGCTGGCAATGCCGCGCTCGGCCAGCAGCGCACGCACCTGGCGGCCGATCTCGAACTGCGCCTCCTTCGCGGCCTGGAAGCCGAAGGCGCGCAGTTCGTTCATCACGTCGCGCAACCCGACCAGGCCATCGGTGGGCAGGGTGGCGTGGTACGCGTGCCCGCCGCCTTCATAGGTCTCCATGATGGAGAGCCACTTCTTCAGGTCCAGCGAAAAGCTGCTGCTGGCGGTGGCATCGATGCGCTCTCGCGCCAGGTCGGACAGCATCACGAGGCCGGCGCAGGGCGTGGCGCTCCAGCCCTTCTGCGGCGCGCTCAGCAGCACGTCCACGCCCGTGGCGCGCATGTCCACCCAGGCCGCGCCGCTGGCAATGCAGTCCAGCACCAGCATGCCGCCCACGGCGTGCACGGCGTCGGACACGGCACGCAGGTAGGCGTCGGGCAGCATCAGGCCGGCAGACGTCTCGACGTGCGGCGCGAACACCAGCGCGGGCTTCGTCGCGTGGATGGCGGCCACCACCTCGTCGATGGGTGCGGGCGCAAAAGGCGCCGTGGCGCCCGGGCCGGTGCGGCGGGCCTTCATCACCACCGGGTCGGGCGCGATGCCGCTCATCTCGAGGATCTGCGTCCAGCGGTAGCTGAACCAGCCGTTGCGCACGATCAGGCAGGGCTTGCCGCCCGCGAACTGCCGCGCTACGGATTCCATGCCCGTACTGCCGCTGCCGGGCACGACGATGGCCGAGCGTGCGCCGTAGACCTCCTTCAGCGTGGACGAGACGTCGCGCATCACCTGCTGGAATCGCTGGGACATGTGGTTCAGCGCGCGGTCGGTGTAGACGACGGAATATTCGAGCAGGCCGTCGGGGTCGACGTGGGGCAGCAGGCCGGGCATGGGCGTCTCCGTGGGTCTTTGCTTGTCAGGAGCCGGAGCTTATCAGCGGCTCCGCGCCGCTGCGCTATCGTGCCGGCATGAACCCAGGCCGCCCCCTCAACCCGCCCCCGGGGCGCTGGCGCATGGCGCTCGTCAACGCCGGGCTGCCGATGGTGGCTCTGCTGCTGGCAGCCGCCGCCGCGCTGCTGTGGGGCGCCTGGCGCGTGCTGGAGCCCACGCCCGAGAAGCGCCTGGTCATCGCCACCGGGCCCGAACAGGGCGCGTACGACGAATTCGCGCGGCGCTACCTGCCGCTGCTGCAGGCGCAGGGCATCACGGTGGAGCTGCGCCGCACGCAGGGCGCCGCCGAGAACCTGGCGCTGCTGCGCGACCGCGCGTCGGGTGTGCAGGTGGCCTTCCTGCAGGGCGGCGTCGACCTGCCGGCCCCGGCGGGCGCGCTGCCGCTGGTGTCGCTGGGCAGCGTGGCGCTGGAGCCGCTGTGGCTCTTCTACCGCGAGGACAGCCTGAAGCGCATGCGCCAGGGCGTGCCGCCGGACAAGCTGGCGCAGATGGCCGGCTGGCGCATCGACACCGGCCCGCCGGGCGGCGGCTCGGGGCCGCTCTTTCGGCGCATCGCGGCGGCGCAGGGGCTGCCCGAGGCCGGCCTGGTGCCCGGCGACCCGACGGCCGTGAACCGCGTGGTGGAGCTCATCCAGGGGCGCGTGGACGCGCTGGCGCTGGTGTCGTCGCCCGAAGCGCCGCTGGTGCAGTACCTGCTCAACACCCCCGGCATGCGGCTCTTCCACTTCGCGCAGGCCGAGGCGCATGCGCGGCGGTTTCCGTTCCTGCAAGCGCTGGTGCTGCCGCGCGGCCTGGTGGACCTGGCACTGGACCGCCCCCACCAGGATGTGCCCATGGTGGCCGCCACCGCATCGCTCGTGACGCATGCCGACCTGCACCCCGCGCTGGTCCAGCTGCTGTTCCAGGCGGCCCGCCAGGCGCACGGGCAGGCCGGCTGGTTCAACCGTGCCGGCGAGTTTCCGAACCCCGAGGCCGGCGAATGGCCGCTGTCGCCGGAAGCGGAGCGCCTGTACCGCAACGGCCCGCCGTGGCTGCAGCGCTACCTGCCCTTCTGGCTGGCCAACTTCATCGACCGCATGTGGATCGTGCTGCTGCCGCTGGCGGCGGTGCTGCTGCCGCTGTCGCGCATCGTGCCGCCACTGGTGACCCTGCGCCTGCGCTCGCGCGTTTACCGCTGGTACGCCAACCTGCGCGCCATCGAGCGCGTCTTCGACGCCCCCGGCGCCGACCTGCCCGCGCTGCGCGCCGAACTGGAGAAGCTGGACCTGCAGACCGAGCAGATCGGCGTGCCGCTGTCGTTCACGCACGAGCTGTACGACCTGCGGGCCCATATTCATGGGGTCAGGAAGCGGATGCAGGCGCGGGCCGCGGGAACGGAAGTGGCGGGCGGCGATGGCACCGCAGAGGCGTCGGGCACCCAGCCTGTGGGGCCAGCTGCCCAACGAGCGTCGGCAGGGCCGACCACCCGCCCGTAGTTCAAGCCGCCGCGTCGTAGGCAGCGCGCAGCCAGCCCTGCAGGTCGGCGTCGATCTCGGCGGCGGAAGACAGCCGCACCGTGTACTGGCACATGCCCCCGGCAGGCATCACCTTCAGCCGCGGGTGGGCAGGCAGATTCTTGTGGTTCAGGCCGACTTCAAGCTGCGTCTGCGTGGCCGGCCCGAGCAGCGCGAACTGCTTCTTGCGGCGCAGGCTGACGGTGCTCTTCTTCGGCGCCTTCTCGTATGGGCCGAAGGCATCCACCAGCGCCGTGATCTGCTCGTGCAGCGCGCGCAGCGGCGCCTTGGCACCGGTGTAGATGAGGTCCAGCGGATCGTCAGCACCGGAAGTCTCCGCCTGCTTCGCCAGATTGAGCACCGTGTTCGCGTCACCGTAGCCGAGGGACAACTGCTCCATCAGCCACGCGCGGATCTCGCCGTGCTTCACCAAGCCGCTGCCCTGGATCATCCGGCGCATCTGCGTCAGCGTCTTGCCGGTGCGGGCCTCGATATTGCGAAGCTGGGTGGCGAGGGCGGCGGCGGGGTCGGCCATGACGGTCTCCTCAGTGCAGGACACAGATGTTCGCGCAGTGGGTGATGGGTGTCCAGATGCCGAGACGCCGATGCCAACAAGAACACCGGGCCCATAAGAGTGTCTTTAGAGCGGCATTGGACGAGGTTTACACCATGCCAGTGAATACCTTCATTTCGTCGGAGGCCTGCACTCTTGCCGGCAACAGGTCCCACAGGCGACTGTTGATGGTCCGCAGCTCATCCCAGTCCTCGCGCGTGATCGCACGCTTTCCGCTGTCGAACAGTTGAGTTGCCTGGATTTGGTCGTTCATGGATGCACGCTTGTCGTTAAGGTGCGAGAACATTCCCTTGAGGAAATCGGGAGTTCTAAAGAGAATTCCGTACTCAATTTGCTTGAGCGCCTCCGTCTCAGCTTGAATCCGCTCGAGTGCCAAAGAGCTGATGAACGTCGACTCACGTGCGAGTATGTCCTTCACTTTGACGCGCTCGCGGTCGTTGCCTGAGTCAGCCACAACCGCAGTCGCCGACTCCCTAGCCTCCTGGTACTCACGCCTTGCGGCCTCTAGTCGCTTATCCGCGATGAGTTCGTAGAACTCACGCGCAAGCTCGCGCTTCTTGCCTTCAAGCTGATATTTTTTGTCAGTTACATCGTCTGAGGAGAGGGCCGCAACTTCGCCCATCACGCCATGCAGCCCCGAAAGCACACGATTGAGGCCGGCTGAGACATCCCTGCGCCCGTTCTCGTCAGCGTCTTCAATCTCTGCCTGAACGCGAGTCTCCAGCTCCAAGACTTCGCGCGACAAAACAGCTGTCGACACATCGAGTGTTGTGGGTCTGAAGACCTGGGAGAACTGCTGGTCTGTGCACGTCAGGTAGGCAGAGACAGTGAAGTCCCGGGAGTCGGACATCGTGAAGGTGAACTCGACTTCGGTGCCCTTGATGAGATCCCTTGAAATCTGCTTACCCGTGACTTCAATCATCCCTAGAGGCTTGTTCGTGGAGGAGTGACGATTGGAGGGGCCCTCCACTAAGATGACCTTGAGGCTTTCAGCACTGCCTTTGACTATGGTTCTTGAAACCTCTCGAACAAAGTTGCCCCGCTTTGCCGGCAAGACGACGTTCTTGCCGAATACTTGTACGAGACGCGTGTCGCCTGAGACCGGATCGTCTACGACAAGACTGATGTCCTCAGGCAGCATCTGTCCGGCAACGTTGTACCGGCCTTGGGCGATTTGGATGACGTCGCCGTCAAAAGCAATCGCAGAGCCTGATGAATCAAAAATCTTCAGAGTGAAGATGTTGTAAGCACCAGGACGAAGCGGAAGGTCCTCGACGATTCTGTTGCTCAGTGTCTTTAATCCACTATCGAACGAGCCGTCCTCAGATACGATTCGGTACTGCATCCGTGGCGTAGCGCCCTCCACCCGGGCCATGAAGGACTCCTCAGATTCCTGAGAAGTCTTGTTGTAGGCAGTCTTTACCTTGATGCTCGAAGCGCCCTTGCTCGATGACTGGGCCACTTCGGTCTTTTCCTTTGTCCCCGCGAAGTAGGCTGCGCCTACAGCAATTGCGTTCGTCGGGTCAATTGAGGTGTTGACCGGAATGCCAATTACCTCTTGGACGCGCTTGCGCACGAAAGGAATGTAGGTTGAGCCGCCGACCATCAACACGAACTTCAAGTCAATGCCCTGCAGTCCGTTGCGGGTCAGAATCTTCTTGATCATCTCGATCGTCGACTCAACCGCCTCACGGATGACGCCCTCGAAGTCGCTGCGAGTAATTGTGATACTCAGGTCAACAGCGACACCGTTGTCGTCTTCCACCCTGAAAGCCCCAAGGTCAATCTCGGAGGAAGTCTTGGCCGAGAGTTCAACCTTGGCTGTCTCAGCCGCGTTGACGAGGATGTACCAGAGCTGGTTGTACTTCCCGCTCTGGCTCTTGAGCTCTGTGAGGAAGTTTTCAAACGTTCCCTGGCTCTCCATCTGAGGGACGATGAGCTTTTCGACAATCAGGGCGTCGAAGTCCGTTCCACCAAGGAAGTTGTCACCCTCGTGGTCAACGACGGTCAGCTCACCTTCAACGATTCTTACGAGTGCAGCGTCAAATGTGCCGCCCCCAAGATCGTAGACGAGCCACTGGCTGTTGCGCAGGTCGATGTTCTTCTCTTTGTTGGCGTATGCAAGGCTGGCTGCAATCGGCTCTTGGAGCAGCACGATGTTCTTGAACCCAGCTGCTTTTCCGGCCTCCTTCGTGGCATTGCTCTGCAAGGTGTCAAATGATGCGGGGATCGTAATGACGGCCGAGTCGACTTCTTCTCCGGTCTGCACGAACGTCTTGAGCTCCTTCAACACGACGGAGGAGAGCTCTACAGGAGTCTTGGCGGTGTCCAGTGCCTTGATGTTGAACGACTCAGATGTGCCCATCTTCCGCTTGAAGCGGCTGACCACGCTCTTGGCGTCGCGCTCCAGGTACGAGCGAGCTTGCTCGCCGATAAGCGTTCGGTTGTTCCGATAGCCAACGATGGACGGCAGCGTCTCTTTAAAGCCTGAAGGGTTTTTAAAGACGACGACCTCGCCTTTGTCGAACTTTGCAATTAGCGAGTTTGACGTTCCCAGGTCGATTCCAAAATTAATCATCAAGGACATGGTTACTCCTCCACCTTGGTGACGTCGGCATTAGCCGTCTTTACAACAACAATTCCCTTTTGAACCACACGCGAGAAATCGTTATTGCCATATCGGATGATTGGCTTGTGGACCTCAACGACTATGAGATTTTCGACTCCCTCACCGGAAATCGAAGCCTCCACATCTGTCCGCGTCTCATCGAACTTGGAGCCCATCGGGTTTTCATAAAAGAGCCCCTCGTCTTGAAGGGCTGATTTCAGACGCTCAATGTTGCGGACAACACCTGCAGCGTCACCGTGGAGTTCAAGCTTTCGCTCCATCTCGAATGTTTGGTTGAGGACCGTTAGAAGCCAGCGAGGGACTTCAACAATTCCTGTACGTTGCATTGTGTCAACCCTCCAGTTGCTTCAAGTAATATTTAAGGACAACCGCATTCCAATTGGATGCAAGAGAAATTCTTGCAATAGCCTTTCTCTCAGTTTCGGCCTGCAATACCAATTCCCCATTGTCAATCTCATGTCGAATATGTGACCAAGGGGCAAAGTGGGACTTCTTTGAGAGCCATCCATCGTACATGAACGTGGCGCCACTGCTGTTCATATCAACCCCACCCAAAGTAATCTGGCCCGCCTTGCTCATTGAAGCCTTAAAAGATTCATAGGCGGAATCAAACAAGTACTCAAATACACCATTGATAATGTGCTCCC
>CAJAES010000116.1 GCA_903938815.1 uncultured beta proteobacterium
ATGACGCGGACCGTACTGTCCTCGTGGATCCAGTCGTCGAGTCGTTCGGGGAAGAGAACGCTCTGCGTTCGATCCTGGCCTTCGACGTATCGCCCCATCGTTCACCCCTGTCGGTCTGACGGGAGCTATGACATCGGCCAAGGCAAAGAGTTTCCACACAGCCTCGGTCGGGACAAGACGGCCACCCAGCGCTTGCGCATGGCGGAACAGGCGGCGTGGCTCTGCGCGCAACGATGCCGGGCCACATCCGCGGGAAGAAGCGATCCGCGGTCACCGTCAGTTGATGACCCGCAAGTGCAGTGTCGGGATCAGCCTGGCCGGGGCTGAGCCGGATTCTCGGGCCCGGGACCGTCCAGCCCGGCCCCGGACGCATTCACTGCTTTTCCCGCGTCAGCCGCTCGGCAAACGAGATCCCGATGGCCGACAGCACGAAGGTGAAGTGAATGACCGCCACCATCGTCACGACCTGTATGTTTTCCAGAGTCAGGTCGCCACTCAGGTAGGTCTTCAACGCATGGACGCCTGAAATGGAAATGATGGCGAATGCGAGTTTCAACTTGAGGTTGTAGGTATTGACGTGGTCCAGCCAGTCGGGCTTCTTCATGTCCTTCTTGTCGAAGTGCCCGGTGGTCACGAAGAGCGAGACACCCGCCAGCGCCACGACCCAGACGAGTTGCGCCACCATCGTCATGTCGACCAGTTCGAGCACCTTGATGATCAGGTCGATCTTCTCGAGATCGCCGAACAGCAGGGTGTTCATCAGCTTGTAGGTTTCCAGTACGAACTTGCCGAGGATCCCGAAGATGATCGCCACCAGCCCCACGTAGAAGAACAGCATCGTGAACCGCATGCCGTAGAGCAGCGACCCGACCCCTGAAAGTATCTTTTCCAATTTTCCTGCCTTGAAACTGCCGGCCAGCCTGCGCTGCCAAGCCCGCGAGTGTGCGGCCGAAGCCTCGACTCCTGTGGAGGTTTTTCCGATGTCCGGCTTCATGAATGCCTGCTTTTCCGCAAGCCGGGTCACGGGCGCCGAATTCGGGCGTCCGCGGTCCATGGCACCGCGAACGGCTTGACGAGCGCCCGGCCGACTACCGGCGTCGCCCGCCCAGCAGCGAGCCCAGCACGCCGCGGATGATCTCGCGCCCCACGGCCGAACCGATGCTGCGCACCGCGGAAGATGCCGCAGCTTCGGCCAGCCCGGGGCGGCGGCCGCCGCGCGGGCCGGTGCTGCCGAAGAGCACGTCCTTCAGGCCGTCCATCATGCCGCCGCCTTCTTCAGCGGCTGCGCCCGGCGCGGTGGCTTTCGCCGCCGCATCGGCGCCGGCCACGGCGCGGTTCTTGAGCTTCTCGTAGGCCGAGTCGCGGTCTTCGGTGCCTTCGTAGCGGCCGGAGACCAGCGAGCTCTTCATCAGCGCCTTGCGCTGAGTCTGCGTGATGGGGCCGATCTGGCTGCCCGGCGGCAGCACGTAGACGCGCTCGGTCACGCTGGGCCGGCCCTTGGCGTCGAGGAAGCTGACCAGCGCCTCGCCCACCGCCAGTTCCTGGATCGCGGTGGCCATGTCGCCGATGGACGGGTTCACGCGCATGGTGCTGGCCGCGGCTTTCACGGCCTTCTGGTCGCGCGGGGTGAAGGCACGCAGCGCGTGTTGCACCCGGTTGCCCAGCTGTGCCAGCACGGTGTCGGGCACGTCCAGCGGGTTCTGCGTCACGAAGTACACGCCCACGCCCTTGCTGCGCACCAGGCGCACCACCAGCTCGATGCGCTCCACCAGCGCCGCGGGTGCGTCCTTGAAGAGCAGGTGGGCTTCATCGAAGAAAAAGACGAGCTTGGGCTTGTCGAGGTCACCCACCTCGGGCAGCAGCTCGAACAGCTCGGACAGCATCCACAGCAGGAAGGTCGCGTACAGCCGAGGCGAGTTCATCAGCTTGTCGGCGGTCAGGATGTTGATCACCCCCTGGCCGTCCACCGTCTGCATGAAGTCGGAGATGTCGAGCATGGGCTCGCCGAAGAAGCGGTCGCCGCCCTGCTCCTCGATCTGCATCAGGCCGCGCTGGATGGCGCCGATGCTGGCCGCGCTGATGTTGCCGTACTCGGTGGTGAAGTTCTTCGCGTTGTCGCCCACGTGCTGCAGCATCGCGCGCAGGTCCTTCATGTCCAGCAGCAGCAGGCCCTGGTCGTCGGCGATCTTGAAGACGAGGTTCAGCACGCCGGCCTGCGTATCGTTCAGCGCCAGCATGCGGCCCAGCAGCAGCGGGCCCATGTCGGACACCGTGGCCCGGACCGGGTGTCCCTGCTCGCCGAAGACGTCCCAGAGCGTGGCGGGGCAATGCAGGCTCTCGGGCTCGGGCAGGCCGCGTTCCTTCAGGATGGCCGCCACCTTGGGCGGGATGGCGCCTGCCTGGCTGATGCCGGTGAGGTCGCCCTTCACGTCGGCCATGAAGACCGGCACGCCGATGCGGCTGAAGTTCTCGGCCAGGGTCTGCAGCGTGATGGTCTTGCCGGTGCCGGTGGCGCCGGTGATGAGGCCGTGGCGGTTGGCCAGTGCGGGCAGCAGGTGGCACTCGGTCTCGCCCCGGCGGGCGACGAGGAGGGGTTCGGACATCGCGAGCGGCTCCGTGGCGGGTGGAGCCGCCAGTCTATTGGATGAAACGCCCGTCGCTGCCCACCATCGCGAGATCCACGAAGCGGCTGCCGGTGTGCTCGTCGCCGCGATAGACCACGTGCACGCCGCCCAGGTCGACGTCGAAGTCCTGCAGGGCGCGCAGCAGGCTGGCGCGGGTGGGCCCGGCGCCGGCCGCGCGCAGCGCCGCCACCAGCGCCTTGGCGGTCATGTAGCCCTCCAGGCTGCCGTAGGAGAACGGCGCGCTGGCCGAGGCGCCGCGCCAGTGTTGCTGGTACTCCCGCGTGAGCGCCGTCTTGCGGGCCACGGGGCTGGGCACGATCTGCGCGAAGACCATGTTGCGCGCCAGCGGTCCCAGGGCGGCGGCCAGCGGGGTGGAGCCGGAGTTGACGCCCCAGAACGAGGCGCGGCCCCCGGCGGCGCGGGCGCGCCGGATCAGCCGCTCGTACACACCCGGGGAGCCGTGGTTCAGGACCAGATCGACCTGACGCTCCGCCACGCTGGCGGCCACGCCCTCGAGCTGCGCGTCGGTGATGTCCGACTTGAAGGCCAGCCCGCCGCCGAACGCCATGCCCGCCTCGGCCGCCAGCAGGCGCACGTTGTCGAGGTGCTGCCGCCCGACATCGGAATCGGCATGGAACAGCGCCACCCGCTTCAAGCCGGTGCGCACCCCGTAGGCGATGAGCGCGCGGAATTCCTCGCGGTGCTCGGCGCGTACCGGGAACACCAGCGGCTGCTTCGGTCGCCGCAGGCTGGGCGAGCCGGCCATCGGACCGAAGAACGGCGTGCCGGTGTCGATCGCGGCCTTCATCACCGCGGTGCTGGGGCCGCCCTCGATGGAGCCGAACAGCACGAAGGCGCCTTCGGCCACCAGCTTGCGGGCGTTCGATTCGGCCTGAGCCGCCTGGTTGTCGTCGTCCAGCGTGCGCAGCGCGAGGCGCCGGCCGTTGATGCCGCCCGCGCGGTTCACGGCCTCGAACATCACCCGCACGCCGGCCAGGGCATCGGTGCCGTAGCCGTTCTTGCCGCCCTGCAGCGTGAGGGTCTGGCCGATGACCAGTTCGTCCGCTGCGCGGGCCCAGGAGGGGCAGCCGAGCGCGGCTGCGGCGCCCAGCAACAGGCGGCGGCGGGGGAGTCGGAAGGTCATGCTTCATCATCGCCGCGCGTTCCGACGGCCGTCAATGCTCGAGATCAAGGCATGCGCGCCGATCGGCGCCGATTCGCGCAACAAGCCACATTCCGGCTCGCCGCGCGCGGGCGCCGGGGGCAGGGCGCGCGTCCGCCGTAAAATGCCGGGTTCTGCAAGAGGAGCTCAGCCCCACATGGCCGGTCATTCCAAATGGGCGAATATCCAGCACCGCAAGGGCCGCCAGGACGAAAAGCGCGGCAAGGTCTGGACCCGCATCATCCGTGAGATCACGGTCGCGACCCGCCAGGGCGGTGCCGACGTCAGCGCCAACCCGCGCCTGCGGCTGGCCATCGAGAAGGCCAAGGCAGCCAACATGCCGGCCGATCGCGTCAAGTACAACATCGACAAGGCCTCGGGCTCGCTGGAAGGCGTCAGCTACGAGGAGATCCGCTACGAGGGCTACGGCATCGGCGGCGCGGCCGTCATGATCGACACGATGACCGACAACCGTGTCCGCACGGTGGCCGAGGTGCGCCACGCCTTCAGCAAGTACGGCGGCAACATGGGCACCGACGGCTCGGTGGCCTTCCAGTTCAAGCACTGCGGGCAGCTGGTGTTCGCGCCCGGCACCGACGAGGACAAGCTGATGGAGGCCGCGCTCGAGGCCGGCGCCGAGGACGTCATCACCGACGCCGACGGCGCCATCGAGGTGCTCACGCCCCCGGCCGACTTCGAGGTCGTGAAGAACGCCCTCGAAGCCGCCGGCTTCAAGCCGGAGCTGGCCGAGGTGACGATGCGCGCCGAGAACACCATCGAGCTCGCCGGCGAGGACGCCGCCCGCATGCAGAAGCTGCTGGACATCATCGAGGATCTCGACGACGTGCAGGCGGTCTATCACAACGCCGAGATGGCCGAATGAAGGTTCTCGTGATCGGCGGCGGCGGCCGCGAACACGCCATTGCCTGGAAGCTGGCGCAATGCGCCCGCGTGCAATCGGTGTTCGTGGCGCCCGGCAACGGCGGCACCGCCACCGATCCGGCCCTGCGCAACGTGCCCATCACCGACATCGCGGCGCTGGCGGATTTCGCCGCGGCCGAGAAGGTGGCGCTCACCGTCGTCGGCCCCGAGGCCCCGCTGGCTGCCGGCGTGGTGGACCTGTTCCGCGCCCGCGGCCTGCGCATCTTCGGGCCCACGCAGGCGGCCGCGCAGCTGGAAAGCTCCAAGGCCTTCGCCAAGGAGTTCATGCAGCGCCACGGCATCCCGACCGCGCTGTACGGCAGCTTCACCGACGCCGCCGCGGCGCACGCGCACGTCGACCGCCACGGCGCGCCCATCGTCATCAAGGCCGACGGCCTGGCCGCCGGCAAGGGCGTGGTGGTGGCGATGACCGCCGACGAGGCGCATGCCGCCATCGACGACATGCTCGGCAGCAACACGCTCGGCGTGAAGCACAACGCCGCCGGCGCGCGCGTGGTCATCGAGGAGTTCATGGCCGGCGAGGAGGCCAGCTTCATCGTCGTCAGCGACGGGAAGAACGTGGTCTCGCTGGCCACCAGCCAGGACCACAAGCGCGTGGGCGACGGCGACACCGGCCCCAACACTGGCGGCATGGGCGCGTATTCGCCCGCCCCGGTGGTGACGCCCGACGTGCACGCCCGTGTGATGCGCGAGATCATCCACCCCGCCATCGCCGGCATGGCGCGCGACGGCACCCCGTTCACGGGCTTCCTGTATGCGGGCCTGATGATCGACGGCGACGGCCGCCCGCGCACGGTCGAGTTCAACTGCCGCCTCGGCGACCCCGAGACGCAACCGATCCTGATGCGGCTGAAGAGCGATCTGTTCGAACTGCTGATGCACGCCACCGACGGCACGCTCGACCAGGCCGAACTGCAGTGGGACCGCCGCGTCGCGCTGGGTGTCGTGATGGCCGCGCATGGCTACCCGGGCACATTGCGCCAGGGCGACCCCATCACCGGCCTGCCCGCCGACACCGAGGACCTGAAGGTCTTCCATGCGGGCACGACGCTGCACGACGGGCAGTTGCTCACCAGCGGCGGGCGCGTGCTGTGCGTGACCGCGCTCGGCGATTCGGTGCGCGTGGCGCAGCAGCGGGCCTACGAGGGCCTGCGGACCATCGCCATGCCCGGCGCCGTGTGGCGCAGCGACATCGGCCACCGCGCGATCAAGCCCCGTTGAGCCCTCCGCCCGTCGAGATCACCGAACGGCGGGTGCACCTGCGCGGCAGCCCGATGGCGGCCATCGTGCTCGGCATGCTCGGTTGGCGCGTGCTGTGGAACGGCCTGCCCGCCAGGCAGGGCGTGCTGGTGGTGTACCCGCACACCTCGAACTGGGATTTCCCGGTCGGGCTGCTGGCCAAGTGGGCCTTCGGCATCGACTGCGTCTTCTGGGGCAAGGATTCGCTGTTCAAGCTGCCGCTGATCGGCCGCTGGATGCGCTGGGTCGGCGGCGTGCCGGTAAACCGCAGCGCTTCGGGCGGCATGGTGGGCGCGATGGTGGCCCGCATGCGCGAGGCGCGCGAACAGGACCGCATGCTCTGGCTGGCGCTCGCGCCCGAGGGCACGCGGTCGCGGGCGCCGGGCTGGCGCAGCGGCTTCTACCGCGTGGCGGTCGAGGCGCAGGTGCCCGTGGCCCTGGTTCATCTGGATTTCGGCCGCCGTGTCATCGGTGTCCACTCCTGCCTGATGCTCGGCGGCGACGCCGAGGCCGACATGGCCGAGATTGCGCGCCGCTTCGACGGCGTGCAGGGGTATCGTCCCGAACTTGCCGCACCCATCCGACTGACATGAGCACCACCACCGCCGACGTTCGCGCCTATCTGCTGGGCCTGCAGCAGAACATCATTTCCGCCTTGCAGGCCGAGGATGGCCACACCTTCCTGACCGATGGCTGGACGCGCGGCCCCGAGGAGCGGCTGCAGGGGGACGGCTACAGCCGCCTCGTGGAGGAGGGCGGCGTCTTCGAGCGCGGCGGCTGCAACTTCAGCCATGTGCGCGGCCCCACCCTGCCGCCTTCGGCCACGCAGCACCGGCCCGAACTGGCCGGGGCGCCGTTCGAGGCCATGGGTGTGTCGCTGGTGATGCACCCGCGCAACCCCTATGTGCCCACCGCGCACATGAACGTGCGCATGTTCGCCGCGCTGCCGCCCGGGCAGGAGCCCGTGGTGTGGTTCGGCGGGGGCATGGATCTCACCCCCTACTACGGCTTCGAGGAAGACGCGCAGCACTTCCACGCCACCTGCCGCGACGCGCTGGCGCCCTTCGGCGACGACAAGTACCCGCGCTTCAAGACCTGGTGCGACGAGTACTTCTTCCTCAAGCACCGCAACGAGCCGCGCGGCGTGGGCGGTGTGTTCTTCGACGATTTCGCCGAACTCGGCTTCGACGGCAGCTTCGCGATGACGCGCGCCGTGGGCGATGCCTTCGTGAACGCCTACCTGCCGTTGGTGCAGCGCCGCAAGGACACCCCCTACGGCGAGCGCGAGCGTGATTTCCAGGCCTATCGGCGCGGCCGCTATGTCGAGTTCAACCTCGTCTTCGACCGCGGCACGCTGTTCGGCCTGCAGAGCGGCGGGCGCACCGAGAGCATCCTGATGTCGATGCCGCCGGTGGTGAAGTGGCGCTACGCCTGGGCGCCCGAGCCCGGCACCCCCGAGGCCCGCCTGTACACCGACTTCCTGCGCCCGCGAGACTGGGCCGCTTGAAACGCATCGGCATCTTCGGCGGTAGCTTCGACCCGCCGCACCAGGCGCATGTCGAACTCGCACGGACGGCGCTGCACGCGCTCGCGCTGGACGAGGTGCGCTGGATCCCCGCCGGGCAGCCCTGGCAGAAGATGGCGTCGGCCCGGGCCATGACGCCCGCCCCGCACCGCGAAGCCATGGTGAGCCTGGCCATTGCCGGCGAACCCGGCTTCGTGCTCGACCGCATCGAGATCGAGCGCGAGGGGCCGAGCCTCACGCTGGACACCGTCGTCGCCTTCCAGGCCGCCGAGCCCGGCGCCGAGTGGGTGCTGCTGATCGGCGGCGACCAGTACGCCAACCTGCACACATGGCGCCACTGGACGGACCTCCTCGACCGCGTGACGCTGGCCGTCGCGCAGCGCCCGGGCGTGACGCGGGAGCCCGATGCTGCTGTGCAGCATCGCCCGCACCGCGCGGTTCCGCTGCCGATGCTGGACATTTCATCGACCGACATCCGGCAACGCGTGTCACGCGGGCTGGGCATCGAACATCTGGTGCCGCCCGCGGTGGCGCGCTATATTGAACAAAACGGTCTCTACCGGGAAGGCAAAGTCCACTGAATGGATATCCGCAAACTGCAGCGCGCCATCGTCGATGGTCTTGAAGACGTCAAGGCCCAGCACATCGCCGTCTTCAACACGGAGCACCTGTCGCCGCTGTTCGAGCGGGTGATCATCGCCTCGGGCACCAGCAACCGCCAGACGAAGGCGCTCGCGGCCAGCGTGCGCGATTCCGTCCGCGCGCGCGGCATGGATGTCCTGCGCACCGAGGGCGAGGACAACGGCGAATGGATCATCGTGGACTGCGGCGCCGCCGTGGCCCACATCATGCAACCCTCCATCCGCGAGTACTACAACCTCGAGGAGATCTGGGGCGGCAAGCACGTGAAGATGAAGCTCGGCGACGTCAAGGTCGGCCTCGTGAAGGCGGCCGAGCCCGAGCCCGCGCGCACCGCGGCGCGCAAGGCCGTGCCGGTGAAGAAGGGCGCGCTCAAGAAGCCGCCGGTGGCGGCCCAGCCCGCCAAGGCGGCACCGGCCAAGCCCGGCCCGGGCCGCGGCGCACCCGCGAAGAGCGCGACCGCCCGGACAGCCGCCGGACGAGCCGCCACCACCCGCCGTCCGGTCGCCCCGGCTGCGGCGCCCGTGAAGCCCGCCGGCAAGACGGTTGCCAAGACGGTTGCCAAGCCTGTCGCACGGACGGCCGGCAAGGCCGTGGTGAAGCCGGCGCCCACTACGGTGGCATCCAAGGCCGTTTCCAAGGTGGCCAAGGCCCCCGTGCGCAGCCCGGCGGCTAATGTGGCCAAGGCCCCCGTGCGCAGCCCGGCGGCCAAGGGTGCGCCGTCGAAGAGCGCGCCGGTCAAGACGATGGTGATCAAGAACACCCCGGCGAAGAAGGCCGTGGCGAAGAAATCCGCCGTCAAGAAGGCCGCGCCGGCCCGCAAGGCACCGGCTGCCAAGAAGGCTCCCGCCAGGAAAGCCGCCGCGCCGCGCCGCGGCTGAGCCCATGAAGCTGCTGGTCGTGGCCGTCGGCCAACGGCAGCCGGCCTGGGCCGACACCGCCTGGGCGGATTTCGCGAAGCGTTATCCGCCCGAATGGCGTTTCGAGCTCAAGGAACTGAAGGCCGAGCCGCGTGCCGGCAAGACTGCCGTGCAGTGCATGGCTGCCGAGGCGCTGCGTTTCGAGCAGGCCCTGGGCAAGGGCTGGCGCCGCGTGGTGCTGGATGAACGCGGCACCCGCCTGACGACCACGCAACTGGCCGACCGTCTGCTGAACTGGCAGGGCGACGGGCGCGACGTGGCACTGCTGATCGGCGGGCCCGACGGCCTGGACCCTGCCTTGAAGGCCACCGCCGACGAGACGCTGCGCCTGTCCGACCTGACCCTGCCGCACGCCTTCGCCCGCGTGCTGCTGGCCGAGGCGTTGTACCGGGCCTGGTCGGTCACGGCCGGCCACCCCTACCACCGTGAATGAGATGACTCCGCCGCTGTACCTCGCCTCCCAGAGCCCGCGCCGCAGCCAGCTGCTGGGCCAGATCGGCGCCGCGCACACGCTGCTGCTGCCCGACGCCGCCGAGGACGCCGAGGCGCTGGAAGCCGTGATGCCCGGCGAACTGCCTGCCGCCTACGTGCAGCGCGTCACCGCGCTCAAGCTGCGCGCTGCCGTGGCCCGCCATGCGCGGCGCGGCCTGGCGCCGGGCGTCATCCTCGCGTCCGACACCACGGTGGCGCTGGGTCGCCGCATCCTCGGCAAGCCGGCCGATGCCGCCGAGGCCGCCGCCACGCTGCAGGCCCTGTCGGGCCGCACGCACCGCGTGCTGACGGCCGTGGCGCTGCAGGCCGGGCGCCGACGCCTGCAGGCCCTGCAGGTCTCGCGCGTGCGCTTCGCGGTGCTGCCGCCCGCGGTCGTCGCGGCCTACGTGGCCGGTGGCGAACCCTTCGGCAAGGCCGGTTCCTACGCGATCCAGAGCGCCCTGGCGGGCTGGATCGCCCACATCGAGGGCAGCCATTCCGGCATCATGGGCCTGCCCCTGTTCGAGACTGCCCAACTGCTGCGCCGTGCCGGCGTGGCCCTCACGCTCTAGATTGAACCCCATGGCCAACCAGGACATCCTCATCAACTGGGCGCCGCAGGAGACCCGCGTGGCCGTCATCGAGAACGGCGCACTGCAGGAGCTGTTCCTCGAACGCACGCTGGAACGCGGGCAGGTCGGCAACGTCTATCTCGGCAAGGTCGCGCGCGTGCTGCCCGGCATGCAGAGCGCCTTCATCGACATCGGCCTCGAGCGCGCCGCCTTCCTGCACGTGGCCGACCTGCACGACCCCACCGGCGCCGGCCCGCGCAACGACGCGCCCCAGGTGCCGATCGAGAAGCGCGTCTTCGAGGGCCAGACCCTGACCGTGCAGGTCATCAAGGACGCCATCGGCACCAAGGGCGCCCGGCTGTCGTCGCAGATCTCCATCGCCGGGCGCATGCTGGTCTTCCTGCCGCAGGACAAGCACATCGGCATCTCGCAGAAGATCGGCTCGCACGAGACGCGCGAGGCGCTGCGCGAGCGCATGCACAGTCTCGCGGGCGATGTCGGCGGCGGCTTCATCCTGCGCACCAACGCCGAGGAAGCCACCGACGCCGAACTGGCCGAGGACATCGCCTACCTGCGCAAGACCTGGACGACCATCCGAGAGCGCAGCATGTCGCGCCCGCCCGGCACGCTGCTGCACCAGGACCTGAGCCTCGCGGAGCGCGTGCTGCGCGACCTGACCGGCGAGCAGACCCAGACCATCCGCATCGACTCCAAGATGCAGTTCGACGTGCTGCGCGGCT
This sequence comes from uncultured beta proteobacterium, assembly GCA_903938815.1. Lineage (GTDB taxonomy): Bacteria > Pseudomonadota > Gammaproteobacteria > Burkholderiales > Burkholderiaceae_C > Rubrivivax. The sequence continues at coordinate 10,835 of CAJAES010000116.1, forward strand.
TCGGCGAGAGCTTCATGCCGGGCGCCGTGGGCAAGCTCGACCTGTACCGCGGCGAGCGGCCCATCTTCGACCTCTTCGGCATCGAGGAGGAGATCCAGCGCGCGCTGGCCCGGCGCGTGGACCTCAAGAGCGGCGGCTACCTCATCGTCGACCAGACCGAGGCCCTGACCACGGTGGACGTGAACACCGGCGGCTACGTGGGCGCGCGCAACTTCGACGACACGATCTTCAAGACCAACCTCGAGGCGGCCGGCGCCATCGCGCGGCAGCTGCGCCTGCGCAACCTGGGCGGCATCATCATCGCCGACTTCATCGACATGGTGCGCGAGGACCACCAGCAGGCCGTGCTGGCCGAATTCCGAAAGCAGCTCTCGCGCGACCGCGTTCGCACGACGGTGAGCGGCTTCACGCAGCTCGGCCTGGTGGAGATGACCCGAAAGCGCACCCGCGAGAGCCTGGCGCACATGCTCTGCGAACCCTGCCCCACCTGCCAGGGCCGAGGGCAGGTCAAGACCGCGCGCAGCGTCTGCTACGACATCCTGCGCGAGATCCTGCGCGAGGCCCGGCAGTTCAGCCCCAAGGAATTCCGCGTGCTCGCGAGCGCTGCGGTCGTGGAGATGCTGCTCGACGAGGAGAGCACGCACCTGGCCGGCCTGAGCGAGTTCATCGGCAAGCCGATCTCGCTGAGCGCCGAGCCGACGATGAACCCGGAGCAGTACGACATCGTGCTGATGTGATGTTTCGCGGGATGGCGCGCCGGGCGGTTTGCCCGGAAAATTTGCGCCATGCCTGCTGAACGCAGGTGACGCAGCCTTTGACCCGGAGCGCCTTCCATGACCTGCCGATTCCTGACCGCCGTCGCCCTGGCGGCCTTGTGCCTGACCGCACACGCCGATGAGGCCGCCCGCTGGCAGCAGGTCGAGGCCGAGGCCAGAGGCGACTTTTCGCGGCTGCTGGCCGTGGTGCAGGCCGCACCCCTGCACCCGCAGACGCGCCAGGCGCGGCCGCTGGCCCGGCAGGTGGAAGTGCTCGAGCGGGCAGGGCGCTTCGCCGCGCTGGGCATCGACCGCGAGCAGGGTCGCGAACTGGTGGCGGCCTGGTATCGCCGCCAGGGACTGAATCCTTCGGGCACGCCGATGACCACCGGGGCCACCCCGGCCGTCAGGGTGACCCCGGCCGAGCCTGTAGCGCCCGCAGCGGCGCTGCCGTTGGCTTCCCTGCCGCCGGCCGGCTACCGCGCCGGCCGCGAGTTCGACCCCCTGCAGGCCGTGCTGCTCCGCTGGCCCTTCGATTGGGCCTCGCTGCGCGACGAATACGCCGTGCTCGTCAAGACCATCGTCGACAGCGGCGCCGAAGCCCGCATCTGGGTGGACACCGCGCGTCAGCGCACAGCGGCCGAGCGCTACCTGAAGGGCCGCAACGTGAGCCTGCAGCGCGTGGTCTGGAAGGTCGAGAAGACGGACACCGTCTGGCTGCGCGACTACGGGCCGAGCTTCATCTACGGGGCCGGCGCATCCGACTGGGGCGTGGTGGACTTCCACTACTACAACTCGCGCCCCGCCGACGACGACACGCCGCTGGTGGTCGCCGCCAGCGAAGGCAAGACCGTCGTGGACCGGCAGGTCGCCGACCGCGTCTTCACCGAAGGCGGCAACATCAGCACCGACGGCCACGGTGCGGTGCTGTTCTCCACGCGCACCTACACCAAGAACCCCGGCGTGGCGCCGGCCGTGATCGACGAGCGGATCGGCAGCGCCCTCTCCGCACCCGTGCGCACGGTACTGCTCGATCCTTCCCTCGACGCCACCGGCCACGTCGACATGTTCTCGAAGATCGTCGACGCCCGGACCGTTCTGGTGGCGCAATACGATGCCGACGAGACGGACCACGCCGTGCTGGAGACCAACGCAGGGCGCCTGGCAGCGGCCGACAATGGCAGCGGGCAGCGCTGGAACGTGGTGCGCATCCGCCAGCCCGACGTGTACTACGAAGGGCTCGTGAACCCGGTGATCCGCACGTACACCAACTCGCTGATCGTCAACGACCGCGTGATCGTGCCGGTGTACGGCATCCCGGACGATGCGGCCGCGCTGGCGCTCTACCAGAGCCTGTTTCCGAACCGGACGATCGTGCCTCTGAACGCCAACGGCATCATCGGCTCGGCCGGTGCCTGGCACTGCGTGACGATGGAGTTCCCGGTGCCGGGCCGGCCCTGAGGGATCATTTCCGGGCGCCTGGCGCCTGGCGCCTGGAAATCGCCCAGCGCCGTCTTCGCTGTCTTTGCCGCCAGTGCCGCCAGTGCCGCTGCGCGAGCCCTTGAACTCCGGGCTCACCAGGTGTCGGACCACCAGGTCTCGCCCATCTCGCCCTGCAGCCACTCGACGAACCCGATCACCTTGGCCGGCACCTGGCGCGGAGACGGGTAGACGGCGTGCACTTCCTGGGACGGCAGCTTCCAGTCGGCCAGCACCGGCTGCACGGCGCCGGTCTTCACGGACTCGTGCGCCACATACCAGGGCAGCGCCGCCAGGCCGAGGCCGCCGCGCGCTGCGGCCAGCAGCGCTGACAGGTTGTTCGAGCGCAGCGGGCCACGCACGGTCGTCGGCTGCGCGCGGCCGTCGGCGCCGCTGAACAGCCAGCGTGCGTCGCCCTGCACCGTGCTGTAGATGAGAGCGTCGTGCTGCGCCAGGTCTGCCGGCGAGGCGGGCACGCCGCGCCGCGCCAGGTAGTCGGGCGCCGCCACGACCACCCAGGGGTTGATGCCGATGAAGCGCGCACCCAGCGTGGAGTCGGCCAGGCGCCCCATGCGAACGGCCACGTCGATGCCCTGCTCCACGAGATCGACATAGCGGTCCTCGAAGCTGAGCTCGACCTGCAGCTTCGGGTGCAACTGCATGAAGCGCATCACCAGCGGCGCCATCACGCGCCGGCCGAAGGCCACCGAGGTGCTGATGCGCAGGCCGCCCTGCACCTGCGACTGCATCAGCGCTGCCACGGATTCGGCCTCCTCCACGTGGTGCGTGATGAGCTTGCACTTCTGGTAGTACAGCAGGCCGATCTCGGTGGGCGTCACGCCGTGCGTGGAGCGGTGAAGCAGCCGCGCGCCGAGCTTGGCCTCCAACTGCGCCACCAGCTTCGTGGCCGAGGGTTGGCCGATGCCCATGTCGGCCGCGGCCTTGCTGAAGGAGCCGAGGTCGACCACGCGAACGAAGAGCTTGATGCCTTGGATGCGGTCCATGCCTGTATTGGGACACAGGCCGCTGAGGCGCTGGAATTCCAGATTGGAATAACCGTAATGCGCGTGCCGTGGCTTCCGTCTCCGGCCCCTGTCCGCGAGCATCCGTTCCAGAGATTTTCAATCCACGACTGGAGACGCGAGATGGCAAAGATGAAGGCCGCAATGGCCGCCGTGCTGGTGATGGAGAAGGAAGGCGTGACGCAGGCCTTCGGCGTTCCGGGCGCGGCGATCAACCCGCTCTACGCGGCGCTGCGCGAGCGCGAATCCATCTCGCACATCCTGGCGCGCCACGTCGAGGGCGCCTCGCACATGGCCGAGGGCTACACCCGTGCCAAGGCCGGCAACATCGGCGTGTGCATCGGCACCAGCGGCCCCGCGGGCACCGACATGATCACCGGCCTGTACTCGGCCATCGCCGACAGCATCCCCATCCTGTGCATCACCGGCCAGGCGCCGCGCGCCCGCCTGTACAAGGAAGACTTCCAGGCGGTGGACATCGAGTCCATCAGCAAGCCCGTCACCAAGTGGAGCGTCACCGTGCGCGAGCCCGCGCAGGTGCCGCGCGCCTTCCAGCAGGCCTTCCACCTGATGCGCAGCGGTCGCCCGGGCCCGGTGCTGATCGACCTGCCGTTCGACGTGCAGATGGCCGAGATCGAGTTCGACATCGACACCTACGAGCCGCTGCCCGTCTACAAGCCGGGCGCCAGCCGCAAGCAGATCGAGAAGGCGCTGGACATGCTGGCCGCAGCAGAGAAGCCGCTGATCGTCGCCGGCGGCGGCATCATCAACGCCGACGCCAGCGAGCTGCTGGTGGAGTTCGCCGAACTCACCGGCGTGCCGGTGATCCCGACGCTGATGGGCTGGGGCACCATCCCCGACGACCACCCGCTGATGGCCGGCATGGTGGGCCTGCAGACCAGCCACCGCTACGGCAACGCCACGATGCTGGCGTCGGACTTCGTGCTCGGCATCGGCAACCGCTGGGCCAACCGCCACACCGGCAGCACCGAGGTGTACACGAAGGGCCGCACCTTCGTGCACGTGGACATCGAGCCCACACAGATCGGCCGCGTGTTCATGCCCGACTTCGGCATCGTCTCCGACGCCAAGGCCGCGCTGGAGCTCTTCGTGCAGGTGGCGCGCGAGCGCAAGGCCGCGCAGAAGCTCAAGGACTACAGCGACTGGGCGCTGCGCTGCGCCGAGCGCAAGAAGCTGATGCACCGCAAGACGCACTACACCGAGACGCCGATCAAGCCGATGCGCGTGTACGAGGAGATGAACCACGTCTTCCCGCGCGACACCATCTACGTCACCACCATCGGCCTGAGCCAGATCGCCGGTGCGCAGTTCCTGAACGTCTACGGCCCGCGCCAGTGGATCAACTGCGGCCAGGCCGGCCCGCTGGGCTGGACGATCCCCGCCGCGCTGGGCGTGGTGGCCGCGGACCCCACGCGCACCGTGGTGGGCCTGTCGGGCGACTACGACTTCCAGTTCCTGATCGAGGAGCTGGCGGTGGGCGCGCAGTTCCGGCTGCCCTATGTGCAGGTGCTGGTGAACAACAGCTACCTCGGGCTGATTCGCCAGAGCCAGCGCGGCTTCGAGATGGACTTCTGCGTGCAGCTGGCCTTCGAGAACCAGAACGTGGACGACGCGGGCCTGAAGAGCTACGGCGTCGACCACCAGGCCGTCGTGCAGGGCCTGGGCTGCAAGAGCCTGCGCGTGACAGACCCCGAGAAGATCCGCGACGCCATGGTCGAGGCGCGCGCGATGGCGCAGAAGTACCGCGTGCCGGTCGTCGTGGAAGTGATCCTGGAGAAGGTGACCAACATCGCGATGGGCACCGAGATCGACAAGATCAACGAGTTCGAGGACATCGACTGCCGCCACCCGGACGGTCGCCAGGGCCTGGAACTGGCCGGCCTGCTCGAGTGACCTGGCCGGGGCCGACACCGCGCCGGCCCCGGCTTGACACGACATGACCCTGCGCCCGGGCGCCGATGCAGGGCTTTTCCGATTCCCAGGAGACACGCATGCCACGCTTCGCCGCGAACCTCACGATGATGTTCACCGAGCACCCCTTCCTCGACCGCTTCGAGCGTGCTGCCCGCGCGGGCTTCGAGGCCGTGGAGTTCCTGTTCCCCTACGCCTTCGAGGCCGGGCAGATCCGCCAGCGCCTGGACGACAACGGCCTGCAACTGGTGCTGCACAACCTGCCCGCCGGCGACTGGGAAGCCGGTGAGCGCGGCATCGCCTGCCTGCCTGGGCGCCAGGAGGAGTTCCGCGCCGGCGTGGCGCGCGCCATCGGCTACGCGCAGGCGCTGGGGGTCGGTCAGCTCAATTGCCTGGCCGGCAAGGCGCCGGCCGGCGTCGACGCGGGCCTGCTGCGCGCTACCTTCGTCGAGAACCTGGCCTTCGCGGCGCAGGAGCTGAAGGGCGCCGGGCTGCGCCTGCTCGTCGAGCCGATCAACACCTACGACATCCCGGGTTTCTTCCTGAACCGCACGGCGCAGGCGGCAGACATCCTGCAGGAGGTCGGCGCAGACAACGCCTTCATCCAGTACGACATCTATCACGCGCAGCGCATGGAAGGCGAACTCGCCGCCACGATGCAGCGTCACCTGGCCCGCATCGGCCACATCCAGCTGGCCGACAACCCGGGGCGCAACGAGCCGGGCACCGGCGAGATCAACTACGCGTTCCTGTTCGCTCACATCGACCGCATCGGCTACGACGGCTGGATCGGCTGTGAATACAAGCCCGCCGCCACCACCGAAGCCGGCCTGGGCTGGCGCCAGCAGCTGGCGCGCTGAGCGCCTGCGCCTCGACCCCAAGACACGAAGGACAAGACATGACCTCCTCCCCCCTCAGGATCGGCTTCGTCGGACTCGGCATCATGGGCGCGCCCATGGCCGCCAACCTGATCAAGGCCGGGCACCAGCTTTTCGTCCACACCCGTGGCAAGGTGCCCGAGGCCGTTGCCGGCAGCAGCGCCACGCAGTGCGTCAGCGCGCGCGGTGTCGCCGAGCGTGCCGACATCATCGTCCTCATGCTGCCCGACACCCCCGACGTCGAGGCCGTGCTGTTCGGCGAGACCGGCATCGCCTCCGGGCTGAGCGCCGGCAAGGTGGTGGTGGACATGAGCTCCATCTCGCCGATCGCGACCAAGGCCTTCGCGCAGAAGATCAACGCGCTGGGCTGCGAGTACCTCGACGCCCCGGTGTCGGGAGGCGAAGTGGGCGCGAGGAACGCCACGCTGTCCATCATGGTCGGCGGCAGCGAGGCCACCTTCGAGCGCGTCAGGCCGCTGTTCGAGCTGATGGGAAAGAACATCACGCTCGTGGGCGGCAACGGCGACGGGCAGACCGCCAAGGTGGCCAACCAGATCATCGTCGCGCTGAACATCGAGGCCGTGGCCGAGGCTCTGCTGTTCGCGTCGCGCGCGGGCGCCGACCCCGCACGCGTGCGCCAGGCGCTGATGGGCGGCTTCGCGTCGAGCCGGATCCTCGAGGTGCATGGCGAGCGTATGGTCAAGCGCAGCTTCGACCCGGGCTTTCGCATCGAGCTGCACCAGAAGGACCTGAACCTGGCGCTGTCCAGCGCCCGCGCGCTGGGCGTCAGCCTGCCGAACACCGCCACCGCGCAGGAGCTGTTCAATTCCTGCGTGGCCCATGGCGGCAAGGCCTGGGACCACTCCGCGATGGTGCGCGCGCTGGAGAAGATGGCCAACTTCGAGATCGGCCAGAAGGCCGGCTGAGCCTGCCCGCCCGATCCCGCAGCCAAGCTCGCACGCACCCCGCAACCGCCCCCGCCCCGCCCCGCCCCCGCCCCGTGAAGACAGACGCATCTCCGCCCAGCGCCCAGAGGGATCTTCTGCGCCGCATGTTCGATGCGGCCATCGCCAGCGCACAGCCCGCGCTGTGCATCCCGGCCCACCTGCCGGCCCCGCCGAAGGGCCGGGTCATCGTCATCGGCGCCGGCAAGGCGTCGGCGGCCATGGCGCAGACGGTGGAGGCCCACTGGCCCGGCCCTCTATCGGGCCTGGTCGTGACCCGCTACGGCTACGCGGTGCCTTGCGAGCGCATCGAGATCGTCGAGGCCTCGCACCCGGTGCCCGATGCAGCCGGCCTGGCTGCGGCGCAGCGCATGATGGCGCTGGTGTCGGGCCTGCACGAGGATGATCTGGTGCTGTGCCTGATGTCCGGTGGCGGCTCGTCGTTGTTGCCGGGGCCGTCCGAAGGCCTGAGCCTGGAGGACAAGCAGGCCCTGAACCGCGACCTGCTGAAGTCGGGCGCGACCATCAGCGAGATGAACTGCGTGCGGCGCCATCTCTCGTCCATCAAGGGCGGGCGGCTGGCCGCAGCCTGCCACCCAGCGCGCGTTCTGACGCTGATGATCTCCGACGTGCCGGGCGATGACCCCGTCAATGTCGCATCCGGCCCGACGGTGGGCGACCCCACGAGCTGCGCCGATGCGCTCGAGATCGTGCGGCGCTACCGCATCGACCTGCCCAAGGCTGCGCGCGATCACCTGTCCAGCGGCCGGGGCGAGACCGTGAAGCCGGACGACCCGCGGCTCGCGCGTGCCGAGGTCAGGATGATCGCCACGCCCCGCATGGCGCTGGAGGCAGCGGCCGTGGTGGCCCGCGCCGCCGGCATCACGCCCTACATCCTCGGCGACGCCATCGAGGGCGAGGCGAGCGACGTGGGCCGCGTGCTCGGCGCCATCGCGCTGCAGGTGGCCGGGCGCGGGGAGCCTGTGACGGCGCCCTGCGTGCTGCTGTCGGGCGGCGAGACCACGGTCACCGTGCACGGCCGGGGGCGCGGCGGGCGCAACGTGGAATGCCTGCTGGCGATGGCGCTGACCATGGGCGACCACCCGCGCATCCATGCGCTGGCCGGGGACACCGACGGTGTCGACGGCCAGGAGGAGATCGCCGGGGCCGTGCTGGCACCGGACTCGCTGGCGCGTGCCTGGCGGCTGGGCGTGAGGCCGCGCGACGCGCTCGACGACAACGACGGCCACGGCTTCTTCGGCGCGCTCGGCGACTCCGTCGTGACCGGGCCGACCCTGACCAACGTGAACGACTTCCGCGCGATCCTGATCGAGGCCGAAGCCTAGCGCCCGACCACCCGCAGCACGCCCGGCAACACCTCGACCTCCACCTCGGTGGCCGCCTGCAGCGCCTCGCCGTCCGCCGCCAGCGGCAGCGGCGTGTCGCTGACGATGCGCAGGGTCGTGAAGGAAGCGGTCGCCACCTGTGCATGGCCCAGGTGCCTTCCGGCCAGCAGGCGCGGCAGCATGCCCAGCACGCCCAGGCGGCCGAAACGTGCGGCCAGCAGCAGGTCGAGCCGTCCGTCGGTGGTGCGGGCGCCTGGCACGGCGGGCATGCCGCTGCCGTAGCTCGGGGTGTTCAGCGTCGACGCGAAGAGCGCCGGGCCTTCGTACCAGCGGCTGCCGTCGACGTCGATGTGCAGACGGTGCTGCCGCAGCGCGGCCAGTTCGCGCAGCGTGGCCCACAGGTAGCGCGGCAGGCCGGTCAGGGCCGCAGGCCCGTGCAGCGCGCGCTGCGCCACCGCGGCGTCGAAGCCCGCCGCCAGGCTGGAGATGAAGGGCCGCCGCTCGTGCGCGGTGCGCACCTCGCCCAGGTCCATCGGCGAAGACGGCGCGTCCAGGGCGTGGCTCAGTGCCACAGCCAGCGGCAGGCCGCGCAGGCCGAGCGCACGGGCGGTGTCGTCGCCGCTGCCCGCGGGGATCAACGCCAGCTCGTGCCCGCGCGCCAGCAGCGCGGGCAGCAGGCGGTGCAGCGTGCCGTCGCCGCCCACCAGCACCACGCGCGAGCCCGAGGGCCAGGCCTCGATCAGCGCCTGTGCCTCGGCCAGGGTCGCGGGGGCCGCGAACGAGGCCTGGCGCCGTTCGTCCGCCAGCCGCTGCCGCAGCGGCGCTTCCAGCGCGGCCGCCTTGCCGCCGCCGGCGCGCCGGTTGAGCAGCACCAGGCTCACGGCCGGTCAGCCCTTGGTGCGCGGCACCCGGCCCATCAGGAAGAACTCGTCGTTCGGGCGCATGGCGCTCAGGTTGGCCAGGCGGTTGCTGAGGCCGAAGAACGCCGTGATGGCGCCGATGTCCCAGATGTCGTCGTCGTCGAAGCCGTGCGCGCGCAAGGCCTCGAAATCGGCTTCCTCGACGCTGTGCGAGGCCTGGCAGACCTTCATCGCGAAGTCGATCATCGCGCGCTGGCGCGGCGTGATGTCGGCCTTGCGGTGATTGACGGCTACCTGGTCGGCCACCAGCGGCTTCTTCTCGTAGATGCGCAGGATGGCGCCGTGGGCCACCACGCAATACAGGCACTGGTTGGCCGCCGACGTGGCGACGATGATCATCTCGCGCTCGCCCTTGGTGAGCGAGCCGGTTTCCTTGAGCAGCAGCGCGTCGTGCCAGGCCATGAAGGCGCGCCACTCGGCAGGGCGGTGCGCCAGCGCCAGGAAGACGTTGGGCACGAAGCCGGCCTTGGCCTGCACTTCGAGGATGCGGTCCTGCAGGTCCTGCGGCAGGTCCTTGATCTCGGGCACGGGGAATCGAGAGATGGGTGGCATGGGTGTCTCCTCCAGGCTCAGGTCTTGAACTGCATGGCGTGCAGCCGGGCGTACAGCCCGCCCTGCGTCAGCAGCTGGGCATGCGGGCCTTGCTCCACCACGCGGCCGGCCTCGATGGCCACCACGCGGTCGGCATGTTCGATGGTGGACAGCCGGTGCGCGACGACGAGCGTCGTGCGGCCGCGCATCAGCAGTTCCAGCGCCACCTGCACCGCGCGTTCGGATTCGCTGTCGAGCGCCGAGGTGGCTTCGTCCAGGATCAGGATGGGCGCGTCCTTGCAGATGGCCCGCGCGATGGCCAGGCGCTGGCGCTGGCCGCCGGAGAGCTGGCTGCCGTTGTGGCCGATCACGGTGTCCAGGCCTTGCGGCAGGGTCTCGACGAAATCGAGCAGCTGCGCGCCGGCCAGCGCGTCGCGGATGCGCTCCCGCGTGGCGTCGCTCCCCATGGCCACGTTGGCGGCCACGGTGTCGTTGAAGAGCACCACGTCCTGGCTGACGAGCGCGAACTGCCGGCGCAGCGCGTGGGTGTCCCAGTCGGCCAGCGGCACGCCGTCCAGCAGCACGCTGCCGCCCGTGGGCTCGACGAAGCGTGGCAGCAGGTTCACGAGCGTGCTCTTGCCCGCGCCCGATGGGCCGACCAGTGCCACCGTCTCGCCCGCCCGAACGGTCAGCGACAGGCCGTCCAGCGCCGGCAGGCCGTCCTCGCGGTAGCTCAGGCGCACGTCCTGCAGTTCGATGTCGCCGCGCGCTCGGCCCGGGGCGTGCGTGCCGCCGGTCTCGCGCGGGGTCTGCTCCATCAGGTCGAGACCGCGCTCCACGGCCGCCAGGCCGCGCGTGATGGGCGCCACCACGTCCGACAGGTGGCGCAAGGGCGCCACGATCATCAGCATCGCGGTGATGAAGGCGACGAAGCTGCCCACGGTGCCGCCGCCGGTGCCGCTTTGCCACAGCGCGATGACGATCACGGTGGACAGCGCGCAGGCCGCGAGGATCTGCGTGAGCGGCGTGATGGCGCCCGACGAGGACACGTACTTCAGCATCAGCCGCCGCAGCCTGTCGCCCTGGCCGTAGAAGCGCGCTGCCTGCTGCGCCTCGGCGCCGTGCAGCCGCACGATGCGCCACGCGAGCACGTTTTCCTCGACCACGTAGGCCAGGTCGTCGGTGGCTTGCTGCCCGGCCACCGAAAGCCGCCGCAGCCGCCGGCCCAGTTGCCGCATCACGAAGGCCAGCGCCGGGAACAGCAGGCCCACCAGCAGCGTGAGCTGCCAGTTCAGCCAGAACAGGTACACGAGCAGCGCCACCAGCGTGAGCGAGTCCTTCGCCAGCGTCAGCAGCGCACTGACCAGCATGGTCGTGCCTTGTTGCACTTCATACACGACGGTATTGGTCAGCTGGCTGGCCGACTGGCGCGTGAACAGGCCCGTCGGTGCGGCCAGCAGGTGCGCGAACAGGTCCTGCCGCAGGGCCAGGACCGCGCGCTGCGCGGCCCAGGCCAGGCCGTACTGGGCGATGAAACCCGCCAGGCCGCGCACCGTGAACAGGCCCACGATCACCAGCGGCACCAGCCACAGCGGCCAGGTGCGCGTGCCGAAGCCTTCGTCGAGCAGGGGCTGCATCAGCGCCGGTATGACGGGTTCGGTGGCGGCGCCGACCGCGGCCCCCAGGCCCGCCCAGATCAGGCCCCGACGCCCGGGGCGCAGGTAGGGCGAGAGGCGGGAGAGGCGTTGCAGCAGGGTCGGCATGGCGGGCGGTGGCGGATTATGGTCGCTGCCTACAATGCATCCGGTGAACCATTTGCACAAAAGCGCCTCCATCCCTTCCATGAAGACGGACACGAGACGCAGAGCCCTGCTGACTTCCCTTGGCGCCCTGGCTGCAGCGCCGGCGTTCGCACAGTTCCGCATCGAGATCACGGGTGTCGGCGCCACCCAGTTGCCGGTGGCGGTGGCGGATTTCCGCGACGAGGCCGCCAGCGGCGTGGCCATCGCCGCCGTGGTGCGGGCCGACCTTCAGCGCAGCGGCCTGTTCCGCCTGATCGAGGCGCGCGCCACGCTGGATGAAACCAGCCGCCCCGTGCTGCCGGAATGGCGCGGGCAGGGCGCCGACGCGCTCGTGGCGGGTTCCGTGACGCGCCTGTCGGACGGCCGGTTCGACGTGCGCTACAAGCTCTGGGATGCCGCGAAGGGCGAGGACCTCCTGGGCCAGAGCCAGGTGGTGGTGGCGGGCGACCTGCGCCTGGCCGCGCACCGCATCGCCGACGCCATCCACAAGAACCTGATCGGCGAGCCGGGCGTCTTTGCCACGCGCATCGCCTACGTGGTGCAGCAGGGCAAGCAGTATTCGCTGCTGGTGACCGACGCCGACGGCGAGAAGGCACAGACGGCGCTCAACAGCCTCGACCCCATCATTTCACCGGCCTGGGCGCCGGACGGCCGCCAGCTGGCCTATGTGTCCTTCGAGTCGCAGAAGGCCGTGGTCTGGGTGCAGGACACCGCCACCGGCCAGCGCCGCATGCTGGCGAACTTCCGCGGCTCCAACAGCGCGCCAGCCTGGGCGCCCGATGGCCAGACCCTGGTGCTGGCCCTGTCGCAGGGCGGGCTCACGCAGCTGTGGCGCATGCCGGCAGCGGGCGGCACGCCCGTGCGCCTGACCACCAGCCGCGCCATCGACACCGAGCCGGTGTTCACCGCCGACGGCCAGACGATCTTCTTCGTCAGCGACCGGGGCGGCGGCCCGCAGATCTACCGCATGTCGGCCGGCGGCGGCAGCGCCGAGCGCATCACCTTCGACGGCGACTACAACATCAGCCCGACCGTCAGCCCCGACGGCCGCACGCTGGCGTACGTGTCGCGCGTGGGTGGCTCGGCCTTCAAGCTGATGACGCTGGAGCTGGGCACCGGCACCGTGCGCACGCTCACCACGACGCGCGACGACGAAAGCCCGAGCTTCGCGCCGAACGGCCGGTTGATCGTCTACGCCACCCGCCTGGAAGGGCGCGACGTGTTGATGACCACCACCCTGGATGGCAAGATCAAGGCGCGGCTGCTGACCAGCGGCGCCGACGTGCGTGAACCGGCCTGGGGTCCCTACGGACGCTGAAGCCGGCTGCGCTGAATGATGGTTCCCGCAGACAAGGAGATTGCGATGTCGCTGAGAAAGCCCCTGCCGATGGCCGCCCTGGCCCTGGCCGCCGCCCTGATGGTCGGTTGCTCGTCGCCGGTGAAGCTGGACGAAACCGCTGCTGCCACGCCGGCCCCGGTCACGACCGCGCAGCCGGGCGGCACCCCCGCCGCGCGCCCCGCCGCCCAGACCACGCCCGCCCCGCAATCGCAGGTGGCCACGGTCGACCTGGCGCGCCAGCGCGCCGAACAGGAAGCCGCCGCCGCCCGCGCGGCCACCGCGAACCTGCCCCGCGTTCTGTACTTCGATTTCGACAGCTACGTGATGCGCGGTCAGGACAAGCCCGCCGTGGAAGCCTACTCGCGCCTGCTCGTGGCCCAGCGCAACCTGCGCATGAGCCTCGAAGGGCATGCCGACGAGCGCGGTGGCCGTGAATACAACCTGGCCCTCGGCCAGAAGCGCGCCGAAGCCGTGGCCAAGGCCATGGAACTGCTGGGCGTGAATGCCAACCAGGTGGAGGCCGTGAGCTTCGGCGAGGAACGCCCTGCCGAGACCGGCAGCAGCGAAGCGGCCTGGGCCAAGAACCGCCGCGTCGAGCTGAAGGACCGCTGACATGATGCGTGCGACATGGCGTCCGCTGGCCCTGGCGGCGGCGCTGTTGCTGGCCGGCACCGCGCAGGCCGGCCTGTTCGACGACGAGGAGGCCCGCAAGGCCATCCTCGACCTGCGCGCCCGCATCCAGGCCACCGATGACGCCGCCCGCAAGTCCGTGGCCGATCTGGGCGCCGTCAACGCGCAAATGGCCGAGCAGCTGAACGGTCAGCTGGCGGCCATGCGCCGCAGCCTTCTGGAGCTCAACAACCAGCTCGAGACCATGCGCGGCGAGATCGCCCGGCTGCGCGGCGATGGCGAGCAGCTGCTGCGCGACGTGGCCGTGCTGCAGCGCACCCAGAAGGACGCCAACCAGACCTTCGACGAGCGCCTGCGCAAGCTGGAGCCGCAGAAGGTGTCCCTGGACGGCCGCGAGTTCTCGGCCGACCCGGGCGAGAAGCGCGCCTACGACGACGCCATCTCTGCCATCCGCAGCGGCGACTTCGACGGCGCCGCGTCTGCGCTGGCGAGCTTCCAGACGCGCTTTCCGTCCAGTGGCTACCTGGCTTCGGCGCGCTTCTGGCAGGGCAACGCCCTGTACGGCAAGCGCGACTACAAGGGCGCCATCGCCGCGTTTCGCGGCATGGTGGCCGATGCGCCCGATCACCCGAAGGCGCCCGAGGCGCTGCTGGCCGCGGCCAACAGCCAGGCCGAGATGAAGGACCCGCGTGGCGCCCGCAAGACCATCGACGAGCTCCTGAAGGCCTACCCTCAGTCGGAGGCGGCCCTGGCAGGCAAGGAACGCCTGGCGGCGCTCAAATGAGGCCCGGCGGGCGCGCCTAGAATCCGCGCCCGATGCAGGAATCCGATCTCCCCGGCCTGGTGGCCCAGGTTCTCTGGGCAGCTTTCGCGCTGGGCGTGGCCTTTGGCGCCGTGGCGCAGCGTGCCCATTTCTGCACCATGGGCGCGCTGTCGGACATCTTCTCGATGGGCGACTGGACGCGCCTGCGCATGTGGGCGCTGGCCGTGGGCGTGGCTGTGCTCGGCTTCAACGGCATGGTCCTGCTGGGCTGGGTCGAGGCCGCGGACAGCGTCTACGCGCGCCCGCAGCTCATCTGGCTGTCCAACCTCGTCGGCGGGCTCCTGTTCGGCTTCGGCATGGTGCTGGCCTCGGGTTGCGGCAGCAAGACGCTCGTGCGCCTGGGCGGCGGCAGCCTGAAGGCGCTGGTCGTCTTCTGCGTGCTGGGCATCGCCTCGTATGCCACGCTGCGCGGCCTCACCGCCGTGTGGCGCGTGGCCACGGTGGACACCGTGATGCTGCAGTTGCCGGTGGCGCAGGACCTGCCCACACTGCTGAGCCACTACGCCGGCCTGCCACGCGCCACGGCCGTGCTGCTGCTGGGCGGCGGCCTCGGCTTCGGGCTCGTCGGCTGGGTGCTGTACCGGCCCGAGGGGCGCTCGGCCGATACGCTGCTGGGCGGCATCGGCATCGGCGCCGTCATCGTGGCCGCCTGGTGGGTCTCGGGCGTTCTGGGCCATCTGTCCGAGCACCCGGTGACATTGGAAGAGTCCTTTCTCGCCACCAGCACGCGCAGCATGGAGTCGTTCACCTTCGTGGCGCCCATCGCCTACACGATCGACTGGTTCATTCTGTTCAGCGACAGCAGCAAGGTGCTCACCTACGGCATCGCCAGCGTGATCGGCGTCGTCGTCGGTTCGGCCGTCGTCGCGCTGGCCACCGGCAACTTTCGCTGGGAGGGCTTCGCCAGCACCGAGGACACCGCCAACCATGTGGTGGGCGCGGTGCTGATGGGCATCGGGGGCGTCACCGCCTTCGGCTGCACGGTGGGGCAGGGCCTGTCGGGCCTGTCGACACTGTCGCTCGGCAGTTTCATCGCCGTGGCCGGCATCGTGGGCGGCGCGATGCTGGCGCTGCGCTACCAGACCTGGCGCCTGGAGCGCATGGCCTGATGGGCGGCGAAGACCTCGCTGGCCTGCCCGACGACGATGCCGATCTCGAGCGCCGTTTCGGCGGCCTGCGCCGGTTGTATGGCGAGGCGGCCTATGCGCGTCTGCGCGGCCTCGCGGTGTGCGTGGTAGGCGTGGGCGGCGTCGGCTCATGGGCGGCCGAGGCCCTGGCGCGCAGCGGCGTCGCGCGGCTGGTGCTGATCGATCTCGACCATGTGTCGGAGTCCAACATCAACCGTCAGGTCCAGGCGGTGTCGCCCACGGTCGGGCAGGCCAAGGTGCTGGCGCTGCAGGAGCGCATCGCGCTCATCCACCCGGGCTGCGTGGTGCAGGCGGTCGAGGCCTTCGTCGAGCCCGAGACCTGGCCGCAGCTGCTGCCCGGCCCGGTGGACGTCCTCATCGATGCCTGCGATCAGTCCCGCGCCAAGCTGGCCCTCGCGGCCTGGGGCCTGGGCAGCGGCACGCCGGTGGTTTGCGTGGGTGCCGCTGGCGGCAAGCGGCTGCCCCATCGGGTGGAGGTGGACGACCTCGCCACCGCCACGCACGACCCCCTGCTGGCCAGCCTGCGCCAGCGCCTGCGGCGCGACCACGCAGCACCGCGCAGCGGCCCCATCGGGCTGCGCTGCGTCTTCTCGCGCGAGAGCGTGGCGGCCCCGCAGGGCGACGACTGTGCGGTCGACGGCACGCTCAACTGCAGCGGCTATGGCTCGAGCGTCACGGTGACCGCGACCTTCGGCATGACGGCCGCTGCAACGGCCATCGAGACAGCGCTCGCGCGGGCCCTATAATGCTGGGTTGTTTGAAGGCGGGTCGTTAGCTCAGTCGGTAGAGCAGCGGACTTTTAATCCGTTGGTCGCGTGTTCGAGTCACGCACGACCCACCAAAACCGCTACAATGCGCGGTTTCCGAGGATGTTTTCCGGGTACGTTTCCGGCAAGACAGCTCCGGGCTCTTAGCTCAGTTGGTAGAGCAGCGGACTCTTAATCCGTTGGTCGCAAGTTCGAATCTTGCAGGGCCCACCAATATTTCAGAAGGCTCACGCAGCATTGCGTGGGCCTTCTGTCCTTGTGGCGTGCCGTTTGTCCCTGTGGCGTGGCACTTGTCCCTGTGGCGTGCCACTTGCCCTTGTAGCGCGCCGCTCGTCCTTGTGGCGTGCCAATCCCCCGTGCATACGCCGGGCGGCCCGCTTCGAGCCTTGTCGGCCCCATCGCGGACACTGTGAGCCATGTCGAGCCTTCAAACCTCCCCCGCCCTCCAGGGCAGCCTGCTTGCGCTGCTCGCCGCCGCACTGTTCGGGCTGAGCACGCCTCTGGTGCAGCGCTTCGGCGCGGGTCTCGGGCCGTTCACCACGGCGGCGCTTCTGTATGCAGGTGCCGCAGCCGTGGCCTGGGCGCTGCGCCGACCGCCGGCCCGCGAGGCGCAGCTGCGCCGCGGCGATGCGCCCCGGCTGCTCGGCATGGCCGCCATGGGCGCGGTGATCGGGCCCGTGGCGCTGGCCTGGGGCCTGCAGCGCACCAGCGGTTCCAGCGCGTCGCTGATGCTGACGCTCGAGGCCGTGTTCACTGCCATCCTCGCCTGGCGCTGGTACGGCGAGACGCTGGACCGCCGCGTCATCGCCGCCGTGCTGCTGCTGCTCGCAGGCGGGGTGGCCCTGGTGCTGGAGCAGGGCCTGGCGGGCCAGGTGCAGTTGCTGGGCCTGCTGGCGGTGCTGGCCGCCACGGTGGCCTGGGGTGTCGACAACACCTTGTCGCGCGGCGTGGCCGACCGCGACCCCGGCCAGGTGGTGCTCGCCAAGGCGGCGCTGGGCACGACAGCCACGCTGCTCGTCGCGATCGCGGCCGGCGAGCCCATGCCCGGGTGGCCCGCCGCTGCGGCCTTGCTGGCCGTAGGCGCCACGGGCTACGGCCTGAGCCTGAGGTTCTACCTGCTGGCCCAGCGCGCGTTCGGCGCCGGCCGCACGGGCTCGGTCTTCGCCTTCGCACCCTTCATCGGCGCGCTGGGTGCGTTCGCGCTGGGCGATCGCTCGGCCTCCTGGCTGATGCTGCTGGGCGGATTCCTGATGGTCTGCGGCGTCCTGCTGCATCTGGCAGAACGCCACGAACACCAACACGCCCATGAGGCGCTGGCGCACGAGCACGCGCATACCCACGACGACGGGCACCACCTGCATGCGCACGCGGTGCCGCCAGCAGGCGCTCACAGCCACTGGCATCGGCACGACCCGATGCAGCACGCGCACCCGCACGTGCCGGATGCGCATCACGTGCATCGGCACTGAACCGGGCTCGTCCCGAGCACCTCACGCGCATCAACCGTGAGGCGCAGGCGGGGTGGTTCGTGAGCCAGGGCCCCCTTGACCTGCCTCAATGCCGGCCCGCACACCCGGGGCGCAGAATGAATTTCGACCCGCAACCTGCGGGTCAGGAGTTCGCGATGAACACACGCATCAGCCTCACACACGCCGCCTTCGGCCTCATTGCACTCGTGGCACTCGCGGGCTGCGCCCAGGCGCCCGTCGATCACTCGGCGCACCAGGCCGCCGGCGCGCCCGGCGCGGGCATGGACATGGGCATGGGCGCCGGCATGGGCGACCACATGGCCAGGATGGACACGCACATGAAGGCCATGCGCGAGATGCACGAGAAGATGGCGCGCGCGCGGACGCCGGAGGAGCGTCAGGCGTTGATGGACGAGCACCGCAAGCTCATGCGCGAGGGCATGGTCATGATGGGCGGAATGCAGGGCATGGGCATGGGCGCCGGTCCTGGCCCCGGTTCAGGTCCTGGCGCCGGTCCCGGTGCTAGTTCTGGTCCCGGCACCGGCACCGGCACCGGCGCCGGTCCGGGCGGCGGCATGGGCGCTGGCATGAAGGGCATGGGCGGCCATCACCAGATGATGGAAAAGCGCATGCAGATGATGCACTCGATGATGCAGATGATGATGGACCGCATGGAGATGCCGGCGCCCAGGCCGTGAGTGCCCGAGTGGCCACGCGCCTTGACGGGCACGCGCGGAGCCGTCAACATTCTTCGTAATTCTACGAAATACGAAGGATCCCCTTGGGCAGAGCCCGTTGCGCCCCCGCCGCCCCCGAACTCGACGCCGACGAACTGGCCGCGCTGCTGAAGGCGCTGGCCCACCCGGCCCGCATCCGTCTGCTGCAGCACCTGGCGCGCCAGGGCAGTTGCTATTTCGGCAACCTGTCTGACGTGACCGGTCTCGCGGCCTCCACCACCTCTCAGCATGTGAAGGTGCTCAGGGATGCCGGCCTCGTGCTGGGTGCGGCCGAGGAGCAGCGCACCTGCTACTGCGTGAACCCGGCCCGGCTCGATTTGCTCAAGCGGCTGGTCGGGGCGCTCTGAGATGCGCCTGCCACACCGCACCGGAACCGTCGCGGCGCTGGGCACCGCGCAGACGCTGGCCTGGGCCTCCACCTTCTATCTGCCCGCTATCCTGGCCGCGCCGATGGCGCGCGATCTGGGCGTTCCGGTCCCCACGGTCTTCGCCGCCTTCTCGCTGGCCTTGATCGTCTCGGCCCTGGTCGGGCCGCTGGCAGGCCGGACGATCGACCGCCGTGGCGGCCGCCCGGTATTGATGGCCACCAGCGTGATGTTCGCCGCCGGCCTGGTGGCGCTGGCCTGTGCACAGGGCCCTGCGACGCTGTTCCTGGCGTGGGTGCTCATCGGCCTGGCCATGGGCTCGGGCCTGTACGAGGCCGCATTCGCCACGCTGGTGCGGCTGTACGGCCACGATGCCCGCAACACCATCACCGGCATCACGCTGCTGGCGGGCTTTGCCAGCACCGTGGGTTGGCCTCTGTCGGCGTGGATGGAGACGCAGGTGGGCTGGCGCGGCGCCTGTCTGTCCTGGGCCGGCCTGCACCTGCTGCTGGGCTTGCCCCTGAACGCCTGGCTGCCTCGCGCCGCCGTGGCGGGCGCTGGTGTCGGCGCAGGTGCAGGTGCGGGTGCAGGTGCAGGTGCAGGTGCAGGTGCAGGCGTGCCTGCTGTCGCTGTCGCGTCCGGGTCGGCCGATGCCGCGCGGCCAGCGGTTCCGGTCGACAACGCCGCATCCGCATCCGCATCTGGATCCGGATCTGCATCTGCATCTGCCTCTTCATCTGCACACACACCCGCCGCCGCGCCAACCGCCCGTTGGACGACCGCCCTGCTCGCGTTCGTGTTCGCGGTCACGTGGTTCGTCAGCACGGCGATGGCCACGCACTTTCCGCGCATGCTGCAGGAGGCCGGCGCTTCGCTGGCCACAGCGGTGGCGGTGGGCGCGCTGATCGGGCCGGCCCAGGTGGCGGGCCGGCTGTTCGAGTTCGGCTTCCTGCGGCACGTGCACCCGCTGCTGTCGGCGCGGCTGGCAGCGCTGGCGCATCCCGTCGGCGTGCTGGCGTTGCTGGGCCTGGGCACGCCGCTCGCGCCGTTGTTCGCGCTGCTGCACGGCGCCGGCAACGGCATCCTCACCATCGCCAAGGGCACGCTGCCCCTGGTGCTCTTCGGCCCCCAGGGCTACGGCGCGCGCCAGGGCTGGCTGCTCATGCCGGCGCGCGTGGCGCAGGCCCTGGCGCCGTTTCTCTTCGGCCTGGCGCTGGACGGCTGGGGTGCAGGCGCGATGCTGCTGTCGGCGGCGCTCGGGCTCCTGGCCTTCGCGGCACTGCTTCTGGTGCGTGGTGCTGGCCCAGCTTCCGGCTCTGCGTCCAGCCCTGCGCCTGGCCCTGGGCAAGCCGGCACTTCATCGACCGCTTCGACAAGGACCCCCTCATGAGAACGTCCGTGCGCCGCTGGTTCACCCAGCCGATCCGTCTGTCCGTGATGCCCGTGATGCCCATGATGGCCGTGATGACCATGATGGCCGTGACAGCGGCCGGGGCCGTCACGGTCGACTTCCGCCCCGTGGCCGACGGCGTCTACGCGCACGTGGGCGACACCGGCGCGCGCAGCGTCGACAACGAGGGCCTGAACGCCAACATCGGCCTCGTCGTCACGCCTGCCGGCGCGGTGCTGATCGACAGCGGCGCCACGCACCAGAGCGCGCGCCAGATTGCCGAGGCCGCGCGCCGCGTGACGCCGCAGCCCATCCGCTGGGTCATCAACACCGGCGGGCAGGACCATCGCTGGCTCGGCAACGGCTACTTCCAGTCCCAGGGCGCCGAGACCATCGCCCATGCCGCGGGGCGGGCCGACATGGACAACCGCGGCAACGACCACCTGCAAGCCCTGCGCGCCGTGCTGAAGGAACGCGCGGACGGCACCGTGCCCTCGCTGCCCACGCGCTGGGTCAGCGCGCCTGACGAGCGGCTCGAGTTCGGCGGCGTCGTTCTCGAGCTGAAGCATCGCGGCGGCGCGCACACGCCCGGCGACATGATGGTGTGGCTGCCGCAGAAGAAGCTGCTCTTCACCGGCGATGTGGTCTACGTGGACCGCATGCTCGGCGTCATTCCCGTGAGCAACACGAAGCGCTGGCTCGACAGCTTCGCGGCCATCGAGCCGCTGCGGCCCGCGGTGCTGGTGCCCGGCCACGGCCGGGTCACGGATCTGGCCACCGCGAAGGCCGACACGCAGGCCTACCTGATGGCGCTGCGGGCGCACATGAAGAAGGCCGTCGACGATGGAACCGACGTGAGCGCGGCCGTGAAGTCCTTCGATACGGCGCCCTTCATGCGGCTGCTCAATGCGGCCGATCTGATGCCGGGCAACGCCAGCCGCACCTACCTGGAACTGGAGCGCGAGTGAACACCTCGGAGACCCTGAATCGCGAGTGCTTCTGCTTCAGCCTCGACCGCGACGCGCTGGCGCGGGCACTCGACGCCGACCCGGCGCACCCGGGCCTGTCGGCACTGCTGCAGGAGCGCTGTCCGTCGGTGTTCTCGGCGCAGCCCGTGTTCGTGGCGGCACCGCACCTGCGGCGCATGGCGGAGGTGGTTCGCGCCGTCGAATCGGTGGTGGCGCTGCCGGCCTGGCGCGAGCATGCCCTGGCGACGGCGCCGGCCATCGCCCGCTTGAGCCCTCAGGGCGCGCGCGGGGTGTTCTTCGGCTTCGACTTCCACCTCGCCGAGGGCCGGCTGGGCCTCATCGAGATCAATACCAACGCCGGCGGCGCGATGCTCAACGCGGTGCTGGCGCGCGCGCAGCGCAGCTGCTGCCCAGCGATGGACACGCTGCTGCCCGCGCTGGCGGGCGTGCGGGCGTTCGAGGAAGGCATGGTGCGCATGTTCCTGGAAGAGTGGCGGCTGGCCGGCCGTTCGCGGCCGCTGCGCAGCATCGCCATCGTCGACGAAGCGCCTTCGCAGCAGTACCTGTACCCGGAGTTCCTGCTCTTCGAGAGCCTGTTCGCGCGGCACGGCCTGCAGGCCGTCGTGGCCGACCCGGCCGATCTCCAGTGGCGCGGCGGCGCGCTGTGGCACGGTGACCTGGCCATCGATCTCGTCTACAACCGGCTCACGGATTTCTACCTCGATCAGCCCGCCAGCGCGGCCCTGCGCGAGGCCCACGAGCAGCAGGGCGTGGTGCTGACCCCGCACCCCCAGGCGCACGCGCTGTATGCCGACAAGCGCCACCTCGCCGTCTTCTGCGACGTGGCCCGGATGCAGGCCCTGGGCGTGCCCGAGGCCACCCGCCAGATCCTGCTGGACGCCGTGCCGCACACCGAGGTGGTGGATCCCGCCGATGGCGAGCGCCTGTGGGCGGCCCGCCGGGGCCTCTTCTTCAAGCCCGTGGCGGGCTTCGGCAGCCGCGCCGCCTACCGCGGCGACAAGATCACCCGGCGCGTCTGGCAGGACATCCTGGCCGGCGACTACGTGGCGCAGGCCATCGTGCAGCCCGGTGAGCGCATGATCGAGACGGCCCGCGACGCGCAGCAGCCGATGAAGTTCGATCTGCGCGCCTATGCCTACGCCGGTGAAACGCAATGGGTGGCCGCGCGCGTGTACCAGGGGCAGACCACCAACTTCAGGACACCGGGCGGGGGCTTCGCGCCGGTGTTCAGCGATCCCGCCCCCCAGGAGAACCGCCCGTGACGCTGCACCTCAGTTTCCTGATCGTGGCCCTCGCGTGCTGCTTCGCGCCGGGCGCCGCCGTCGCCAGCCAGGCCCTGGCCTCGGACCTGGGCTGCTACAACTGCCACGGCAACCCGCCCCGCAAGAAGGCCCCCACCTTCGCCGATCTGGCCCGCACCTATGCGCCCGCAGGCCAGGACGCTGCTTCGCAGAAGAAGCTCGCCGACAAGCTGCGTGACGGCTCCATCTTCAGCCACATCGACGCCCACGAGAGGCTGAGCCCCGAGGTGGCCGAACGGCTTGTCCGCTGGATCAGCGAGGGCGCCAAGTGAACATCGCCATCGATTCCCCGCTGGCCCTGCTCCGTCAGGCGCCGCGTTTCCTGTTCTTCACCGGCAAGGGCGGCGTCGGCAAGACCTCGCTCGCCTGCGCGTGCGCGCTGACCCTGGCCGATGCCGGACGCCGTGTCCTGCTGGTGAGCACCGACCCGGCCTCGAACCTCGACGAGATGCTCGGCCTGGCCTTGTCGGATCAGCCCCGTGCCGTGCCCGGCGCGCCCGGCCTGGAGGCGATGAACATCGACCCCGAAGCCGCCGCCGACGCCTACCGCGTCCGCGTGATCGAGCAGATGCCGGCCGGCACCACCGACGCCGAGCGGGGCGTGGTGCGCGAGCAGCTCTCCGGCGCCTGCACGACCGAGATCGCGGCCTTCGACGAATTCATCGGCCTGCTGGCCGGCGATGCCGCGCGCTACGAGCACGTGGTCTTCGACACCGCGCCGACGGGGCACACGCTGCGCCTGCTGAGCCTGCCCAAGGCCTGGACGGGCTTCCTGCAGGGCAACGACCGGGGCGCCTCGTGCCTGGGCCCCCACTCGGGCCTGAAGATGCGCGAGGAGCGCTTCAGGGCGGGCCTGGGGGCGCTGGCCGATGCGGGCCTGACCGCCATCGTGCTGGTCACGCGGGCCGACCGCGGCGCCCTGCGCGAGGCCGCTCGCACGGCCGGGGAACTGCGCTCGCTCGGCCTGGCCAACCAGCACCTGGTGGTCAATGCGGTCTTCCGCGCCTCGGTGCCCGATGACCGGGTGGCCGCGGCCTTGCAGGCGCTGGGCGACCAGGCGCTGGCCGCACTCCCCGCCGCGCTGGCCGGCCTGCCGCAGGACCGCGTGCCCCTGCGGCCGTTCGACATGGTGGGCCTGCCGGCATTGCGCGCACTGCTGCGGCCGGCGGTCGCAGCGGCGCAGGCTGACGATGCTGCCGTGATCACCGCTTCGCCCTCGGCCTCGACCTCCGAGGCATCGACATCGACATCGACATCGGCGCCGGGCGATGCAACGCAGCCGCTGGCGTCGCCCGTCATCGCGTCCGCCGGCCTGCAGGCTCCGCACTCGCCGCAGTCACTGCAGGCGCTGGCCGACGAACTGGCCCTGAAGGACCGGGGCCTCGTGATGGTCATGGGCAAGGGCGGGGTCGGCAAGACGACCATCGCGGCCGCTCTGGCGGTGGCCCTGGCCGAACGCGGCAAGACCGTGCACCTGTCCACCACCGACCCCGCCGCGCACCTGGCCGCCACGCTCGACGGCAGCCTGCCGGGCCTGCAGGTGGCCCGCATCGACCCGGCCGCCGAGACGCAGCGCTACATCGACAAGGTCATGGCCAGCCGTGGCCGCGAGCTCGACGACGCCGGCCGGGCCCTGCTGCTGGAGGACCTGCGTTCGCCCTGCACCGAGGAGGTCGCCGTGTTCCATGCGTTCGCGCGCACCGTGGGCGAGGCGCGCAGCGCGTTCGTCGTGCTCGACACCGCGCCCACCGGGCACACCCTGCTGCTGATGGACGCCACCGGCGCGTACCACCGGCAGATGTCGCGCGAGTTCGAGGGCGGGGCCGCGGCCGGGCGCTTCGTCACGCCGCTGATGCGCCTGCAGGACCCCGACTACACCCGCATCGTGCTGGTGACGCTGCCCGAGATCACGCCCGTCTCGGAGGCCGCCGGCCTGCAGGACGATCTGCGCCGGGCGAGCATCGAGCCCTTCGCCTGGGTCGTCAACCGCAGCCTCGCGGCCAGCGGTACGACCGACCCCCTGCTGTTCGCGCGCCTGGCCGGGGAGCGTGCGCAGATGTCGCGCGTTTCGGGTTCCCTGGCGCGACGGGCCTACGTGGTGCCCTGGGTGCCCGAGCCGCCGGTGGGCGTTGCCGCGCTGCGTGCGCTCACCAGCACCAGCAACGCCATCGGCACCGGCACCGGCACCGGCGCGCGAGACTGAGCCTGTTCCCGGCCGGGTCGCGTGCCGGCGCGCACGCGCACGCGAACGCTCGGGCTCAGGCTCAGGCTCAGGCTCAGGCTCAGGCCGGAAACCAGTTCCGCGTGCGGTTCGCTATCGCCACCAGCGACAGCATCACCGGCACTTCCACCAGCACGCCCACCACGGTGGCCAGCGCCGCGCCCGAGTTCAGCCCGAAGAGCGAGATGGCCACCGCCACCGCCAGTTCGAAGAAGTTGGATGTGCCGATCAGGCAGGCCGGCGCCGCGATGTCGTGCGGCAGCTTGAGCTTCCACGCCGCCGCGAACGAGATCGCGAAGATGCCGTAGCTCTGCAGCACCAGCGGCACGGCGATCAGCAGGATCACCAGCGGCTGATCGATCAGCGTCTTCGCCTGAAAGCCGAACAGCAGCACCACGGTGGCGATGAGCCCGACCACCGACCACGGCTTCAGGGCCGCCACGCCCTGCGCCACGCGCCGGGCGCCGCCGGCCTTCAGCCAAGCCTGCCGCGTGAGCACGCCGGCCACCAGCGGCAGCACCACGTAGAGCACGGTGGACAGCACCAGCGTCTGCCAGGGAACGGCCACGTCGGTGACCCCGAGCAGGAAGGCCGCGATGGGCGCGAACGCGAAGACCATGATCAGGTCGTTCACCGACACCTGCACCAGCGTGTAGGCGGCGTCGCCCTTCACCAGCTGGCTCCACACGAAGACCATGGCGGTGCAGGGCGCCACGCCCAGCAGGATCATGCCGGCGATGTACTCGCTGGCCGAGGCCGGGTCGACCCAGGGCGCGAACACGTGCTCGAAGAACAGCACCGCCAGCGCCGCCATCGTGAAGGGCTTCACCAGCCAGTTGATGACCAGCGTCAGCACCAGGCCGCGCGGCCGACGCCCCACATCCCTGATCGACGCGAAGTCGATCTGGATCATCATCGGGTAGATCATCACCCAGATGAAGACGGCGACCACGAGGTTGACGTGCGCGAACTCCATCCCGGACACGGCCTGGAACACCCCGGGCAGCCACAGCCCGAGCCCGACACCGGCCACGATGCCCAGGCCCACCCAGACGGTCAGGTAGCGCTCGAAGATTCCCATGCGACCGATTGTGGGCGAGAGGGATACGTCGCTGGCTGACGCCGAAGTGTCCTGCAGGGAACTTCCGTGCCCGGTGGATGCATCCGGCGGACATCGAGTCTCCGGCGGGTTGCGTGCCCTCCGTGTCCGATCAGCAGCGGGCGCAGCCGATGGCGACCGGCGCGACCTCGCAGGGCCGGCCCTCGCAGCAATGCGCCGTGAGATAGCCCAGCAGCTCGTTCATGCGCGCCAGTTCGGGCCGGTAGATGAGGTGCCGGCCGTCGCGCTGCTGCGAGACGAGGCCGGCCTGCGCCAGTTCCTTCAGGTGGAAGGACAGCGTGGACGCCGGCACGTCCAGCGTGGCCGAGAGCGCGCCCGGCGTCAGCCCCTGCGGCCCGGCGCCCACGAGCGCGCGGAACACGCGCAGGCGCATGCCCTGGGCCAGTGCGGCCAGCGCGGCGACGGCGGCGGTCTCGTCCATGGCGGCTCCTTCAGTCGGGCTTGGCAGGCGTGGCGGGCAGGGCGGCGGCACGCTGAGTCGGCAGGGACAGCGTGACGACCCAGCACAGCACCAGCATCACGGCCGAGCCTGTGAGCGCGCCCGGAAGGCCCCAGCCCTGGTACAGCAGGCCCGACAGCAAGGTTCCGATGAAACGGCCCAGCGCGTTCGCGGCGTAGTAGAAGCCGACGTCCTCGGCGGCCTTCTCGCTGCCGGCGTAGGCCAGGATCAGGTACGAGTGCACCGAGGAGTTGACGGCGAACGCGAAGCCGAACACCGCGAGGCCGCCCACCACCACCCACTCCAGGTGCGGCACCTGCGCCAGCACCAGGCCGGCCAGCACCATGGGCACCAGCGCCAGTGCGGCCGACCACGCTCGCGCGGCCGGCACCTCGGTGCTCAGGCCGTCGTCGCTGCGGCGCACCAGCCGGGGCGCGAGGCCCTGCACCACGCCGTAGCCGATGGTCCACAGCGCCAGGAAGCCGCCCACCATGGTGAAGTTCCAGCCCGCCGAGTACAGGAACACCGGCACGCCGACGACGAACCACACGTCGCGCGCTCCGAAGAGCGCCACGCGCGCGGCCGCCAGCCCGTTGATGCCGCGGTTCTTGGCGAACAGTTCCTTCGCCGACTTCGACGCCTTCGCCTTGCCCATCAGCGGCGGCACGAAGGCCAGCACGCCGACCAGCACGATCGCCAGCAGGGCCGCCATCGTCCACAGCGAGACGCGGAACCCGAGCGTCTGCAGCAGCAGGCCGCCGAGGAAGAAGCCCACGCCCTTCATCGCGTTCTTGCTGCCGGTGAAGAAGGCCACCCACTTGAAGAGCTGGCCCGAGGCTGTGCCCGCCGTCAGCTTGATGGCCGACTTGCTGGCCGTCTTGGTGAGGTCCTTCGCGACGCCGCATACGCCCTGCGCCAGCACCACCCACGCAACCGACATCACGGCCGTCCACTGCGGCGAGAGTGCCGACAGCAGCAGGAAGCCCGTGATCTGCGTGATCAGCCCCACGACCAGCATGCGCTGGATGCCGTAGCGCGTGGCCAGCCAGCCGCCGATGAGGTTGGCCGCGATGCCCGCCGCCTCGTACAGCAGGAACAGGAAGGCGAGCGTGAAGGGCGAATAGCCGAGCCGGTAGAAGTGCAGCAGCACCAGCATGCGCAGCGCGCCGTCGGTGAGCGTGAAGCCCCAGTAGGCGGCCGTGACGATGGCGTAGTTGCGCGTGCCGCTGGAGGCGCCCGCAGTGGCGATTCCGGACCCGGCGCCAGGCCCGCCATCAACACTGCGGGCACTATCGCGGCTGCGGTCGGCAGTCATGGCCTTACAGGCCCTGCGCGTGCATGTGGCACGCCAGGTCGACCATGCGGCAGGCGTAGCCCATCTCGTTGTCGTACCAGGCGTAGACCTTCAGCAGCGTGCCGTCGGTCACCAGCGTGGAGAGCGCATCGACGATGGCGCTGCGCGTGTCGCCCGCGTAGTCTGCGCTCACGAGCGGGCGTTCCTCCACCCCGAGGATGCCCGCCAGCGCGCCGCGCGCCGCGGCCGTGAAGAGCGCGTTCACCTCGGCCGCCGTGGTGGCGTGCTTCAGTTCGAACACGCAGTCCGTCAGCGAGGCGTTGAGCACCGGCGCGCGCACCGCGTGGCCGTCGAGCTTGCCCTTCAGCTCGGGGTAGATCAGCGCGATGGCGGTGGCGCTGCCGGTGGTGGTGGGCGCCAGGCTGAGCATCGCGCTGCGGGCGCGGCGCAGGTCCTTGTGCGGCGCGTCCACGATCAGGTTGGTGTTGGTCGGGTCGTGGATGGTGGTGATCTGGCCGTGGCGGATGCCGAGGGCTTCGTGGATCACCTTCACCACCGGCGCCAGGCAGTTGGTGGTGCACGACGCCGCCGTGACGATGCGGTGCTGCGCGGGCGCGTAGAGGTGCTCGTTGACGCCGACGACGATGTTCAGCACGCCGCCCACCTTCACCGGCGCGGCAACGATCACGCGCTTCGCGCCGCGGTCGAGGTGGCCCTGCAGCGTCTGCGGCGTCAGGAACTTGCCTGTGCATTCCAGAACCACCTCGACGCCGAGATCGCCCCAGGGAATCTCGGCGGCCGTGGCGTGCGACGAGAACGACAGTTCGTGCCCGTCGATGCGGATGCGGTCCTCGCCCTCGGCGGCGATGTCGGCGCGCCAGCGGCCCTGCACGCTGTCGAACGCCAGCAGGTGGGCCGTGGCGGCCGCGCCGCCCTTGAGTTCGTTGAGGTGCACCACCTCCAGCCGGTTGCCGCCGCGCGGGTCGTCCGCGGGCCGATGCGCGGCGCCCAGGGCCGCACGCAGCGCCAGGCGGCCGATGCGCCCCATTCCGTTGATGCCGACCCTCATGACCACCCCGTTCCGCCTTGCGGCTTTCATGTTTCGATGAAAGTCGAAGGATAGATCGGTACCGTGACGGTTCGGTGACAGCCGCGCCGCGGCGGAGTGTCGCTGCCTGGCCCTGCCGTCTGCCGACCCGCCAGCCCGGCCGCCTGGTTCAGGCCGACAGCCAGCGCCGCAGTTCCGACTGCGTCGGGATGCGGCCGCTGCAGACCAGCTTGTCGTCGATCACGAGGCCGGGCGTCGACAGCAGGCCATAGCTGAGGATGGCGTCCATGTCGGTGACCTTCAGGAAGCTGGCAGCGATGCCGGCGGCCGTGGCGGCTTCGCGCACAGCGGCTTCCAGCTTCCTGCAGTCGGAGCACCCGGATCCGAGGATCTTCACCGTCTTCATCGTCGTTTCTCCTGGTTCGCTGCTTCGGCATGGTCGGCACGGTTGGCACGATTGGCACGCCGCCTATGAAAAGCCCCGCAACGGCCATCTCCGTTGACAACGATCAATCCCCCGGTGTTCACCGGCTCGGCGCGCACCCCGACGCCGGTGGCTTAAGGCCTGGTTAATCGGCCACGCCCAGGATCCGTCCCATCCCATCAGCCTGCCCCCAGGGCGGTGTCTCCAGGAGTACCGAGTGCTGGCCATGTCCCTGCCGCCGCGTGAAGCGACGAATCCGATTTCCCCGTCCCGCGAGCACGCCACGCCCGCCGCGGCCCCGCGCCTGCGCATGCACCGCCCCGGCGATGCCGGCCGTGCCGCCGTCGAGGAATTCATCCGCGGCGTCTACCGCGAACGCTACGGCGCCGATGTGCGCCAGTTCGCGCCCGTGCTGGTGAGCCTGCACGACGAAGCCGGCGAACTGGTCGCCGCTGCCGGCTACCGCGCGGCCGACGCCGGGCCCCTGTTCCTGGAGCGCTACCTGCATGCGCCGGTGGACGCGCTGCTGGCCGACGAGCGCGACGCGCGCCCGGCGCGCGGCCGCATCGTCGAGGTGGGCCACCTCGCGGCGGGCCGAGCCGGCGAGGGCCGGCGGCTCATCCTGCTGCTCGGCCCGCATCTCGCGGCGCAGGGCTTCCAGTGGGTGGTCAGCACGCTGACCGAGGAACTGCGCATGCTCTTCGTGCGCCTGGGCATCGCGCCCCTGGCGCTGGGCGTGGCCGACCCGAGCGTGCTCGGCGATGAAGCCGCCTGCTGGGGCAGCTACTACGACCACCGCCCGGTGGTGCTGGCCGGCCCCATCGAGGCCGCGCTGCAGATGCTCGCGCGCCGGAAGACCGCACCGTGAGGCCGGCGCTGCGCGACGGCCGCCGCGCGTGGTCCGCCGCTGATCTGGATGCGGCCGTGGCCGAAGCCGGCGCCGCCCTGCGTGCCGGCGGCACACGCGTGCTGGCGACCGTCCTCGACAACGGCGCGGCCTTCGTCGTGCTCGACGAGGCCGCCCGCGCGCAATCGGTGGTGCATGTGCCGCTGCCGCTCTTCTTCACGCCCGCGCAGATGCAGCACGCGCTGCAGGCCGCAGGGGTGGACACCCTGATGGCCGCCGCCCCGCTGGCCGCGCGCTGGCCCGGCCTGCCCTGGGCGCCCGTGGCCGTGGCCGGCGAGACGCTGATGCAGGCCCGCCTGCCCGCCGTGCCGGTGCCAATGCCCGCCGGCACCGTGAAGATCACCTTCACCTCCGGCACCACGGGCACGCCCAAGGGCGTGTGCCTGTCGGGCGCCGCGCTCGATGCCGTGGCGGACGGTCTCGTCACCGCGATGGCGCCGCTGGGCATCGAGCGGCACCTGAACGCGCTGCCGTTCGCGGTGCTGCTCGAGAACATCGCCGGCCTGATGGCGCCGCGCCGGCACGGCGCCACCCTGCTCACGCTGCCCCTGGGCCAGGTCGGCCTGAGTGGCTCGTCGAGCTTCGACGCCGCGCGCCTGCAGGCCGCCGTCGACGCGCTGCAGCCGCACAGCCTGATCCTGCTGCCGCAGATGCTGCGCGCCTGGTGCGGCCACCTGATGCAGACGGGCCAGCGCGCGCCTGCCTGCCTGAAGCTGGTGGCCGTGGGCGGCGCGGCCGTCGGTGCGCCGCTGATCCAGGCGGCGCAGGCGCTGGGCATACCGGCCTGCGAAGGCTACGGCCTCTCGGAGGGCGCCTCGGTCCAGACGCTGAACCTGCCGGGCGCGCAACGCCCGGGCAGCGCCGGCCGCGTCCTGCCGCATGCGCGCATGCGCGTGTCGGACGACGGTGAACTGCAGATCTCCGGCAGCCTCTTCAGCGGCTACCTGGGCGACGCAGCCGAGGTGCCCGAGTGGTGGCCCACCGGCGACCTGGGCCGCATCGACGAAGAAGGCTTCGTGCATGTGCTGGGCCGCCGCAAGAACCTGCTGATCACGTCCTACGGCCGCAATGTCTCGCCCGAATGGGTGGAGACCGCACTGCGCGGCCACCCGGCCGTGGCGCAGGCGGTGGTCTTCGGTGAGGGCCAGCCCGCGCTGAGCGCCGTGCTGTGGCCGCTGCAGCCCGACGCGCCCGACGATCGACTCGAGGCCGCCGTGGCCGCCGCGAACGAAACGCTTCCCGACTACGCCCGCATCGCCCGCTGGACGCGCGGCCGCGCGGCCTTCGACACAGCCAGCGGCCTGGCCACTGCCAACGGCCGCCCCCAGCGCGGCGCGATCGCGCAACTGCACGCCGACGCGCTGGAAACCGCAACCCTTGCCTGAGCAACCCGACATGAGCTTTCACGCCCGACTCCTCGAAGAGACCGCCAGCGCCCGCCAGGGCCTGCTTGGAACCCCCATCATCCAGGGCGCGCTGCGCGGCGAGGTCTCGCTGCCCAGCTACATCGCGTTCCTGCGCGAGGCCTTTCACCACGTGCGCCACACGGTGCCGCTGCTGCAGGCCATGAAGGCCGCGCTGCCCGCACGGCACGCCTGGCTCGAGAGCGCGCTGGACGAATACATCGAGGAGGAAGCCGGCCACGACGAGTGGATCCTCGACGACATCGCCGCCTGCGGCGCCGACGCCGAGGCCGTGCGCCGCGGCTCCCCGGGCCACGCCACCGAGGTGATGGTGGCCTACGCCTACGACACCATCGCGCGCGGCAACCCGCTCGGGTTCTTCGGCATGGTGCATGTGCTGGAGGGCACGAGCGTGTCGCTCGCGCTGCTGGCCGCCGACGCCATCCAGAAGCCGCTGCATCTGCCGGATTCCGCCTTCAGCTACCTGCGCTCGCACGGCACGCTGGATCAGGAGCACACCGCGCACTTCGCGCTGCTGATGGACCAGATCGACGACCCGGAAGACCAGGCCGCTATCGTGCACGCCGCACGCGCCTTCTTCCGTCTGTATGGCGATGTCTTCCGCGGCCTGCCGCTGCCCCAGGTGGCTGCGCAAGCCGAGGCGGTGCCCGCATGAAGGCCGCGCAGGCACGCGTGCTCCTGACCGGCGCCAGCGGCGGCATCGGCCAAGCCATGGCGCAGGCGCTGGGCGCGGCGGGTGCGGCCGTGATGGGCGTGGGCCGTGGCGATGCGCCCGCCGGCATGCCCTGGGTGCAGGCCGACCTGACCACCGATGCCGGTGTTGCAGCCGTGGCGGCTGCGGCCGGCGCATGGCGCGCCAATGTGATGGTGCATGCGGCCGGGGCCCCGGCCTTCGGCCCGCTGGCCGCCACACCGGCCGCGCAGATGCAGGCGGTGCTGGAGGCCAACCTGCTGGCGCCGATGCGCCTGACGCAGGCCCTGCTGCCGCAATTGCTGCGCCAGCCGCAGGCGCAGGTGGTCTTTGTCGGCTCGGCGCTGGGCCGCATCGGCCTGCCGGGTTTCAGCGTCTACGGCGCCAGCAAGGCAGGGCTGCACGGATTCGCCGAAGCGCTGCGCCGGGAACTCGCCGACACCCCCGTGCGGGTGCAGACCCTCGCCCCGCGCAGCACGCGCACCGGTTTCAACGGCGCCGCCGTCGAGGCCTACAACCGCGCCACCGGCACGGCGATGGACAGCCCCGAAACCGTCGCCGCCGCGCTGCTGGATCTGATCGAAAGCGAAGCCGCGGAGCGGTTCCTCGGATTCCCCGAGCGCCTGGCCGTGCGTCTGAACGGCCTTCTCGGCCCGCTGCTGGACGGCAGCTTCGTCAAGCACCGTCGCAGCCTGCCGGCCGCACCCCTAGAAACCATCGTTCCCGGAGCCCCCACATGAACAAGACCCTGTCGAGACTGGCCCTCGCCCCGCTGTGTGCACTGAGCGTACTTGCCGCATTCGGTGCCCCGAGCGCGCTTGCCGCGCCCGTGGACGACGCCGTCGTCGAACTGCAGCGCGACTGGGAAGTGGTGCGCTACCAGACCCCCGCCGCCGAGCGCGAGAAGCGCTTCGAGGTGCTCGCCACCAAGGCCCACAAGGTCAGCGAAAGCTTTGCCGGCCGCAGCGAGCCGCTGGTCTGGGAAGGCATCATCGTCAGCTCCTGGGCGGGTGAGAAGGGCGGCCTCGGCGCGCTGGGCCTCGTCAAGCAGGCCAAGGGCCTGTACGAGCAGGCCCTGCAGATCGACGCCAAGGCGCTCGAGGGCTCGGCCTACAACAGCCTCGGGGTGCTGTACTACAAGGTTCCGGGCTGGCCGCTGGGCTTCGGCGACAAGGCCAAGGCGAAGGAGCTGCTGCAGAAGGCGCTGGCGATCAACCCGCAGGGCATCGACCCTAACTTCTTCTATGGTGAATACCTGGTCGAGACGGATCGCCTCGGCGAGGCCGTGACCTACCTCGAGCGTGCCCTCCAGGCGCCCCCGCGCCCGGGCCGGCAGATCGCCGACACCGGCCGGCGCGAGGAGATCCGGGCGCTGCTCGCGAAGATCAGGTCGAACTGAGTTCGGCCACGACGCCGCGCCCGTCCGAGCGCGCGCCGTAGCGCAGCGTCAGCCCATGCAGCGCCGCGATGCGCTGCACGATGGACACCCCCAGGCCGCTGCCGCTCTCGGCCTGGCCGTCGACGCGGCGAAAGCGCTCGCCCAGCTGCGCCAGCTCGGCCGCGGGCAGCGGCTCGCCGTCGTTTTCCACCGCCAGGCCTGAAGAGCCGAAACGCAACGTCACCGCGCTGCCCTCGGGCGCGTAGCGCACGGCGTTGTCGAGCAGGTTGCGCAGCAGCACGGCCAGCAGGCCGGCATCGCCCTGCAGCGTGAAGGGCGCCTCGCCTTCGGGCGGCCAGTCGCAGCCCAGATCGATGCGGCGGCGCTCGGCGAGCGGCAGCACGTCGCTCATCGCCTGCTCCACGATAGGCGCCCAGTCCACCGGGGCGGCCTGCGGCAGCCGGTCGGTCGCTTCCAGGCGGGCCAGCGCCAGCATCTGCGTCACGAGCCGGTCCATGCGGTCCATGCCGGCCGACAGGCGGGCTTCGGCGCGGCGGCGTTCGGTGTCGTCGGTGGCGCGCTGCAGCACATCCCACTGCGCGCGCAGCACGGCCAGGGGCGTGCGCAGTTCGTGCGCGGCGTCGGCCATGAACCGGCGCTCGCGTGCCAGCGTGGCGCCGATGCGTTCGAACAGGCCGTTCATCGCGCCCACCATCGGCTGCAGTTCGACCGGCGCGTGGCTGGCCGGCACGGGGCGCAGGTCGTCGGGCCCGCGGCCCTGCAATTCGGCCGTCAGAGCGCGCACCGGCGCCAGCGCCTTCCGCACGGCCCAGGCCATGGCCACCAGCAGCACCGGCAGCACCAGCAGCCAGGGCAGCAGCTGGCTGCCCAGCAGGTTCAGTACCAGCTCCTCGCGCTCGTGCACGCGCTGCCCGGCTGCCACCAGCCATTCGCCGCGTGGCGACTGCAGGTAGTAGACGCGCCAGGTGTCGCCGTCCAGCGGCATGTCGACGAAGCCGGATGCATCGGGCTGGCGCGGCAGGTTCACACCTTCGCGGTCGACCAGCAGCAGCCGGCCTTCGGCATTCCAGACCGCGATGGCCAGATCGCGCAGGTCGGCCTCGCCCCCCGGGGGTGTGCTGGCCATCGGCTGCCCCGGGTTGCTGACGCCCACCAGCGTGGCCTGCACCTGACGCGCGAGCCGGATGATCTCGGTGTCGAAGAGCTCGTTGACTTCCAGCCGGGCGCGGTCGGCCGAGGCCACCAGCGCCACGCCCCACACCACCGGCGCGCACAGCAGCAGGTAGATGAGCAGGCGGCGCTGCAGGCTCATTGCGGCACCTTCATGCCGCCGGTTCCGCGTCGGCGGCGCCGAGCGCATAGCCCACGCCGCGCACGGTGCGCACCACGCCCGCGTGGATCTTTCGGCGCAGGTGGTGCACGTGCACTTCGAGCGTGTTGCTCTCGGGCTCGCCGCCGCTCCAGTCGTAGAGCTTTTCCTGCAGCTGCGCCTTCGACAGAACCCGCTGCGGGTGCATCAGCAGCGCTTCCAGCAGGGCGAGTTCGCGGCCGGTCAGGTCCACCGCGCGGCCCTGCCAGTGCACCTGCTTCGCTGCAGGGTCGTACTGCAGTTCGCCGTGCGTCCAGACGGCCTGGGCGCGGCCCGAGGCGCGGCGCAGCATGGCGCGCAGCCGCGCCGAGAGCTCGTCGATCGCGATGGGTTTGATCAGGTAGTCGTCGGCGCCGGCGTCGAGGCCGGCGATGCGCTGCTCGACGCCGTCGCGCGCCGTGAGCACCAGCACCGGCAGCGTCAGCCCGCGCTCGCGCCAGCGGCGCAGCCAGACCATGCCGTCGGCGCCCGGCAGGCCCAGGTCGAGCACCATCGCGTCGTAGGGCGCGCCCGTCAGGGCGGCGTCGGCCTGGGTGCCGTCCTGGAACCAGTCCACGGCCTGCCCACGCTGGCGCAGGCCGGTGGCCAGGGCGTCACCGAGCTGGGGGTCGTCTTCGAGGATGAGCAGGCGCATGGGCGTGGCGGATTATGGCGATGGGCCTGCAGGCCGCGCCGGGATGCGCGGAATCCCCGCGTGCCGCAGCTGCCGTGACCCCGATGGGAATGCGCAGGCGCCGTCGGGCGTATTCTCCTTCCATGAAGTACACCTCCTGCCTGCCGATCCTGTTTCGTGTCGTGTCGCCTGTCGTGCTGCGTTCCGTGCTGCCCGCCGCGCTGTCGGCCGCACTCCTGGGCGGCTGCGCCGGGCCCGGCATCACACCCCTGCGCGGCGGCCAGCCCGAAGCCGAGGTGGTCAAGCTCTGGGGCACGCCGACGGCCCGCTACGCACTGCCATCCGGCGCACGCCTGGAATACGCCACCGGCCCCGCCGGCCGCGAGACCTGGATGGTCGACCTGGACGACCAGGGCCGCGCGCTGGCCTGGCGCCAGGTGCTGGACTGGCGCAACCTCGAGCGGGTGCAGGGCGACCTGACCGGGATGTCGCGCGACCAGCTCCTGCGCACGCTCGGCCGCGCGGGCGATGTGCGCTCCGGCGGCCGCGAGGGCGGGCAGGTCTGGTCCTGGCGTTTCGATTCACCCTTCTGCCTGTGGTTCCAGGCTTCGGTGTCCGACGCCGGCCGCGTGACCAGCGCCGCGTTCGCGCCCGACCCGCAGTGCGACAGCTTCGACGACCAGACTCCCTGACCCACGGACCCGCGGACTTCCCCATGGCCATCGTCCTCTACGGCATTCCGAACTGCGACACCGTCAAGCGCGCCCGCGCGTGGCTGGCGGCGCAGGGGCACGAGGCCGCATTCCACGACTTCAAGAAGGCAGGCGTGCCGCCCGAGGCCCTGGACCGCTGGATCGCGGCGCTGGGCTGGGAGCGGCTGGTGAACCGGCAGGGCACCACCTGGCGCAAGCTCGACGACGCCACCCGCGCGGCCGTGACCGACGCCGCATCGGCCCGCGCCCTGATGCTGGCGCAGCCCAGCGTGATCAAGCGGCCCGTGGTCGACTGGGGAACGGCGCTGACGGTCGGCTTCGACGCAGCCGCCTGGCCGCCCGGCTGAAGCTGCTGAATCGGCTGAATCGGCTTTAGCGGGCGAACCGGCCGAATCGGTTCAGTCCGTCTCCAGCGCGAACTCCGCGACCGCCAGCACCTGGCCATTGACGCGCAGGTCCAGCACGTGGCGGCCCGGGCGGTATTGCCGGGTCGTCACCGGCCGCATCGAATGCCGTCTGGCCAGGCGCCGCGTCTCGCCGGCCGCCAGCACGAGGTTCCAGCCCTTGAACACCTTGGGGCTCAGCGAGCCGTCGGCCTTGAGGTGATGCACGGCGTAGTCGATCACCAGCTTCTGCGCGCCCGGGGCGTGCGAGACCAGGGTCACGTCCAGTTCCAGTGATTCGCCCAGGCGCACGCACGCCGGCGCCAGCGCCAGCCGCGCCTGCCCCTGCAGGGCGCTGCCCAGCCCCCAGGCGTCCAGCATGGCCGGGTCGCCGCGCTTGACCAGCGTCCGGCTGGCGTGGCGCAGCAGCGCAAGGCGCGTGCCGGTGCCGCCCGGGGCGTGCTCGCGCACCCAGCCGGTCACCACGGCCGGGTGGTCCTTGGCGATGTCGTTGAGGTGGTTGGCCACGCTGCGGCGCACGTACTCGCTGTCGTCGTCCATCAGCGCACGCAGCAGCGGCAGCGTGGGTGCCGGGTCCCGGATCAGCGCCTTCAGCTGCAGGCCCCAGGGCAGGCGCGGGCGGCTGCCTTCGCTCACCAGTCTGCGCACATGCGCACTGGGGTCGTTCGTCCAGCGCTGCAGCGTGTCGAAGGCCAGCGCCGGGTGCGCGGCGATGAACGGCCGGATCGCGAACTCGGCGCTGAAGCGCTGTGTCAGTGCGTGCAGCGCCTGCAGGCCGCGCGCAGGCTGGCCCAACCCGCGGCGCGCCACGAACTCGCCCGCGGGCCACAGCGCCCAGCCTTCCAGGCCGTCGCGGCAAGGGTCATCGCTGCCCAGGCGGCCACCGGGCCAGGCCGGCGCGAGCGCGCTTTCCAGCACCGTGGCGGCGTGGTCGAAATCGGCGGGCAGCGTGGCCTCCAGCGCATCGGCCAGCTGCATCGCGCGGGCCTTCATCTCCAGCGCATCCAGCCCCGCCGTGGCCTGGGCCGCGAAAGCCTGCGCATCGAAGCCGGGCCAGGCGCGCTGCAGGTGGGCGGCCATGCGGTCCACCAGGGCCGCGTTCAGCAGGTTCTTGA
Organism: uncultured beta proteobacterium; assembly: GCA_903938815.1. GTDB lineage: Bacteria > Pseudomonadota > Gammaproteobacteria > Burkholderiales > Burkholderiaceae_C > Rubrivivax. The sequence continues at coordinate 48,583 of CAJAES010000116.1, forward strand.
ACGGTTCCATCTTGAACGGTTCCAGTCAGCGCAGGGCCACCGGCATCCCGCTGAAACCCCGGAAGCGCACGCGCATGTCGCGCTTCGGCGCACCCTCCAGGCGGATGCCGGGGAAGCGCGCCAGCAGCCCGCCGAGCGCGATGCGGGCCTCCAGCCGCGCCACGTTCATGCCCGCGCAGGCATGCGCCCCGTGCCCGAAGGCCACGTGCGGGTTGGGCTTGCGGGCCAGGTCGAGCCGGTCGGGCTGCGTGAAGGCTTCGGGGTCGCGGTTGGCCGCGCCGATGCCCAGCGTCAGGAAGCTGCCCGCCGGAATCTCGCGGCCGCCCAGCGTCATCGGCGCCAGTGTGAGCCGGTTGTTGAGCTGCAGCGGGCTCTCGAAGCGCAGCAGTTCCTCGACGGCGGTCGTCATCAGCGCGGGCTCCGCCGCCAGGCGCTCGAGCTGCTCGCGGTGCGTCATCAGCGCGTGCATGCCGTTGCCGATGAGGTTGCTGGTGGTCTCGTGGCCGGCATTGAGGAGGAAGATGCAGTTGTGCAGCAGCTCGTCCTCGCTCAGGCGCTCGCCGTCGATCTCGCCCTGGATCAGCCGCGTGAGTACGTCCACGTCGGGGTCGCCCGGCTCGACGCGGCGCTGCGCCACCAGCGTGCGCAGGGCGGCCAGGAAATCGGTGGTGGCGGCGTTGGCGCGTGCCAGCACGGCAGGCGAGGGCGCGGGCTCCAGCGCCGACAGGATGGCCAGCGACCACTCGCGCAGCGGCTCGCGCGCGGCATGCGGCACGGCGAGCAGGTTGCCGATCACCTCCACCGGGATGCGCGACGCGAAGTCCTCGATCAGGTCCGGCGCGGGCAGCGTGGCCATGCGGTCCAGCAGGTCGTCCACCAGGCGCACCACGCCGGCTTCCATGCGCGCGATGGCGCGCTGGTTCAGCGCGCCCATCATGAGCCGGCGCACGCGCGTGTGCAGCGGGGGGTCGTTGAACACCAGGCTGGTGGTGTGGTGCGCGTGGATGGGTGAGCCCACGCCCAGCTTCGGGCCGAACTCGCGCTGCTTGTCGCTGCTGACGTCGGCGCTGCGGTAGACGTCCGAGACATCCGCATGGCGCGTCAGCAGGAAGGAGCCGGGCGCCATCTCATGCACCGGCGACTGCGCGCGCAGCGCGGCATACACGGGGTAGGGGTTGTCGATGAAGCCCGGCGGCGGGCTGGCCAGGCTGAAGTGGGGCAGGGTCATGGGCGTACCTTCTTGCTGCGGGCGCCGGCATTCGCCCCTGTAGCGGCCCGGTGGGCGCATGCACCAAGTCTATGTCCGTCGATAATCCGCGCCATGTTCACCGGCATCGTTCAAGGCATCGCCCGCGTGGTCGCACTCCGCGACCGCCCCGGCCTGCGCAGCTTCACGCTGCAGTTCCCCGCGGGTTTCTGCGCGGGCCTGGAAATCGGCGCCAGCGTCGCCATCGACGGCACCTGCCTGACGGTGACGGCGCTGCCCGGCCCCGACACCGCGGATTTCGACGTGATGCAGCAGACGCTCGCGCTCACCACGCTGGGCGCCCTGCGCGAGGGCGGCCGCATCAACGCGGAACGCTCGGCCCGCGAGGGCGTCGAGATCGGCGGCCACATCCTGTCCGGCCATGTCGATGCGCAGGCCACGGTGGCCGCCATCCGCCGCCCCGAGAACAACCACGTGCTGCGCTTCGCGGTGCCCGCGCCCTGGATGCGCTATGTCTTTGCCAAGGGCTTCATCGCCGTCAACGGCGCCAGCCTCACGGTGGCCGAAGCCGGCCGCGAGCCCGGCGGCAGCGGCTGGTTCGAGGTCTGGCTCATCCCCGAGACGCTGCGCATGACGACCTTCGGCGACAAGGTCGAGGGTGACACCGTCAACCTCGAGATCGAGCGCCAGACGCAGGTGATCGTCGACACGGTCGAGCGCATGCTCGAAGAGCGCCTGGGCCCCTTGCGGCCGGCGCTGGAGAAACTGCTGGCGCAGCAGCCGTGACCGCGACCCTGGCCTCGGCCTCGGCCACACCGCAGGCGGCGCCGATGCGCATGATCCGCGTGGCCCTGGCCGCACTGCTGCTGCTGGCCGGCACGGTGGCCGCGCATGCGGCTGAATTCGTGGTGCTCATCCAGAGCGAACCCGCCGGGCGCCTGCTGGTGAACACGGCCCCTGACGGCAGCATCACCACCGACTTCAGCTACCGTGACAACGGCCGCGGCCCCGACCAGCGCGAGACCATCCGCCTCGGCCCCGACGGCATCCCGGTCCAGTACGAGATGAGCGGCCGCTCGACCTACGGCGCCGAGGTTCGCGAGACCTACCGGCGCGAAGCCGGCCGCGCGCGCTGGCAGAGTCACGCCGACTCCGGGGACGAGCCCGTGCCCGCCGACTTCGTCTTCATTCCGCTGGACGCGACGCTGGGCTACCACGACCGCGTGGTGCGCGCGCTGCTGTCCCGCCCCGATGCCGCCCTGCCCACGATCGCCGGCCTGAAGCTGCAGACCGAGCGCGGCATCCGGCTCACGATCCCCGGCCCGGACGGGCCCGTGCCGCTGGCGCTGGCCGTGGTGACCGGCGCCGGCACCGAGCCCGATTACTACTGGATTCGCGACGACGGCAGCAACGCGTTGCTCGGCATCGTCTGGCCGGGTTTCGCGGTCATCGAGAAGGGTTACGAGTCGCTGGTGCCGGCCCTGCTGACGCGCCAGCTGCAGGCGCAGGACGAGCGCCTCGTGCAGCTGCGCCGCCGCCTGGCGCAGCCCATCGAAGGGGCCACGCTGATCCGCAGCGTGCGCTGGTTCGACGCGCCTGCGGCGCGCATGCGCGGGCCGTCGGATGTCTGGCTGTTCGACGGCCGCATCGGCGCCGTGGTGCCCCCCGGCGCCCTGAAGGCCCGGCCCGACCGCGTGGTGGAAGGCGCCGGCCGCACGCTGCTGCCCGGCCTGTGGGACATGCACGCGCACATGTGGCCCGAGGGCGGGCTGGCGCACCTGGCCGGCGGCGTGACCAGTGTTCGCGACCCCGCGAACCTGAACGAGGAGATCCTGCGGCTGCAGCGGCGCACGGCGCGCGGCGAGCTGGCCGGCCCGGCCATCCACATCGCAGGCTTCATCGAGGGCAAGAGTGCCTACTCGTCGCGCAACGGCTTCGTCGTCGACAGCGTCGAGGCCGGGCTGGCGGCGGTGGACTGGTACGCCGCGCGCGGCTTTCGCAGCATCAAGCTGTACAGCTCGGTCAAGCCCGCCTGGGTGAAGCCCATCGCGGCGCGCGCCCATGCGCAGGGCATGCACGTCAGCGGCCACGTGCCCGCCTTCATGCGCGCCGAAGAGGCCGTGCGCGCCGGCTACGACGAGATCACCCACATCAACCAGGTGATGCTGAACTTCGTCGTGCGGCCCGGCGACGACACGCGCACGCTCATGCGCTTCGAGCGCGTGGGCGCCGACGGCGGGCGCCTGGATCTGGAAGGCCCGCAGGCCCGGGCCTTCATCCGCCTGCTGCGCGAGCGCGGCACGGTGGTGGACCCGACACTGGGTACCTTCGAGGCCATGTTCACGCAGAAGCAGGGCGAGCCGAACCCTTCGCTCGCCGATGTGGCCGCAAACCTGCCCGTGTTGTGGCAGCGGGGCCTGAAGGCGGCCGAGATCGACCTGCAGGGCAAGAAGCTGACGACCTATCGCGGCAGCTACCAGCGGATGCTGGACATGACGCTGGCCCTGCACCGTGCCGGCGTGCCGCTGGTGGCCGGCACCGACGGCTGGGCCGGCCTGGGCCTGCACCGTGAACTCGCGCTGTACGTGAAGGCGGGCATCCCGGCGCTGGAGGCCCTGCGCATCGGCACCTGGAACGGCGCGCGCGTGGCCGGCGAGAGCGCCACGCGCGGGCGCATCGCCCGCGGCTACGCCGCCGACCTGGTGCTGGTGGACGGCGACCCCGCCGCCGACATCACGACCCTGCGTCGCGCCGTGATGGTGTTCCAGGGGCAGGTGGCCTATCTGCCCGCGCAACTGTACGAGGCGCAGGGCTACAAGCCTTTCGTGCCGGGGGCGGAGTTTCTGGCGCCCTGAAGGCTAGGCTCTGAAGCGTCGGTGGGTCGCCGTAACAACGCCGTCGTTGGCCCGAGCGCCACCCAGCATTGCAGAGTGATGGATCACTGGCGAGGTGCATCGTTGCCGAATCTGCCGCTCATGCTCTGCTGCCACACATGCTCGTACAGCATCTTTGCCATGGCGTCCTTGTCGTCTGGCGTGTACGGCGGCTCGGGCAGCATGAAGACCTGGTCGAGGATGACGGTTTCCACCTCGGCCCGGGTCTGCTCCTTCTCGGTCCATTGGTCCAGCGGCGCGATGATGCGCATCAATTCGGCCAGCAGTTCCCGGCTGGATTGCTTGATGCGCTCTCGCTCGGTAGCGGCCAGAGTGGTCTTCTGCATCAAGTCGAAGATGGCGAGTTCGCCTTCGCTGAGACCCTCGCGCACGGCGCGGCGTTGCTCGTCGTCCATGCTCATCGACAGCGCCATCAACTGCGCGAAGATCTGCTCGATCGTCGTCCGGTCCTTGTCGAGGTTGTAGGCAGCCACGATCTCGCGGTACTTGACCTCGAAGTCCATGCGCGTGGGGTTCTGGGCCAACAGCAGCGCGAGCTTGCGCTCCACGAGTTGCCGGATGTCCTCGATCGCCGTTGCCTTGTGCTTCACCTTCTTGGCGAACTCGTCGCGAAGCTTCTCCAGGTCGATGCGCGACAGGTCCACCGTCAGGCCTTGCGCCTGGTCCGCGCCGGGCACATCGGCCTGGATGGCCTCGTTGACGATGCGGTGCAGCGCCTTCAGCAGTTCGGAGATGTCGGCGTCATCGCGCTTCTCGGACAGCTTCTTGTAGATCGCCTCGATATTGTCGTGCCGCTCGGCATAGAGGTGCACCGTTGGCTCTGTCACCAGCGCCTTGAATCGCAGGAAGATAGCGCGCGCCAGGATCTCGAAGCGCTGCCGCGAATGGTCAGCACCGGCTGGCGGGCTACTCGATTCGTACGCCGCCGGAACGGTGTTGGTCGATGGCGGCAGGATGGCAGGCGCGTTGATGGCCTCCACGGCATCCGCCAGCGCCGCAATGCGCGTCCAGCCCTTGGCGCCTGTCAGGCGGTTCGGTTCGAAACCCCGTGCCCGCAAGAACAGCTCTGCCTCGGCAATCGCGTCATCCAGCGCTGCCACGCGTTCGTGCAGCGGTGCCACGATCTCGGGCGACCCCATGGCGTCGTCACCGAGTGCGTACTGCGCCAGGGCCGCGCGCAATGCCGCCAGCATGCCGTTGTAATCCACCACCAGGCCGAAATCCTTGCCCGGAAAGCGCCGGTTGGCCCGGGCGATGGCCTGCATCAGCGTGTGCGCCTTCATCGGCTTGTCGATGTACAGCGTCGACAGGCATTCCACGTCGAAACCTGTCAGCCACATCGCACAGACGACCGCCACGCGGAACGGGTGCTTCGGGTCCTTGTAGGCCGTCTCGACATCCACGCGCTTGCCGTCGGGTGTCTCGAAGCCCTGCTTCATCAGTGCGCGGTGCGGAATGATGTCGAAGCCCCAGCGCTGGAACTCAGCCACCTCGCCCTGTGACTCGCTGACGACGAGCCCGAGAATGGTTTCATCCAGCCACTGCGCCTGCGCCAGCAGGCGGTCGCGCTGGGCATGAAATTGCTGCCGCGCGTCGGCGTCCGTGGCCGCGTCGATCTCGGTCTGCTTGACCGCGGCGGCCCTGCGCACGGACGCCGCCTTGGCCCGCCACAGCGGCTGGATCATCGCCAGCATGCGGGCGCAGGTCACCTTGTCGATGCAGACGAACAGCGCCTTTCCAGCCTCCCAGCGCGCGGCGCAGTGATCGACGAAGTCGCGTGCAATCTTTGCGAGCCGGTCGTCGGCCGTAATCACCTCGTAGTCCTGCCCCAGCAGTCTCTGCAGGTTGGCCTGCTGGTCGGCATCGAGTTCGGCTTCGTCGATGGCGGCCGCGATGCGCTCGTTTAGGTCCTTGCGCGCGACGCCCAGCTTCTCGCCGCGGTTCTCATAGACCAGGCGTACCGTGGCCCCGTCTTCCTCCGAGCGCTTGAAGTCGTAGCGCGACACATAGCCGCCGAAGATGCGCTTGGTGAGGCTGTCGTTCTTGAACAGCGGTGTTCCGGTGAAGCCGATGAAGGCTGCATTGGGCAGCGCGACGCGCATGTTGCGCGCCAGCCGGCCAGCCTGTGTCCGGTGGGCCTCGTCGGAGATCACGATGATGTCGTCCCGGGCGCTGTAGGGCTCCTCGGGCGCCACGTCCTGGTTGAACTTGTGGATGAGGCTGAACACATAGCGGTGGTTCTGCCCAAGGAGGTTGCGCAGCGACTCGCCCGACTCCGCCCGCGGAGTGGACGGTGGCACGATGCCGCAGCCGACGAAGGTCTTGTAGATCTGGCTGTCCAGGTCGTTGCGGTCGGTCATCAACAGGAAGGTGAAGTTGCCCGGCACCGTTCGACGCACCTTCTCGGCGAAGAACAGCATCGAGTACGACTTGCCGCTGCCTTGCGTGTGCCACACCACCCCCAGGCGGCCGAGGTCCGGGTGCGCCCTTTCGATGAGCGTGATGTCCCTGGGCGCACGGCCTGGCACCGCAGCCTCGGCGGTGTGCAGCGCAGCCAGCGACGACGCATTGGCCGCGTCGCCCATGCCCTCGGCATCGAACGTCGCCGATTCAGCCAGCGGGATCGTCACGACCCGGTGGCGCAGCCGTTCGCCCATCGGGAACTGCGCCTTCAGGGCCTCCTGTCGCACCACGGCCGCCACGGCCAGGTTCACGCCCATCACCTGGTGGTTGCGCGCCACCACCTTGCGCACCGCGCCAGCGCGGCTCTCGTCGAAGACGATGAAGTTCTCCAGCAGGTCCAGCAGGCGGCCGCGAGCCAGCATGCCGTTGAGCAGCACCTCGGCGGCCACGCTGCCTTTGTCGGTTTCCTCCAGGCGCTTCCATTCGGCGTAGTGGTCCCAGCCGCTGGTCACCGAGCCGTAGCGTGCCGCATGGCCGTTGCTCACCACGATGAAGGCGTTGTGGTGGAAGGCGTGGGCGATGACGTTCTCGTCCAGGTAATCCTTCAGATTGCCCTCGTAGGCGGCGCGCACGTTCAGGTACACCGCCTTCAGCTCGATGAAGACCAGCGGCAGGCCGTTGACAAAGCACACCAGGTCGGCGCGGCGGTTGTAGTTGGGCGTGCGCAGGCCGGTGATCTTCAACTCGCGCACGGCCAGGAAGCGGTTGTTCAGCGGGTCGCGGAAGTCGATCAACCGGGCCTGCGTCTGGCGCATCTGCCCGGCACCGTCGCGCCAACGTACCGGCACACCGTCGCGCAGCAGGGTGTGGAAGCCTCGGTTGTGCTGCACCAGCGAGCGCGTCGGGTCATGCAGCGTCAGTGCCGTCACGGCGTCTTCGATGGCGCCCGGCGGCAATTCAGGGTTCAGCCTGGCCAGCGCCGCACGCAGGTCGCGCACCAGCACGATGTCGCGCGTGTCCTTGCGGCCCAGCGTGCCGTCGGGGCCGAAGGTCTCCTGGTTCCAGGCGTAGACGCTCTCCCAGCCCAGCGCGTTTTCCAGATGGTCGGCGAACGTGGCCTGGACCAGGCGGTCTTCGCTGTTGATGTCGGTGTAAGCCATGCCGGGTGGCGTCTGTTCAGCCCATGCGCTCGTCGCGCAGGCTGCCCAGCCGGCGCAGCCGCAAGGCGCCACCCGTGGAGTCGGGAACCAGGTAGCGTGTGAAGGCGTTTCCCGTGTGCGAGATGCGGTGCAACTCCAGGTGTTCCGAGATCCGCGTCAGTGCGTGGTTCAGGCTGAAATCATGAGCGGGCCCGTCGGGCGGGTACTTGAGCGCGGGCACGACGCAGGGGCAGGGCCGCAGGCGGTAAGTCTTCAATCCCTTGCGTTCCATGACGAGCGGCTCCAGAAGTCGGACTTCGATCAGCCCCTCGTGCGCCTTCGGGCCTTCATCGGCCGCACTCCACGCATCCGTGCGCCCCGCGCCGCGCCCGTGATGCCTGCGTGTCTCCTCGCGGGCGTACCCCAAAGCGTCCAGCGTACCCTCACGCCTCAGGCGCGCGACCAAGGAAGGGTCGTCCAGCGATCGCGTGTCCACGAGGGCGAAGAGCACCTGTTCTTGGGGCAACAGCTCGCGCATCTCCAGCAGGCTGAGCGCGGCGAGCTGCTCCTTGTCGATCAGGCTCGCGGCCCGTACCCGCAACTGCACGCTGGAACCCGGACGCAGTTGAGGCAAGGGCGTGCCGTCACTCTGGGTGAACTTGCCCTCAGGCCCTACCTGGGCCTGAATCACGACATGTTCGTCGGCCCTGTCGGCCGTGAAATCGCCCAGCCTGTAACCCGTGCCCGTCATTCGGTTTCCCCCTGTGTGGCCGGCAAACGGCGCCTTGGGGCGCTCTTGGGTGTGCCGGGCTTGTCGATCAAGGACAGCCGGCCGCCGCCTCAAGGACATTGCGCCCCGAGTGTCCTTTAGATTCGCAAGCCAAATCAAGCACTTGCGTGCGGCGGGTCATGACTTAGCCCGCCGCGGCCGCCGATTTCGGGTGCGGCTGTCCTTTTGTGAGGCGGTAGCGCCGCCAACGGCGCTCACCGGCGAACGCAACCTCTCCCGAGCTCACCAGGTCGTCCAGCGCCCGCTTGACGGTCTTCACCGACAACTCCGGCCCCACGCGGCCCAGGATCTCGGAGCTGGCCGAACCGGGGTAGCGCGCCAGGTCTTCCAGGATCAGGGCCCGCAGCCGGTGCGGCTCGATGCGCGCCAGCGTCGTGGCCGCCGGAACCCTGGCTCCGCGCAACAGCGCCGGTGCCACGAAGTAGCGCTGGCCCCGGGTCCGGCCGGCGGTGTGCACCAGGTCCAGTGCCAGCAGGCGCCCCAGCCAGGGCCTCAGCGCATCGGCGTCGGTCACTTCCACCTGCCTGCACAGGTCCAGCGCGGTCAGGCCGTCGGCCTGCGCCAGGATGCCCAGCGTGATGCGCTCGCGCTGGCTCAACTGGAAACGCTGGTCGGCGCTGTCGATGAGCGCGATGACCTGCGGCTTCACGATGCGCCGCTGCACGGTCACGGTCACCGAATCGATGCCCTCGGTGGGCAGCGGCGGTGGCCGGCCGCTGGACAGCAGCCGCTCGTACATCAGGTCGAAGCCGCTGCCCTCGCGCTCCATCAGGCCCAGGTCATGAAACACGCGCGCCAGCCCGTCGTTGCGGCGCCGGCTGTCGTGCAGGATGGTCTGCGGCGAAACGCCCAGCGGCAGGCGCCCGGCGTTCACCACCTCCAACCGGTCGGGGTGCAGGTTCAGGAAGATGTCGCCGCGCTGGGTGTAGGGCCGGTGTACCAGCGCGTTCACCAGCAGTTCGCGCAGCACCTTCTCGTCGAAGGCCGGCACGCTGCGCCGGTACAGCCCCTCGGGCAGCTCGTAGGTCTCGCGGAAGTCGGGTACGCCCTGCCAGACGGCGTCCACCAACTGCAGCGGCGACAGGCTGTGGTCGTCCCACACCCACTTGTTGACCTTGCTGCCCTGCTCGTCGTACTTCAGGCACTGCACCACCGGCGCGGTGCCCAGCCGGGCGCGGTCTTGCCGGCGGCCCAGCAGCAGCGCGCCCAGGTGGGTGACGGTGTCGCCGGCGGTCAGGTCGTAGTGGTCGAGCAGTTCGTCGGCGGACTTTTCCTTGACCGAGCCCTTCACGCGCGCCGATGCCCGCACGGCCGCCACGAAGGCGGCGCACTGGTCGGCATCCAGCCCGCTGCGCACCAGCCCCGCTACCGGCAGCGATTCCCAGGGCCGCGCCGGCCGGTCGTTGAGCAGGCGCGTGATGTCGTCGCCCACCACCGGCTTGCTCTCGTCGCCGATGCGCAGCGCGTAGCGCCCGTCGGACGTGGACGCCACGCCCTGGGCGCGGGCCACGCGCAGTTCGAGGAACTCGCCGCCGTGGGGCGCCATGCTGATGCGCGTGGCCAGTTCGACGTTGACGGTGAGTTCGCGCATGCGCCGGGCCACGGTCTCGGCCAGGCCCGGCGGCAGGGTCTGGCCCGGCGGCGGCAGGTCCTGCGCGTCCTCGATGCCGATCAGCAGGCTGCCGCCCTGCGCATTGGCGAAGGCCACGCAGTCCAGCGCCAGCTCGGCCCATGCCGCGCTCCCGCCCGTTACCTTGCGCAGCGACTTGCGGTCGAAGTGCTGGTTCTCGGGCGCCATGGCTCAGACGGTGAGTTCGCCGCTCATCAGGCGAGGCAAGAGTAGGTCGCGGGCGGTGCGGAGTTTGCGCGCCTGCTCCTCAAGCGTGTCGATCTGTTCGCTCACTTCATCTGCAAAGGTCGCGAACCGGTCCTGCAAGGCTTTTGGCGGGACAGGCACCGCCACACTTTGAAGTGCGCCCGCGCTGAGGTTTGCCATCGTGGAGCCCTTGGCCCGATTAGCGATGTCGCCAGCGACGGCTGGCGCACGCAAGACCTCGAACAGGTAACGTGGATGCACCCGCGCAGGGTCGGGCCGCAGGCGCAGGCACCCTGTGCCACAGAAGTAGCCCGCCTGGCGCGGACCGATATAGGCGCGGCGCCCGATCTCGCCACGACGCCCGAAGACAATGTCGCCGCGCCGCATCCGATGCCTTCCCAATTCATCCGCCAAGTGTTCAGGAATGCGGGCTATGGTCTGGGTGTCGATCTTCATGGTCGCCAAGTCCTTGGGCATCACGACAGGCACGCCGTCCTCGGAGTAGTCCGACTGGTGTAGTTGGCTGCCAAACGGCCCCGTCTGTATTCCGCCCTCGTCGACGCACAGTTGCTGGAGCGCAAGAGTGGGCCAGCTTGGTTTGCCGGCTTTGACGAACCACTCGTCGAACAGCAGCCGCACCGAGTCTTCCAGCAGCTTGATGCGGCGGTGGTTGTTCTCGATCAGGTCGTCGTAGGCCGACACGGTTGAGACTATTGCGTCCTGCACACGCAGCGGCGGGTTGGGAACTTCAAGGTCGTTGAGGATGCCTGCGCTGAGATTCAGCATGGTCGTGCCTACAGCCCGGCCCTCAAGCCACGAACCAACATCGTCACTCGACATGACGTAGTAGAGGAACCTTGACGCGAAAATCGATCTATCAACCCGAATCTTCAAGCACCCTGTGCCGCAAAGCGAACCTTCCGTTTGAAGGGTTACGAGGGCACACTTGCGAATGTCGCCACGCCGCGGAAAGACAATGTCGCCGGCGGCAAGCAAATGACGCGCCATCTCTTGCGCTTTCGCGTCGCCTACTCTCGCAATCCCGGTCAGATCGATGCCACCGTCGACGATGTCCTTGGGCATGACGACAGGCACACCTTCATCGACGTAGTCGTGCTGATGTAATTGCGATCCGAACGGTCCAGTCTGAACGATGGCACGTCCGGCGGCCACTTCGTCGCCAAGGCGAACCCTCGACCAAATCATGCGAAAAGTGCCGAAGCGGCACTCCTGATTCGTGCGGCGAGCACAGCAGCTTGCTCATCTAGGGCAGCTACCTCATCGTGGATGTCGGTCATCGCTCGGACAAAGTCGAACTCTTCATCCTCTGCGATCGCAGCGACCCCTACATACCGCCCGGGAGTCAAGCTCCAGTCCGCCGCTTCGATCTCGGCCTGCATAACTGCCCTGCACAGCCCCTGCACATCGCAGTAGCGCGCCTCAGGAAACCGCTCGATCAGCCAGGCCGCATGGCGCTGGAAGTGCCGTACCTGCTTCAAGTGATCGATGGCCTGCTCACGCGCCGCTTCCACCGCCTTGCGCGCCCGCCCGATCTCGCGGGTGGGCCAGGTTTCGGCATCGCGAGCGCCGAAGTGCTTCTCGGCCAGGTCCACCAGGCGCAGCGTGGCGCGCACTGCGTCGTCGAGTTCGACACCGAATTCCTTTGCGCGGTCGACAAAGCCCTGCAAGGTGTTGAAGTTGAACTCCACCGACCCCGCAAAGCTGCTCTCGGCGTTCAGCTCGGCGCCCAGCAGTTCGGTGATCATGCGCCGCATCTGCTCGATGCCGTCGAACGGGTGCGTGGCCGCGTTGAGCGCGTCCGAGATGATCGCGTCGTGCTCCGTGCCCTTGGGCAGGGTCCTGACGAACGGGTCCATCAAGTCCCGAAGTTCGCGGTACGCATCACCGAATTCCTCGAGGGGCTGGCGGGTCGGCACAGCCTCTTCGTCGATCCAGCACGCCTGCGCGGCCTTGACTGCGTTGCCGATGTGCTGCGCCACCAGCGCCTCGAAACGCTCCTGTTGCCCGCGGTACAGCCACACCACCGCCGTCAGGTCTGCCAGCTGCTCGGGGCTGAAGTCGTAGATCTTGCGCGTGAGCTTGCGGAACACCTGCCGCGCGTCGAGCATCAGCACGGTGCCCTTTCGCTCGGCCAGTTTGCCGCGGTCGTAGAACCACAGTTCGCACGGCACGGTGCGCGTGTAGAAGAAGTTGGGGCGGATGGCCACCATCACGTCCACGTCGCCGGTTTCCACCAGCTTGCGCCGCACTTCGGCCTCGCCGTGGCCGGCGCTGCTGGCCTGCGACGACATCACGAAGCCGGCGCGCCCGGTGGGCGACAGGTAGCTGTGGAAGTAGCTGATCCACAGGTAGTTGGCGTTGCCCACCCGGCCGGCCTTGTTCACGCCCGGCAGGCCGAAGGGCAGGCGGCGGTCGTCCTGCACGCGGGTGGCATCCACCATGTCGACGTTGAAGGGCGGGTTGGCCATCATGAAGTCGCAGTGGCCCCACAGCGGCCTGCCGTCGGGCAGGCGGTGCTCGTCTTCGTAGAAGGTGTTGGCGCCGCGGATGTCGCCTTCCAGCCCGTGAACGGCCAGGTTCATCTTGGCCAGGCGGATGGTGGACGGCGTCTTCTCCTGGCCGTAGAAGGTGACACGCTTCATCGTGTCCAGGTTTTCATGCTCGATGAAGTGGCTGCTCTGCACGAACATGCCGCCCGAGCCGCAGGCCAGGTCGGCCACCACGCCGTGATCGGGCTCGATGAAGTTCACGATCATCTGCACCAGCGAAGGCGGCGTGAAAAACTCACCGTTGTCCTGTGCGCCCTGCATCGCGAACTTCATCAGGAAGTACTCGTAGATGCGGCCGAACATGTCGCCCGAGGCGTTGCGCAGGGCCTCCGTGTCGAACGCGCGCAGCAGGTCCTCGAGCAGGCGGGCGTCGAACTGGTCGTACTCCTTGGGCAACTGGTTGAGCAGTGGCTCGAACTCAGCTTCGATGGCATTCATGGCCCCGACCAATGCCTTGCCGATGCTCGGGCTGCTGGCCACCGTCATCAGGTGCGTGTAGTGCGCCTGCGGCGGCAGCATCAGCGCTCGGCGGCGCTTGAAGTCGGCCTGCTTCAGCGGCCGCCTGGGCATGCGGCCGGCGTCCTGGTCGGCCTGGATGGCGGCCAGGGCGGCATCAAAGCGGTTGCTGGCCTGGCGCAGGAAGATCACGCCCAGCACCGGCATGCAGTACTCGCTGCTGGTCAGCTTGGAATTGGCGCGTAGTTGATCTGCGGCCTCCCAGAGGCTGGCTTCGATCTGGTTCAGGTGGTTCAGGGCGCTGCTGCTCATGGGTTACCTTGCGTCGTCGCGCATTCTCGTTGACCTTGATCCACCCGCGTGGGTGGATCCCCGCCTGGGTTCTGGACGGCTTGAACAAGTCACTCCTTGTGATGACGGTCGGCTTATCCGCGTCGATGCCTTTCTCTGACAGGGCCTGAACAAACCTGCGCTTATGATCGACCTCGCTTCAGGTGCCCGCGGCAATGACTTGCCAAAGGTTGAACGGGAAGCAGGTGACAGGTCTGGCGACAGACCCCAACCCTGCGCTGCCCCCGCACCGGTAAGCAGGCGCAAGGCCACCAGCATGCCACTGGGAACCGCAAGGTTCCTGGGAAGGCGGTGGCCCCCGGAGAGGATCCCCTCGATGGCCTGCGAGCCCGGATACCGGCCTCGGAGCAGGGTGCCCCATGGCGCGCAAGCGTCGCGGGGCTTTTGCCACCATACCGCCTGCGGGGACGCTGGCGGCTGGAGTCATCGTGAAACTCATCCTCCGTGCCCTGGCGGCCGCCGCTGGCGGTTGCCTGTCCCTTGCCCCTGTCGGGGCGCAAACCAACCCCTCCACCACGGTCGTCGTCACAGGCGCCCGGATGGCGCAGTCCGTCTCGGATTCGCCGCTGGACATCCGCGTCATCGACCGCGAGCAGATCGAACGCGCTGGCGTCTCGGGCCTGGCCGAACTGCTGCAGCGGCAGGCCGGTGTCGAGATCAGCGCCACCGGCGGCGCCGGGCAACCGGGCGGGCTTTTCCTGCGCGGCAGCAACACGAGCCACGTGCTCCTGCTGATCGACGGCGTGCGCGTCAACTCCGCCACCAGCGGCACGAATGCGTTCGAGCATCTGTCGCTGGACCAGATCGACCGCATCGAGGTGCTGCTCGGCCCGGCCAGCGGCCTGTACGGCGCCGACGCCATCGGCGGCGTGGTGCAGATCTTCACGGTGCGGGCCGACGGCCTCTCGGCCCGCGTGGGCCTGGGCAGCGAGCGCACCCGCACCGCCAATGCCAGCCTCGGCGGCAGCCGTGGCGGCACGCGTGGGTCGCTGACGGTGGGATGGCGCGAGAGCGAGCCCGCCTCGTCCACCAACGCGACGAACACCTACTCGTTCAACGCCGATGCCGACCCCTACCGCAACGCCAGCCTGGCCGGGGTGCTGGAGCATGACTGGGCCACGGGCCAGCGCGTGACGCTGCGCCTGACGCGCGCCGACACGCGCACGCATTTCGACGCCGGCCCCGACAGCGACGACTTCAACCGCCAGCGCCTGACCACGCTCGCATTCGAGAGCCGCAACCGCCTGGCGCCGGGCTGGACCAGCCTGCTGCGCGCGGCGCGCGGCACCGACGACATCGAGACGGTGGGCACCTACCCGGGCGGGTTCCGGACCGACCAGGACCAGCTGACCTGGCAGAACGACATCGACCTGGCCGGCGGCCGCGTCGCGGCGGGCCTGGAGTGGCGCCGCGAGAGCGTGGACAGCGACACCGCCTTCACGGTCGACACGCGCCGCGTGGCCTCGGCCTTCGGCGGCTGGACGGGCGCGGTGGCGCCGGGCCATCAGCTGCAACTCGCGCTGCGCCACGACAGCAACACGCAGTTCGGCGGCCGCAGCACGGGCAACATCGGCTGGGGCTGGGCCTTCGCACCCGGCTGGCGTGCCACGGCCGCGGCGGGTTCGGCCTTCAAGGCGCCGAGCTTCAACGACCTGTACTACCCGCTGCAGTACGGCTACAGCGGCAACCCGGGCCTGAAGCCCGAGCGCTCGCGCAGCCTCGAGGCAGGCCTGCGCTACGCGGCCAGCGCGGTGCAGTTCGGCGCCACGGTGTTCCAGAACCGCATCAGCGACCTCATCGTCGTCAACGACAGCTTCACGACCGTGGAGAACGTGGCCAGTGCCCGCATCCGCGGCGTGTCGCTGCAGGCGCGATGGATGAGCGGCCCCTGGGCGCTGCGCGCGGACACCACGCTGCAATCGCCCGAGAACGCCGACACCGGCCGGCAACTGATCCGCCGCGCCGAGAGGTTCGGCAGTGCGGGCCTCGACTGGGTGGCGGGGGGCTTGCGCCTGGGCGCCGAACTTGCGGCCACGGGGCAGCGCTACGACGACGGCGCGAACAGCGCGGGTGCCCGCCTGGGCGGCTACGCGCTCGTGAACCTCAGCGCGGCCTGGGCCGTGGCGCCCGGCTGGCAGCTCGCGGCGCGGCTCGACAACGCCGCCGACAAGGGCTACACGATGGTGCGCGGCTACGACACGCCGGGCCGGCGGGTCTTTCTGACCCTGGCCTGGGAGAAGTAGATGAGGCACGCGCTGCGGGTGTGGGCGGCGCTGGCCTTGGTGGCCGGCATCGCGCTGCTCGTGGCGCTGGGCAGCGGGTCGGCGCTGATCGATCCGCTGTCGGTGCCGCGTCTTCTGCTGGCGCCCGATGGCAGCGATGCCGCGGAGGTGCTGCACACGCTGCGCCTGCCGCGCGCGCTGTCGGCGTTTGCCACCGGCGGGCTGCTGGCGCTGGCGGGCGCGCTGATGCAGGTGCTGTTGCGCAACCCGCTGGCCGACCCCTATGTGCTCGGCATCTCGGGCGGCGCTGCGGCCGGTGCGCTGGCGGCGATGGCGGCGGGGTTCGCGGCCGTCTTCGTGCAGTTGGGGGCTTTCGCGGGTGCGCTGCTGACCATCGTGCTCGTGTTCGCGATCGCGCACCGAGACCTGGCGCGCGTGGCCGCGGCCGGCACGCTGGACACGGCGCCGCGCCTGCTGCTCACCGGCGTGATGCTGGCTGCGGGCTGGACGGCTCTCATCACGCTGATGCTGGCCATGGCGCCGGAGGCGCGGCTGCGCGGCATGCTGTTCTGGCTGGCGGGCGACTTGTCCGGCGCCGGCGCACCGGCCCTGCCGCTGGCGGTGCTGGCGCTGCTGCTGGCGCTGTCGTGGCCGCTGGCGCGTGAGTTGAACGTGCTGCTGCGCGGGCCGCTGGCTGCGGCTTCGCTGGGCGTGCGCGTGGTGCCTCTGCGGCGCTGGCTCTCTGTGCTGGCCTCGGCGGCGGCGGCGGTGGCTGTCACCACGGCAGGCAGCGTCGGCTTCATCGGCCTCGTGGTGCCGCACGCCCTGCGCTTGCTGCTGGGCAACGACCAGCGCCTGCTGCTGCCCGCCTGCGTGCTGGCGGGCGGCAGCCTGCTGCTGCTGGCCGACACGCTGGCCCGTACGGTGGCCGCGCCGATGCAGCTGCCCGTGGGCGTGATCACGGCGCTGCTGGGCGTGCCCACTTTCCTCGTCCTCCTGCTGCGGCGGGCATCACATTGAAGACGCTGCTGGACACGCAGTCGCTCGGCCTGTCGGCCGGGCCGCGCATGCTGGTGGACGACCTGTCCTTCACGGTCCGTCCCGGCGAGGTGTGGGCGCTGCTGGGCCCGAACGGAAGCGGCAAGACCACGCTGCTGCATGCGCTGGCCGGTGTGCGGCCGGTGGAGGCGGGCCATGTCGAACTCGGCGGGCGCCCGCTGGCGCAATGGCCCCCCGGCGAGGCGGCCTGCCTGCGCGGGCTGCTGCCGCAGGTGATCGCCGACAGCTTCAGCGCGAGCGTGCTCGAGCTCGTGCTGATCGGCCGCCACCCGCATCTGGCGCGCTGGGCCTGGGAAGGCCCCGAGGACGAGGCCAAGGCGCGTGCCGCGCTGGCCGTGGTGGACCTGGCCGGGTTCGAGGCGCGAGACGTCCTGTCTCTGTCCGGCGGCGAACGTCAGCGGGTGGCCCTGGCCGCACTGCTCGCCCAGGACCCGCTGCTGCTGCTGCTCGACGAACCTCTGGCCCACCTCGACCTGCACCACCAGATCGCGCTGCTGCAGCACCTGCAGGGCCTGGCGCGCACGGCGGGCAAGGCGGTGGTGTTCTCGGTGCACGACCTCAACCTCGCGGCGCGCTTTGCCACGCATGCGCTGGTGCTGGGCCCGCACGGCCACCGGGCCGGGCCCGTGGCGGAGGTGATGGATGAGACCACGCTGAGCCGGACCTTCGGCCATGCCCTTCGGCGCGTGCGCGTCGGCGGGCACTGGCTGTTCGTTCCCGACTGAAGCCATGATGACCCTGCCCTGGAAGCCTTCGTTCCGGTTGCCGTTGCAGCGGCTGCTTCTCCTGTTCCTGCTGCTGGCGCTGGCCTCGGCCGCCCGCGCGGAAGTGCGCGTCACCGACGACGAGGGCGCGCAACTGGTGCTGCGCGCGCCCGCCCGGCGCATCGTCAGCATCGCGCCGCACCTGACCGAGCTGCTGTTCGCCGCCGGTGCCGGCGACCGCGTGGTGGCCGCATCGGAGTGGAGCGACTACCCCGATGCCGCGCGCCGGCTGCCGCGCGTGGGAGATGCCGTTCTGCTGGACCTGGAACGCATCGTCTCGCTGAAGCCCGATCTGGTGGTGGTGTGGGCCAACGGCAGTTCGCCGCAGCAATTGCAGCGTCTGCGCGCAGCCGGGCTGCCGGTGTTCAGCAGCGCGGCACGTGGCCTGCCCCACATTGCCGCGACGCTGCGCGTGCTGGGCCGGCTGGCCGGCACCGACGCGGCCGCCGAGGCCCGCGCCTCGGCCTTCGAGCGCACGCTGGCCGGCCTGCGCGCCACCTACGCGCAGCGCAGGCCGCTGAAGGTTTTCTACCAGATCTGGCACGCGCCGCTGATGACGGTGAACGCCGGCCACCCGATCAGCGAGGCGCTGGAACTCTGCGGCGCGCGCAATGTCTTCGCCGGTCTGCCGCAGCTCGTACCGCAGGTGAGTGCCGAAGCCGTGGTGGCGGCGCGGCCTGATGTCATCGTCACCGGCCGGTCGGAAACAGCCCTTTCGGACGGGCTGGAACTCTGGCGCACGCTCAAGCCGCTGCAGCGCACGCCGCTGATCACGGTGAACCCGGACCGCATGCACCGCGCCACCGACCGCATGGCCGACGGCGTGCGCGAACTCTGCGAGAAGCTGGACGTGGTGCGCTGAGCGGCGCCGGCCTGCGTCAGACCCGGAACGCGGCC
Organism: uncultured beta proteobacterium; assembly: GCA_903938815.1. GTDB lineage: Bacteria > Pseudomonadota > Gammaproteobacteria > Burkholderiales > Burkholderiaceae_C > Rubrivivax. The sequence goes on from CAJAES010000116.1 coordinate 67,151, forward strand.
ACCGACTGGACCAGCCGCTGCGCCTGCTGGTTCAGGCTCTCGGCGGCGGCTGCGGTTTCCTCCACCAGCGCGGCGCTCTGCTGCGTGGCCTGGTCCATCTGCGTCACGGCCGCGCCCACCTGGTTCACGCCGTTGCTCTGCTCCCGGCTGGACGCGCTGATCTCGGACACGATGTCGTTCACGTGCTGGATGGAGCGCACGATCTCGCCCATGGTGTCGCCCGCCTGGCCCACCAGCGCGGTGCCGGTTTCCACGCGCTCGACGCTCACGCCGACGAGGGTCTTGATCTCCTTGGCGGCCTGCGCGCTGCGCTGCGCCAGGCTGCGCACTTCGGACGCCACGACCGCGAATCCGCGGCCCTGCTCGCCGGCGCGGGCGGCTTCCACCGCAGCGTTCAGCGCCAGGATGTTGGTCTGGAAGGCGATGCCGTCGATGGTGCCGATGATGTCGGCGATGCGGCGGCTGCTGTCGTTGATGGACGCCATGGTGTCTACCACGCGCGACATCACTTCGCCGCCCTGGGTGGCCACGCCGGCCGCGCCCAGCGCCAGCTGATTCGCCTGCGCCGCGCTGTCGGCATTGCCGCGCACCGTGGTGCCCAGTTCCTCCATCGTCGCGGCGGTCTGCTGCAGCGCGCTGGCCTGGTGTTCGGTGCGGCTGGAGAGGTCGTGGTTGCCCTGCGAGATCTGGGTGCTGGCCGTGGCCAGTTCCTCGGCGTTGCGCTTCACGTCGCGCACGATGGCGCCGAAGCTGTCCTGCATGCGCGCCATGGCCTGCAGCAGTTGCCGGGTCTCGTCATTGCCTTCCTGGCGGATGCTCCCGGTCAGGTCGCCGTTGGCCATCCGGTCGGCCACCTGGACGGCCAGGTTCATCGGCTGGTTGATCACTCGTGCAAGCGCCATCGCGCTGGCCAGCAGAGCCAGGGTCGCGAACAGCATGGCCGCGCCGATGGCCTGCGCCGTGCGTGACGCACTCGACTCGGCATCGGTGCTGTGGGCTTCGCCGTCCTTCTCCAGCAACTCCGAGAGAGCCGCCATCCGGACTTCGAGCTCGGAGAAGGCCTTCTGGAAGGCCTCGGCTTCGGCCTGGCCGGCAGCGGCGCTGGTGGCGGCTGCCGCGATCATGGAGCCTCCTGCAGCAAGGTAACGGTCGACTTCGGGCACGGCAGCGTCGAGAGCCTTGCGCGAGACATCGCTGATCGGCAGGCTGCCGATGCGGCCCAGTGCGGTCTTGAAAGTGTCGGTGTGGTCCTTCAGGCCGTCGCGCGCGGTGGCGAGCTTGTCGGCACTGCCTTCGAGCGCGCCGAGCAGCGCCATCTGCGCATCCCCGCGCACCGCGTCGTGCATCATGTCGGCCTCGAGCGCGGCCGCCATGGCCTGGCTGGCTTTCGTGGCCGCCTGGATCGAGTCGCCCATGCGCGACGTGGCATAGATGCCGATGCCGCCGGACAGGCCCACCAACAGGGCCCCCGCGAGGCCGAGACCAATGATCTGAGTGCGCAGTTTCATGACGGGAGTCCTGGGTTGGGCGCGTAGGGCAAAGGGGGAAATCCCCAAGCCCTTGTTTCTCGGCACGACCGCAGGAATCTGTAACGAAGTTTGCGAAGAAATTCTCGCTCGACCCCGTCAGTTCTTCAGGAGTTGCCTCAGGACAAACGGCAGGATGCCGCCGTGGTGGTAATAGTCCACCTCGATGGCGGTGTCGATGCGCAGGGTCACGGTGAGTTCGCGGCGGTTGCCGCCCGGGCTCGTGATCACGAGCAGTGCGTCCGACAGCGGCCGGATTTCACGGCCCAGCACCACGTCCACGGTTTCGTCGCCCTTCAGGCCCAGCGCCTCCCAGGAGTCGCCCGGCTTGAACTGCAGCGGCAGCACGCCCATGCCGATGAGGTTGCTGCGGTGGATGCGTTCGAAGCTGCGCGCCACCACGGCCTGGATGCCCAGCAGCATGGTGCCCTTGGCAGCCCAGTCGCGGCTGGAGCCCGTGCCGTATTCCTCGCCCGCGAAGATGACGGTGGGCACGCCCGCGGCCTGGTAGCGCATGGCGGCGTCATAGATGGCCATGGGCTCGCCGCCCGGCTGGAACAGCGTGGTGCCGCCCTCCACGCGCGAGCCGTCGGCGTTCGGCGGCAGCATCAGGTTCTTGATGCGCACGTTGGCGAAGGTGCCGCGCATCATCACCTCGTGGTTGCCGCGCCGCGCGCCGTAGCTGTTGAAGTCGGCCCTCGCCACGCCGTTGGCGAGCAGATACTGTCCTGCGGGAGTGGTCTCGCGGAAGCTGCCCGCCGGGCTGATGTGATCGGTGGTGATGCTGTCCCCGAACAC
>CAJAES010000117.1 GCA_903938815.1 uncultured beta proteobacterium
CCTGCACCACGCGGGCAGCCCGGCGCAGAAGGCGCGCTGGATGCCCGGCATCGTTCGCGGCGACATCATCACCGCCGTGGGCATCACCGAGCCCGGCGCTGGCTCCGACGTGGCCGGCCTGCGCACCACCGCACGCCGCGACGGCGACCATTGGGTCATCAACGGCAGCAAGCTCTTCATCACCAACGGCGTGCATGCCGACCTGTACTTCATCGCCGCGCGCACCGGCCCGGGCAAGCGCGACATCTCCATCATCGCGGTGGAGAAGGGCACGCCCGGCTTCACGGTGGGCCGCCAGCTCGACAAGACCGGCTGGCGCAGCAGCGACACCGCCGAGCTGCACTTCCAGGATTGCCGCGTGCCCGTGGGCCACCTGCTCGGCGAGGAAGGCAAGGGCTTCTATGCCGTGATGAAGAACTTCCAGACCGAGCGCATCGCGCTGGCCGCCATGGCCGTGGGCCACTGCACGCAGGCGCTTCGCCTCACGCTCGAGCACGTGAAGACGCGCCAGGCCTTCGGCGGCACGCTCTGGGAGCAGCAGACCATCCGCCAGCGCATCGCGATGTGCGACGCCAAGACCCGCGCGGCGCGCGAGTACACCTACCACTGCGCCTGGCGCGTGACGCAGGGCCACGACATCGTGCAGGACGTGTCGCTGCTGAAGGCGCTGACGGGCGAACTCGTCAACGAGGTCACGCAGACCTGCCAGCAATTCCACGGCGGCATGGGCTACATGCACGGCACGCCGGTGGAGCGCCTGTGGCGCGATGCGCGCGTGCTGGGCATCGGCGGCGGCGCCACCGAGGTGATGCTCGACGAAGCCGCCAAGAGGTACTGAAGATGAGCACGCTCGACATCCAGGTCAACGGACCCGTGGCTCGCGTCTACCTGAACCGCCCCGAGGTGCGCAACGCCTTCAACGATGGCGTCATCACCGAGCTGACGGCCGCGTTCACGCAGCTGGGGGCCGACCCTTCTCTGCGCGCCATCGTTCTGGGCGGGCACGGCAAGGCCTTCTGCGCCGGTGCCGACCTGTCGTGGATGCGCGCGATGGCCGACTACACCTGGGACCAGAACCGCGCCGACGCCGAGGCGCTGGCGCAGATGCTCTGGACGGTCTGGTCCTGCCCGCTGCCCGTGGTGGGCCGCGTGCATGGGGACTGCTATGCCGGCGGCGTGGGGCTGGCCGCGGTGTGCGACGTGCTGGTGGCTGCCGAGGGTGTGAATTTCTGCCTCAGCGAAGCCCGGCTCGGGCTGCTGCCAGCCACCATCGGCCCCTACGTCGTGAAGGCGCTGGGCGAGCAGGCCTCGCGCCGCTACTTCGTCACCGCCGAACGCTTCACGGCGCAGCGCGCGCAGCAGCTCGGCTTCGTGCACGAATGCGTGCCCGCCGAGGCGCTGGACGCGACGGTCGATGACATGGTGGCCACCCTGGTGGCCAACGGCCCGGCGGCGGTGAAGGCCTGCAAGCGACTGGTGCAGGATGTCGCAGGTCGCGAGATCGACGCCGATTTGCGCGCCGAGACGGCGCGGCGCATCGCCGACATCCGCGCCAGCGTCGAAGGGCGCGAAGGCGTGCAGTCCTTCCTCGGCAAACGGGAGCCCGCGTGGCGGACCCCCTGAGCCTCGACACCACGCACCTGCTCGCGCTGGCCGCGGCGCTGGGCTGGGCGAGCGGGCTGCGGCTGTATGCCGTGGTCTTTCTCACCGGGCTGGCGGGGCACCTGGGCTGGGTGCCCTTGCCCGAGGGGCTGCAGTTGCTGCAGCAGCCGCTGCTGCTGTGGGGCAGCGGCATCCTGCTGCTGGTGGAGTTCGCGGCCGACAAGATCCCGCTCGTCGACTCCGCCTGGGACGCGCTGCACACCTTCATCCGCATCCCCGCCGGCGCCGCGCTGGCGATGGGCGTCTTCGGCGGCGACCAGGCGCAGTGGGCGGTGCTCGCCGCGCTGCTGGGCGGCACGCTGGCGGCCACGGCGCACGTGGCCAAGGCCAGCACGCGCGCGGCCGTCAACACCTCGCCCGAGCCCTTTTCCAACATCGGCATGTCGCTGCTGGGCGATGCCGCCGTCCCGGCCATGCTGTGGCTGGCGTTCGAGCAGCCGGCCTGGTTCTTCGTGGCGCTGGCGCTGGCCCTCGCGGTCGCGGTGGCGATGATCGTCCTGATGTCCAAGTTCTTGCGCGCGCTGTGGCGCCGCTTCGCCGGCCGCGCCCGCGTTCCGGCGTGAAGGGAAACCCATGTTCCAGAAGATCCTGATTGCGAACCGCGGCGAGATCGCCTGCCGCGTGGCGGCCACCGCCCGTCGCCTGGGCGTGCGCACCGTCGCTGTCTACTCCGACGCCGACGCCGGCGCGCGCCACGTGGCCGCCTGCGACGAGGCCGTGCACATCGGCGCCGCGCCGGCGCGCGAGAGCTACCTGCAGTGGCGCCGCATCCTCGATGCCGCGCTCGCCACCGGCGCTCAGGCCGTGCACCCCGGCTACGGCTTCCTCAGCGAGAACGAGGCCTTCGCGCAGGCCTGCGCCGACGCCGGCCTGGCCTTCATCGGCCCGCCGCCTTCGGCCATCGCCGCGATGGGCAGCAAGTCGGCTGCCAAGTCGCTGATGGAAAAGGCCGGCGTGCCGCTGGTGCCCGGCTACCACGGCCAGGACAACGACCCCGCGCTGCTGGCGCGCGAGGCCGAGCGCATCGGCTACCCGGTGCTCATCAAGGCCAGCGCGGGTGGCGGCGGCAAGGGCATGCGCCGGGTCGAGAAGGCCGCCGATTTCGCCGATGCGCTGGCGTCCTGCCAGCGCGAGGCCAAGGCCAGCTTCGGCGATGACCACGTGCTGGTCGAGCGCTACGTGCTGCGCCCGCGCCACATCGAGATCCAGGTGTTTGCCGACGGCCACGGCCAGTGCGTTCACCTCTTCGAGCGCGATTGTTCCGTGCAGCGCCGGCACCAGAAGGTGTTCGAGGAAGCGCCCGCGCCCGGCCTGAGCGCCGCGCGCCGCGCCGAGATGGGCGAGGCCGCCGTGTCCGCCGCGATGGCGGTGGGCTATGTCGGCGCCGGCACCGTGGAGTTCATCGCCGAGGAGCGCGACGACGGCGACATCCGCTTCTACTTCATGGAAATGAACACGCGGCTGCAGGTGGAGCACCCGGTGACGGAAGCGATCACCGGGCTCGACCTTGTGGAGTGGCAGCTGCGCGTGGCCGCCGGCCAGCACCTGCCTCTGGCGCAAGGCCAACTGACGATGCGCGGCCATGCCATCGAGGCCCGCATCTGCGCCGAGAACCCCGACGCCAACTTCCTGCCCGCGACCGGCCCGCTGGCCGTGGCGCGCTGGCCCGCGCACGTGAGCTTCGAGCGCAGCGACAGCCTGCCGCGCATCGACCGCGGCTTCGACGACGGCGACACCATCAGCCCCTACTACGACTCGATGATCGCCAAGCTCATCGTCTGGGGCGAGGACCGCGCGCAGGCGCTGGCCCGCATGGACGCCGCGCTGCGCGACACGCACCTCGTGGGCCTGCAGACCAACGTGGCCTTCCTGCGGCGCGTGGTCAACACGCAGGCGTTCGCCACGGCCGATCTCGACACCGCGCTGATCGAGCGCGAGCACGCTGCGCTGTTCGAATCCGCCCCGCTCGCGCCCGAGGTGGCAGCGGCCGGCGTCGCTGCGCTGGCGCAGGTGGAGGAACGCGCGCAGGAAGATGCCGACCCCTGGTCGCGCCGCGACGGCTGGCGCCTGCACGGCGGCGCGCGCCGCCGCTTCGATCTTGACGTGGGCGGCGACAAGCGCGTGGTCATGCTGACCCGCCTGCACGACGGCGCCACCGTGATCGAGATCGGCGAGCAGCGCTGGCCTTTCAGCGCCCGCGCGCTGGGCGACGGCCGGCATGACGTGACGCTGGGTGAGCGGCGCCTGACGCTGTGCGTCTACCGTCACGGCGACCGCATCGCCGTCTTCGCGCCCGAGGCTGCGGCGCTGCTGACCGAGATCGACCGCCTGGCCCACGCCGGCGACGGCGCCGCCGAAGGCCGCCTCACGGCGCCCATGCCCGGCAAGGTGATCACGCTGCTGGTGGGCGCCGGCGACGCCGTCAAGCGCGGGCAGGCCGTGGCCGTGATGGAGGCCATGAAGATGGAGCACACGCTGCACGCCCCGCGCGACGGCACCGTGGGCGAGATGCTCTGCGGCGTGGGCGACCAGGTGGCCGAGGGCGCCGAACTGCTGCGCCTGCAGGAGGCCTGATGGGCGCAGCGGACAAGGCAGCGGGCAGCTCAGCGGGCAACTCAGCCGACAACCCGGCCGACAACCCGGCCGACAACGTGGCCGATTGGCCCGAGAGCGTTCAGCGCGTCGCGGCGGCGCTGGCGGCGGGCGGTCACCCGCACGGGCCGCACTGGCTCGCGGTGGCGGCCCGCACCTCGCAGCAGGCGGCGGATGCGCTGGGCGTGCAGGTGGGGCAGATCGCCAAGAGCGTGATCTTCCGCCGCGTGTCGGACGACGCCGCGGTGCTGGTCGTGACCTCGGGCGACCGGCGCGTGGACGAGGCCAAGGTGGCGGCGCACACCGGTGCGCTGGCGCGCGCTGACGCTGCTTTCGTCAAGGCCAGCACCGGCTTCGCGATCGGCGGCGTGGCGCCCCTGGCGCACGCCACGCCGGCCGTGACCCTGATCGACCGCGAGCTCTTCCGCTTCGAGCGCATCTGGGCGGCGGCCGGCCACCCGAATGCCGTATTCCCGCTCGCCCCCGGGGATCTGCAGCGCCTGACCGGCGCGCTCGCGCAGGACGTGACAGCATCCGCCCCATGAACCCGCCCGTGCCATCGCCCTGCATCAACATCTGCCGCATGGATGCGCCCAGCGGCTGGTGCGAGGGCTGCCTGCGCACGCTCGACGAGATCGCGGCCTGGGGCCGCATGAGCGAGGCTGCCAAGCAGCAGCTCTGGGCCGAACTGCGGCAGCGGCGCATCGTCTGGCGCCAGCGTGCCGCGCCGCCGCAATGAAGCGCCTGGCCTTCCACTTCGACCCCGTCTCCCCGTACGCCTACCTGGCCTTCGAGGCGCTGCCGCAGGCGCTGGAGGGCTGCTCCTATGTCGTCGAGTACCGCCCGGTGCTGTTCGCGGGCCTGCTTCGGCACCACGGCCAGAAGGGGCCCGCCGAGATCGAGCCCAAGCGCGCCTGGACCTTCCGCCAGGTGGCGTGGCGCGCGCACGAACTGGGCTTGCCGCTGCAAACACCCGCGCAGCACCCGTTCAACCCGCTCGCCCTGCTGCGCCTGATGCTGGCCTGCGCGCCCGCCGGCGGGCTGCCGAACCGGCGCGTGGCCGAGGCCGTGCTGCACCACGTGTGGCGCGGCGGCGGCGCCGACGCGAACGACCCCGCCCGGCTCGCGGAACTCACGGCCGCCCTCGCGCCGCAGCGCGACCCGGCAGGCGACGACGTGAAGGCCGAACTGCGCGCCGCGACCGAGGCTGCGGTGGCCGCCGGATTCTTCGGCGTGCCCACGATCGAGGTCGACGGCCGCCACTTCTGGGGCCTCGACTCGCTGCCCATGGTGGCTGCGTGGCTGAAGGGCGACCCATGGTTCGACGGCCCCGAGTGGGCCGAGGCTGGCGCGCCCCGCGCGGGCGTCATGCGAGCCGTGTAGCCGAAGGCAGATGCAAGGCGTCGACCGGCATGCACGGGCAAGCTGGCGCCGACCAGGGCTTGTCGAGAGCGGCGTCGAGTTCTTGCGGGTGTCTCACGCGTGGCTCGAACCGGCCTGCTGGTGCGCCAAAGTTTCTGCCTCTTGGCGGCGCCAGGCGCCCCGGAATTCAGGGTGCCGGGGAGCCGCCGCTCGTCGGTGCCGGCATCCGGCCAGGAGCTGTCGCTGGCGACAGGCCGTTTCCAGGCGCGAGGAACTTGCAGCACACCGAATCGCTCAAGAATCTGTTGGCGAGTTGCTCGCTGATGCGCTGGCTTGAGCGAGCGCAAGCGTTCAAGGCGATTCCGACAGTGTTCCAACCCTGATGATGCGGAATTGGAGGAACGTGTGAGGCCCACAAATCTCGTCATGGGCGGGCTATGGATCCTCGCGCTGACTCTGGCAGTCGGGGGTTGTGCAACTCAGGATCCCGGCCCTCCGAAGGATTCGGTGCCTCGCAAGCTCGGTGAAGCATGGCGGGCTCCGCTCGTCCTACGGCCTGGCCCTGTTGCCGTGAACATGCGGGCACCGACGCGGGCGAGCCATAGCCCCGGCCTGGGTGGAGAAGTCTTCTGGCTTTCCGCCACGGCGCTCTTCACGTTCGGTGGCCCGTTGCTCGACCTTCCCAACGTTGTTGCCAGACATCAGGCCACCATCCTGGATCTCCCGAAGGAGTGCGCGGAGAACTGGGTCCAGGTCACGAACCGGCCACAGTGGCTTGGAACATCCGCCGCTCGGACGTCTGCCCTCGATGTCCTGGCAGACGCGATGAAGTTGGATCTTGAGCAGCGCGGGCGAAAGCTGACGATCGAGATCGAGCCGATCTCTGCAGACGATCCGCGGTCCAGTGAAGCACTGGCAACGATCGCGACGCGACACGCTGCGCCAGTCCTTGCTGTGGTGGACGTTCTCTTCAGCATCGAACCACAGCCGAAGACGTGCGCCATGCTGATGCGAGTCTCGGCAAGCATGCACCTCGACACGCTCGGCACCGAGCCGAAGTCGCTCGAGGCCATTGCCGTGAGCAAGGCAAGCACCCTGTCGGTCGCACAGTGGGCCAAGGAGCCCGAGGTCGGGACGCGCACATTGCATGACCTCTTGATCCGGATGGGCCAGGACATCGTCAGCGCACTCCCCGCGTCACCAGCTAGGTAGTCTTGGTCGCACTGTGCAGTGGGCTGTCCGCAAGACGCCACTCCTTGTGTCTGCTTTGCTTCCGGCAAGCAGGCAAGTCGCGTGGCAGCAGCGGGTCGACCACGGCCTGTCGCGTTCTCGTTTTCGACGTCGCGCAGCTGACATTCCGCTTGGCGGTTGGCGGTCCGTCAAGCTTTGGATGAAGTCTTGACAACCATTGCCAATAACCAGATCATCTGCGCGTGAGCACTACGAGCACCATGAACATTGCACTGCCGGAGCCGATGCGCGCGTACGTCGCCAAGCGCGTCGAGTCGGGGCAGTTCGGCAACACCAGCGAGTACGTCCGCGAACTGATCCGTCGGGATCAGCGGGAGCAAGACATCGCCCGTCTGCGGGCCATGGTGGAGGTTGGACTCGCCAGCGGGCCGGCCAGGGCCGATACCGCGGAAGACTGGGCCGAACTGGACGCCATCGCGCGCGGAACCAAAGAGTGACTGGGCCGCGCGCGGAGGCGCCGCGGACCAAGCCGTATGTCCTGCGGCCCCAGGCCCGGGAGGACCGGCGTTCGGAAGTGCGCCACTACCGCCAGGAGGCCGGTGCTGCGATTGCCGACAAGCTTGTCAGGGCCATGGCCAAGGCGCTGCAGGACCTTGAGCGCAACCCGTCCATCGGCTCGCCGTCCTTGGGCAGACTGCTCGGCATCGACGAACTCAGGACTTGGCGCCTGCAAGGCTTTCCGCTGACCTACTGGTACTTTGAGCGGGCAGATCACATCGAGGTCATTCGCCTGGTGGGGCAGCGGCAGGATCAGGGGAATGCATAGGTTCGAGCCGAGTGAGATCGGCCAGTGTCAACAGACCCAAAAAAACACGGGTAAACCCGCATTCCATGCGTCTTGAGGTGGATCAACCACTCCCCTATCATCGACCGACCGGTCGGTAAATGATTGGAAGTCCATGACCACCTCGACACTTTCTCCCCAGCAGATCGCCGACCGCGTGCACGAGGCGATGTACGCCAACGACCGCGCGGCCAAGGCGATGGGCATGCGCATCCTGGCCGTCGGCCCCGGCAGCGCCACGATCGCCATGACCGTGCGCGAGGACATGCTCAACGGGCACGACATCTGCCACGGCGGCCTGATCACCACGCTGGCCGACACGGCCTTCGCGTATGGCTGCAACGCCTACAACGAGATCACGGTCGCCTCGGGTTTCAACGTCGACCTGGTGGCCCCCGGCCGCCAGGACGACGTGCTCACCGCCACCTGCGTGGAGCAGAACAAGGCCGGCCGCACCGGCGTCTACGACATCGAGGTCGTGAACCAGCGCGGCGAACGCATCGCGCTGTTCCGCGGCCGCTCGTACACGGTCAAGGGCAAGCCCGTTGTTGCGCTCTGAAATGGCGCTCTGAAATGGCGCTCTGAACCGGCGCTCCGAGACTGCGCACCGACCCGAACCACAGGAGACAAGAAGACATGCCCGTGAAGCATCCCGCCCCCGGCGACCTGGAACCCATCGAGACAGCGAGCCGCGACGAACTCTCCTCGCTGCAGCTGCAGCGCCTGAAGAAGACGCTGCAGGCCGCCTACGACAACGTGCCGCACTACAAGGCCGCGTTCGACGCCCTGGGCGTGCACCCGTCGGACTGCCGCACGCTGGCCGACCTGGCCCGCTTCCCCTTCACGACCAAGAAGGACCTGCGCGACAACTACCCCTTCGGCATGTTCGCGGTGCCGCGCGAGCAGGTGTCGCGCGTGCACGCCAGCTCGGGCACTACCGGCAAGCCGACCGTCGTGGGCTACACGGCCAACGACATCTCCACCTGGGCCGATCTCGTGGCACGCAGCATCCGCGCGGCCGGAGGCCGGCGCGGTGACATCGTGCACGTGGCCTACGGCTACGGCCTGTTCACCGGCGGCCTGGGCGCGCACTACGGCGCCGAGCGCCTGGGCTGCACGGTCATCCCGATGTCCGGCGGGCAGACCGAGAAGCAGGTTCAGCTGATCACGGATTTCCGGCCCGACATCATCATGGTCACGCCCAGCTACATGCAGGTGATCATCGAGGAGATGGAGCGCCAGGGCCTGGACCCGCGCGCCAGCTCGCTGAAGGTCGGCATCTTCGGCGCCGAGCCCTGGACCGAGGCCATGCGTCACGACATCGAGGTGCGCGCCGGCCTGGACGCCGTGGACATCTACGGCCTGAGCGAGGTCATGGGCCCGGGTGTCGCCAGCGAATGCGTCGAGACCAAGGACGGCCCGGTGATCTGGGAAGACCACTTCTACCCCGAGATCATCAACCCCGAGACGGGCGAACCGGTGGCCGACGGCGAGGAAGGCGAACTCGTGTTCACCACGCTGACCAAGGAAGCGCTGCCCGTCATCCGCTACCGCACGCGCGACCTCACGCGGCTGCTGCCGCCCACCGCGCGCGCCATGCGCCGCATGGGCAAGATCGTCGGCCGCAGCGACGACATGCTCATCATCCGCGGCGTCAACGTGTTCCCCACGCAGATCGAGGAGCTCGTGCTGCAGGTGCCGGAGCTGTCGGGCCAGTACCAGCTGGTCGTCACGCGCTCGGGCACGCTCGACGAGATGCAGGTGCTGGTGGAGCTTCAGCCGCAGCACGCCGCCCTCGAGCGTGACGCCATCGCCGGCCACCTGCAGAACCGCATCAAGACGCTGATCGGCGTCAGCACGACGGTGAGCGTCGGCGCGCCGTCTTCCATTGAACGCACGCTGGTGGGCAAGGCCCGCCGCGTGATCGACAAACGCCCCCGTTAGGAGCCCGCGATGTACACGCAAGCAATGGACACCATGGCCCGCGAGGGCGGCGCCAAGCTCGAGAAGGTGCTGAGCGCCGACGAGCAGCAGCTGCAGCAGCGTTTCGATGCCCGCATCGATGCCGGCGACTTCATCGAGGCCAAGGACTGGATGCCCGACAACTACCGCAAGACGCTGCTGCGCCAGATCAGCCAGCACGCGCACTCGGAGATCGTCGGCATGCTGCCCGAGGGCAACTGGATCGGCCGCGCGCCCACGCTCAAGCGCAAGGCCATCCTGCTGGCCAAGGTGCAGGACGAGGGCGGCCACGGCCTGTACCTCTACGCCGCCGCCGAGACGCTGGGCACCAGCCGCGACCAGATGATCGACGCGCTGCACAGCGGCAAGGCCAAGTACAGCAGCATCTTCAACTACCCCACGCTGAACTGGGCCGACATCGGCACCATCGGCTGGCTGGTCGACGGCGCGGCCATCATGAACCAGGTGCCCATCTGCCGCTGCAGCTACGCGCCGTATGCGCGCGCGATGATCCGCATCTGCCGCGAGGAAAGCTTCCACCAGCGCCAGGGCTTCGACAGCCTGCTGGTGATGATGCGCGACGGCACCGACGCGCAGCGCGCCATGGTGCAGGACGCTGTGAACCGCTGGTGGTGGCCGTGCCTGATGATGTTCGGCCCGCCCGACGACCAGAGCCCCAACAGCGCGCAAGGCATGCGCTGGGGCATCAAGCGCGTGAGCAACGACACCCTGCGCCAGAAGTTCGTCGACGCCACCGTCGAGCAGGCCAAGGTGCTGGGCGTCACGCTGCCGGATCCCGACCTGAAGTGGAACGAGGAACGCGGCCAGCACGACTTCGGCGTCATCGACTGGAGCGAGTTCTGGCGCGTGGTGGCCGGCGACGGCCCCAACAACCGCGAACGCCTGGGCATGCGCGTGAAGGCATGGGACGACGGCGAATGGGTGCGCGAGGCCGCGCTGGCCCACGCCCGCAAGCAACAGACGAAGCTGGAGGCAGCATGAGCACGAACACCGAATGGCCGCTGTGGGAAGTCTTCGTGCGCAGCCGCGCCGGCCTGGACCACAAGCACTGCGGCAGCCTGCACGCCGCCGACCCGCAGATGGCCATCCAGATGGCGCGCGATGTCTACACGCGGCGCCAGGAAGGCTGCAGCGTCTGGGTGGTGCGCAGCGACCAGATCGTCGCCAACGACCCGGGTGACAAGGACATGTACTTCGACCCCGCCGAGGACAAGGTGTACCGCCACCCGACGTTCTTCAAGCTCCCGTCCGAAGTCGACCACATGTGATCATGAGCACTTCCACCGCATCTCCATCCGCCGCCCCCGCGGCGGCGCAGCGCCCGCCGGGCTCCATTGCCGTTGGCCACCCTGCGGACGCCGAATACCTGTTCCGCCTGGGCGACACCTGCCTGATCCTGGGCCAGCGCCTGGGCGAGTGGTGCGGCCATGCGCCCATCCTCGAGGAAGACATCGCGCTCGCCAACATGGCGCTCGACATGATCGGCCAGACCCGCGCGCTGCTCACGCGTGCCGGGCAACTGGAAGGGCAGGGCTTCGATGAAGACCAGCTCGCCTTCCTGCGCGACGAGCGCGACTACCGCAACCTGAGCATGGTGGAGCTGCCGCGCGGCGATTTCGCCTTCACGGTGCTGCGCAACCTGTTCGTCTCCACCTGGCTCAAGCTGCACTGGGAACGGCTGATCGATTCCTCCGACACCGAGCTCGCGGGCATCGCGGGCAAG
>CAJAES010000118.1 GCA_903938815.1 uncultured beta proteobacterium
CGGGCCGACGGCACGCTGGAGACCGTGAGCACGCTGCGCCTGCAACCCGGCGACCGTGTCCAGGTTCCGGTGGGCGAGGCATTCCCGGCCGACGGCCGCCTGCTGGAAGGTCGGACAGCCGCCGACGAGGCCTTGCTGACCGGGGAGTCCACACCCGTGGCCAAGGCCGCTGGGGACGGCGTGGTCGCCGGTAGTGCCAACGTCGGCGCGCCGGTTCGCATCGTCGTCGATCGCGTCGGCAACGACACTCGATTCGAAGCCATCGTCGCCATGATGCGCGATGCGATGACTCAACGCCCCGCCGCGGCCCGCCTCGCCGACCGCTGGGCCGGGCCCTTCCTGTGGACGGTGCTGCTGCTGGCCGCTGCCAGTGCGGCCGTGTGGAGCCTGATCGATCCTTCGCAGGCGCTGCCGGTGGCTGTGGCAGTGCTGGTGGTCACGTGTCCGTGCGCGCTGTCGCTGGCCGCCCCGGCGTCCCTGGTGGCTGCTGCAGGCGGCCTGGCACGCCGCGGTGTGCTCGTGCAGCGGCTGGATGCCATCGAATCGCTGGCACGTGTCGACCGCCTGTTCGTCGACAAGACCGGAACCCTGACCGACGACCGGCTGGCCTTCGCGGGGCTGCGCCTCGCGCCCGGCGTGGTGGTCGATTCAGCCGCGTTGCTGCAGCGGGCAGCGGCGCTGGCGCGGGTATCGGCCCACCCGGTCAGCGTCGCGATCGCCGCAGCCGTGGCCGATGCCGCGAGCGACCTGCGGGACATCCAGGAGCACCCGGGCCTCGGCCTGGAGGGCGTGGATGCCGCAGGCGGGCACTGGCAGCTGGGTTCCCCCGCCTGGCTCGGCGCCGACCCCGCCTGGGCCGGCGAGGCCCGCAGTGTCCTGGCGCTCGATGGCCGGGTGCTGGCCGCGCTGGATCTGCAGGAATCGCTTCGCCCGGGCGTGGTCGAGGCGATCCAGGCGCTGACCGCGATGGGTCTGGCGCCGACCCTTCTCTCGGGCGACCGGCCCGACCGTGTGGCGGCGCTCGCCCAGCGCGTCGGCATCGGCCATGCCCTCGGTGGCGTGTCGCCGCAGGACAAGCTGGATGCGGTGGCGGCTGCGCAGGCGGCAGGCGAGCGCGTGGCGATGATCGGCGACGGCGTCAACGACGCCCCCGTTCTGGCGCGAGCAGACGTGTCGCTGGCCATGGGGCAGGGCGCCCTGGTGGCCCGTGCGCAGGCCGATGCCGTGATCGTCTCCGGCCGCTGGACGGACGTGCTGCGGGCGCGTGCCACCGCCGTGCGGACCATGGGCATCGTCCGCCAGAACCTGATCTGGGCAGCGGCCTACAACGCCGCCTGCATTCCGCTTGCCGTGGTGGGCTGGCTTCCGCCCTGGGCGGCCGGCCTCGGCATGGCGCTGAGTTCGCTCATCGTGATCCTGAACGCCACCCGCGCCGGGCGCTGACCCATGGATATCCTGTACTTGCTGATCCCCCTGTCGGCCGTTCTGGTGCTGGCCATCATCGGCATCTTCGGCTGGGCCCTGTTCCGGGGCCAGTTCGAGGACATCGAGCATGAAGGCGAGCGGATTCTGCAAGCCGACCCTGACACCGTTGATGCCGATCAAGTCGTGTTGCAGACGCGCACAGAACAATCGCCGCCAACAAACCATCGTTTCCAGTGAGGAGAGGTCCTATGTCGAACAGAACCGGTGGAGTGGCTGCGGCTGCTCCTGTGTATACCGACACCCCAGTGCGATGGTTCGCCCTGGCGGCAGTCCTGTGGGGCGTGGTGGGAATGCTGGTGGGGGTGATCATCGCCGCCCAGCTGACCTGGCCCGAACTCAATCTGGGCATTCCCTGGTTGAGCTATGGCCGCCTGAGGCCGCTGCACACCAATGCCGTCATCTTCGCGTTCGGTGGCTGCGCGCTCTTCGCCACCAGCTACCACGTCGTGCAACGCACGAACCAGACGCCGCTGTTCCTGCCCGGACTGGCCAAGTTCACGTTCTGGGGCTGGCAGTTGGTGATCCTGGCGGCTGCGGTCACGCTGCCGCTGGGCCTGACCCAAGGCAAGGAATACGCCGAACTCGAATGGCCGATCGACCTGCTGATCGCGGTCGTGTGGGTGTCCTACGCAATCGTGTTCTTCGGCACCGTCGGCATCCGCAAGGTGCGCCACATCTACGTGGCGAACTGGTTCTTCGGCGCCTTCATCCTGGCCGTGGCCCTGCTGCACATCGTCAACAGCGCCGCGATCCCGGTGTCCATGACCAAGAGCTACTCCGCCTACTCCGGTGTGCAGGATGCGATGGTGCAGTGGTGGTACGGCCACAACGCGGTCGGCTTCTTCCTGACCGCCGGCTTCCTGGGCATGATGTACTACTACATCCCGAAGCAGGCCGAGCGGCCGGTGTACAGCTACCGCTTGTCCATCGTCCACTTCTGGGCGCTGATCTTCACGTACATGTGGGCGGGCCCGCACCACCTGCACTACACCGCGCTGCCCGACTGGGCGCAGAGCGTGGGCATGGTGTTCTCGCTGGTCCTGCTGGCCCCGAGCTGGGGCGGCATGATCAACGGCATCATGACCCTCAGCGGTGCCTGGCACAAGCTGCGTGACGACCCCATCCTGAAGTTCCTGATCGTGAGCCTGTCGTTCTACGGCATGAGCACCTTCGAGGGCCCGATGATGTCGATCAAGACCGTCAACGCGCTGAGCCACTACACGGACTGGACCGTCGGCCACGTGCACTCCGGTGCGCTGGGCTGGGTGGGCCTGATCTCGATGGGTGCGCTGTACCACCTGATCCCGCGCCTGTACGGCCGCAAGGAGATGTTCAGCAAGCGTGCGATCGAGTTGCACTTCTGGGTGGCCACGATCGGCATCGTGCTGTACATCGCCGCGATGTGGATCGCCGGTGTCATGCAGGGCCTGATGTGGCGCGCGGTCAACCCCGACGGCACGCTCGTTTACAGCTTCGTCGAGAGCGTGAAGGCGACCTACCCCTTCTACGTGATTCGTCTGCTCGGCGGCCTGCTCTACCTGAGCGGCATGCTCATCATGGCCTGGAACGTGGTCATGACCGTCAAGAGCAACAAGCCGGCTGTCGCGCCGGTGCCGATGGTCACGGCTCACGCCTGAAGCAAGGAGGCCTAGAACATCATGGCAACAAGCAACAACCACAAGCCTGCCGGTCACGAGCGCATCGAGACCAGCAACTTCCTGATGATCGTACTGATCCTGCTGGCCGTTGCGGTCGGCGGCATCGTCGAGATCGTTCCGCTGTTCTTCCAGCGCTCCACCACGCAGGCGGCGGAGGGCGTCAAGCCCTACACCGCATTGCAGCTGGCGGGCCGGGACGTGTATGTCCGCGAGGGTTGCTACAACTGCCACTCGCAGATGATCCGCCCGTTCCGGTCGGAGACGCTTCGCTATGGCCAGTACTCGACGGCTGGCGAGTTCGTGTACGACCATCCCTTCCAGTGGGGCAGCAAGCGCACGGGCCCGGACCTGCACCGCGTCGGAGGCAAGTACAGCGACGAGTGGCATCGCGTTCACCTGATCAACCCGCGTGATCTGGTGCCCGAGTCCAACATGCCCGCCTACCCGTGGCTCGAGAAGGCCAATGTGTCCGCCGCGATCGGTGACCACATGGTTGGCCTGCGCCGCGTCGGCGTGCCCTACACCGATGCCGAGATCGCCAAGGCGGCCGAGGACGTCAAGGGCAAGACCGAACTGGACGCGGTCATCGCGTACCTGCAGGTCATGGGCACCACCCGCAAGTAACCAGGAGCACGCACATGGATGTCAATGACCTGCGCGCCGCGGTCACGGTGATCAGCCTCGGGCTGTTCCTGGCCCTGGTCGTCTGGACCTGGAGCCGCAGCCGCAAGGCTGCGTTCGACGAAGCCGCTCGCCTGCCGTTCGCGGACGAAGCGGCCAATGATGATGGGAGGGTGTCGTGAGCGATTTCTTCAACAGTGGCTGGTCGATCTTCGTGGCTGCGGTCACGATCGTCAGCCTGATCGCCTGCCTGGCGCTTCTGATCATCGCGGCGCGCCGCCGCGTGATGGCCAACGACAACACCACGGGTCACGTCTGGGACGAGGATCTGCGTGAGTTGAACAACCCGCTGCCGCGCTGGTGGATGTGGCTGTTCGTCCTCACGGTCGTGTTCGCTGCGGTGTACCTGACCTTCTACCCGGGTCTGGGCAGCAGCCCCGGCACGCTGAAGTGGTCGAGTACCGGCCAGTGGGAAGCAGAGCAGGCCAAGGCCAAGACAGCGATGGAGCCGATCTACGCCAAGTACGTGTCGATGTCGGCCGAGGATCTGTCCAAGGACGCACAGGCCATGGGCATCGGGCAGCGCCTGTTCATCAACAACTGCGCGCAATGCCACGGCTCGGACGCTCGCGGCAGCAAGAGCTTCCCGAACCTGACCGACGACGACTGGCTCTGGGGCGGCTCGCACGAGAAGATCATCGAGACGCTCACGAAGGGTCGTCAGGGCAACATGCCCCCGATGGCGGCTGCGGTGGGTACGGGCGAGGATGTCCGCAACGTCGCGAACTACGTGCTGAGCCTGTCTGGCAGCGCGCACAACGCCGTCTATGCCCAACTGGGCAAGCCGAAGTTCGCGGTCTGTGCCGCGTGCCACGGCAACGACGGCAAGGGCAACCTGGCCCTGGGCGCGCCCAACCTGACCGACAAGATCTGGCTGCACGGCTACGGCGAAGCCGCCATTGCCGCGATGGTCAATCAGGGCAAGATGAACATCATGCCCGCACAGGACAAGCTGCTCACCCCTGAGCAGATCCATGTCCTGGCCGCCTACGTGTGGCAGTTGTCGCGCAGTACCGCGGCCGTCGCAAGCCGCTGAACCCGGGAGCATCGTGTCCACAGCAGTCCCCAAGGAAGACGACGCCGCCGGCGAGTTGGTGTCGCTTTACCAGAAGCAGAAGAAGATCTACGCGCGGGCCGTCAGCGGCTGGTTTGCCGGATGGCGCTGGGCGCTGGTCTGGATCACGCAGATCGTCTTCTACGGGCTGCCGTGGCTCGAGTGGAATGCCCGGCAGGCGGTGCTGTTCGATCTGTCCGCCCGGCGTTTCTACATCTTCAACCTGGTGCTCTACCCGCAGGACTTCATCTACCTGACGGGGCTGCTGATCATCTCGGCGTACGGCCTGTTCCTGTTCACGGCCGTCGCAGGGCGCCTGTGGTGCGGGTTCGCCTGCCCGCAGACGGTCTATACCGAAGTGTTCATGTGGATCGAGCGCAAGGTCGAAGGCGACCGCGCCCAGCGCATGAAGCGCGACGCCGGTGGCTGGACGCTGGACCGCGGTTGGCGCGCCTTGGCGAAGCAGGGCGCGTGGATGGCGCTGGCACTCTGGACGGGCTTCACCTTCGTGGGCTACTTCACGCCCATACAGACGCTGTGGGCCGAGGCGATGGTGCTCGGCTTCGGGCCCTGGGAGTGGTTCTGGGTGCTGTTCTATGCCCTGGCCACCTATGGCAACGCCGGCTTCCTGCGGGAGCAGGTGTGCAAGTACATGTGTCCGTACGCGCGCTTCCAGAGCGCGATGTTCGACAAGGACACGATGATCATCAGCTACGACGCCGAGCGTGGCGACCCGCGCGGCACACGCGGCCGCAAGACCGACCTCAAGGCGGCCAATCTCGGCGATTGCATCGACTGCGGGCTGTGCGTCCAGGTGTGCCCGACCGGCATCGACATCCGCAACGGCCTGCAGTACGAGTGCATCGGCTGCGCCGCCTGCATCGACGTCTGCGATGGCGTCATGGACAAGATGCAGTACCCCCGCGGTCTGATCCGCTACGCGACCCTGAACGGCATGGCCGGTCACTGGACGCGCGCGGAGATGTTCCGCCACGTGCTTCGCCCGCGCGTGCTGATCTACACGGCCATCCTGCTGCTCGTCAGTGGCGCGCTGCTCACGAGCCTGTGGATGCGTGCGCCCTTCCGGGTCGACGTGGTCCGTGACCGCGCCTCCCTGGCGCGAATCGTGGACGACGGCTGGGTGGAGAACGTCTACCGCCTTCAGATGATGAACACGACCGAGCAGCCCCAGCGCTACCGGGTCGTGGCCACCGGCCTGCAGGGCCTGGTGCTCGAGGGCGGTGACGCGATCGCGCTGGGTTCCGCCGAGAACAAGTGGGTTCCGGTGTCGGTAAGGGTGCCGCCCGAGACAGCGGCCCAGGCCGGCCCGGGTGCGCATTCCCTGATGATCAGGATCGAGTCACTGGGCAAAGACGGCGTCATGCTGGACGAGAAGACCACCTTCCTGGTGCCGCGATGATCCGCGCCGCCAACTCTGGAGATGCACTGATGGACAAGAATTCGACCTCAGCCCGACGCGCCTGGTGGCGCGAACCGATGATGTGGATCGTGGTCGGCGGCCCGTTGATCGTGGTGCTCGCCGCCATCGCCACGGCCGTCATCGCCGTCAAGAACGTGGACCCCGTTCTGGACACCCGCTCCGGCCAACCGGCCGTGCAGGGGCGCAACCACGCGGCCACGCCGCCTGCCAAGCCATGATCGCCCGGCGGGAACGCATCATGGCCGTGCTCTGGCCGTCGTTCCTGATGGCGGGTGTGATGGAGATGCTGGTGTTTGCGTTCGTGGACCCCACGCAACTGCAGCTCTTCGGCGGGCAGCCGATCCACTGGTCGCCGAGCGCCGTCTACACGGTTGCGTTCTTCGTGTTCTGGGCCGTCATCGCGATGGCCGGCGCCCTGACCGAACTGCTCGAAGTCGGCGCCGACGACCTCAATCGCGGCGACCGGTCCGACCCGGTCAGCAGTTCGCGCCGTTGACCAGGCGCTGCAGTCCGTCCAGGTTCAGGATGCGGATCTGCCGCTGCTTGACCTCCAGGAAGCCGTCGTCCTGGAATTTCGAGAAGGTGCGGCTCACGGTCTCCAGCTTCAGGCCGAGGTAGCTGCCGATCTCCTCGCGCGTCATGCGCAGGATCAACTCGCTTGCCGAGAAGCCACGGCTCTGGAGCCGCTGCGTCAGGTTCAGCAGAAAGGCCGCCAGGCGCTCCTCGGCGCGCATGCTGCCCAGCAGCAGCATCACGCCGTGGTCGCGCACGATCTCGCGGCTCATGATGCGGTGGAACTGACGCTGCAGGTCCGAGACCTCCCGCGAGAGGTCTTCCAGCTGATGGAACGGAATCACGCAGACCTGCGAGTCCTCCAGCGCAACCGCGTCGCAGGTGTGCCGCTCGGTGCCGATGCCGTCCAACCCCAGCAGTTCGCCCGCCATCTGAAAGCCCGTGACCTGATCACGCCCGTCTTCCGAGGCCACGCAGGTCTTGAAGAAGCCGGTGCGAACGGCATAGAGCGACTGGAAATCCTCGCCGCTGCGGAACAGCGTGTCGCCGCGCGACACCGTCCGGCGCGTGGCCACGAGGCTGTCGAGCTTGAGCATCTGGTCCGTCGACATGCCCACGGGGAGGCACAGTTCGCGCAGGTTGCAACTGGAGCAGGCAACCTTGAAGGGTTCCAGGCGCAGCGGCGGCAGGGCTGTGGTCATGGTGTGGGGCGGTCTCTGGTGGCGTTGGCTGGATTGTGGCGCGTCAAGCCGCAGCATGAAATCCGCGGGTTTGAGCCAGATCAAGACCGCGAATCCGTACTTTGGCACATTCCTTCCCATGAATGCTGACAAAACCGAAGACGCTGCACGCGTCGTGCCAGACGACCTGTTGCGCAAGCTGGATGTGCCAGGCCCGCGCTACACGTCCTACCCGACGGCCGATCGATTCGTCGAGGCCTTCAGCCCGTCGGACTATCGGCACGCGCTGCAGGGTCGCGCCTCGGGCGCCCGCGTTGGCGGCGCGTCGCCGCTGTCGTTGTATGTGCATGTGCCGTTCTGCGAGTCGGTCTGCTACTACTGCGCGTGCAACAAGGTCATCACCAAGCACCACGAACGCGCCACCGAATACCTGGATGTCCTGGATCTCGAGATCGCGCTGCACGCTGCCGAACTCGGCACCGGGCAGCCCGTGTCGCAGCTGCACCTCGGCGGCGGTTCGCCCACCTTTCTGAGCGACGCCGAACTGGCGCGTCTGATGGCCAGCCTGCGCGCGGCGTTCAAGATCGTTCCCGGAGCCGAGATCTCGATCGAGGTGGACCCGCGCACCGCCACCCCGGCGCGCCTGCGGGATCTGGCCGCGATGGGTTTCAACCGCATCAGCTTCGGCATCCAGGACTTCGACCCGGCCGTGCAGCAGGCGGTGCACCGCGTGCAGAGCTTCGAGAGCGTGCGCGACCTGATCCTCAGCGCGCGCGAGCACGGTTTCGAATCCATCAATGCCGACCTGATCTACGGCCTGCCACAGCAGACGCCCGAGTCCTTCCAGCGCACCATCGCGCAGGTGGCCGAACTGCGGCCGGACCGTATCGCGCTGTATGCCTACGCCCACCTGCCAACGCGCTTCAAGCCGCAGCGCCGGATCGAGATCTCCGATCTGCCACAGCCCGAGGCGCGCATCCGCATGTTGGGCTCGGCCATCTCGGGCTTCATGGGTCACGGCTATGCCTACATCGGGATGGACCACTTCTCGCTCCCGGGGGATTCTCTGGCTGCAGCCAAGCGCCAGGGGCGGCTGCACCGCAACTTCCAGGGCTACAGCACCCAGCCGGACTGCGACCTGATCGGGCTGGGCGTCTCGTCCATCGGCCGCATGGGCGCCACCTACAGCCAGAACGCCAAGACCCTGCCCGAGTACTACGACGCGGTCCGCCAGGGCCAGTTTCCGGTCGTGCGCGGTCTGGCGCTCGGTCGCGACGACCTCGTGCGTCGTGCGGTGATCATGGCGCTGATGTGCCAGGGCCGCGTCGACTTCGAGTCCATCGCCATGTCCCACCTGATCCCCTTCCAGGACTATTTCGCCAACGAACTGCAGCAGCTGCAGCCCATGGTGGAGGGCGGTCTCGTCGAGGTGGACGCCGATGGCATCCAGGTCACGGCCAGCGGCTGGTACTTCGTGCGCGGCGTTGCCGCGGTCTTCGACCGCTACCTGCGCACCGACCTGACCCGCGAGAGGTTCTCGCGTATCGTCTGACGGATGGAATTCGCACTGTTGCTGAGTGCGCTGGCGCTGGGTCTGGCCGGCCTGCCGCATTGCGCCGCGATGTGCGCGGCGCCATGTGCCGCGCTCACCGGTCCTGGCATCAAGGGGTCTGCGCCCTGGGCCTTTCATGGCGCCCGGATGCTTTCCTACGCGCTGGCCGGTGCCGTGGCGGCCGGCAGCGTCGGAACGCTGGCCGCCCTGGCCGAGTGGAGCCCGATGCTGCGGCCGGTGTGGACGCTGCTGCACGCCGCGGCGTTCGCGCTCGGCATCTGGATGCTGTGGCAGGGGCGGCAGCCGATCTGGCTCGAATCCCTGGGCCGCGGCAGTGCCCGCGCCGCGGGGCCGGCCGAGGGCTGGCAACGCATCCGTGGCCCGGCGCGCGCGGGGCTGGCGGGTAGCCTGTGGGTCGCGTGGCCTTGCGGCCTGCTGCAGTCGGCCCTGTTGCTGGCCGCCTTGGCCAACACGCCGGCCGGCGGGGCCCTGGTCATGGGCGGCTTTGCCGTCGTCACGGCCGCCGGGCTGGTGGTGGGGCCGGGCCTGTGGGCATGGTTCGGCGGGCGCGCTGTCGCGGCGCGCGCATCGGTCTGGGGCGCCAGGCTCGCGGGCGGCATGCTGGCGGCTGCCTCTGGCTGGGCGCTCACCCACGGCCTGTGGATGCGCTTCCTCGACTACTGCCTGAGCTGACGCGGGCCGAAGCGGCAGGACGCTCTGGGGTGAATGCCCGCCGGAAGCCCGCCGGAAACAAGAACGCCCGGCCGAGGCCGGGCGTTTGCGTTGCGGGTAAACCCGCAATCAGCGGAGAGCCAATTACTTCTTGGCTTCTTCCTTCTTCGGCTCGGCCTTCTTCTCTTCCTTCTTGGCTTCGGCCTTCTTCTCTTCCTTCTTGGCTTCGGCCTTCTTCTCTTCCTTCTTGGCGGCCGGGGCGGCGGAAGCGGCGGCAGCAGCCGGCTTGGCTTCGGCCGGCTTGCCAGCGTGCGAAGCGGCGAAGGCGGTGAAGGAGAAGGCGGCGGCGAACAGTGCGACGAGGATCTTGTTCATGTCAGGGACCTATTTCTGGATTGTGTTGATATACGCCTCCTTCTGAGAGGAGGCTTCGACGAAACGGACGGGCGCGTCAGTCGGTTGACAGCCCGGGCCTTAGAATCTTTCACGTCCGGCGGGACCCCCTCGCCACGCGGAGAGAACACGACATGTACCAGCACATCAAGGTGCCCAGCGGCGGGCAGAAGATCAGCGTCAACGCCGACTACTCGCTGAACGTCCCCGATCAGCCGATCATTCCCTACATCGAAGGCGACGGCACCGGCCTCGACATCACCCCGGTGATGCTCAAGGTCGTCGACGCAGCCGTTGCGAAGAGCTACGGCGGCAAGCGCAAGATCCACTGGATGGAGGTCTACGCCGGCGAGAAGTCGACCAAGATCTACGGGCCGGATGTCTGGCTCCCCGAGGAAACCCTGAGTGCCGTGCGCGACTATGTCGTGTCCATCAAGGGCCCCCTGACGACGCCGGTGGGCGGCGGCATCCGCAGCCTGAACGTCGCACTGCGCCAGGAACTCGATCTCTACGTCTGCCTGCGCCCGATCCAGTACTTCAAGGGCGTGCCCAGCCCCCTGAAGGAGCCGGAGAAGACCAACATGGTCATCTTCCGCGAGAACTCCGAAGACATCTATGCCGGCATCGAGTACGAAGCCGAGACGGACAAGGCCAAGAAGCTCATCAAGTTCCTGATCGAGGAAATGGGCGTCAAGAAGATCCGCTTCCCGAACACCTCGGGCATCGGCATCAAGCCGGTCAGCCGCGAAGGCACCGAGCGCCTGGTGCGCAAGGCCATCCAGTACGCGATCGACAACGACAAGCCCAGCGTGACCATCGTGCACAAGGGCAACATCATGAAGTTCACCGAAGGTGGCTTCCGTGACTGGAGCTACGCGCTCGCCGCCCGCGAGTTCGGCGCCGAGCTGATCGACGGCGGCCCGTGGATGAAGTTCAAGAATCCGCGCACCGGCAAGGACCTGATCATCAAGGATTCGATCGCCGACGCGTTCCTGCAGCAGATCCTGCTGCGCCCGGCCGAGTACTCCGTGATCGCCACGCTGAACCTGAACGGCGACTACGTCTCCGACGCCCTGGCCGCGCAGGTCGGCGGCATCGGCATCGCCCCGGGTGCCAACCTCAGCGATTCCATCGCGATGTTCGAAGCCACGCACGGCACGGCGCCCAAGTACGCAGGCAAGGACTACGTGAACCCGGGTTCCGAGATCCTGTCCGCCGAGATGATGCTGCGCCACATGGGCTGGACGGAAGCTGCCGACCTGATCATCGCCTCGATGGAGCGCTCCATCGCCAGCAAGAAGGTCACCTACGACTTCGCGCGGCTGATGGAAGGCGCGACGCAGGTCTCCTGCTCGGGCTTCGGGCAGGTGATGATCGACCACATGTAAGGCGGTCCGGAGCGTCCCCGGACCTCCATTCCGGTTTAACAAAGAACCCCAGTTCGTTGATTCGACTGGGGTTTGTCGTTTCCGGCCCCCACTCTTTCGATTCCTTAACCGACGGTTGCGGCAAGGCGTTCCACCGTCCGTGCCGGGTTTGAAGCCCGGCAGGACAGTTGGCGGGTCAGGGCGTGATCGCGATCTTCAGCACGCCGTCGCGCTGATGGCTGAACAGGTCGTAGGCCTTCTCGATGTCGTCGAGCTTGAAGCGGTGCGAACACGGCCACCGTGTCGCCGATGCGGATGTTGGCGCGTTCGGCGCCGCTCAGCCCGGTGGACATGATGTCCGGGCACATCAGCACCTGCTCGTCGCTGAGTTCGTCGGGCACCGCCGCCAGGTTGGTCATGGCGTCAGGGACCAGCAGGTACTCCGCCTGGCTTCCGTCGATGGTGTTGCCGAACCGCCAGCCGAAGCCCTGGCGCGGAGTCGGCTGCGGGCCGATCTTCGAATGCACATGTCAGGAAGCCGACCAGTTCTCCGGCATGCGGGGCCAGGGCCTCGCTGAGGTCGTGATCGCCTGGCACGGGCAGAAGGCCGGCATCCGCCGAAGCGGCTTGCAGCCGCCGGGCGTCCTCGAACGGGACCGTCGCGTCCTGCAGTCCGTGGACCAGGAGCACCGGGCAGCGCGCCAGGGTGATGGTGCGCAGCGGGGCGATGGCATCGAAGCCGGTGCCGATCACTCGCTGAACGTGGCGCATCACGTACCAGCCGATGACAGGGTAGGGCACCCGCTTCTCGTCCATGTACCGACGCATCACCTCACGTGGATGTGCGAAGGACGAAAGACTGATCACCGCGCGCACATCGCGGTGTGCCGACGCGTGCAGAAGCGTCGCAGCCGCGCCGACCGAGTGCCCGATCAGCGCCAGCCGGTCGGCGTCGATGCCGGGTTGCCTGCGCAGCCAGGCGAGACCGGCCGCGATGTCCTCGGCGAAACGGGGCATGGAGGTGAAGCTCTCGCCGTCGCTGAGCCCGTGGCAGCGGGCGTCGACGAGCAGGACCGCGAAGCCCGCAGCGCTCAGTGGGGGCACGACTGGCTTCATCATCGCCGCGTTGCCGCCCCAGCCGTGCAGGGCCAGCACGGCCGGCACGGAGGCTCCGACTGCGCGCCCATTCCCATCCGGCGGCATCACGAGCCAGCCAGACAGACCCCGCCCCCCCGGCCCGGGAATGCGGACCGCGCGGGCGCGGTCCGCCTCCGCGCTCAGGTCGGCCGCCTTCAGCGCGTGGGTGATCCTCGGTGCCCGCAGACCGCGCAGTATGGCCAGATGGGCCAGTTGCCGCGCCCCCAGCAGGCCGGTGGCGATGCCGATGGTGATGCCGATGGATTCGAGGATCAAGATCGGCCTGCCGCCCGCTCGGCGCGGAAGGGCCATCCGGTGCCGGTCGGTCCGGGCATGATGTCTCGATCCATCGGTGACGATTCGGCGGGCCGGATGTTCAACACGAGGACTCCTGCACCCGGTGGTCGGATCGGGTGCGGGTATCGTGTCATCGCGGCGCTGCTGCCCGCCGCATTGCGAGCAGCGGCCACGCAAATGCCACGGCGGCGGCGCCGAATCCGGCCGACACGGCCAGCAGGTTGGCCCAGTCGACCCAGTAGGCCAATTCGGACAAGGTCGAGCGGGTCCAGCCTGGCACCAGCACCACCGCAGCAGCCGTCACGGCCACGCCGACCCCCAGGGCCGCGGGAAGGCCGGCACGCCAGCGGGTTCCCGGGCGCGTCCATGCCGTCGCCACCACGGCTACCCACAGCAATGCGGCGCCCAGCAGAACGGGCCAGATGCCCAATGCGATTTCCCAGACGATGTTCATCGCCAACCAGACTTCGTACATGGTTCGTCTCCTGTCTCGTCGGGGTTGTCAGACTCGGCCCTTGAGCACCGCCATGTAGGCGGGCTTGAGCATCCGGTACTTCATGAGCCACGCGAAGAAGCTGTCCTGCAGCGGTTCGATCATTGGCAGCGATGGCGTGAGGCGGCCCTCGTAGTCGAACTCGATCAGCATCGCCGAGCCTTCGCGGGTGATGAGCGGGCAGGAGGTGTAGCCGTCGAAGGCCTGGTCCGGCTTTCGCCCCGCGATCACCTCCACCAGGTTGTGTGCGACGAGCGGGGCGCTCTTCTTCACCGTTGCGGCCGTCTTGCCCCGCGGCGTGCCGTTGATGTCGCCGAGGCCGAACACGTTGGGAAACCGGCGATGCTGCAGCGTAGTCTTGTCCACCTCGAGCCAGCCACCAGCGGCGAATGGCCCGTCCTTCCAGGCGAGTGGGCTGTTCTTCACCGCGTCGGGCGCGCGCATGGGCGGCACGACGTGGATGAAGTCGTAGGGCATCTCCTGCCTTTCGCCTTCCGGCGTGACGAAGGTGGCGCGCCGCGCACCGATGTCGATCGCGGCGAGCTTGCGGGAATACTCGACGTCGATGCCCAGCGTCTTCCAGCGTTCGAGCACGTTGTCGTTGACGACCTTGACGCCGAAGACGGTGCCCAGCGCCGACTGGAAGCTGATCTTCGATGCGCCCAGCGTGCCCGCCTTCAACAGCCGATCGCGCAGCATGAAGCTCATCTTCAGTGGCGCGCCAGCGCATTTGAGTGGCGTGGCGGGCAGTGTCATCACCGCCTGGCCCCCCTTGGCGACGAAACCCTGCATCGCCGACCAGGTGGCTTGCGCCGCCTGCGGGCTGGGGTAGACGCTCGCGAGGCCCTCACGGCCGATGGCGTCGACGTCCATGCCTTCGATCTGCGCAAAGTCCAGATGCACGCCGGTGGCCACCACCAGGTAGTCATAGGCGATGCGCTGGCCACCGGCGGTGACGACGGCGTTCGCGGCCGGGTCGAACACCGCGACCATGTCCTTGACCCATTCGATGCCGGCGGGCTGGAAGTCGGCGTTTCGATCGCGCACCTTGTCCACCGGCCACACGCCCGTGGCCACCAGCGTGTAGCCCGGCTGATAGTTGTGTTCTTCCTTGCGGTCGACGATGGTGATCTTGGCGCCATCGAGCATGCGGGCGAGCCGGTTGGCCACCGCGATTCCGCCCAGGCCGCTGCCTGCGATGACGATGCGGGCTGATGTCTTGATGGCGGCGCCGGCCGTGCCAGGCGCGCCGGCGGCGCCTGCCATCATCGGTGCTGCGGCCAGAGTCTGCAGCCAGCGCCTGCGTTCCGGGTCCGGATGCGCCAATGCAGGAATTCTCTTCATGTCCGTCTCCTGTGGTGTGTTTCGGGCGGGAATGGGTCGGATCGGGTTGGGTCGGGCTGCTCGAGGGGTATGGGCCAGCTGGGATCCTCGGATCTGCGTTGCCCGTGAACTCTCGCGCTCGACACGCAATGCAATGATTTGGACCGATTCGGGCGACCAGGGCATTGCCCTGCGTCACTCAATGCCCGCACGGCCCGCTATAACGATCGACGCCATCGACGCCATCGACGCCATCGACGCCATCGACGCCAGGGCGGCCCAGGTCGACAAGGCTGGCTTGAGCGGCAATTGCGGCAAGTGTCCAGTGCCGTCCTGGGCGGGCTGCTGCCATGACTGATCCACAGGACCGCGAGAGACCCAGCCTTGGCTCCGGCGCCGGAGCCGGAGCTGCTGCTGTTGCCCGTGCCTGCGCCGATCGGTCGCGATGCCCACGCCGTTTTTACGGCATGACATGGGTACGGTATTGGGTACTTATATTCGCGTAGACTGATATTCTGTTCAGCCGTCGCACGCTGGGTTCTCCATCGCCGATGACGGCGGAGTTCCCTGTCCACCGTTTGCCGGAAAGTCCCGCCAGATGCACTCCAGACCTCCAAGCTCCTCCATCCGCTGCCATTCGGGCGTCAGCGCACGACGCCGCGCCTTGATGGTCCTCGCCGGGGCGGCAGCGTCCGCATGGGCCCTGACGGCCTGCGGCAACTCCCAGGCCTCTGCCGACTCGGTGAGCCTGGATTTCGCGCGCGCCGAACTCGAGGCAGGGCGCGCCGTGCTGATCGACATCCGCGAACCCGACGAACACGCGACCGGGGTGGCGGCCGGCGCACGGCTGCTTCCGATGCGGCAACTGAGCCGCCGGTTACCTGAGATTCCGGCCAATCCGGACCAGCCGGTCCTGCTGATCTGCAACACGCAGAACCGGTCCAGTGCAACCCTTCGCGCCCTGCGCGAGAAGGGCTACGCCCACGTGCGCTTCGTGAACGGCGGCATGAGCGAGTGGGCCCGTCGAGGCTGGCCCATGGTCAAGCCCGGCCCGCAACCCGGTGCATCAGGCGGCTGATCAGGGGTTACGAATGCAAGCCATACCGATCTACCGTCAGGAGGCCCGGCACCCCCAGGCCCAGGCCTGTGCGGCCTGCGAGGTCAGGAGTTCGGCCCTCTTCGGCGCACTGGATGAAGAGGCCCTGGACCGCATCCATACCCATATCGCCTCGCTGACACTCGCAGCCGACACCACGGTCTATGACCGTGGCACGGCCGGCCTGGCGGTCTTCACCATTCGTGAGGGTCTCGTCCGCTTCGAGCGCACCAACGAGCGTGGCGATCGCCGCATCGTCCGCATCGCCGGCCGAGGCGACCTGATCGGACAGGAGGCTCTGCTCCAGCGGCCGTACTCCGACGAGGCCGTGGCTTGCACGGAGGTGCAGTTGTGCCGGATACCGCGCGCCCTGGTGGACCAGCTCGCCCAGGGCAGGGATGCCTTGCCCCGTGAACTGATGTTGCGCTGGCAGATGGCGCTCGACGCATCGGAAGCCTGGGTTTCCGATCTGTCCACGGGTTCTGCCCGGCGCCGACTGCTGCAGTTGCTCGTGCGCCTGTCGGCGCATGCGGACTCTTCTGGCTTGATCTGGTTGCCGCGTCGCGACGAGATCGGGGCGATGCTGGACATGACGGTGGAGACGGCGAGCCGCCAGATCAGCGCCCTGCGACGCGACGGCGTGATCGAACTGGCGCCCTCGCGCAGTGCCCGTCTCGATGCGGCGGCCCTGCAGCGGGCTTTGAGCGCAGAAGACGCTACATGAAAGCACGCCACGCGAGGCACGAGGCCTGACCGAGGCGGTGCGCTGCTGCCTCGGGCGGGCGTCTCGCCTGAAAGTGGCTGCACGGGTACGGGCCCGCGCTGGCACTCACGGCGGCTTGGCGCACTCTGGAGCAACATTATATACACCATGGGGTATATAGTGAGATGACTGGCGACGCCAACCCTCTGGCTAGGCCAGACCCGTGCTGGAGGAGCAAGCCACCATGTCCGACTCGAGCAGCCTGATAGTCGAATCCTTCTTCGACGAGGCCACTTCCATCTTCAGTCACATCGTGCTCGACACCGCGACGATGCATTGCGCACTGGTGGACACGGTGCTGGACTTCGACCCCAAATCGGGCCGCACTTCGACGACGAGCGCCGACTGCCTTGTCGCGCGAGTGCTCGAGATCGGTGCCAGTGCCCAGTGGCTCCTGGAGACGCATGTGCATGCCGATCACCTGTCCGCGGCACCCTACCTTCAGCGCAGGCTCGGCGGGAAGATCGGCATCGGCTCGCGCATCGTCCAGGTCCAGGAGACATTCGGCAAGCTGTTCAACGCCGGTGCCGAATTCCAGCGTGATGGTTCCCAGTTCGACAGCCTCTTCGAGGATGGCGACAGCTTCGACAACGTGAGGGCCGGAAGGTTTCTGCCTGCCGAGGACAACGGCGTTCGCTGCCTGAAGATCCCGGTCGACGCCCTCTGACCTTCACCATGCTCGACACGATCTGGATTTCGGCGCTGGGCGCGCTTGTGGGTGCCGTACTGGTGCTGACCGGCGCCGGCGGCGGCGCCATTGCGGTGCCACTGCTGCTGTTCGGCGCGGGCTTGTCGATGCAGCAGGCTTCGCCCGTGGCCCTGGTGGCTGTTGGACTGGTGGCCGCGATCGGCGCTGCCATCGGCCTGCGCGACGGCCTCGTGCGATATCGGGCTGCGGCGCTCATCGGCGGCGCGGGCATGGCCGGCGCGCCTGTGGGCGTGATGTTCGCGCGGCATCTGCCGCAGGCGCCGCTGATGCTGGCCTTTGCGGCCTTCATGCTGATGACGGCCTGGCGCATGGCCCGTCCTCAGGCTGCCGGCACGGCGGCAACCCCGGCCCAGGTCTGCCTGCGTCCCGATGGCGCGAAGCGTTTGCAGTGGACGCGCGCCTGTGCCGCCGCCCTGGGGCGCACGGGCGCAGTGGCGGGCGTGCTCAGCGGGTTGCTCGGTGTCGGCGGCGGCTTTGTCATCGTCCCGGCGCTCGAGCGCCGTTCGAACCTCGACCTGCGCAGTATCCAGGCCACATCCCTGGCCGTGATCGCACTGGTCGCGGTCAGCGGGATCGTGGCCGCTGTGTGGCAGGGGCAGGTGCAGGCCGATGTGGCGATGCCCTTTGCCGGTGGCGCCGTGGCGGGCTTGCTGGCGGGGCGCGCGCTGTCCGGCCGGCTGAAGCCGCAGCACCTGCGCCGCGGCTTCGCCGCGCTCACGCTGTGCGTGGCGGCACTTCTGATCTGGCGTGCCACCGGTGCCTGGGCCTGACATGCACCGGATCGCCGGGCAGGCCAGGCGCTTGCCTGCCTGGCTTCGGGTCTTGCTGGCGGTGGCCCTCTGCCTGGGCTTCGCGGTCGGGACCGCTGCCCGGGCTGACGGCGCGCCGCGCGCCGACGATGCGGCGACCGTCGCTGCGTCCGTTGGTGCGTCCGTTGGTGCGTCCGCTGGTGCGCCCGTTGGTGCGACTGATGCCGCGACCGATGCCCCGACCGGTGTGCCGCGTGCCAACCCGGCGCGGCCGCAGCAGTCGACCCGGACCATCGAGGTGTTCGTGCGTGATGGCTGCCCCCATTGCGCCGATGCCAAGGTCTTTCTCGCCGCATTGCAGCGGGAACGCCCGGACCTGACAGTTCTACTGCACCCGGTCGACACCGACCCGGCTGCGCGGGCCCGGCTGACTGCGCTGTTCGAGGCCGCTGGCGAGTGGCCACCCGGGGTTCCCACCTTCGTCGTCGGTGATCGGATGCTGATCGGCTTCGATGATGCGGACCACCAGGGCCGCGAGTTGCGCGCCTTGCTCGACCCCGCAGTTCCGGCGCCCCACGGCGCCTCGGCCGGTTCGCTCTTCGGCGGTCTGAGCGTCGAGCGGCTGGGCCTGCCCGCATTCACGTTGGCGCTGGGCCTGCTGGACGGCTTCAACCCCTGCGCGATGTGGGTGCTGCTCTTCCTTCTGTCGCTGCTGGTTCGCCTGCGTGACCGGCGCCGCATGGCGCTCATCGCCGGCACCTTCGTGCTCACCAGCGGGGCCATCTACTACGCGTTCATGGCGGCATGGCTGAATGTCTTTCTGGCAGTGGGCCTCTCGGGGCACGTGCGAGTGGGCCTGGCCCTGCTGGCGCTGGCCATCGGCGCCATCAACGTGAAGGACTTCGTCCGACCGGGCCTGGGGCCGTCGCTTTCCATCCCGTCGTCGGCAAGACCGGGCCTGGTCGCACGCATGGCCAGGCTGCGCGACACGCGGAAGCTGCCCATCCTGTTGCTGGGCGTCGCGTCGCTCGCCGTCGTCGTGAACCTGGTCGAGTTGCTGTGCACGGCGGGCCTGCCTGCCGTCTACACCGCGATCCTGACCCAGCAGGGCTTGTCTTCGGCCACTCACTACGGCTACCTCGGCCTGTACATCCTTGGGTACATCGCCGACGACAGCCTGATGGTGGCTGTCGCGGTGCTGGCCCTCGGCAGCGGCAAGCTCGACGAGCGCGGCGGCCGCATGCTCAAGCTGCTCAGTGGTGGCGTGATGCTGGTGTTGGGCCTGGTGCTGCTGCTGCGTCCCGACTGGCTGCTCTAGCAGCCAGGGCGCCTACCAAGCGTGCCTGCGGCCTCAAGCCGTGGTTGGGCGTTTGCGCCAGGGCTGGTGTGCGAGCCGCCCCCCCATCACAGGCTGCGCCCCTCGCCGCGCTCCTCGTGCGTGCGCCCGTCCCGGATGTGATACAGCCGCTTGAAGGTCGGAATGATCTTCTCGTCGTGCGTCACGACGATGATGGCCGTGTCGTACTGCGTCGCCATCTGGTTGAGGATGCGCACCACCGCCAAGGCGCGCTCGCTGTCCAGCGGCGCGGTCGGCTCATCGGCCAGGATCACCGGCGGGCGGTTGGCCAGCGCGCGGGCAATCGACACCCGCTGCTGCTCTCCGCCGGACAGTTGCGAAGGCTGTGCCTGTGAGCGATGGCCCACGCCGAGCGCCGTGAGGAGTTCGATCGCGCGCGATCGCGCCTCGGCGTTCGGGCGCCCCGCCAGCATCGGCAGCAGCGCAACGTTGTCGGTGACGTCGAGGAAGGGAATCAGGTACGGCGCCTGGAACACGAAGCCGATGCTGTCGCGCCGCAGCGCGCGCAGGTCGGGGATCTTCCAGCCGTCCTCGTAGATGGTCTTGCCGCCGAGAACCATCCTGCCCGCCGTGGGCTCGATGACGGCGCCCAGGCACTTCAGCAAGGTGCTCTTCCCTGAGCCGGAGGGGCCGATCAGGCCGACGACCTCACCGGGCTCGACCGTCATGTTGACGTCCTTCAGGGCGTCGACGGCGGTGTCGCCTTCGCCGTAGCGCTTGCGCAGGCCCTCGATGCGGATGCCGAGACCGGTCATATCAGTACCGCACGGCCGTTCCGAAGGTACTGGGAACCCCCTTGGGGGGCAGCGAACGAAGTGAGCATGGGGGCTCTCAGTACCGCACGGCCGTTCCGAAGGTACTGGGAACCCCCTTGGGGGGCAGCGAACGAAGTGAGCATGGGGGCTCTCAGTACCGTACGGCCGTCCCGAAGGTAATGGGATCCCCCTTGGGGGGCAGCGAACGAAGTGAGCATGGGGGTTCCAATTCAGCCTCCGATGGCCGCGGCCGGATCGACCTTCAGCGCCGCGCGGATGGCAAGGGTGCTCGCCAACGCGCAGATCACCACCACGGCCAGCAGGCCGCGTACTGCGTCCCCTGTTTCCAGCAGCACGTACTTGGGGAAGACCGGCGCCCAGATCGTCGCGGAGATCTTGCCGACCACGAAGCCGATCAGGCCGAGCCCCAGGGCCTGCTGCAGGATCATTCCGGCAATGGTGCGGTTGTGCGTGCCGATCAGCTTGAGCACCGCGATTTCCCGGATCTTGCCCAGCGTCATCGTGTAGATGATGAAGGCGACGATGGCGGCGCTGACGATCGCGAGGATCACCAGGAACATCCCGATCTGCTTCGCCGAGTTCGCGATCAGCTTGGAGACCAGGATCTCTTCCATCTGGACCCGCGTGTAGGCCTCCAGGTGCTTCCAGCGCCGGATCGGCTCGGCCACCGATTCGGCATCCGCACCAGCCTGCACCTGCAGCAGGATCGCGTTGACATTGCGGTTGTTGGCCTGCGAGGCCTGGACGGCCTCCAGCAGCCCCGGCACGCCTGGCCGGTTCAGGCCCGGATTGGCGGCGGTGCGCGCGCGCTCGTTGACGATCGCGTCGTTGTCCTTCAGGAACTGGGCCTCCTGCGCGTCTTTCAGAGGAATGAAGACCATCGGGTCGCCACCGGAGGAAACCATGCGGCGGGTCAGGCCGACCACGTCGTAGTCGTGGCGGCGGATGCGGATGCGGTCTCCGATCTCGAACCCGGTGCGCACATCGACCACCGCCTCGTAGTGACTGCGCGTGATGTGTCGCCCCGCGACCAGATACCCCGGCTCTCCGGGTTGCCCCGCCTCGAAGCCCACGACCATCGCGCGGACCTCTTCGCCGGCGACATTCGAACTCAGGCCGGCACTGCTGGCGACACCCGAATCCTCGCCGTCCAGGCGCCGCACCTGCATCGTCAGGTAGGTGACGTTCGCGGCCCGTGCGACGCCCGGCATGCCGAGCACGCTGCGCACCACGTCGTCGCGCAGGCTGGAGGACTCCGCATAGGGCCCTTGCGTGTCCTGCTGCACCACCCAGAGGTCGGCGCCGCTGTTGTTCAGCAGCGCACGGGCGTCGTCCACCATGCCGCGGTACACGCCGGCCATGGTCAGGGTCACGCCGATCAGCAGCCCGAGCCCGAGCCCGGTCAGCACGAACTTTCCCCAGGAGTGCAGGATGTCCCGGCCGGCCAGACTGATCATGGCCGCGACCCGGCGAGCGACTCGACGATCTTGATCCGGGTGTCGGCGCCGATGTCCTTCTCGCTGTGGACCAGCACGGTTGCGCCAGGCTTCAAGCCATCGAGCACCTGGACCCGTCCATCGAGGCTGGATTGTCCGAGGCGCACCGGCACGAAGCGAAGCGCTCCTTCTTCGACGGCCCAGACGCCGGTCCGGCCCTGCTGGCGCTTGATCGCGGCGTTGGGCAAGAGCACCGCGCTGACCGTCGCGGGCAGCGACAGGCTCACCTCCGCCAACTCGCCCAACGACAGGCTGGCCGGCAACTGGTCGAAGCTGACATGGGCGATGCGCTCTTCGGTCACGCTGTCGCTCACGGCTTCGACGCGGGCGACCTTGCCCGGGATCGGCATCCCAGGGTTCGAGCGCAGCGCAATCCGTGCGTGCAGGCCAACGGCCAGCCCGGTCGACCGCCCCTGGTCCAGCCGCATCCGGACCCACAGCGATGAGGGTTCGATGACGCGCACGACGGCTTGCCCTGCAACGACCGTCGACCCGGGCTCGGCGTCCCGGCTGGTCACCACGCCGTCGTTCGGTGCGAGCAGGCGCACGTTGGCCCGTTGCTGACGCAGGCCGGCGCGTTCTGCAGCGAGGCGTTGCTGGTCCTGCCGTGCCGCTGCGAGGTTGGACTCGGCGGCGCTGAGCACGGCGTCGGCGGAGACCTGCTCCTGCAGCCTGGCTTCGACAGCCCCGGCGCTGATGAAGTTCTGGGCGCCGAGTTCGACATAGCGACGCGCGTTGACCGCGGCCAGCGCCTTCCTGGCCTGTGCGTCGCGGCGCAGAGCGTCCGCTGCGGCCATGGCACTGCCGGCGCGTGCGATGGCTGCGTCCAGGGCCGCAGTGCGCTCGTCCAGGTCGACCGGGTCCATCTCTGCCAGCAGTTGACCCGCCCGGACGGCATCGCCTACATCTACAGCCACGGTGCGCACCCTGCCGGCCACGGTGGGCCCGATCAGGTAGCTGCGGCGCGCTTCCACGGTGCCGATGCCGAACAAGGCGGGTGCCAGGCTGCCTTCGGCCACCTGGGTGACCGTGACGCGCACTGGCGCCAGGGGCCCCGCCCGCATCATCACGAAGGCCATGGCGGCGATCAGCGCGGCTGCAAGCAGGCCGAGGCCGACACGGCGTGTTGCGAGGGACGAAAGTTTCATGGGCCGTTTCCGGGGCTGTGCCGGTTGTCGCGGCGTGGCGCGACGCTCGGGGAGGGCGCTGCCGCTGCGGGGCAACCCGTCGCGGCCGCAGGCACCGGCAACTGCGTTGTGAACGCAGGCGACGCGAGATGAAGTGCGGTCAGGCCGGGCTCAACGGCGGCGTGCTGCCGCCTCGGCGCGTTCGCCGTCTTCCTGGATGTGCTTCAGGAAATAGCGGACGAAGAACGCCGCCATACCCAGCATGAACACGATGCCGCCCAAGCTCATGAGCCCGACGTCCGAGGTGAAGAGATCCTTCAGTGCATGCATGGGGGGGTATCCGGAGTTGATGCGCCCATTGGGCCGTCAACGCGTTCACCCGTCGTTGTCATGCATCAAGCGGCAATGAAGTCGCGCGCATCAATTTGCGGATCAACGCGCACTTCGAACCGTGCAAGTCACGCCTTCGAGCGCAGCACGGTGAGCGCTCGGGGATGGCCGACCACTGCCTCGGCCTGACTGGGCGGGGCGGGGCGGGGCGGGGCGGGGCGGACGAACGGGCCCGCGCTACTCAGGATGCGATGTCGCTCCGCGACTCGGCTTCGACGTCGGCTCCGTCCTCGGTTTCAGCCCCGATGGGCTGGATGTGCTGCGCCAGGCTGCCCTTGGGGCCCTGGACCAGCTCGTAGCTCACCCGGCTACCCTGCTTGAGCGTGCGAAAGCCGTCCATCTGCACGGCAGAGAAATGTGCGAACACATCCGCGCCGCCTCCTTCAGGCTCGATGAACCCGAAACCCTTGGCGTCGTTGAACCACTTGACGGTACCTGCGGGCATGGCGAACTCCCAACTGCAAGACAAGGCCAAAATTTTCGCGTCAGGCCCGCCCTCGTGTCAAGGGAACGACAACCTGGGGTGTAGCGTATCGCTTGACAGGGGCTGAACAGATGCCTTCGCCGGTGCCGCACGGTGATCCCGAAAACAGAATCTCGAGTGCCCTGGATATCCGGCTCTTGATTTGCCCGGCTTGCCTCCAACATCCCGTGCATGGCCTCTGGGTGTCGCTGCGCGGCAAGTCCACGCTGTGCATAGAATGAACCATGCCCGACGAACCGCCTCAGACACCCACACCGCCGCCGGCAGACCCCCGGCGCGACGCTGGAAACGGCGCAGTGGTGGCCGAACGCAAGGAAGCCCAGACCAAGCCGCCTGGGATGTTTCAGGTTGTTTTGCTGAACGACGACTACACCCCCATGGAGTTCGTCGTGATGGTGCTTCAGCACTATTTCCAGCGTGATCTGGAAACGGCCACGCACATCATGTTGAAGATCCACCACGAGGGTCGCGGAGTTTGCGGCGTCTATCCAAAGGACGTCGCCGCGACCAAGGTTGAATTGGTGCTGGCCGCCGCGCGTCGCGACGGGCATCCGCTACAGTGCATTATGGAGGCCGCATGATTGCGCAAGAACTGGAAGTCAGCCTGCATATGGCGTTCGTCGAGGCGCGCCAGCAGCGCCACGAATTCATCACGGTCGAGCACCTGCTGATGGCGCTGCTCGACAACCCCTCGGCCGCCGAGGTGTTGCGCGCCTGCGCCGCGAACATCGACGAGCTGCGCAAGAGCCTGTCGACGTTCATCAAGGAAAACACGCCCACGGTCTCCGGCACGGAGGAAGTGGACACGCAGCCGACGCTCGGCTTCCAGCGCGTGATCCAGCGCGCGATCATGCACGTGCAGTCCACCGGCAGCGGCAAGAAGGAAGTGACGGGTGCCAACGTGCTCGTCGCGATCTTCGGCGAGAAGGATTCGCACGCGGTCTACTACCTGCACCAGCAGGGCGTGACGCGCCTGGACGTGGTGAACTACATCGCGCACGGCATCAAGAAGTCCGATCCGCCGGAGCCCACCAAGCCCAGCGAAGGCAGCGGCAACGAGTCCGAGAAGGAAGACGCCGGCACGCCGGAGGGCAAGGGCACTCCGCTGGACCAGTTCACGCAGAACCTGAACCAGCTCGCCCGCGACGGCAAGATCGACCCGCTGATCGGCCGCGAGCACGAGGTCGAGCGTGTCATCCAGATCCTCTGCCGCCGCCGCAAGAACAACCCGCTGCTGGTCGGCGAGGCTGGCGTTGGCAAGACCGCCATCGCCGAGGGCCTGGCCTGGCGCATCACCGAGAGCAGCGTGCCCGAAGTGCTGGCCGACGCCACCGTGTACTCGCTCGACATGGGCGCTCTGCTGGCCGGCACCAAGTACCGCGGTGACTTCGAGCAGCGCCTGAAGGGCGTGCTCAAGCAGCTGAAGGATCAGCCGAACGCCATTCTGTTCATCGACGAGATCCACACGCTCATCGGCGCCGGCGCCGCCAGCGGCGGCACGCTGGACGCGAGCAATCTGCTCAAGCCCGCCCTGAGTTCCGGCGCCATGAAGTGCATCGGCGCCACCACCTTCACCGAGTACCGCGGCATCTTCGAGAAGGACGCGGCCCTGTCGCGGCGCTTCCAGAAGGTGGATGTCGTCGAACCCTCGGTGGAGCAGACGATCGAGATCCTGAAGGGCCTGAAGTCGCGTTTCGAGGATCACCACCAGGTCAAGTACGCGCTGGGCGCCCTGCAGGCTGCGGCCGAACTGTCGGCCAAGTACATCAATGACCGCCACCTGCCCGACAAGGCCATCGACGTGATCGACGAGGCCGGTGCCGCGCAGCGCATCCTGCCCAAGAGCAAGCAGAAGAAGACCATCACGCGCAACGAGGTGGAAGAGATCGTCGCGAAGATCGCGCGCATTCCGCCAGCCAGCGTGAACAGCGACGACCGCAGCAAGCTCAAGACGCTCGACCGCGACCTGAAGAGTGTGGTGTTCGGCCAGGACCCTGCCATCGACGCGCTGGCCTCGGCGATCAAGATGGCACGCTCGGGCCTCGGCAAGCCCGACAAGCCCATCGGGAGCTTCCTGTTCAGCGGCCCCACGGGTGTCGGCAAGACCGAAGTCGCCAAGCAGATGGCCTACATCCTGGGCATCGACCTCATCCGCTTCGACATGTCGGAGTACATGGAGCGCCATGCCGTGAGCCGCCTCATCGGCGCGCCTCCGGGCTACGTCGGGTTCGACCAGGGCGGTCTCCTGACCGAGGCGGTCACGAAGAAGCCGCACTGCGTGCTGCTGCTCGACGAGATCGAGAAGGCGCACCCGGACGTCTTCAACGTGCTGCTGCAGGTCATGGACCACGGCACCTTGACCGACAACAACGGGCGCAAGGCCGACTTCCGCAACGTCATGATCATCATGACGACCAACGCGGGCGCCGAGACCATGAACAAGGCCACCATCGGCTTCACCAACCGGCGCGAGCAGGGTGACGAGATGGCGGACATCAAGCGCCTGTTCACGCCCGAGTTCCGCAACCGCCTGGATGCCATCGTCAACTTCCGCGCACTCGACGAGGAGATCATCCTGCGCGTGGTCGACAAGTTCCTGCTGCAGCTCGAAGGCCAGCTGGCCGAGAAGAAGGTCGAGGTGACCTTCACCGACAACCTGCGCAAGCACCTGGGCAAGAAGGGCTTCGACCCGCTGATGGGCGCGCGCCCGATGCAGCGCCTGATCCAGGACATGATCCGCCGCGCACTGGCCGACGAGCTCCTGTTCGGCCGCCTGGTCGACGGTGGCCGCCTGACGGTGGACATCGACGACAAGGACGAGGTGGTTCTGGACATCCAGCCGCCGCGAAAGAGCGACAAGGCGAAGGCCGAGACGGCACCCGCGGCCTAGACGGGCACTTCAGCGGCCGGGTCCTGGCCGTAGAACCTGACGAACACCCCGTACAACACGGGGTGTTCTGCTTTCATGGCCCCGGGCGTGACGAAGAAGGCCTCGCTCGCGACCGCGAAGAACTCGTCTTCGCCGCTGGCGCCGTAGGGGTCGAGCGCGGTCTCCTCGTCAGCGTCCACGCGGCCCACGAACGCGTCGTACTCGTGCTTCAGGACGCTCACCCATTCCTGGCGGGGCAGGCCAGGCGGCAGCAGCGGCACGCCATCCGAGCGGCCGTCCTCCAGGTCGAGGATGTGCGCGAACTCGTGGATCACCACGTTGTAGGCCGGGCCGTCGCCGCGCCCCGCGCTTCGCACGTCGTACCAGGACAGCATCACCGGGCCGCCATCCATGGCCTCGCCCGCGAGTTCCTCGTCGTATTCGTGCTGAACGCCGTCTTCGTCCGTGTGCTGGCGACGCACCCTCACCGGGTTCGGGTGCACGACGATGCCCACGAAGCCGTCGTAGCGCGCCAGCCCGAGGCGCAGCACCGGCAGCACCGCCTGCGCGGCGATGGCCACCACCACGTCGTTGCGCATGCGCAGCCCGCCGGCGGCGCTGAACTCCTTGCGGTCCAGGAACAGGCTCGTCAGGCGGCGCAGTTCCGCCGCGTCGGCGGGGTCGCGGCGGCGCAGGAAGGGGTAGCGGCCGAGCGTGCGCTTCCAGAGGTCGTCCGGGATCGCGCGGCGCGCGACGGCACGCGCCTCGCGCTGTCGGCGCCAGGCCTGCAGCCAGCGGCCTATCACGCCGGCTCCGTCACCGCGCAGTGGCCGGCGCCACGCGCTTCAGGCCGTCTCGCGTCAGGCGCAGCACTTCGGCGCGCCCTTCGCCGTGGTCGAGGTCCCAGTCCGACAGGACGTGGCGGGCATGGCCCGGCGTCAGCGTTTCGGATCCCGGCCGGTGCGTGTGGCCATGGATGAGCTCTGTGCAGCCCGTGGCGTGCATCCATGCGACTGCTGCGGCCGGGTCGACGTCGGCCCACAGGTCGGGGTCGAAGCCGGCAGTGTCCTTGCGTTGCTGGCTGGCGGCGCGGGCCGCGCCCGCCTGGCGCAGGCGCTCCGCGAGCGGCAGCGCCAGGAACGCGCGCTGCCATGCGGGCGTGCGGGCCGTGGCACGAAATCGCTGGTACTCCACGTCGTCGATGCACAGCGCGTCGCCGTGGGTGAGCAGGACGCGCTGCCCCCAGGCGTCCAGCATGGTCGGGTCGGGCAATGCGAGCAGGCCGCATGCGTTCAGCATCGTCTGGCCGAGCAGGAAATCGCGGTTGCCGTGCATGAAGCCGATGGTGCGCCGGCTGGCCGCCTCGGCCATCACGTCGATGCAGCTGCGCTCGTAGGGGCGTTCACGCTGGTCGTCGCCCACCCACACCTCGAACAGGTCGCCGAGCATCAGCACCGCGTCTGCCGGCGTGTTCAGCAGGTGGGCGGCCCAGGCATTCACCGTGCGGGGCAGGGCCGCACTGAGGTGCAGATCGGAAATGAAATCGATGCAGCGCCAGCCCGGCGGTGCCGCCCACTGGTAGAGCGGCGGCAGCGCCGGCGGCGCACGGTCCGCAGTGTTCACTGCGGCGCTCTCATGCTGCGCCCGCCGGTGTGCGCCATCGGAGCGGCCCGGCGGCGCATGTTCAGTCGACCAGCGTTGCGCGCACGATCACGACGTCATCGACGGGCACGTCGTCGTGAAAGCCCTTGCGGCCGGTCTTCACGCGCTCGATCTTGTCGACGATGTCGGTGCCATCCACCACCCGGCCGAACACCGCGTAGCCCCAACCCTGCGCCGATTCGGCCGTGAAGTTCAGGAACTCGTTGTTCGCCGCGTTGATGAAGAACTGCGCTGTGGCGGAATGCGGCGCCGAGGTGCGCGCCATCGCCAGCGTGTACTTCTGGTTCTTCAGGCCGTTGTTGGCCTCGTTCTGGATCTGGTCGCGCGTGGGCTTCTGCTTCATGCCCGGCTCGAAGCCGCCGCCCTGCACCATGAACCCCGGGATCACGCGGTGGAACACCGTGTTGTCGTAATGGCCGGCCTTCACGTAGTCGATGAAGTTCTGCGACGACAACGGCGCCTTGGCGGTGTCGAGTTCGATGCGGATGTTGCCCGCGCTGGTTTCGAGTTGTACGAACTGGCTCATGTCATTTCTCCAGGGTGGCCTTCTTGATCAGGATGGGTTCGACGGGCACGTTCTGGAACGGGCCCTTGTCGCCGGTGGGCATGACGCGGATCTTGTCGACCACGTCCATGCCGGAAACCACGCGGCCGAAGACCGCGTAGCCATTGCCGTCGCGCGCATTCGCGGCGTCCAGGAACACGTTGTCCTTCACGTTGATGAAGAACTGCGCCGTGGCCGAGTCCGGAACCATGGTGCGCGCCATGGCGACCGTGCCGCGCTGGTTGCTCAGGCCGTTGCGGGCCTCAAGCGGGATCGGGGGGCGAACGCTGCGTTCCTTCATGGCGGGGTCGAAACCGCCGCCCTGAACCATGAACTCGGGGATCACCCGGTGGAAGATCGTGCCGTCGTAGTGGCCCGCCTTCACGTAGGCCACGAAGTTCTCGACCGTCTTGGGCGCCTTCGCGGCGTCGAGTTCGATGACCACGTCTCCGGCGCTGGTGGCGAGCTTCACTTTCTGGGCCCAGGCGGGCAGCGCGGCGGCGAACAGCAGGGCCGCAACGAGGGGCAGGATTCGGGTCATCGGTTCTCCGACAGGGTCAGGACAGCCCGCAAGTCTAGCGGCCCGCCGCCGCTATACTGGTTCGCCCCTTTGCGTGGCCCTGCCAGCGGCCCCTGTTCTGCCCCATGACCCTGCGCATCCACAACAGCCTGACCCGTCGCCTGGAAGACTTCCAACCCCTGGAAGACGGCCATGTCCGCATGTATGTCTGCGGCATCACGGTGTACGACCTGTGCCATGTCGGGCATGCCCGCATGATGATGGCCTTCGATGTCGTCTACCGCTGGCTGCGCTCGTCCGGCTACGCGGTCGACTACGTCCAGAACATCACCGACATCGACGACAAGATCATCCGCCGCGCGCTCGAGCGCGGCCTGGGCATCCGCGAACTCACCGACCAGATGGTCGACGCGATGCACCGCGACATCGGCGCGCTGGGCGTGCTGCGGCCCACGCACGAGCCCCGCGCCACCGAGTACGTGCCGCAGATGCTCGACATGATCGGGCGGCTCGAGAAAAACGGCCTGGCCTACCAGGGCACCAACGGCGACGTGAACTTCTCGGTGCGCAAGTTCCCCGGCTACGGCAAGCTGTCGGGCAAGTCGCTCGACGAACTTCGTGCGGGCGAGCGCGTGGCCGTGCTGGACGGCAAGGAAGACCCCCTGGATTTCGTGCTCTGGAAGGCTGCCAAGCCCGACGAACCCGCGGACGCCAAGTGGGACAGCGCCTACGGCTCCGGCCGCCCGGGCTGGCATATCGAGTGCTCCGCGATGGCCTGCGCGCTGCTCGGCGACACCTTCGACATCCACGGCGGGGGCCTGGACCTGCAGTTCCCGCACCACGAGAACGAGATCGCCCAGAGCGAGGGCGCCAACGGCCCGGGCTTCGCGCGCACGTGGATGCACAACGGCTTCCTGAACCTCGACAACGAGAAGATGTCGAAGTCGCTGGGCAACTTCTTCACCATCGCCGACGTGCTCAAGCGCTACGACGGCGAGACCGTGCGCTTCTTCATGCTGCGCACGCACTACCGCAGCCCGATCAACTTCAGCGACGCCAACCTGGACGACGCCCGCAGCGCGCTGCGCCGGCTCTACACGGCGCTGGACGGCGTTGGCGTGCCGGACGGCGACATCGACTGGGCCGAGCCCCGCGCGGCCGCCTTCAGGGCCGCGATGGACGAGGACTTCCATACCCCGGGAGCGCTGGCCCTGATGTTCGAGCTGGCGACCGAGGTCAACACCACCGGCGATGCCGCAGCCGCCGCCCTGCTCAAGCGCCTGGGCGCGGTGCTCGGCATCCTTCAGCAGGCGCCGCGCACATTCCTGCAGGCCGGTGCCACGCTGGACGAGGCCGCCATCCGCGAACGCATCGACGCCCGCGCCGCTGCCAAGAAGGCCCGCGACTTCGCCGCTGCCGACAGCATCCGCGCCGCGTTGCTGGCGCAGGGCATCGAGCTGCAGGATTCGCCTCAGGGCACCACCTGGACAGCGGCGGCACGGCCCTGATGCCACGCGTCGCCGCCGAGGCCACCCCGCAGTACTGGGACGACGCCTGTCGCCACCTGGCCAAGCGCGACCGTGTACTGAAGAAGCTGATCCCGAAGTTCGGCGAAGCCCGCCTGCGGAGCCGGGGCGATGCCTTCACGACGCTCGCGCGGTCCATCGTCGGGCAGCAGATCTCCGTCAAGGCCGCGCAGGCTGTGTGGGACCGGTTCTCCGGGGCTGTAGGCGGTGTGCCCACGCAGCTCGTGCCCTCGGACGTGCTCAAGCTGGACTTGCCCGCGCTGC
The DNA here is from genome assembly GCA_903938815.1 of uncultured beta proteobacterium. Lineage (GTDB taxonomy): Bacteria > Pseudomonadota > Gammaproteobacteria > Burkholderiales > Burkholderiaceae_C > Rubrivivax. The sequence goes on from CAJAES010000118.1 coordinate 31,079, forward strand.
GCGAGTCCGGCCTGTCGGCGCGCAAGTCCGAGTACCTCCAGGACCTGGCGCGCCACTTCGACGGCGGGCTCGTGCATGTCACCCAATGGGAGGGCATGGACGACGAGGCCATCATCGATGAGCTCATCGCCATCCGCGGCATCGGCCGCTGGACGGCCGAGATGTTCCTGATCTTCCACCTGATGCGCCCGGATGTCCTGCCTCTGGACGATCTTGGCCTCATCAAGGGGATCAGCCTGAACTACTTCAGCGGCGAGCCCGTCTCGCGCGCAGAGGCGCGTGAAGTGGGCGACGCATGGGCGCCGTTTCGCTCCGTGGCCACTTGGTATATTTGGCGCAGCCTCGATCCGCTACCCGTGGACTACTGAATGCCCTCCAGCTCACCGACGCACCTGGCCCACACGGCGCGCCCGAGCTCCCTCCGGATGGCCCTGCAGGACCTGACATGAGCAAAAGACACTTTCTGGATTTCGAGCAGCCGATCGCCGAACTCGAAGGCAAGATCGACGAACTGCGTTACGTGCAGAACGAATCCGCGGTGGACATCTCCGACGAGATCGACCGCCTGTCCAAGAAGAGCTTGCAGCTCACCAAGGACATCTACTCGAGCCTGACCCCCTGGCAGGTGACACAGATCGCGCGCCATGCTCAGCGACCCTACACGCTGGACTACGTGAACGAGGTCTTCACCGACTTCCAGGAGCTTCACGGCGACCGGCACTATGCGGACGACCTCAGCATCGTCGGCGGTCTGGCGCGGTTCAACGGCCAGGCGTGCATGGTGCTGGGCCACCAGAAGGGCCGCGACACGAAGGAGCGCACCGCGCGCAACTTCGGCATGTCGCGCCCCGAGGGCTACCGCAAGGCGCTGCGCCTGATGAAGCTGGCCGAGAAGTTCGGCCTGCCGGTCTTCACCTTCGTCGACACGCCGGGCGCGTACCCGGGCATCGGCGCCGAAGAGCGCGGCCAGTCCGAGGCCATCGGCCGCAACATCTTCGAGATGGCGCAGCTCGAGGTGCCCATCATCACCACCATCATCGGCGAAGGCGGCTCCGGCGGCGCGCTGGCCATCAGCGTCGGCGACCAGGTCCTGATGCTGCAGTTCTCGGTGTACTCCGTGATCTCGCCCGAAGGCTGCGCTTCCATCCTCTGGAAGACCTCGGAGCGGGCGTCGGACGCAGCCGAGGCGCTGGGCATCACCGCCCATCGCCTGAAGGCGCTGGGCCTGATCGACAAGATCGTCAACGAGCCGGTCGGTGGCGCCCATCGCGACCCGAAGTGGATGGCCTCGGCCCTCAAGCGCGCGTTGAACGATGCCCTGCGGCAGGTGTCCGACCTCGGCCCGAAGGAACTGCTGCAGCGCCGCTACGAGCGCCTGCAGTCCTATGGGCGCTTCACCGACACCACCCAGCGCTGAGCCCGCGATCGCGGTAGCCGTCAGCGGCGGCCGCGATTCCACCGCCTTGCTGCACGCCACGGCACGCGCCGCGCAGGCCCTGGGTGTGGCCGTGCACGCGCTGCACGTGCACCACGGCCTCAGCCCCCTGGCGGATGCGTGGATGGCGCAGGTACGGGCCCAGTGCCGTCGCTGGGGCGTGCACTTTCACCTCACCCGGCTGACCAGTGCGCCCGCCGCCGCAGAGAGCGTGGAGGCCTGGGCGCGGCGGGAACGCTACGCCGCCCTGGCCGGGATGGCGCGCGCGGCGGGTTGCGATGCCGTGCTGCTGGCCCACCACCGCCGCGATCAGGCCGAGACCGTGTTGCTGCAGTTGCTGCGCGGCGCGGGCGCTCGCGGCCTCGCGGCCATGCCTGCGTCAGCGCTGCGCAGCGGAATCGCCTGGCTGCGGCCCTGGCGCGACCATCCGCGCGAGGCTGTCGAGGCCTACGTGCGGCGCTACAGGCTGCGCTTCGTCGACGACGGCAGCAATGCCGACCCGCGCTTCGCGCGCAACCGGCTGCGGCTGCAACTCTGGCCCGCCCTGCATCGCGCCTTCCCCGAGGCCGAGGCCGCCCTGGCCCACGCCGCGATGCGCGCTTCGGAAGAAGCCGCCTGCCTGGCCGACCTGGCCGAGGCCGACGCGGCCCGCGTGGTGGAGGGCGGCGCGCTGTGGCGCAGCGCGTGGCTGCAACTGCCTTCGCACCGGCGCGCGCTCGTGCTGCGCCATCAGGTCTCTCTGTGGTGCGGCCGGGGCGCGCCCGATACGCTGGTGCAGCGGCTGCAGGAAGAGCTTCCGCTGGCGACAGGCGGCCGGTGGCCCGCGCCCGGCGGTGAGCTGCGCCTCTACCGCGGGCGGCTGACGCATGCGGCACACGGCGCCTCGATGCCGGCGCGGCACACGTCGGGTGAGACACCCGTGCCGTTCCCCGCCGTCGTGATGGATCTCCGGACGCCGGGGCGGCATCCCATGCCCGGCGCGGACGGTGCGTGGCTCGTCGAAGTTGCAAGCGAAGGGGGCATCGCGATCGAGCGGCTGCGTGCCGTGATCGCCGGCCAGCGGCTCGAGGGGGACCGTTTCCAGGCCCGTCCGGGGGCACCTGCCCGCAGCCTCAAGAAGCAGTTCCAGAGTCTTGGAGTACCGGCCTGGGCGCGGTCCGGCCCTGTCCTGCGGTCGTCCGACGGGCAGCTGCTGTACGTACCCGGGCTGGGCATGGATGCACGTGCGTTCGCTGAGCACGGCGCGCTTCAGTTCACCGTCAGCTGGGTGCCAGCCGCCTTGGTCTAAAATTCGCGGGTTTGCCCGCACATGCAGTGCGGCGCTGCGTTCAACGTCCAATCATTCATGGCACTCATCGTTCACAAGTACGGCGGCACCTCGATGGGGTCCACCGAACGCATCCGCAACGTCGCCAAGCGCGTCGCCAAGTGGGTGCGGGCCGGCCACCAGCTGGTGGTCGTGCCTTCCGCCATGAGCGGCGAGACCAACCGCCTGCTCGGCCTGGCCAAGGAGGTCTCACCCGAGAAGCCCGGCCCCGACGCGCTGCGCGAGCTCGACGCCATCGCCGCCACCGGCGAGCAGGTGTCCGTCGGCCTGCTGGCACTGGCACTGCAGGCCGAAGGCATGGCGTCCGTCAGCTACGGCGGCTGGCAGGTGCCCATCAAGACCGACTCGGCCTTCACCAAGGCGCGCATCGTCAGCATCGACGACACGCGCGTGCGGGCCGATCTGGCGGAGGGCAAGGTGGTCATCATCACCGGCTTCCAGGGCATCGACCCGGACGGCAACGTCACCACGCTGGGCCGTGGCGGCTCGGACACTTCAGCCGTGGCGGTGGCCGCCGCGATGAAGGCCGACGAGTGCCTGATCTACACGGACGTGGACGGTGTCTACACCACCGACCCGCGCATCGTGCCGGAAGCGCGGCGCCTGTCGACCATCTCCTTCGAGGAGATGCTCGAGATGGCCAGCCTCGGCAGCAAGGTGCTGCAGATCCGCTCCGTTGAATTCGCCGGCAAGTACCGCGTGCCCTTGCGCGTGCTGTCGAGCTTCACCCCCTGGGACATTCCGCTCGACGAGGAATCTCGTTCGGGCACCCTGATCACGTTCGAGGAAGACGAGAAGATGGAACAAGCCGTCGTGTCCGGCATCGCGTTCAACCGCGACGAAGCCAAGATCACCGTGATGGGCGTGCCCGACAAGCCAGGCATCGCATACCAGATCCTCGGGCCGGTGGCCGATGCCAACATCGACATCGACGTCATCATCCAGAACATCTCGCACGACGGAAAGACCGATTTTTCCTTCACCGTGCATCGCAACGACTACGCGAAGACGCTGGACCTGCTGACCAACACCGTGGCGCCCGCCACGGGTGCGGCGCAGGTGATGGGCGACCCGAAGATCTGCAAGGTCTCGATCGTCGGCATCGGCATGCGAAGCCATGTGGGCGTTGCCAGCACGATGTTCCGCACGCTGTCGGAAGAGGGCATCAACATCCAGATGATCAGCACCAGCGAGATCAAGACCAGCGTCGTGATCGACGAGAAGTACATGGAACTCGCGGTGCGCGCACTTCACAAGGCCTTCGACCTGGACGCCGCCTGAAAGAGCCCGCGGATGCGGCTAGAATGCCGCTCTCTGTGCTGGAGTCGTGACCGAGTGGCCGAAGGTGCTCCCCTGCTAAGGGAGTATGTGGGCAAAACCTGCATCGAGGGTTCGAATCCCTCCGACTCCGCCAACTGATTGAGTTAGGCGATTGAAGTGACGGGCCCCTCGCGGGGCCCGTTTTCTTTTCCGGGTGCCAGCCGGATGCCGGCCGGATGCCGGCCAGAGTAGGGCTTGCGTCGACAGCGCCCGGGCTGCTGCTACGCTTGCCCGCTCGGACCTGTCCCCACTCTGCCTCGCCGCATCTGTCGCGGCGGGCAAGCCATCGGAAGAACCCAGCCCATGCTCGCCGCCGTCTATCGCCAGAAGGGCCCCGCCCGCGAAGTCCTGCGCATCGAGGAAGTGCCGGTGCAGTCGCCGGGCTCGGGCGAGGTGCGGGTCAGGCTCGCGTTCTCGGGCGTCAACCCGTCCGACGTGAAGTCGCGCGCAGGCCTGGCCTCGCCCTTGATGGACCATGCAGCCGTGATACCGCACAGCGATGGCGCCGGCGTCGTCGAAGCCGTGGGCGAGGGTGTCGCGAGCGACTGGATCGGGCGGCGTGTCTGGGTGTTCAACGGCCAGTGGGGCCGGGCGTCCGGCACGGCCGCGCAGTTCATCGTGCTGCCGCTGCGGCAGGTGGTCATGCTGCCGGATGCCGTTTCGCTGGAGCACGGTGCGTCGATCGGCATTCCGTTGATGACGGCCTGGCATGCGGTGGCCGCGTGCGGCAGCCTGCTCGGGCGGACGGTGCTCGTGCCGGGCGCCGCCGGCGCCGTGGGCCGGTACGTGGTGCAACTCGCGCGGCGCGCTGGAGCGCGCGTGATCGCATCCGTCAGCAGCGAGACGAAGGCAGAGCAGGCGCGCGCAGCCGGCGCCGACGAGGTGGTGAACTACCGGACCGAAGACCTCGGCCCGAGGGTGCGTGAGCTCACGAACGGCCAGGGCGCCGACTTCATCATCGAAGTCGACGCGGCAGGCAATGGTGCGCGCTACGGCGAATTGCTCGCGTTCGGTGGCAAGGTGGTGGTCTACGGCTCCGGCCAGGCGATGGTCGGGCTGCCGTTCCGGCCGCTGATCATGAACTTCGTGACGATGTACTTCTTCATCGTCTACCGCCTGCCCGACGACCTGCTGCGCCAGACCACCGACGGCATCACGGCGCTGCTGGGGTCGACGGCTCTGCCTGCCTGGCCGCTGCATCACTCGCCACTGCAGGTCTTTCCTCTGGAGGAGATCGCAACGGCGCACGAACGGGTGGAGCAGGGCGCAGGCGCCAAGGTGCTGATCCGGCTCTGAGTGCGCTTACGATGTCGCCATGACGGACATGCTCGCGCTCTCTTCCCATCTGCCCGAGCTCAGCCTGGCGCCGGGCGCCGTGCTGGCGCGCGAGGGTGATTCACCGGGCGGGCTGTGGGTGCTGGTTTCCGGTGCGCTGGACATCAGCAAGGGCGGTGTTCACGTCAATTCCGTGACCGGCCCGGGTGCGCTCATCGGCGAGATCTCGGCCTTGCTGGGCACGCCCTACAGCGCCACGGTGCGCGCAACCGCGCCCTGTGTGGTGCGGCATGCGGTCGATGGCCCCGCGCTGCTGGTCAGCGACCCCGCCATCACCCGCCTGGTGGCCGTGGGGCTGGCCGAGCGTCTGCACGCCATGACCACTTACCTGGCCGACCTGAAGCACCAGTACGGCGACGCGCCGGGGCTGTCGATGGTGTCGGAAGTGCTCAACAAGCTCACGCAGCGCCAGGCGCCGGCCGCGCGGCCCGGCTCGGCCCGAGACCCCGATCCCGACTACTGACCACTGACTGCTGACCACTGACTGCTGACTGCTGACTGCTGACTGCTGACAACAGCGCGTCAGAAGACCGTCCGCTCCGGGGCGGCGTGATCCGTCAGGCGAAGCTGCTCGCTGCCCATCATCGAATGCCATCCTGCCGTGCCGCCGTCGAGGTCGATCTCGATGTGCGCGGGCACCGGCCCGATCTGCCGCCCGGCGTTCAGCACCCAGGTGGCGCCGATCCGGTCTGCCCAGGAGCCTGCCGGCTTGAAGGGCGACTCGTGCACGTGACCTGTGAGCACCAGGTCAGGCTGGTGCTGGGTTATCCAGCTGCCGACATCGGTGTCGCCGTAGTGGCGCCTGCCCGTCCAGCAGGTGGGCGAGCCCATCGGCGGCCAGTGGTAGACCCAGACCCAGCGGGCGGGTCGCCGGCTGGCGTCGGCAGCCAGCTGCAGTTCGAGCGCGGCACGGCCGGCAGGGCCGTCCCACCAGGGGCAGACGGTGATCAGCGTGTCACCCTGGACGACGGAGTCGCCGTCCGTCGGCACGCCTGCCAGGCGCGCTTCGGCCAGCCACAGGGCAGCCTGCTCACCCTGCGCGTCCGGGCCCGTGAGATCGTGGTTTCCCGAGCTGATGACGACCTGCGTGCGCTCCCGCAGCAGGCTCAGGTAGCGCAGGATGACGAGCGACTGCGCGTCGAGCGAGACCGTGGAGCTGATGTCGAGCTGGTCGCCGGCCAGCACCACCACGTCGAACGAGGGTGCCACCCGCACCACCCAGTCCAGTTGCGGCAGGGTGTAGTGCAGGTCCGAGACCAGCAGGAGCTTCATCCGCCCTTGCCGCTGGCGGCGTCATCCCGGCACTGCTGCTGCAGCCTGGCAAGGCCTTCTGCGCCCAGCTCTTCCATGGTCTCGATGTTGGCCTCGAAGATCGCCTCGGCTTCCGGGAATGCCGCCACCGCGCGGTCGATGCTGTCCTCGCGCAGCAGGTGCAGCGTGGGGTAGGGCGAGCGGTTCGTGGCGTTGGCCAGGTCGTCGGGCTCGCTGTCGGCAAACCGGTATTCGGGGTGGAAGCTGGCCACCTGCAGCACGCCTTCCAGCTCCAGTTCGGCCAGCGCGGCGTCGGCCACGTCGAGGAAGTCGTTGTAGTCGTCGAAGTCGTTCAGCGCGTGCGGATGCACGAGCAGCGTGGTCTCGATGAGTTCGGCGGGTGCTTCGGCCAGGCGGTGCAGTTCGGCCACCAGGTCTGTCAGCAATTCCGCCGCGTCGACCGCACGGCTGGCCACGTAGCGCACCTGCCCCTTCACCTGGGGTGCCTTCGCGAAGGGGCAGAGGTTCAGACCGATGACGACACGCTCCACCCAGGCGCGGGTTTCGGCGATGGCGGTGGCGGCATCGGCATCGACCGCGCCGGGCATGTCGTGGGACTCAGTCGGTGTCGTCATCGGCTTGGGGTCCGGTCGGGGTCAATCGGCAGCCGGGCTTCACGGCGCCGGCCTGGAACATCCACCACTCGCGCCGGTTCGACGAGCCAGCCACGGTGACCCGGCTGCGGTCGATGCACTTCTCCACCGCCACCTGCCGGGCGAAGATCCAGCGCGTCTGCGGGGCTTCGTTCAGCCAGGCCACCGAGCGCTCGAACTGCTCGGCCGGCGGGTTCCTGAAGCCGAAGTCCTTGAGCGCCCGGGGCGACATCAGCAGGTTCTGCTCCTTCCAGGCCACCATCACCACCTCGCCCTGCGGCCCGGCGATGCGGTCGACGTTGCGCATCACGTCGGCCGAGGTCACGCCGGCATTGGCCAGCGGAGACACGCCCACGCCCCAGACGATCCACAGGCCGGCCAGGCCCGCGAGCAGCGCGTGCACACCGCGACGCGCCCGAAAGACCGCGGCGCTCAGCAGCAGCAAGGCGCCTGCCGCGACGAGCCAGAGGCTGAGGGTGCCCAGTTCCTCGGACAACCCGCGCTCCAGCATGATCTGGTTCATCTGCTTCCAGCGCCCCTGCGCCGTCCACAGCCCCACCCCCACGAGAGCCGCGCCCATGGCGAGCGTCGTGCCCAGCGAGATGCGGCGCAGCCAGGCGGCGCCTTCGATGCGCTCGAGCGTCGGCCCCAGCGCCAGCGCCAGCATCGGCAGCATCGGCAGGATGTAGACCTCGCGCTTGCCGCCCGCGAGCGTGAAGAACAGCAGCACCAGCGCACACCAGCCCAGCAGCAGCGCGTAGCGGCCGTCTCGCGCCCCCCAGGCCGCGCGCCACTCGAAGCGCCAGCCGCTGAAGTAGGCCAGCGACAGCGGAAAGAAGTGCACCAGCAGCACCGGCCCGAAGTACCACCAGCCCTTGCCGTAATGCCCGCCCACCTGTCCGGCGTAGCGTCGCGCCGTCTGGTTGAAGAGGATGTCGTTCATGTAGCCCAGGTACTCCGGCGTGCCGCGCGCCAGCGCCGTCAGGACCATGGGCACCAGCCACAGCAGGATCGCCGCCAGGAACGCCAGCGCGCCACCCGCCCAGCGCCATCCGGCGCCCTGTGTCTTCGAGAGTCCGACCCAGCCCTGGCGCCGGGCCAGCGCGTAGGGCACGAGCATCAGCAAGGCGATGACCCCGACGCCCTTGGTGATGACGCCCAGCCCCGCCGCGAAGCAGCCCAGCCAGTACAGCCGCCAGTGGGGCCCGGTGAGCAGGTGACGCAGCAGCGCCCAGTTGGCCAGCGTGATCAGGAAAGTGATCAGCGGGTCGATCTGCGCGCGCTTGAACTGGAAGCTGAACATCAGCGCGCTGAGCACGGCAATGGCCGCCAGCAGGCCGGCGCGCGGCGTGAACAGGCGGCGGCCCAGGTCCCAGACCAGCCAGAGCGTGCCGAGACCGGCCAGCAGCGAAGGCATCAGGAACGCGACGCGCCAGTTGCCCGTGACCTGGTAGGACAGTGCCTGCAGCCACATCAGCATCGGCGGCTTGTCGGAGTAGAGCTCGCTGCCGCGGTGCGGAAACAGCCAGTCGCCCGACTCCACCATGGTCTTCGCGACGAGCGCGAAGCGCGGCTCGTCGGAGGGCCAGGGATCCCGCAGGCCCATGCCCGCGCCCAGCACCAGAAGCGCCGCGAGCAGCAGCCAGCCGAACGCGCGGCGGTCTGCGGCCGTCGTCGTTCCGGGGGTCACGACTCGGGCGCCTGCTTGCTGCGGTCGCGCCAGAGGAATTGCAGGTTGCGGAAGTAGATGAACAGGCCCGAGGCCTGCCCGATGATGAACACCGGGTCGCGCCGATGGATGGCGTAGGTGAGCAGGGTCAGGCCACCCGCGAGGCTGAAATACCAGAAGGCGGACGGAATCACGCTCTTCTTGATCTTCTCGCTGCTGAGCCACTGCACGATGAAGCGTGCCGAGAAGAGGGCCTGCCCCAGGAAGCCTATGGCCAGCCAGCCGCCGTCGATGTCGAAGTTCATCGGGGATCCTTGTTCGTCAAGCGATCGGCCTGCGGAACGCGCGCGCGCTGCTGCAGCCAGATCACGCCCAGAATGTCCACCAGGCCCACCCAGAGGCGGTTGTGGATGCCGTAGTGCGACTGACCCTGCAGCCGCGGCCGGTGCGCCACCGGCACCGACTCCACCACCCCGCCCGCGCGCTGGATGAGCGCCGGAAGGAAGCGGTGCATGTGATCGAACCAGGGCAGGGCCAGGAAGTCCTCGCGGGCGAAGAGCTTCAGGCCGCAGCCGGTGTCGGGGGTGGCGTCACCGAGCAGGCGCGAGCGCACGCCGTTGGCGATGCGGGAGGACATCCGCTTGACCCAGGTGTCCTGGCGCTTCGAGCGCCAGCCCGCGATCAGCACCGGCTTGCCGGGCGAGGCGCGGTGCACCTCGTGCCAGCGCGCCAGCATCGCAGGCACGTCGGCGGGGTCGTTCTGGCCGTCGCCGTCCAGCGTGGCCACGAGCGGCGCCGAGGCCTCGCGCACACCGGTGCGGACGGCGGCGCTCTGCCCGCAGTTGTTGCGGTGCGCCACCACCGTCAGCCACGGGTGCGTGACGGCGTGGTCGGTCAGGATGCGCAGCGTGTCGTCGGTGCTGAGATCGTCGACGAACACGGCCTCGAAGGGCATGCGCCCGGCCAGCGCCGCCTCGATCTGCGCCAGGAGCGGCAGCACGTTCTGGGATTCGTTGTGGACGGGTACGACGACGGAAACCGCGGGCGTGTCGCGTGGCATCGGGCATGCGGAGGTTGGGGGTAACCCGCGAGTATCCCATCCGCAGCGACTTGCCGCACTCCATTCGAACCCCGTGTGCGCTGCGCCCCTTCAGGTGCGCTTCAGCTGACGGTGCGTGTCAGGCCGGCCAGTTGGGCATCGATGGCCCTGCGGCCGACCGCAGCCAGGTCGAAGGCGGATGGATCGAGCATCCAGCTGTGGATCAGGCCAACGACCAGGGCATGCAGGCCGATCGCCATGCGGTGGTCGATGCCGGCGCGCTCCAGGCAGCGTCCGATGGTGTCCAGGTGGGTCTGCACGGCCTGACGATGCCGCTGCTGCACGCCGCTCATGTCGTCCACGTACTCCACTTTCTGAGTCGCGATCTCGAAGACCCGGTGCACCTGTTCGTCGCCCGCGACACGGGCCAGGGTGGCGATGAGCAATTCGCGCAGTCGCTCCATCGGCGCATGGCCCTCGCAGGCCTCGAGCCGGGCGTCGGCTTCCTCGAGCGGCAGCTGCACGCGTTCCATCATCGCGTTGAAGAGGTCGCTCTTGTCCTGGAAGTGCCAGTAGACGGCACCCCGCGTGACACCGGCGGCGCCGGCGATGTCCTGCAGGGAGGTGCGCGACACGCCGCGCTGCTGGAACAGGTGTTCTGCGGCGTCGAGGATCGCGGTTCGGGTGGCCTGTGCTTCAGCCTTGGTGCGGCGGACCATTTGTCGTGAGTCAAGGGATAAACATACATTCTAGGCTGTATGTATACTTTGGCACTTCACGTTTCCCCCGGGGCCGCGCCACGCGGCAGTTGCAGATGACTCGCATCGCCTTGGCCCGCCGGCCGTCTTTTTCCCTGCGCGCGCTGGTTTCGCTCGCGGTTCTCTCCCTGGCGGCTTGCGGCAAGGGCGAGGTTCCTGCGCCAGCGGGCGGCCCGCCGTCGCCGCCGGCTGTGGGCGTGCTGACCGTGCGCAACCAGGCCGTCGACCTGCAGACCGAACTGCCGGGCCGCGTGGAAGCCCTTCGCACCGCGCAGGTCAGGGCGCGGGTCAACGGCGTGGTGCAGCAGCGGCTGTTCCGCGAAGGCAGCGACGTGAAGGCCGGCGAGCCGCTGTTCCGCATCGACGGCGCGCCGTACCAGGCCGCGCTCGAGAGCGCGCAGGCTGGCCTGCTGCGGGCCGAAGCCGCCGCGGCGCAGGCCCGGCTGACCGCCGAGCGCTACGCACCGCTGGCCGAGGCACGCGCCATCAGCCAGCAGGACTACGCCGTGGCGCTGGCCGCGCAGAAGACCGCCGAGGCCGACGTGGCCGGTGGGCGTGCCGCGGTGCAGAGCGCGCGCATCAACCTGGGCTACGCCACCGTGACGGCGCCCATCAGCGGCCGGATCGGTCGCGCGCTGGTGACCGAAGGCGCGCTGGTCAGCGCCGCCGAAGCCACGTCGCTCGCGCTGATCCAGCAGGTGGGCAGCGTGTACGTGAACTTCACCCAGTCTGCCGGCGAGGTGCTGCGCCTGCGCCGTGCCCTGGCCGCCGGCCAGTTGCAGCGCGTGGGCGGCGATGCCGTGGCGGTGCGGGTGGTGCTGGAGGACGGCACCGAGTTGCCGCGCCCCGGCAAGCTGCTGTTCAGCGATCTGAGTGTCGATGCGAGCTCGGGCCAGGTGACCCTTCGGGCCGAACTGCCCAACCCCGAAGGGCTGCTGCTTCCTGGACAGTACGTGCGTGTGCGCCTGGCGCAGGCCACGCTGCCGTCGGCCGTGCTGGTGCCGCAGCAGGCCGTGACGCGCAGTGCACAGGGCGATTCGGTGCTGGTCGTGGGCGAGGGCAACAAGCCCGGCCCGCGGCCCGTGAAGGTGTCGGGCGCGCAGGCCGGCCAGTGGGTGGTGACGGACGGGCTCAAGCCCGGCGACCGGGTCATCGTCGATGGCTTCCAGAAGATGTTCGTGCCGGGTGCGCCAGTGACACCGGTGCCCTGGGTCGCCGGGGCTGCTTCGGGGGCCGCACCCGCATCCACAGCGTCCGCACCGGCCTCGGCCGCAAGCCGCTGAACCGGGGCGCCACATGGCCAGCTTCTTCATCGACCGCCCCATCTTCGCTTGGGTGATCGCGCTCTTCATCATGGTGCTGGGCGGCGTCGCCGTCACGCAGCTTCCCGTTGCGCAGTACCCCCCAGTCGCGCCGCCTTCCATCGTGGTGTCGGCGGCCTACCCGGGCGCTTCCGCGCAGACGCTCGAAGACAGCGTGCTGTCGATCATCGAGCGCGAGATGAACGGCGCGCCGGGCCTGATCTACATGGAGTCCGTGGCCCAGGCCGACGGCAGCGGCAGTATCACGCTCAGCTTCCAGCCCGGCACCAACCCCGACCTGGCGCAGGTGGAGGTCCAGAACCGCCTCTCGCGCGCCACGCCGCGCCTGCCTTCGGCCGTGACGCAGCAGGGCGTGCGTGTGGACAAGGCTCGCGCCAACTTCCTGTTGTTCGCCATCCTGACCTCCACCGACCCGGTCTGGGACCCGGTGGCCCTGGGCGACTACGCCTCGCGCAACGTGCTGCCCGAACTCCAGCGCGTGAAGGGTGTCGGGCAGGCTCAGCTTTTCGGCACCGAACGCGCCATGCGGGTGTGGATCGATCCCGCCAAGCTGCAGGGCTTCAACCTCGCCAGCAGCGAGGTGGTGGCCGCCATCCGCGCGCAGAACGCGCAGGTGTCCGCAGGCAGCATCGGCGACCTGCCCAACGTGACAGGCCAGGGCGTTTCGGCCACGGTGGTGGTCGACGGCCAGCTGCGATCGGTCGAGGAATTCGGCAAGGTCATCCTGCGTGCCAATGCTGACGGGTCCACGGTGCGCCTGAAGGACGTCGCGCGCATCGAGCAGGGCGGGCAGAGCTACGCCACATCGGCGCGGCTGAACGGCAAGCCGTCCACCGGCATCGGCGTGCAGCTCTCGCCGACTGGCAACGCGCTCGAAGCCGCCACGGCCGTGCGCGCGAAGATGGACGAGCTCAAGCGATTCTTCCCGGCCGGCATGTCGTATGCCATTCCCTACGACAGCTCCCGCTTCATCCGCATCTCCATCACCCAGGTGGCGCAGACGCTGATCGAGGCGGTCGTGCTGGTGTTCCTGGTGATGTTCCTGTTCCTCCAGAACATCCGCTACACGGTGATTCCCACCGTGGTGGTGCCGGTGGCATTGCTCGGTACCTTCGCCACGCTGCTGGCGCTGGGTTTCTCGATCAACGTGCTGACGATGTTCGGCATGGTGCTGGTGATCGGCATCGTGGTGGACGACGCAATCGTGGTCGTCGAGAACGTCGAACGCATCATGAGCACCGAGCACCTGCCGCCGCGCGAGGCCACGCGCAAGGCGATGGGCCAGATCTCCGGCGCCATCGTCGGCATCACCGTGGTGCTGATCGCGGTGTTCGTGCCGCTGGCGTTCTTCGCGGGTTCGGTGGGCAACATCTACCGCCAGTTCTCGGCCGTGATGGTGGCCTCCATCGGCTTCTCGGCCTTCATGGCGCTGTCGCTCACGCCGGCGCTGTGCGCCACCCTGCTCAAGCCCATCGCCCCTGGGCATGAGCACGCCACGCGGGGCCCCTTCGGCTGGTTCAACCGATTCTTCGCGCGCACCTCCGCCGGCTACGGCAAGGGCGTGGCGCGCATCCTGCCGCGTGCCGGGCGCATGCTGCTGATCTACCTGGCGCTCATCGCCGTGGTGGGCTGGGTCTACCTGCGACTGCCCACGGCCTTCCTGCCGGCCGAGGACCAGGGCAACCTGATCGTCAGTGTGCAGCTGCCGCCGGGCGCCACCCAGGAGCGTGCGCGCGCGGTGATGGAGCAGGTGGAAGGCTTCATGCTCAAGCAGCCCGAGGTGGAAAGCATGGTGGGCGTGCTGGGCTTCAGCTTCAGCGGCCTGGGCCAGAACGCCGCGCTCGCGTTCGTCACGCTCAAGGACTGGGACCAGCGCCCCGACCCGCAGAACTCGGCGCAGGCACTGGCCGGGCGGGCCTTCGGCGCGTTGATGGGCATCCGCGATGCCTTCATCTTTCCGCTGAGTCCGCCGCCCATTCCCGAACTCGGCCAGGCGTCGGGCTTCAACTTCCGCCTGCAGGACCGCGCAGGCCAGGGCCACGATGCCCTCGTCGTGGCGCGCAACCAGATGCTGGGCATGGCCTCGCAGAGCAAGGTGCTGGCGCAGGTGCGGCCCGACGGCCTGGAAGACGCGCCGCAGTTGCGCATCGAGATCGACCGCGAAAAGGCGGCCGCGCTGGGGGTCGGGTTCGACAGCATCAACGCCACGATCTCCACGGCCCTGGGCTCGGCCTACATCAACGATTTCCCGAGCCGCGGCCGGCTGCAGCGCGTGGTGGTGCAGGCCGACGCGCCGGCGCGCATGCAGCCCGAGGACATCCTGAAGCTCAACGCGTCCAACGCGAAGGGGCAGGCCGTGCCCTTGTCGGCGTTCGCGACCACGCAGTGGGTCAAGGGCGCGATGCAGACCGTCCGCTACAACGGCTACCCGGCCATGCGCATCGGCGGCAGCGCGGCACCGGGGCTGAGCACCGGCGACGCCATGGCCGAGATGGAACGTCTCGCGGCCAAGCTGCCGCCGGGCTTCGGCTACGAGTGGACCGGCATCAGCCGCGAGGAAAAGCTCGCCGGCTCCCAGGCGCTCGTGCTCTACGGCTTCGCGATCCTGGCGGTGTTTCTCTGCCTGGCCGCGCTGTACGAGAGCTGGGCGATCCCGCTCGCGGTCATCCTGGTGGTGCCGCTCGGTGTGCTGGGCGTCGTGCTCGCGACGCTGGGCCGCGGCCTGTCGAACGACGTCTACTTCCAGGTCGGCCTGATCACCATCATCGGCCTGTCGGCCAAGAACGCGATCCTGATCATCGAGTTCGCGAAGGATCTGCAGGCCCAGGGAAGGGGGGCGGTGGAAGCCGCGCTCGAAGCCGCACGCCTGCGGTTCCGGCCGATCGTGATGACCTCGATGGCCTTCATCCTCGGTACCATGCCGCTGTTCCTGGCCACGGGCGCGGGCTCGGCCAGCCAGCGCGCCATCGGCACGGGCGTCATCGGCGGCATGCTCACCGCCGTCGCGCTGTCGGTGTTCTTCGTGCCGGTGTTCTTCGTCGTGGTGCGCAGGTGGTTCCCACCCAGCCAGAGGCAGGTGCTGCACGACCGCCGCGAGACCGAGAACCTGAACCTGAACCCGCCGCGGGAGGACCGATGAGACATCCCGCCATCCGGCCGACCCTGGCCCTGGCGCTGGGCGCCGTACTGATCGCCACCCTGGGCGCCTGCGCCCTCACGCCGGCCTACGATCGCCCCGCCGCGCCTGTGGACGGCCAGTTTCCTTCGCCTTCCGCCGCCAGCGGCCCGGCGGCCTCGACGCTGCCGTGGCGCAGCTTCCTGACCGACGCGAGAACGCAGGCGCTGGTGGATGCGGCCCTGAAGAACAACCGCGACCTGCGCATCGCGCTGCTGAACGTGGCCCAGGCGCGGGCCGCGCTTGGCGTGCAGCAGGCCGACCGGCTGCCGACCGTGGGTGTGGGCGCTGCGGTGGAGCGCAACAGTGCTTCCAGCGCCTACAGCGCCGGCCTGTCGCTCAGCAGCTTCGAGCTCGACCTCTTCGGGCGCGTGCGCAGCCTCGGCGACGCCGCCGCAGCGCGCCTGCTCGCAGGCGAGGAGGCGCGCCGCGCCGTCGAGCTGAGCCTGATCGCGGCCGTGGCCGATGCCGAGCTGTCGCTGCGTGCCGACGACGAGCTCATCGGCGTCACCGCCCAGGTTCTGGCCTCGCGGGAGGCCTCGCTGAGGCTCGTGCGACTGAAGTTCGACGGCGGCGCCGCTGGCGAGCCTGAGCTGCGGGCCACCGAATCCCTGGTGGCCGGCGCACGCGCCACCGGACAGGCACTGGAGCGGCAACGTGCGCAGCACCTGAATGCCCTGGTGCTGCTGGTGGGCGGGCCGCTGCCGGCCGACCTGCCTGCGGCGCGCGCCCTGACGGCCCATTCGTTCGCGGATCTCCCCGCCGGCCTGCCGTCCGAGGTGCTGCTGCAGCGCCCGGACGTGCGCCAGGCGGAGCAGTTGCTCATCGCGTCCACCTTCAACATCGGCGCGGCGCGCGCGGCGTTCTTTCCGCGCATCGCCCTCACCGGCAGCCTGGGCGTCGCGAGCGGCGAGCTCTCGGGCCTGTTCTCCAATGGGGTCTGGAGCTTTGCCGGCCAGTTGCTGCAGCCGCTGTTCGACAACGGCCGCAACGAGGCCAACCTGGCGTCTGCCCGGGCCGCGCGGGAGATCGCGGTGGCGCAGTACGAGAAGACGCTGCAGTCGGCCTTCCGCGAAGTGGCCGACACGCTGGCCGCGCGCGCCACGCTGGGTGCGCAGTTGCAGGCCCAGCGCCAGCAGGCCGACGCCGAGACCCGCCGCCTGGCGCTGGTTGAGCGGCTGCTCTCGGCCGGCGCCGCCAGCCTGCTGGACCGCCTGGATGCCGAACGCTCTGCACTGGCCGCACGCCAGGCCGTGGTGCAGTTGGAACTCGCACTCCGGCAGAACGCGCTGCTGCTCTACCGCGTGCTCGGCGGCGGAGTCGGCGCCGGAGCCGCCAGCGGCCCGCCGGCCTGAGCCACGGCCCAGGCGCCCTGCAGGCCAGCCGTTTCCGGCACCGTGTCCGGCACGGTCTTCAGGTCCATCAGAAGCGCTTCATCCAGCCCAGCAGCCTGCGCATCAGCGGGCTGTAGGGTGGCAGGAAGAGCGCCATGCCGTTGGCACGCGACTGCCGGAAGACCGGCTTGAGCTTGCTGAAGGTGTCGAAGCCCCACTGCCCGTGGTAATGGCCCATGCCGGACGCGCCGACGCCCCCGAAAGGCAGGCTCTCCTGTGCGATGTGCAGCAGCGTGTCGTTCACCGTCACGCCGCCAGCGGGCAGCGAGGGCAGGGCGCTGTCCGTGCGCGCCCGGTCCTGGTCGAACCAGTAGAGCGCCAACGGATGCGGCCGCGCGCGGATGAAGGCCAGCGCCTCGTCCAGGCTGTCGTAGGGCACCAGCGGCAGCACCGGGCCGAAGATCTCGTCGCACATCGCGGTGCAGTCCGGCGGCGCGTCGATCAGCAGCACCGGCGCCAGTCGGTGGCCGGCGTCGTCACGCGGGGCGCCCGCGAAGATCGTCTCCACGCGGGCGCCACGCGCCTTGGCCTCGTCCACGCTGTCGGTCAGGCGGCGGTAGTGGCGGTCATTGACGATGCTGCAGTAGTCGCCATCGGCCAGGCCCGTAGGGTGGCAGCGCCGGCCCTGGGCATGCGCGGCCTCGACGAACGCAGGCACTTCGCTGCGCGGCAGCAGCACATAGTCCGGTGCGATGCAGGTCTGGCCGGCGTTCAGCAGCTTGCCGGCCAGGATGCGCTGCACTGCATGAGCCATCGGATACCCGGGCGTGATGACGGCCGGCGACTTGCCGCCCAGTTCCAGCGTCACCGGCGTCAGGTTCGCGGCGGCGGCTGCCATCACATGGCGCCCGACCGCGGTGGAACCGGTGAAGAGCAGGTGGTCGAAGGGCAGGCTGGAGAACTGCGCCGCAATGTCGGGCCCGCCGTTCACGATGCAGACTTCCTCGGGCTTGAAGGCCGACGCGCACAGTTGCTGCCACAGGGCCGAGAAGACCGGTGTGGCTTCGGACATCTTCACCATCAGGCGGTTGCCTGCGGCCAGCGCCGCCACCATCGGCCCGACGGCCAGATACAGCGGATAGTTCCAGGGCACGATGATGCCGACGATGCCGAGCGGTTGCGGCACGATGCTGGCCGTGGCGGGCAGGAACCACTTGCCCACGCCCGCACGGCGCGGCTTCATCCAGCCCGGGCCGTGGCGCAGGGCGCCCTTGATCTCCTCGAGGCTCGGCCAGATCTCGGCGAGCTCGGTCTCGATGGACGGGCGGCCACCGAAGTCGGTGTCGATGGCCTTCTGGATCGCGGCCTCGTTGTCCTTCAGGATCCTTTGCAGTCGGTTAAGGCGGTCTGACCGCGTCGCCCAGGACGCGAAAGGCTCGGCGGTGGCGGCTTTTCGCTGGAGGTCAAAGGCCTCCGCTAATGCGGCAGGGAGAGCGGCAGGCAGAGCGGCAGGCATAGCGGCAGGGTGCATAGGCACATCGTAGGCCGTGGCGCGCCATGTTGGCTGGAGTGGTCACCCCAAAGCGGACACGCACGTTAGTTAACATAATATACATTAGCGCATTTGTGGAGGGAGCCAGACAGCCAGACAGCCAGCCAGCCAGACAGCCAGACAGCCAGACAGCCAGCCAGCCAGCCAGCCCGGCAGCCCGGCATGCAGTCAGTCAGTCAAGCTGACGGTACTGAGCTGCAGTTACTGGGCGGCCGTTATTGAGCGGCCCCTGCTGATCAGCCCCTGCGGACCGGGGTCACTCGATCCGCGCGACCTCGTCGAAGGACAGTCGGGGGCCCCGTGGCCTGTTGCCAGACGGGTCGCCATAGCCCAGGTTGACCAGGAAGTTGGCCTTCCAGCGCCCGTCCGGGAAGAAGACCTGGTTCAACTGTGCGGCGTCGAAGCCGCTCATCGGCCCGGCGTCCAGGCCCAGCAGGCGGGCCGCCACGATCAGGTAGGCGCCCTGCAGCGCGCTGTTGCGCATGACGGTCTCGGCTGCAAGCGATTCATTGCCGGCGAACATCTGCGCCGCGGTCGGCATGGCCGGGAACTGGGTCGGCAGGTGCTCGTGAAAGCGGCTGTCGTAGGCGACGATGGCCGTCACCGGCGCGGCCATGGTCTTGTCGCGGTTGCCCGCGGAAAGAGCCGGCGCCAGACGCTCCTTGGCGGCCTGACTGCGCACGAACACCAGGCGCATCGGCTGGCAGTTCATCGAGGTCGGCCCCCACTTGAAGGCCTCGTGCAATCGACGCAGCATGTCGTCGTCGATCGCTTGAGCCGTGAACTTGTTGAAGGTGCGCGCGTTCACGAAGGCGAGTTCGAGTGCGGTGCCGGTTTCGGATGGCGTCATGTTCGGGGTTCCCGGATGGAGGTCGGCCGAGTGTAGGTCGCGGCCCGGCGCGTCGTCGCCCTGCCCCAATCAGCCAGACCGCAGCGATGCCGCGTGGCGTTCAGCCGGTGCCGTACTTGGTCTCGAACGCAATGCCGATCGACTGCAGCAAGGGCGTCGGAAGCTCTCCGCCCGCGCAGACGATGACCACGTCGTTCGGGATTTCCTCCGCGCCCGCCGACGTCTTCAAGCTCACGGCATGTTCGTGAATCTCCGTGACCTGCGACGACAGCTTCAGGTCGATTCGGCCCAGCGCGCACAGCCGATCGAGGTTGTCGCGGTTGCGCGGCTTCACCCGCGCAAAGGCCGCGCTGCGATACGACAGGCTGACGCGGGTGCCCGGTTGCTCGGCCACGGCCACGGCAGCCTCGATCGCGCTGTCGCCGCCCCCGACCACCAGAACCTTCTGGTCGCGGTACTGCTGCGCGTCCACCAGCCGGTAGACCACCTTCGCCGATTCCTCGCCCGGAACGCCCAGCTTGCGCGGCGTGCCGCGTCGCCCGAGCGCGAGCAGGACGCTGCGCGCCCTGTAGCTGCCTCGGCTGGTCTGCACCACGAAGCCGTCACCGGCCGGTGCGATGCCCAGCATCCGCTCCTGGAAGTGGATGGACAGGGCGGTCTTGCGCACGATGCCGTCCCAGAATTCGAGCAACCTCTCCTTGGCGACCTCCCCGAAGCGAACGCTGCCGACGATGGCCAGCTTCACGGGCGCGGTCATCGCGATCTTCTGGCGCGGGTAGTGGAAGACGGCGCCCCCGAGCGACTCCTCCTGCTCGATGAGCCTGAACGCGAGTCGATGTTCCAGCGCCGCCAGCCCGGCCGACAGCCCGGCCGGGCCGCAGCCGACGATCACGACATCGAGGTCGTGCGCGCCCCGTGGGCGACGGCGGATCGCGTCCATCGCCTGCCGGCCCTGTTCGGCCGCCTTGCGGATGAGGCCCATGCCACCGAGTTCACCCGCGATGAAGATGCCTGGGATGTTGGTCTCGAACTGCGGGCTCACCTGCGGAATGTCGACCCCCCGGCGTTCGGTGCCGAAGACGAGCCGGATGGCGTCCACCGGGCAGGCAGAGAGGCAGGCGCCATGCCCGATGCATGCCGCGCCATTGATCAGCACCGCCTTGCCACCCACGACGCCCAGTGCCTGCTCCGGGCACGCCTGGGTGCAGGAGCCCGAGCCGATGCAGCGCAGCGAATCCACCACCGGGTGCAGCGATACCGGCTCCGCCATGCCCGCTGCCGTGGCGTCCGCCAGTGCCGAGGCATGCAGGCGCTGCCTTGCGCTGCGGCGCCACAGGTAAGCCGCAACGGCCACGCCCAGCACCACTGCGTACAGCCACAGGAAACTCACGGCTTCACGACCTCGCCGATCCGGATGTTCACGTCTGTGCGGCCCAGCGGCACGACCTGGCTCTCTCCCACCAGATCCCCGGGCTGGGGCATGGCCTGGCCGGTCTTGCTGATGCGTGCCCCGACCACCACCTGCGCCTGGCTCGACAGCTTCATCTCCGGCGACATCGCCAGGCTATCGTCGAGCTGGAAGCTCAGGGGCAGGTCCTTCACCTGGCGCCGCATCACGGCCAGTGGCATGCGCGGCCCCTGGGCGGCCCGGGCGAAGACGAAGACGGTGTCCTCCGGGCTGGCTTGGCGCGCGAGTTCCGCTGCCAGCGTCACCGTGCCGCCCACTTTCGCCGTGCCCGCTGCGGCGGGCGACGCCTTGCCTGCGGGCAGGCCGGCGCGTTCACGCGCCTGGGCGAGCCCGTCGGCCACCTGCCTGACGAGCGGGTGGTCCGGCGGTGCCGACTGCTGCAGTCGTTCCCAGTAGCCGACGGCCGCCTTGAAGTCCTGACGATCGAACGCCGCCGTGCCGGCCAGCGACAGGGCCTTCGGCTGGCGAGGGTCGGCCGCCAGCGCCCGCTGCACGAGTGCCAGCGATTCGCCTTCGATGCCGCGCCCGCCGCTGACGGCCAGTGCATCGGCGAAGTCGGCCAGCAGGACGGCGTCGTCCGGTTGGCCGGCGGCGGCCTTGCGAAAGGCCGGCACCGCCTTCGCGTGTTCGCCAAGCACCGCGTAGGAGCGTGCGAGCATGCCCCAGCCGTCGGTATCGCCGGGATTCTTCGCCAGCCGCTCGGCCAGGGTGTCGACCATCGCGCGCATCTCGCCCTGCGCCATGGGATGCGGCGCCTTTTCCTGAGCCTGGGGTGATGGCGACGAGATCGCGACCGACGGGCCGCCGGTCAGTGCCGAGGTGTCGCCCAGCCAGAGGTAGCCCCCGCCCACCAGTGCCAGAACGGCCACCGCGACGCCCGCAGCCAGCCGGGGAGAGACCGTCTTGCGAGGTGCGGACTCGCCCCCGCCCTGCAGGACCTGTCCGACGATCTGGCGCTCGACCTCCGCCCTCGCCTGCGCATGGGCCTCGGGCGACAGGGTGCCGCTGTCCCGCAGCGCGTCGAGTTGGCGGATCTGCTCGCGCAGGGGGTTCAGGTCGATGCGCATGGCGGGTTCTCCGGGTGCAGACAGAAGGGGGCGCAACAGCAGCCCCAGCACGGCGCAGGCCATGGCCAGCGCCGTCAGGACGAAGAGGATCATGGGTGGAACTCCGCTTCAGCCGGGTCGGGCTCGAACCGGTCGGCCGGCAAGGCCGCGCGGCGCCTGAGGCTCAGCCAGAGCGCGATACCGCCCGCGGCGACCAGCAGCGCAGGCGCGCTCCACAGCAGCCAGGTGCTGGGTTCCAGCGGTGGCCGGTACAGGACGAAGTTGCCATAGCGCTGCGTCATGTAGCTCCGGATCTCATCGTCGCTGGCACCGCGCTCCAGCAGGGTCCGCACCTCGCGGCGAAGGTCTTCGGCCAGGCCGGAATGGGAGTCGGCGATGGTCTGGTTCTGGCAGACCAGGCAGCGCAGTTCCGACGTGATGGCGCGCATTCGCGCTTCCATGGCCTGTGGGTCGGCTTCCATCACGGCTGCCGCACCGGCGCTCGTCTGCGCAGGCGTGCCGCCGGCCCAGGTCGAGAGCAGCAGCACAAGCAGATGCAGAGGCAGAAGGGTCGGCAGCTTCATGCTGCCGCCTCCGCAGCGGCGCCCTGCCCTTGCGGCCTTCGCGCGGTGGCCCGGTAGCGTCTGTCGGTGGCGGCGAGTGCACCGCCCAGGGCCATCAGGACGCAGCCGCCCCAGATCCAGTCGACGAAGGGCTTCACGTACAGGCGCAGCGTCCAGATGCCGCCGTCGACCTCCTCGCCCAGCGACACGTACAGATCGCGCGTCAGACCCGGGTGGATGCCGGCCTCGGTCATCGGGTTGCGCTGCACGCGGTACACGCGCTTCTCCGGGCGCATCACCGTCACGATCGTTTCGCCCCTGCGAACCTCGACCTCGCCCTGCAGGCCTTCGTAGTTCGGTCCTTCGATGTCGCGCACGCCGACGAAGCGGAAGCTGTAGCCGGCGATCTCGCGGGTCTGGCCCGGAGCGAAGCGCTGGTCCTGCTCGATCTCGTAGCTGCGCACCATCGTCACGCCGAAGGCGAAGGCCGCCACGCCCAGGTGCGCGAGCATCATGCCGACGATGGCGCGCGGCACGACCCGCAACCCGGTAGTACGCTGCCAGCGGCGCAGGTCCACGGCCAGCAGACAGACGATCCACAACGCGAGAAACAGTCCGAGCACCGGCATCGGCCGGATGCCGCCGGCCAGCGCAGAGATGCCAAGCGCCCCGGACAGCGACAGCACGCCCGCCACGAAGGCGGGCCTGCGCAGGGCGCGCAGGTCCGTCTCGCGCCAGCGCGCCAGCGGCCCCAGGCCGGCCAGCAGCAGCAGCCCGGTCATCAGCGGCACGAAAACGGCCTCGAAGTACGGTGGGCCGACCGAGAGCTTGCCCAGGTCCAGCGCATCCAGCAGCAGCGGGTACAGCGTTCCCAGCAGCACGGTTCCGGTGGCGGCTGCCAGCAGCACGTTGTTGGCCAGGAGCATCGACTCCCGCGAGACGGCGCCGAAGCGCGAGCCGAGCCCGATGCGCGGCGCGCGCCACGCGTACACGGCCAGCGAACTGCCGGTCACGACGACCAGGAAGCCGAGGATGAACAGCCCGCGACGGGGGTCGGTGGCGAAGGCGTGAACCGAAGACAGCACACCCGAACGCACGAGGAAGGTGCCGAGCAGGGACAACGAGAAAGCGACGATCGCCAGCAGCACCGTCCACGACTTGAATGCGCCGCGCTTCTCGGTCACGGCCAGGGAGTGGATGAGCGCCGTGCCGACCAGCCATGGCATGAAGGACGCGTTCTCCACCGGGTCCCAGAACCACCAGCCGCCCCAGCCCAGCTCGTAGTAGGCCCAGGCGCTGCCCAGCGCGATGCCCAGCGTCAGGAAGCACCAGGCGGCCGTGGTCCAGGGGCGGGCCCAGCGCGCCCAGCGGGCGTCCAGATCGCCGCCGATCAGCGCCGCGATGGCGAATGCGAACGCCACCGAGAAGCCCACGTAGCCCATGTAGAGCATGGGCGGGTGGAACACCATGCCCGGATCCTGCAGCAATGGGTTCAGATCGCGCCCGTCCAGCGGCGCCGGCAGCAGGCGGTCGAACGGGTTGGACGTGCTCAACATGAACAGCAGGAAGCCCGCGCTGATCAGCCCCATCACGGCGAGGATCCGCGCCGCCATCGGGCGCGGCAGATGGCGGCTGAAGGCTGCCACCGCCAGGGTCCACACGGCCAGCATCGCCACCCACAGCAGCAGCGATCCCTCGTGGCCGCCCCAGATGCCGGCCAGCCGGTAGGCCAGCGGCAAGGCACTGTTGGAGTTGGACGCGACGTACAGCACGGAGAAGTCGTTCCCGACGAAGGCGCGCCCCAGCAGGCCGAGAGCCATCAGCACTGCCAGACCCTGCGCCGCGGCGGCGCTGTGGCCCAGCTTCATCCACAGGTCGACGCCGCGTGCGGCGCCGAGAAGTGGCACGGTTCCCTGCACCAGCGCGCAGGCCAGCGCCAGCAGCAGGGCGATCTGTCCGAGTTCAGCGGTCATGCGGCGTATCAGAACTCGAGCCGCGCGCCCAGCGAGTAGCTGGCGCGGTTCGAGCTCTCACGGGTGGTCACGGCCAGCGGCCCGCCCAGCGGGTCGGCGCTCAGCCGCCTGCCGCTGCCGAATTCATAGGTGAGCGACGATTCCAGCGCCAGGCGCTTCCAGCCGCGATAGGTGACGCGCAGGCCCGGTGTCCAGCGCTCGCTGGTGCTGCCCTCGGGCGTGCGGTCGGTGTAGTACTGAAGCGAGGGCTCGACCTGCCATGTCTGCCACAGGTAGCTCGAGTTGTTGTACGAGATCACCACGCCGTCCAGCCCCGGGCTGCGGATCACGGTCAGCGAGGCCACGTGCGTGTCGCGCTCGGACAGCAGGTTCAGGCCGATCAGCTGCGCGCTGGCGCTCCAGATGTCGCCGGTCGCGGCGCGCCCGGTCTCGAAGCCGGGGACCTCCGGCACGGGCGGTATCGCTCCGGTGTTGGTGAGCTGCAGGTTCGCGCCGGTGGACCAGTGCTCGTTCAACGGCCGCGTGACGCCCACCTGCGCCTGCGTGACCATCGGCGTGATGCGCTGGATCTGGTCGCGCAAGGCAGCCACGGTGGTGCCCGCGAGCCGCTGGTCCATCGTGCGGGAGATCACGCCCGGGCGGCTGGGGTCCTCGAAGGTCAGCGCGTTGCCCAGCGACAGCGTGCTGAGCACCCGGCGGTCGAGCAGCATGGTGTAGACCGTGTTGTCTGCAGTCACGTGGGTGCCCTGCACGCTCGCCACATTGAGCCCGCTGAAGGCCACGTCGTAGTCGAGTTGCGTGAAGACCGAACTGCCGCCGTCGAACCAGCGCAGGTCCAGGCCGACGGCACGCCGATCGAGTTCGCCGTCGATGCGCTGCTCGATCGCGAACACGCCCGCGCCAAGATTGCCCACCAGGCGCTCGGCATCGGCCCGCACACCGTAGAAGTGGCGGCTCGTGTCGAACAGGCGCTCGGCCGGTACGCCCGCCGCTGCGCCGAGCTTGAGCGTCCTGGAGGCCATCCAGTAGCCCTGCACACCGTCGAAGCGCCCCATCACGCCGCCGCCGGTAGGCGATTGCCGGCCCAGGCGGGCGCCCCAGCCGTCCTTCAGCGCGCGGTGGTCGAAGTAGAGCGACGACAGGCGGTTCCGGTTGCGATCGGTCCGCTCCAGATCGGTGGTGTAGGCGTCGCGGAACACGAATCGCTGGTCGACTTCGGTGCTGCGTCGGCGCCAGTTGACATCGACGTCGTTGAAGATCTGGCTCGTGCGGTCGTCGCTGAACTGCGGCTCGCCAATGGTCGGCGGCAGCCCTGCGATCGGCGAGTCCTGGAATTCCTGGCTGCGCAGCTTTCCGTTGCCGCCATACCAGGTCATGGAGGTCGACGCTGTGAGCGTGACCTCTTCAGGGCGCTCCGTGGGGGCGCCTGTCGCCAACCCTGGCGGCTGGGCCGCCGGCAGCCC
>CAJAES010000119.1 GCA_903938815.1 uncultured beta proteobacterium
CGGATGCGCGCCCGGTGGAGGAAGCCCAGCGCGACCGCCGAGCACTTCGCAGACGCCATGGAACGCGGCGGGCTGCCCGCCACGGCGCAGCGACTGCGCGAAGCGATCGAGCTGATCTAGACCGATGACCGAGGAGATCGCCCCTGGGGGCACGCCCCGAACGCCCGAGGTCGATGAAGTGCTTCGGCGCATCGGCCGGAACCTGCTGCTGTTCCAGCAGATCGAGCACCTGCTCAAGCATCTGATGGCGAGCTCCCGGGTCGAAGGGACCCTGGCGTCGATGCAGAGCAACCTCGAAGAGCGCCGCACGAGATTCCAGAAGCAGACCCTGGGTCAGCTGGCCGGGCAGTTCGTGGACGAGCTGCTCGCTGATGCGGGCGAGCGCGATGCCCCTGACAGCGCGGAGGAGCCGTGGTTCTCCTTCGGCTTCACGATCCAGACCGACAGCGCCTTCGTGGAACAGCACACGGCCGAGATGAAGGCCGTCGTGGATGCCAGGAACGACCTGATCCACCACTTCCTGCCGCGCTGGTCACCAGCCTCCAGCGAGAGCACCGAGGCCGCACTGGCCTACCTCGACGAGCAGCGCGCTAAGGCGCTGCCGATGCGCGACCGGCTGCAGGGTTTCGTGAAGTCGCTCCAAGATGCAGCGACGGCGCATGCGCAGTACATGGCATCGCCGGAAGGTAAGCGGGAGATGCAGCTCTCCTGGCTACGGCATAGCCGCCTGGTGCTGATGCTGGGTGAGCTGGCCACAAAGACCGACCGGGAAGACGGGTGGATGGTTCTCTCTACGGCTTGCAACGTCATCCGCCAGCATGAGCCAACCGAGCTGGTCGACCTGCAAGAGCGCTTCGGGCATCGGACGCTGAAGAAACTGATGCAGGCGACCGAGCTCTTCGACATCGAGGAGGAGCCGACGGCCCGCGGCGGAACCCGGACGATCTACCAGATCAATCCTCGCTTCCAGCTGCAGATCTCGGCGGATCCGGTGGCGATGGACGAGCGCGGTGCCGGGCAGCCGGCCGCGGGCTGACAAGGACTGCCGGTGTCGCGGGCCGATGCCTGTTCATTGACATCCTCAGCGCGCGCTGCGCCGGAGCCACATCAGGACTCGGTGTGACTGGAATGCCGTCGCGATCTGGAAGCTGTTCTGTCCCCGGGCATCTGGTTTGAGCGGATCTCCGCCGTGCTCGACCAACAACTCGAAAAGGCCGGGGATGTCGGTCTCGGCCGCAAGCATCAGCGGAGTGCGCCCGGCGACCGGATAGCCGTGGCCGCTGTTGGGACCGGCGCCGAAGCGCAGCAGAAACGCCACGATCTGCGTGAGCTCTTCGACCGAGTGCCGGCGGACATGCATATCGACCATGGCACTTGCGGACTCGAGTGCGAGTGCCGGTTTGGCCAGCGTGAGTGACCTGTCACCGCCGAACACACCCGCACGTGCAGCACTTGGCGCACGGCTTTCAGACCATACCGATCGCACCAAGTCGAGAAGTCGGTCGCCCCGCGCGCATAGAGCGCTGGCACAGGGCCGGTGCTGACGATCGCCAGATCAAGGCTCATCGACATCTCACTCGCTGGCTCCGCGCTTGTCGATACCCAAGGCCCGCAGGGCACGCAATGAACGCTGATGGCTGGGCCTTCACTGCGTCATGGCCTCCACTTCCTCGATCACTTCAGCCAAGAAGCGTGCACCGGTGGCACGGAAAGCTTCCATCGACACTTCCAAGGAGGCAAGAAGCCCGAGGTTGGCAATGCGTAGCGCCTGATCGAGGTCGGCAGGGTTCGCCAGCAGCGAGCGTAGCCCGGTGCCGGCCTGTGTCGCCAGTCGTGGTGCCTCGTCGCCGAACTTGTCCTTAAGTGCGCTCCACATCCGGCCCGGCCAGGCCTCCATTTCCTGGGTGCCGTCGCGCCTGTCTCGCTGCGACGTGAGGAGGGCCAGCGCCAGGACGCGGCCCAGATCCTTGTTGGATCGCTTGTAGTCGGTGCCGTCGATCAGTGTGTCGGCGACTTCCGGGTGGTGTAGCAGGTTCGCCAGCGCCATCATCTCCGGCCGCGCGATTCGCACGCCGTGCGCCGTCTCCAGCGGCTGCCATTCCGCCAGCGCGAGGAAGTCGAAGCTGCAGATGGCGAAGTGCCCGATGCTGGTCTCCACGCGGCGCAGCTTCTTGCCCGGGGCGCCCGGCTCGAAGGCTGGCGGCGCCGATAGCAACTCCAGGAACCAGGGGCTGGCCGTTTCTCCCGGTGGGCGCAGGCGGACCATCGGCAGCTCGTCCTCGGGGTCCCCTTGCTTGCCCGGTTGACCCCACTTCGTGTCCTCGCGCAGCCTCCAGTCGGCCTTGATGAGTTGATCGGTGACCTCGGTCGCGGCAACAAGCGCCTTCGAGTGCGGCGAAAACAGGCAGTCCACGTCCTTGGTACGGATCGCCCGCGCGCCGTCGCCGGCGAAGAAGTGGTACCCGGCCGCCAGGCTCCCGATGATGATGACGTTGCCGCGGACGTCGGATGGCAGCGCACCGGCCACCTGAGCCAGCACTTCCGACGGGGACAGCGAGGCTTCGAGCTTCAATGCGTCCTCCTAGCTGCTTCACACAACTGGTGAGCAAAGTCCCGGGCTTCTGCCTGCAGGCCCATCTGCTCTAGATCTGCGAGGCAGTCCAGCCGTGCGGCAAGATCAGGCTCCTGTGCCGCCGACTCGTCCGGGCGGCAGTCACGCTGTAGATGCAGCGCGACCGTGGCCCTGCGTCTTGAGTCGTCCACCACCAGAAGGCCGGCGTCGAGCTTGGACATGAAGCGGACGTCTCCGTCATAAACGCTCACGTCCAGCCGCGGCGCAGCCGTGATGTCCAAGTCGGGGAAGTAACGCGTCGCGCCCAGTACTCCGGATATCGCCGCCTTGCCTGCGACGCCCTTCTGGCGGAGCGACAGCAGCCGGGCGGCAAGCGCGCTGGGCATGCGGCCTTCGCCTGTCGGGTCGGTGTACCGCACCAGCTTGCGTGCAAGTGAGTGCTCCTCGGACAGCTTCATCAGCGCGATCGGGCGAAGACCGTGCAGCAGGATCGGGCCGTCACGTTCCCCAGTCACCACGCCGAGGCTCTCGAGTTCGCCCAGTGCGGCGGACGCCGTCTGGTAGCTGCTGCCGGTCAAGCGCCTGAGCTCTGCCAGCGTCACGGGCGCCAGACCGCTCAGCCACCGCTCCACCAGGACTGCCTTGACCTGCTGCCGCGTCACGCGTTTGGCACCGGTGGCGGTCGCCTCCTCGTGGATGGCGACCTGCAGCGCGTGCATGAACCTGTCCGAATGCTCGGGCAGTTGGCCGTCGACGAAAAAGACGCGCTGCGTCTCGGCCCGGACCAGGAAGATCCTCTGCGCCATCTCAGGGCGGACGATGGAGCGGAACCTTTCCAGCTCGTCCGCCAGGCGTGTCGATGACAGTCGGCTGTCCACGATCACGCACACGCCCGTCGAGGGCCGAGAGGTCGACTGGACTGCATAGGTGAGCGCCAGCAAGCCCTCCCGGAGGTCTCGGGCCGTGTGGGTGCGGCGGATCTCCACCAGGACATCCGGTCCGGCCGGATTGCTCCAGTGCATGTCCACGAGCGAGTCGTCAGTAAAGTTGCGACCTACCATTGAGTTGCAACTCTACCAATGAAGTCGCAACTAACCAAGCTGCTGCTGTCAATCCAGGGCCGCAAGCGCTAGGTGGGCCACCATTGAGGTTGACGAAACTCGCAAGACGCACATAATACGTTGACGTTTGATGCGAGATGCACACTATGGACCTGCGAAAGCCCAGTGACTTCCAGCCCGTCCTCAGCGACGACCGGCTTGCCGTCGTGGCCGCTTGGTTGATGGAGGAGTGGGCGGCCACCGAAGACGATCTGGTCCGGGAGACCGACTCGCCGTACACCCGGGGCACGACTTGCTTCGGTCGGCAGCGTGCCCGGATCCTGAACGAGTACCTGGGCGGCAGGCATCCTTGGCTCGGCATCGAGAACAGTGCGAACGACTTGGTCTTCTCGATCGGCGGCGTGCCTTGCCGCTTCAGCAACGATAGCCTTGCCGCACCCAGAAAGCGTGCGGTCCTCGAAGCCCATCGATTCCAGCTGCCGCTCATCGAGGACTCGCAGCCCGGTGAGGCCGTGCGCTTCTGCTTCGTGGTGGACCGCGGCGTCGAAGAGGAAAGCGAACCGCGGATCGAGCTCCTGGGCTTCACAGCCGGCGATGAGCTGGTCTGCCGCTGGCGCTCCGCTGCACCGGTCCGGACCCTCATTGCCGTCAGGGCCGAGCTGCCGCAGCCCGTCGAAGTGGCCAGGCCCGTGGTCGTCGCCAAGCGCCGCAATGCAGGAGACGACGAAGCTGCGGCATCGGCCGGGACATGAGCTCGGTCCAGGGATCGAACATCCGGTTGGCCCGGCTGTTCCACGGACTGTCGCTGTCTGAGCTCGGTGAACGGCTCGGGCGCTCCAAGCAGTTCCTGAGTCGTGTCGAGACCGGTGCCGAGCCGGTCTCCGACGTACTGGAGACCGCCCTCCTGGACGAGCTCGGCGTGCTCCCCGAATTCCTGCGCGACGTCGAGGCGACTCCACTCAGCGAAGAACAGTGTCATTTCCGCAAGCAGCTGACCACCAAGGTGGCGCTGCGCCAGTACGCGCGCGCCCGGGGCGAGATGCTGAAGCGTCTCGTCGATGTGCTCGACGCGCACCTGGAACTGCCGGCTTACAAGGTCGCAGAAGCCGATCCGACGTCCGACGAGGCCATCGAGAGAGGGGCCGAGCGTTGCCGCTTGGATTGGGGGCTCGGGTGGGGGCCGATCAGCAACGCCACCCGGGTTGCAGAGAACGCCGGCGCCATCGTCATGCGCGTGGCGGGCATGGCTGGCGAGATCGATGCCGTGTCGTTCGCGACGACGCGGCCCGTGATCGCGTTGAACGCGGTCGGGCGCTCGGCATGTCGGGCGCGCTTCGGGGTGGCGCACGAGCTCGGGCACTTTGCGCTGCACACCGGGGTGCTGACCGGGGACAGGCTGACGGAGACCCAGGCCAACCGCTTCGCGAGCGCTCTGCTGCTGCCCCGGTCGAGCTTCATGGCCGAGTGCCATGTCGCGCTGCGGCGCTCGAGGTTGAGCTGGGAAGGCATGAGCGAGCTCAAGCGGCGATGGGGCGTGTCCAAGGCGGCCATCCTGTACCGCGGCGGCCAGCTGGGCATGTTCACGGCAGACCAGTTGCGCGCGGGCTATGTCCACCTGAAACGGCGAGGAGAAGCCCTCGAGGAACACGAGGACCGAGACATGCCGATGGAAGTGCCGGAGGTCGTGAGCGAAGGCCTGACGGTCCTGTCGCGCGATCTGGGCATCCCGGTCGCCGCGGTCGCCAGGCAGATGCATGTGAAGCCTCAGCTCCTCGAAGACCTGCTGGGGGTGACCGCCAGCGGCTCGATCGCGAACGTCGTACCGCTTCTCCGTACCGGGCAAGCCATCAGCGCGCCTGTCCACTGACGGCAATCAAGGCGTCTCAGGTTAGCGCGCCCGCCCCAGGAAAACGTCGAGCAAAGCGACGGGGAGGGCATCGTTTGCTGAAGAAACCCACCGAAGATCGCCGGTAACGTTCCCCTCGCGTTTCCGCACAGCGAACCGGGGGGCTGAAGTGAAAGAGATCGACGACGATCACGGTGATGAAGACCAGCAAGCAGCGCTCGAGGAGAAGTGGGCGAGGTTTCTGAAAGCCGCCAACCTCGGGCGTGTCGTCGTGACGCCCGCAGCCGCAAAGGTCTTGGAGGAGACCGAGACCGAGGCGATGGCGCTGCTTTGGCGGCATGCCACCGGAGACTGGGGTCAGGTCGAGCAGGACGACCGCGAGGCCAATGACCGAGCCTTGATCTCGGGCCTCGAGCGCACCTACAGCAGTTATCGGCCGCATCGAGGCCAGTGCATCTGGGTCGTGACGGAGGCCGACCGGTCTGCCACGCTGATGTGCCTGCCCGACGAGTATCTGTAGCTTAGGGCTGTCCTGGTTCGAACAGTGATTGACACGTCGACTCTCGCCACCCGGCATGCCTGCCCCACAGTTGCAAAGGCGGTGGCGCTTCAGCTGAGACGATGTCACCGATGGCATCCGAACTCTCTGCCCATGCCAGACACTTTTTGCGGCGCGCGCGAGGACTGGCCGAGGTCTCTCCAGCAGCGCGGTGCGTTACAGCACGCATGGAAGCCGCTTTCGTCGATTCCTGGCGGCTGTAACGGCGTGCCCATTCCGATGGCGGCCCGGTCCAGCCGCCGGGCTTCATCGCCAGCACCTGGCCGTGGGTTTGGCAAGGACTGTCGGCGTCGCGGGCCGATGCCGGCTCATTGACATCTTCAGCGCCCACTGCGCCGAAGCCACGCCAGGACTCGGTGTGACTGGAATGCCGTCGCGATCTGGAAACTGTTCTGTCCCTGGGCATCCGGCTTCAGAGGATCTCCGCCGTGCTCGACCAGCAACTCGAAAAGGCCAGGGTTGTCGGTTTCGGCTGCAAGCATCAGCGGCGTGCGCCCAGGCACCGGATACCCGTGGCCTTTGTTGGGATCGGCGCCGAAGCGCAGCAGTAACGACACGATCTGCGTGAGCTTCTCGACCGAGTACCGGCGGACGTGCAGGTCAACAAGGGCCTTCGAGGTCTCCAGCGCAAGTGACGGCTGGGTCCGCAAGAGTGTCATGTTGTCACCGAACACGCCAGCGGACGGCACCCCGAATCGCCGCAGTGCACCGCTGGCCGCAGCATCCGGTTCGCTCAAGATCGCTGCCACCAGACGCTCGAGCATCCGGTTAGGGTGCACCCGCCCGCTGAGCTTGGTGATCGCGTAGTACAGCGGCGACTGCAGGTCGGTGAGGGCCAGCTGATCAGCACTGGCGCCCATCTCCAGCAGCTTCAGAACCACATCCGGCGCACCCAGATCGATGGCGCACATCATGGGAGTCAGCCGCTTGCGGCTTGTAACGGCGTTCAGCGTCGAGGCCTGATGGCCTGTGGTCAGCAGAAGGTCCAGGACGGCTCGGTCGCTGCGGTCGTGCGCGTACTGGAGGGCACACAGCAGTGCCGAGGCGCCCGAACTGTCGAGCGCATCGACTGACGCGCTCGCTTCGAGCAAGGCGCGAACTGGTTCGACCCGGCCGAATGACGCGAACAGCCTGAGCTGGGGGCAACGTCTGACGAGCCCGTTGCCATAGCGGACTGCGCGCACCCGATCTGGGGTACGCAGATCCGGCTTGATGGCTTCGATCTCCGCCAGCGCAATCGTCATGAGCCCAGGGGTGGGAGCGTCTGAGAGGTCGGGCTCGCTCTCGATAAAGCGGCCGTGCTGTGGAAATCGCACCAGCAGCTGCTGCGCAAACTGCTCCATCTCCCAAGCTTCGACGACAGCAGCGTCCTCGTCCGGGCGTTCGAACAGCCCAAGAACGATCCCGACCTGCTTGAGCTGCTTGACAAAGGGCTTCTGGCCCAGAAACGCCGCGATGCACAGTGCGTCTGCGACGATGTCCTTCACCTGGTGTCCCGCGCGATAGCAAGCGAGCTCGAAGGCTTGCTCGTGGTGAAGCTGCGCCTCCTCGTACTGACCGGAGAGGGCATGCCATCGACCCTTCATCCACGCCAGGTGGTACGCCGTTCTCCCGTCCGGGTCGTGCTCCCTGGCCAGTACCTCCAGAGCCTGGATCCGGCGCCATGTGTCCGCCTGTTCACCGGCGTGCTTCTGCGTCGTGCGCCGGAGGTCGTGCCAGAGCCGCCGGCCCAGATCAGCCATCTCCGGCCATGCGGCGCCCGCTGTCGCGACAAGTTCTTGCAGGCGCTTGCGGGGGTTCACATCAAGTCGAGCCAACTCGAGACGCGCCCGCAACAGCGGGCGAACAGGCGCTGTGCCGAGCCGGTCGAACTGCGACAGCGCCCGCGCCGCGAGGAGCCATGTGCCGGCCGCATCGGCCACGCCGCGCGTACCTGGCTCCTTCCGAAGCTCATCCAGAAGCAGCTTGAGGCTCTGTCCAGACGGCAGGTCAACACCGGTGCGCCACTTGGACATCTTGTCTCGCGAGGACTTGTCGTTGCCCGTCGTGTCTGGGTAGAGGAGTTTGTCCACCGGGCTGCCGACACTCTGGTCCAGCCACTCCAACACCGCCCGTACTGGCGACCGTCCGTCATCGAGGAGTACATCGAGGTGCGGGCCAGGGCACCGCGCATGCAGTTGCAGGAGCAGCTGCGCGGCGTGCGGCACGAAGAACTCTTCGACGAGCGTCGGCAAGGCCTGAACTCGGCCGATGGCATCCAACGGCACGTCAAGGTGAAGGCGGCAGTACTCGGTTCGCACAAGCCGGAGCCAAGGCATGAGAACCTCGTCGGCAAGCGGGCCGAGCAGCCGCCGGGCTCCTTCGACCAGCAGCTCGTTGAGCAGTCGGTCTACCTTGGCCCAGTCGAAGTCACCCTCGCGCGCCAGACGATCCACGTCACGGTTGCTTCCCTTGGTGTCCAGCGCAAGGCACATGGCCCGAACGCACTCGCCAAGTCGGGGGTACGGAGGCGGGGCCATCACGATGCGGTTCGAGTGATTCTGAGGACGTCGCGTTCGAAGTTGAGACCGGCTCTCCAGTCACTTGGCGTGCCAGGCACGGCCAACACGCGCCCGTTAGGGGCGACGAGCTTGCCGTGTTTGCGGCCGCGCGAGTATTGCCACCCCTTCGCCACGAGTTGCCTGACGATGTCGGCCACATGTTTGTCTTGGCTGTACTTCATGTATTGACAGGAGCGCGGCGCCACGTCGGACGCCGCGCTGGCTTCCTTACTTGGAGGTCTTGCCCGCGGCGTTGTTCAGCGCGGCGGCACGCTGAGCCCTGGCGGCAAACGTTCCAGCCGCCACCTGGCCGCCGCCGATCTTGGCGGCTTGCGACTGGATGCGGCTGGCCGCGGACGCGGTCATGGGCACGGACTTGGAAGCTGTCTTGGTAGGCATCGGCACTTGCTCCTCGGGTGAACGTTGCACGGATCGGCAACGTAGGAGAGGCTAGGGATGCCAAGCTCCCGGGTCTGCTGCGCGGTTCGTCAGGAAACTTCGTTATCTGCATCAGCCGGGCCCACGAAGGGCACTTGCCCGCCATCCACGGCCTGGCGCGTCCCTGTGCCAGCTCGCGCGGTTGACCGATGGATGCAAGCGAAGACGCGAATCAAGAGGGGCCCTCGCCAGCGACGGCGCGCCCAGCCCGCTGCCGCCGCACGGCAGGCTCTCATGCCTCGACTGGAGCGTCTGTATCGGGCACACATCTACGAAAGCGTCGATCGGTAGATGGAGAAGCAAGTACTGGCCGTGTTCAGAGGCTGTACGCTGTACTTGCTGCAAGAACGCAACAGTTTGGAAGGCGAAGGACGGCTCGCCATCGATTCTTTCGGCTGCACTGCTAATATATACAGGTGAGTTGCGCAGCCGGCTCACGCGCGCTGTTCCAAGCAGTGCGTCGTGACCGGCTGATCGCGAGCCGTGATCCAGGCGACTTCGGTCGTGAGGGTCATTTGACATAGGGACGGCACTGACCTTCCCTTCCAGCACAGGTGTCGTCAAGTCAAGGCGGCAGGCAACTGGTGCCTCACGGCGTACCAGTTGCTGTCGGAAGTTTCCAGGTTCACCTGGAGCTCTCGAACTGATGCAGACCGCCCGAGGGTGCTCTCTCGGATCGGCCTACCCAAGGAGGCATTCCGGCCGCAAGGCCCCCCGCCTCCGGTCCAGGACACCCTGACACGGTGTCTGGGAGACCAACCACCCGCTGGGTGGGCTTCGGCCCGCCGAGCGGGTGTCGTTCGGGCTTGTTGGCGATGTTGGGTCGCCTCTCAGCCCGAGTCGAAGTCGAAGCCTCCATGGGGCTTTGGCGGTTTTGGTTCGGCCGGAGCGATCATGACACTGCCCCACGGCGCCCGTTCGGCGCCTGGCTGCGACGACAGCAGCACCCGCGTTCTCACGCTTGGCGCACACACCGCGCCACATGTGTTCCGAGGGAGCCTGCCCTGGCAGAAACCCGCGACCGCTCTCCACCTCGTGCGTTCGGAGGGCAAGCATGGGCGCGCGTAAGAAGCGGGAGAGCCGACCTCATCTGTCCCTGAGCAAGCCGGAGCCGGCATGGTTGATCGAAATCGTCCCGACTGCGGCTCAGTGCCACTGGGCGCATCGACTGGTTGTCGCCCTGGACCTGGAGGTTGACGGTCAAGGAGCAAGCGCCGGGCTCGAACTCAGTGCCTTCGCTCTCGAGGCGCTTGGCGCTGCACTGAGCTCGAAGCGTCTGCTCGATGCCGCGAAGCTGTCATCAGCCATGGCGGCCAAGGCCCGCGCCTCCATTGCCTTCCCCCTGCTAGGCAAGTCGGGCGAGCTGCATCCCCACTCGACGACGCGCATCCTGGACCTGTTGAACACGCGGGTTCGGATCGACAACAACAAGACTCAGTGCGCGGCCATCGCTTTCGGCCTACTGCTGCGCGATGCCATTCGCGGCGGGCGCCACATGGGTCGTGCGCACGTGCAGCGGGTGTCTTCCATGGCTGGCGCGTGCCTGTCGGTAGTCGTTGACGCCGACGATCTCAATGCTTGGCGCGACCTCGCAGCGCTGCAGCCGTTTGATCCCCGGGCGCTCGAAGAATTCATCGAGGGCCATCGCGATACTCAACAAGAAGATCTCGCGCGTGCGCTGCGCGCGGTCCAGTCCAACGTCGCACCCTTCGTCATGCCTCCAGCGGCGGAGGCTGAGGTCGTTGTGGATGGGCCCCAGCAAAGGCCTGTTCCCCCAGCCCCGCCGGGCGGCCCTGCAGAGGCCCGTCGCGAGCCCGAAGTCGCATCCAGTCCGAGCTGGAAAGCGCTGCATGCTGCAGCCAGCCATGCGGGCATGGCCGAGACCTTCAATCTCGAGCTCGCGCACGACCGTATCGATGTCAGCGAGTTGTCCAAGATCGGCGCGGCCTGCTGCAAGGCTCTGCGTGGCGATGCGACCGATCAACTGATCGATTCGGCGCTGCTGCAGTCAATGGCCGAGATCCTCAATGCCGATCACGGCTGTGCGCTCGATCTGGCTCTCGCGCCGGAGCTCGACGACGACACCTGGTACTGCTTCGAGCTGCGCTGCGTCATGCAGGACCGCCGGGCCCGGCGAGGCCTGTCTACCGATGCAGGCCGCCGGGAGTGGGAAGCCGTCTACGTCTACCCGGAGGTATGCGACCGAATGGAGCAACTGCTCCAGCAGACGCCCGACGCCAAGCGCCTGCGCGGCTTGATGCCCCACCGCGAACAGGCCGAACTCGTGCAGGCCACTGCCGCCTGGGTCAAGTCCCTGACAGACCAGGCACATCCTGCCACCCCTGGACGCGCCGTGCACTCGACATGCCTGGCCTACCAGAAGGCCGGCGCCACCGACGTCGAGATCTCGGCGATGGCCAGGGCGCCGGCGGCGGCCTCTGCCTCGGTCGGCAACTACTACGCGCCATCGCCGCATCGCCACCACCGGCTGGCCAGCGCTGCATCTGCCTTGCTCGGGCGCGAGCAGCCACCACCCATCCCGCAAAGCCCGCTGCTGAGTCCGCGGGACGTGCCCGACGACGACGACTTGCGGGCGGAGTGGCTGATGCTGCGGCAGTTGGTGCTTTCGGTCTTTGAATCGCTGGAGACCGCGGACATTGCCGAGGTCGCAGTTCAGCTCACCAGAGGCATGGCCGCCTGCCGCAAGGCCTACGAGTTGCTGGTGGCGGCACGCGACCAGGTGCGCCAGCACCCTCGTTGGCGCGATGCGGCTCTGTCAGCGGACTGGATCTTCGAGTCCGACAAGGACACAGAGATCAACAGTGATCGCCTGCAGTGCAGGACTGCCGAGCTGAATGACCTGGTTCGCGTCGCGCTGCTGCTGCGCCAGAAGGCGCGTGACCGGCTGCGCCGCCTCGGCGTCCCCGACGTTGACCTGCCGCCCAGCATGGTGAAGGTGACCCCCGACACGCCCCTGTTCTGCCGCCTGCGAGCCATTCCGACCGCTCGCGGTACTCGATTGGTCGTGGGTGTGCTCAAGGATGAACAGATGTCGGAGCTGAACCAACGATGGCGCGGACCTCAGAACATGGGCCGCCGGTACTGGGTCGGCCAGATGGCGGAGTGCCAGCGCTGGCTCGAAGAACAAGCTCTGACCGGACATGGCCGCGGGCTGCGGCATCTCGGCTCGCACTGCCTGAGTGCGCCTGTGATGAAGTCGCTGCAAAGCGCTCGCCAGCTGGTCAGAGACACACTGGCACGGCTGGCGTTGCCGCCGTTCGGTGACGGCATCACAGGCACGCCGGAGCCGGTGGTCGTACCCGTCGACCTGCGCTGCGTCGACCGCCGTCGTGACCGCGAGACCCGACCCACCGACATGCCGCAGCACTACACGGAGTCGCGCACGCCAGGTTTCCTCAACGTCGTGGGCAGGCTGCGGCCTTGCGTCGGACAAGACCGCGGACTGTCGAGCGCGGCGCGTGCGCTGCTCGCGCTGATCGTGGCCCAAGGGCTGTGCGATTCGACCGATGTGCGCGAAGCCTGGCGCAGCTTGCGCGAGCAGTGGCGGAAGAAGGGGTCGGTCTGGATCGACTGGGTTCGCGGCAGCGGCCAGCCGATCGAAATGCCTCTTCTGGCCCCGGTGCGCCTGGCCGCCGACGAAGTCGAGAAGTGGCCCACGCTCCCCGAGGCCGAGGCCGAACTGCGAGCTTGGCTTGTGGCCATGAATGATGATCATCCGCTTCAGCCGGTGCTGTGGCCCGTCAAGCCGGGCGCCACCATCACAGCGCTGTGCTGGCTGATGTCGCACTGGGTCCGCGTCCACATCGCGGCCCTGCTGTCGCTGGCCTACCGTCCTGATTTCATGGCGGCCACGCTCGACCGCCATTCGCTGGACCTCCTCCAGCGGCGCGAGCGGCCTCACAAGCAGCTGAGTCTGCGCCCCTTCCGTTCCAGGCTGAACGCCGTCAGGCCGGACGCCATGGACGGCAGGTCCTTGCTCTGGATCCAGACGGCCGTTGGCGATATCGCCAAGAGCAATGAGCGTCACGGTGAGCGCCAGAAACGAGCCCGCAAAGTTGAAGAGGCACTTACCGCCAGCGTGTCCGTCAGAGTTGACGAAGCGCCTGTCGATGGCTCCGGCGAGACGACCGCCCAACGCCAGGAGCGTTGGGCGCGCGAAGCGACTGAGCTTGCAGACAAGCTGCTCAAGTCTCCTCCTCGGACCCACCTCCGGCCCGTCGAGCAGATGCTGCTGATCTACCTCGATCTGGAGGTCGAATTGACTCGTGCGCGCGACAAGGATGCCATCTCGCCGGGGACCTACTATGACTATCTCTCGGCGGTGAGGGCGCAGTTGGAGCAGCACTGGCCTGCGCATGCTGAGCCCACACAGATCCTCGGGCGGACCTGGCGGAAGATCACGCGCCGCGTCCTCAAGCGCCTGGCCGGGGAGTCCGACACCACGCATGCCGCGCGGTGCAAGGCCTGGCGGCGCATTCTCAATGTGCTGGCGTCGCATCCGGCCTACGAGGCGGCATCATCGGCACTGGACGAGTCCGGGGCGACCTCGAAGCGCCAGAAGTACATCCCGTCAGCGGCCTCGGCTCTGTGGCCGCGTCGCCTGCTGCCGGCGATCCAGATGGGCATCGCAGAGCACTTGCGCGGCGAACCTCTGGCGCCGGTCCAGGCACGAGCCCTCTGCTCGCTCTTGCTGGAGGCAGGTCCTCGGCGTTCCGAAGCCTGCGGCGTCCGTGCCGGGGACCTCTCACAGGACGGTACCTGGTACCAGCGCTTCCCGTCCGGGCACGACAACAAGAAAACCCGTCTTTCGGTCGGACGGTCGCGGCTCGGCTCGCCGCTTGACGCCCGGATGCGTGAGCTGCGCGCGCTGGTGCGAGGTCTTCACCCGACGCCCGCCTACCTGTTCGGGGAGAGTGCGAGCGACGACAGCCTGACCTATCCGCAGACGCTGGTCGATCTGATCGTTGACGTGGCGCGGGACAAGATCGGCTCCGAACTGGTTGTGGCGCATGGTGCCCGTGGCAGCGCCGCCATGCACTTGCTTGTGCCTGACTGGGAGGCCCGGATCGAGGCGCTCTCTGAAGGTCCGTTCAAGCTGGCCGATGCGCTGGCGATCGTGGCTGCGCTGGAGGGTGTCGGCCCGGATCACCTCGCCCACATGCTCTGCTCGATCGGCCACGCCTCGCACAAGACTTTCGTGCGCAGGTATTTCACCTGCTGGCCATTGCTGTTCGCAGCCTGCATGCGTGCATCGCTTTCGGACATCGAGCTGAAGCCTGAATTGATCCGCAAGATGCCGCACCTCAAGGACGACACGGCGCGCGCAAGGGCCGTTCTACGAAGGCGTCGCGCCAAGTGCGACGTGCCCAAGGGAACTCCCTCTGACGACTGGGAGTGGGCAATCAGCCATCACTACCCGCCACGGAAGCCGGGCCCCAAGCCGAGGCCGCTGAGGGTTACCAGGCTCGACCAGGAGGTGCCGCCGGGTGCTGGTGGTGCCGACGCGGTCAGGCCTGTTGACATGCCTGCCTTCGGGCTTCTGCTGGACTATCAGGTCAGGCGGCATCTTGGCTTCATCACCGTTCAGGCCGCGAAGGACGCGACGTTGGGTATCGAAGTGGCGCGCTGGCTGGATCAATCGGCTTGCGGCACGCCGGCGCCGTCATCTCACGAGCCCGATGAAAGCGCGTCAGCGAAGCCGACGAACGCCCGTACCTTCTTGTTGAATCAGATCAACTCGCCGCACGGCCGGGGTCTGATTGCCGCGTTGGCCGCTGCGTCACCGCTGTGGAAGGAGTTGGCCGGACTGCTGCAGGACAGCGCCAACGCGCCCCCCGTGACGCGCGAGCTCGTCGTCGCCTTGCGCGACCTGCTGCCCCCGGCCCTGTCCGTACACGTCGCGATTTCCGAAGAGCGCTGTCCGGCGCCGTTGGCTCGAAGCCTTGACGGTCTTGTCCGGGTGCGTATGGACTTTTCGCCAAACGTCGAGCGAGCGCGCCCTCGAGTTCGCGTGATGCTCACACAACTCGACAAGCACGGCGATGTCATGCACGGGCACGCCGCGGTGCTTACGCACTTCGCGAGCGTTGCGCTTGCCATTTGTCCTGTCCTTGTCCAACTCGTCGAGAACCATGATCAGAGAACTACGTGAAGAGGCCTTCCGCCAGGGCAAACTGGCCCCAGAGCAGACCTCGGTCTCGGTGCAGGTCGCCGAAAGGGCGGAACTGCCGCAAACCAAGGACGGCTACGTACTTGTGGCAGATCTCGGCTCTCTCCTCACTGAGCGTCTGCAGGCACATGAGAACGGCGTTTCTACCGAGAGTCGCCAGGTCTTGGCATGCAACTTCGGACCCAACGGCGAAATTCAGTTCAGGAGCTTCACGGTTCTTGGGCCGCCGCGAAACCCGCAGCCGCATGATCCGCTGCCAATCGAGGAGTCGCACGAGCCGGCCGATGTCAACCCCGCACCGACAGAGCGCCCGCAGCAGCCTCCGGACACAGCTGGCGGCAGGGCATTGGTACGACCGGGGCCCGTCTTCATCTCGTCGGGTCCAGTTCCGCCGCCCGCGCAGCAGCCGCTGGAGTTCAAGGGCACGGCTCTGCATGAACGGATGAACAGGGACAAGGACACCCACCTCGTGCTCAGGGTCCTTCGTGAGCGCAAGAAAGGACGCATCAATACTCATGAGGAGCTAGACACGTGGCTCAAGGGAGCCCAAGACCAGATCAGGGTGCGGCGCATGATCGCGCTGACGGATTCCAACACGCCTCCTGAGGCAACGCGCCACGGTCAGGTGCAATGGAATGACGTCGAGGGCATCAAGGGATACCTGCCGTTCTGCGACCCTGAAATGGTGGTGGGAAGGGTTGTCGGTGCGTTTGGTCCCACCGGCTCACCGGCGCCGGCGACCGTCAAGCTGGACTTGCTGTGGGCACTTCACCCAGAGAAGTCCAAAGACTCATCGTTCTTCAGACCCAAGCGCACGGGACCGCTCACCATCGAGTTGCACGTCGAGAGCGTCGAAGTGGGGCTGCGCCTCGTGCAGTTCTGGGGGAGAGGAAAGGTTCGCCTCAAACTTACGGTCAGCCGCGGCGTGGAACTGCACGGGCGGTTTCGAAGGACAGTCGCTGAGGTTTACCCCGAGGGGCTGAATGAGTCTGAACTTCGAGCCCAGGCGGATTGGGTGGCGCGCGAACTGGCGAGGGTGGCGCCGGCATCCGAAGAGTGGTTTGCTCCAGAGCCGACCCAGGCGGATGTCGAGAAGAACGCGGACGAGCCCTGAATGATCCAAGGGCATGGCCGTTCACCCGCGCGGCGGTCGAAATCGATGCAGCGCGTACGCCTAGATATTGGTGATGCGCGTCCCGAGACGCGGTATCGCGTACTTCGATGCCAACCGCATTGGAGAACACTGTCAGGCGACACGACAAACTGACCCCCTGACGACACGAGGAATTG
Organism: uncultured beta proteobacterium; assembly: GCA_903938815.1. GTDB lineage: Bacteria > Pseudomonadota > Gammaproteobacteria > Burkholderiales > Burkholderiaceae_C > Rubrivivax. Next base: position 16,497 of record CAJAES010000119.1, read on the forward strand.
ACCCCCTTCGTGGAAGGAGGTCGAAGTGGAAGAAGTGGTCGAGCAAGCTCCCCGGTCCGAGTGGATCGATGGGAGGCAGGCGATGCAAACGCCTGAGGACGTGCAGGCGATGCTTAAGCTGGCGTCGCTGGGCTGGGGCGCCAAGCGCATCAGCCGTGAGCTGGGCTGCAGCCGCAACACGGTGCGCGGCTATCTGCGCCAAGGGGGTTGGCAGCCCTACCAGTCCCCGCGGCGTCCTGGCCGGCTGACGCCCCACCGCGAGTGGCTGGCCGAGCGGTTCCGCCAGCACCGCGGCAACTGCGATGTGGTGCGCCAGGAGTTGCAGCGGGAACACGGCATTGCGGTGAGCCTGCGCACCGTCGAGCGTGCCGTGGCGCACCTGCGCCGCGAAGTGCTCGCCCAGACGGCGGCTACCGTTCGCTTCGAGACCCCGCCGGGTCACCAGTTGCAGATCGACTTCGGCACGGTGCGCGTGCCGGTGGGCGACGAGTTGGTCAAGGTTCACCTGTTCGTGGCCACGCTGGGCTACTCGCGCCGGACCTACGTGGCCCTGTTCCTGCACGAGCGACAGTCGGCGTGGCTGCAGGGCTTGGAAGGCGCGTTCCGCCACTTCGGCGGCACGCCCCGGGAGGTGCTGGTCGACAACGCCCGAGCGCTCGTCAACGAGCACGACGCCCAGACCCGCGAGGTCGCCTTCAACGACCGCTTCCATGCCTTCTGCCGCTACTGGGGCGTGACGCCACGGGCGTGTGCACCGTACCGTGCCCGCACCAAGGGCAAGGACGAGCGCGGCGTGGGCTACGTCAAGCGCAACGCCATCGCCGGCCATCGCTTCGCCTCGCTGGAGGAACTGCAAGCGCACCTCGTGCGCTGGATGCGTGAGGTGGCCGACGTGCGAGTGCACGGCACCACCGCCGAGCCGCCCATCGACCGCTTCGAACGCGACGAGCGTGGCGCGCTCAGCCCGTTGGCCGCCAAGGCGCCGTTCCTGCAGGTGCGTGAACTCAGCCGCCGCGTTCACACGGACGCCTGCATCGAGCTCGACACCAACCGCTACAGCGTGCCGTGGAAGCTCATCGGCGAGACCGTCACCGTCGTCGTGGCCGACAGGCAGGTGCGAGTGCAGTACGCCGGCCAGGAGGTGGCTTGCCATGCGCAGAACGCCGGCCGGCGCACCAGCATCATCGAGCGCAGCCATCTCGTGGGCATCGTCGGCGCACACCTGGTCGGGGTGAGCTGGCTGGCACGCCCGAGCGCCGCCACAGCGCCACCGCCAGCCGCGCCGGCTGAACTGCTTCGGCCGCTGGCCGAGTACGAGACGGCCCTCGGAGGAGGCTGGTGATGGCCGCCGCCAAGAAGACCCAGCCGGTCGAGTTGCTGAACGACCTCGAGCCGATGCTCACGCGGCTGAAGCTCACCGCCATCCGCGACCAGCTCGACACGCTGCTGGACCAGGCTGGCCGGGCCGAGCTGAACCTGCGCGAGGCGCTGGCCATGCTGTGCGCGGCCGAAGTGGCGCGCAAGGACGAGCGGCGCATCCAGATGGGCATGTCGATCGCGAAGTTCCCGTGCGTGCGCACGCTGGAGGGCTTCGAGTACGACGCGCAGCCGTCAGTGGACCCCAAGCAGATCCGCGAACTGGCGACATCGCGCTGGGTGGCCAACGGCGACAGCGTGTTGTTGCTCGGGCCGCCCGGCGTGGGCAAGACGCATCTGGCGGTGGCGCTCGGCCGCGAGGCCATCGTGCGGGGCTACAGCACGCTGTTCGTGCCGGCGACCAGCCTGGTGACGCAGTTGGCCAGGGCGCACGCCGAGGGGCGGCTGGAGGAGAAGCTCCTCCACTTCACCAAGCCGAAGCTGCTGGTAGTGGACGAACTGGGCTACCTGCCGTTCGAGGCGAACGCAGCGCACCTGTTCTTCCAACTCGTGAGCCGGCGATACGAGCGCGGCTCGATGCTGGTGACGAGCAACCGCTCGGTGGCCGAGTGGGGCGGAGTGTTCGGCGATGCGGTGGTGGCCACCGCCATCCTGGACCGGCTGCTGCATCACAGCCACGTCATCACGATCCGCGGCGACAGCTACCGGCTGCGAACGAAGCGCCGCGCTGGCCTGGTTAACCAGGCCAGCGCGAACACCGCAACTCAAACCGATTGATCAGCAACCGGGGGTCACTTCTGGATGTCGCCAGGGGGTCAGTTCCTGATGTCGCTTGACATCAGTACTTGGCGCGTTCTGCACTTAATCGTGCACGGGACGTGCGACCCGGGGGGGTTGGATGAATCCTGCAAAGAACTATGGATGAGGTTGCCACCTCATATGAAGTAGTTCAACAGCAGAGTAAATCCAATCCTCTATGGGATGTTCGGTAGAAATTCAACTGGATAGGAATAATCGTGGTGGGTAGAAAGTCTGGTATCGATGGAGAGTCTGGCAAGACGATCAGAAGATGCAAGGCTAGTTTCTTTGGAAACCGGGTGAGAGTCCCGGCCGTGGGCTGCTGGTAACAGTAGAACGCGTGCTGACACGGGTGCTGCAGCAGGGAAATCCTGCTAGGTATCGTGAGGGCAAGTGCACTCCCGATGCTGATGATTCATAGCGCGCAAGCGCGTGGACATCGCGGTGAAGCGAAACCGTAAGGGTAAGCCAGTGAAATTCTGGATGCTAGTCAGAAAGTGCAAGGGCGTTTAGGGCCTTCAGTGCCTGGAAATGCTGGAAGTCAAAGAGTCGAGGTGTTAGGTGAGAAACTGCTTCCTCCGTTCGCCGAAAGCTAGCCAGAAATGGCAGTAAAACCGATTGAGAATCTTTGACGAGGCAAACGCAAGCTGCATGAACGTGGCCATTGAAATCAAAACCAAAGGGACAGTCGAATTGAAACAGGTTGGCACCTGGCACGAGCCGTTAACGACGGCGGGAAAGTCGATTGATTCTGTGGCGAGCTTCGAAACCTTGGCGATGAAAATCGCCTATGCCCTGGCCTTCAGTAAGCCAGAAAGTCTGCAGTGATAACAGCAGGCAGGGATAAGGAGCGAGGTACTGTGAAAGATGACGAGGACTTGGCAGTCCACGCAAGTAACCAGATCGAGATATGGCAATCTCGACCTGGTCTTGAAAAGTCAGTAGGAAAAAGAGTGATAGGAGCAATGCTTGGCCGCAACTGCAACTATCTGTCATCAACCAACCGGATTGGGCACCTTGCGTGACCAGCCTGAGAAAGTGGCATCCACCAGCCTAGAAATAGGTCAGGCTGTAGTGACCAGCTCGATGGTCATGGACACCCTCGCGGGTAGTCGGTACTCGTTTGAAAGGACGAGATATTTGATGAAGAGACACTAAGTCTTGATTCGTCACCTAGTGACGAACGCACCGGCTGAAAAGGTCGGTCTTTGGACGCTGCATCAGCAGCCACGCTGGACCATGTTGTTCAGCATGACCCTCCCCAACCCCCCTCAAACTTCGGTTTCTGGGGGGTTTTCTTTTCGCTTCAGAGACAAGCGCTGCAGCTCGTTGTAGTGCCAGGCGTACTGCTTGTAGTGCCATCCACAATGCCCGCCCAACATCAGACCTGGTCCTGGTCAGGTAGGGAGAAGGTCACCGCCGCACAGCTGGTGGCCAGAGCTGGGAGCCATGTAGCAGCCGCAATACCTCGATCCGCTGGCTCCCTTTGAGCCGATAGACCAAGACGAAGGGCGTGCTGCTGATGACCAACTCGCGTGTGCCCTTGACGCGTCCAGGCCGGCCCATCTTGGGGTGGTCATGCAGCATCTTGACCTGGCGCTCGATCTCGTCATCCTGGTCGGCCGCCGCGAGCGGGTTGTCTTCCGCGATGTAGTCGAGCTGGTCGAAGCGGTTCCGAATGGCCTCTGGAAGCCAGTCGATGATCAAACGGGGCTCCCTTTGCCCTTCACGACAGACTCGCCACGAGCTCGCCAGGCAGCCCGCCGCTTCGCGCCTTCAGCCATCGCCACCTCGTTCGACACCCACTGCGTCGAAGGGTCGTCAGCTTCCTTGATCGCCTGTCCAACATGATCCCGAAACCAACGGTCATGCGCCAGTGCGGCGTGAGCCTGCTTCAGGGTAGCCGAGGCGTCCGGCCGGCTGTACGTCTTTGCGGATGTCGCATCAAAGTCAGCCGCATCCACATCGAAGCGGCTGATGCCAACCTCCTTCAGGTACCCGACGAGCGTCTCCAGGCGCTTAAACACCCGCGTCTCCTTGCTGCGGGTGGCCGCCAAGGAACTCTCGGCGGCACCGTACTTGACGATCACGCCCCAGCCCCCCGGCCTGGCCACGATGTGGGTGCCACGAACAGCATTGGCTTCGACCAGGCGCGCTAGGGTGTTGTGGTCGATGGTGGCAGCAGCAGGCATGAGCGTCCTCAGTTAAAGCGCAGTCTACTAATCAAGTTTTACGCACACAACTAATGTTTGCAACCAAACCGGCCGAAATCATCAACAGATGTACATCTAAACATCGATACGATACGAAATTCGGTACCGATACACGGCACGAAGGCCACAGCCAGCTCGGCCGAGCGTGCCTACGACCAGCGGTCATCGTCTAGAACACCGCAGCTGGGGTTGGACCATGAGTACATGGCCCAACCGGGGGGCCTCCGGCGGCCCCTACGGGGAGCTGAAAGAGAAAGCCCAGCAAACAGAACAGCCAAGACACACCGCAATCGCAACACCGCGCCCGTGTGGACAACCCAGCTGTCCACACCACAAGGGTGTGGACAGCCGGCTTCGCCGGTTCCTGGGTTGACCACACTCGACCCTGCGCGCTCCGTATGGACAACCCGTCGCCCGCAAGCGGGCGGGGGTTGCCCACACTCCGCTTGCCCACCAGGTTTGAAAAGAACCCCCCCAAAAACCGGCCCTTCGGGCAAGGGGCTTTGCCATACATAAGAGCGGTTTGAAAGGCTGCCAGACACACCACAGCCTCCCTCGGCCGAGGGCATACATAAGAGCGTCCTGAAAGGGGTGCCGCTCAGGCCTTGGTCCAGTTCCAGGCGGTGCCGACGGACACTCCCAGGGCCTTGGCGACCTCGGGAAGGCTCTGCCCGGCTGCTCGCAGTGCCTTCGCCTTGGCTACGAGGGGCTCTCTTGCGGCCCGGTGCATGGTGTTGGTCCGGACGGCGGCTTCGGCCTGCCTGCGTCGCGTCTCCGCCTTGTAGGCGTCGAAATCGAGGCCGCGCATGCGCTCGAAGCCCATGGCACCGATGTCCCAGCGGTCTTCATCGGCGTTCCGCCGGGCGCCAACGGCCTGGGCAACCTCTTCCTCGGTCACCCCTAGCTTGGCCCTGAAGGTGGCCTCAGTCATGCGGTACAGGCCGGCACCCTGCCCTGCAGCACGTTTCAGGACCGATGCGGCAGCAGCGCGCACCTCGACGGCCGTGTATCCAGGCACCAGACGCCTCGCCCAGGCCGTCAGATCGGCGCCCAGGGGTTTGGCCTGGTCGCGATTGACCCAAGCCAGCGCGTTGGCCGCGATCCAGACCCATTCGTGGCGCTGGCCAGCTGGTACGCCTGCAGCTCCCCAGCGGATCTCGACGATCTTCTCCATCGTCTTGATGCGGCGTTGCCAGACCTCCCCGGCGACCAGGTCGTCCATGCTGGCCAGAGCCGCCGGCGTCGTTCCGAGGGCACGAGCTGTCTGCTCCCAGGCCTTCTGCCTGGCCAGCGCACGGCTTTTAGCGACCCCTGCGCCTTCTTCCTCGGCCAGCCGCTGCCGGTTCGCGGCATTCTCTTCGTCCCAGACCTTGAACTGCTGCAGCCGTGCCCGGAACTCGCGGACCTGCTCGCGCGAGTAAGGCAACACCTTCGAGCACCACGCGTCGAAGTCGTAGGTCGTTGGCGCGGCCAGCGTGCCGCTCATCCAGACGACGCGCACCACTTCGTCGGCCTGCTGGTGGGTCGAGCCGACCAGGCGAAGAATTTGCGTCGGCAGGATGGCCTTCTCGTCGGCGCCGAACTCGTCCAGCGGACCACCTTCACGAATCAGCCACCGGTGTGCGGCCTGCCAGCGCGGCAAGGCCTCGGGCACCAACGGCCGAGACCAGACCCACTTGGCCTGCAAGCCACGGCCGGACGCCACGATGTAGCTCGGCGCAGGAATGCCGGCGTCAGCCAGCCGCGACACGATGATGGGTGCCAGCGCGTCGGGCGCCATCTTTGACCAGGCGGACTTGTAGACATCGAGGTCGACGTGCGCCAGGTTCAGGCTCAGCAGGTCGCCGGTACGGCGCTGGCGGGCGGCATACGAGTGCTGAGCGATGTACAGGTCTTCGCCTCGGAAAGCGCGCAGCGCTTTCTCGATGAACCAGGGCATCTCGGCGACGGGAAGGACGATCTCCCGCAGGCGCTCACCCGCGCCAGGCGGTTTGTGATTGATCGTGCAGTACCCGCGCCAGCCGCCACCGCTTTCGCGAGCATGCTGGACGAGTTCAGCGTCCTCTAGGGCGAGGGCGAGCTGCTTCTGGATCAGAGGCGCCACGGCACGAGCGGCCGCAGCAGACACCAAATTTGCATATGGTCTGCACCGGATGATAATATCCGGGCCATCCCGATCCCCATCGAGAACACCCGGCTGAAAAAGCCAAAGAGAAGCCGCCTGCCAGGGCGGCTTTTTCTTTGGGGCTACGTTCTGACTGTTTGCACCTGGAAGTTGGTCACTCCGACTCGGTCACGAAGCTGCCGGACGGCAGCTTCCAAGGTCTTGAACACACGTGGGCGGCGACCATTGGTCACCACCAGCCTGGCTTCGCCAGTCTCGACAGTCCAGCCTTCAGACGTCTCGACCAGCTTCCACGGAACCGGCGAGATGGCATGAACTGCCCTCGCCTGCTCGATCGTTAGCTGTTTCATCTGCTCGGACAAGCGCCGCTCCTGCTGCGTAGATTGAGCAGTACTGTGCCACGGAAAAGGCTTCCTGTGGCTCAAGATCGGACTTGCGTTGAGCACGGACGGATTCTCAGTCATCAAACATTATTATTTTTGGCCTGCGTGAAGTTTTTCAGCTTCACCCGTGAACCCACGAAAAATCACAAAGAGTTTTCTTTATGCAGTTGCTTTAGGCGTTTGGTGTTGACGTTTGGCGAACGCTCCTCTACTCTTGGGTCATAGGAGCAACGCATGGCCACCAAGACCCTCAAGACGGTTCCAAAGATCTCCGTGAAGATCTGGCGCCCCATCCTCGACAAGCTGGAAGCCAAGATCGAATCGGCATGCCTACGGCGCGATGCCTACCTGGCCAAGGTTCTTGAAGTCGAGCTGGACTGGCTTGACCAAGAGGTCTCGATCCCGAATTCGCAAGCCAGCTACGACTACGTCTTGGAACGGCTTGACCGGCTTGATCGGAAGCTCGTGAGCCTGGCACTGCCGCAAGCGCTGACGGCTCGGCTGAACGACATCTGCTCGCGCAAACGCATCGTCCGGGATGCCTTCTTCAACCGGGTCTTCCTGCTGTTGGCAGCGGCTCCGGGCGTCGTCGACACCCTGCTCTTCGGCGACGTGGGCAAAGAGTGGCGCACCGAGGTCTGGAGCGAAAACAAGCACGACGGCCCGTTCTTCCAAAACGGCTTCTACCCGCTGGAACCCATGATCGATCCGTTCTGGGCGGTCCGTTGTGGCCTGGAGATGTACGCCGCTGACGCCGGCCTGGAGGACTACATCGAGCCCACAACCGACGCGTCCATCCGGATTCACCGCAGCATCGCCGGCGAGGCCATGCCGGCGGACAGCCTGTACACGACCATCTTCGAACAAAAGGTCGGCGACAACGACCTCATCGGCCTGAGCTGCTACCTGCCGGACTGGCGCATCCCAGGTCACGGCGCTGAAAAGGAGCATCACGCCAAGCTGGATGACATCCTCGGCGACCTGAAGGCACTGCCATGAACAGCAAGCACGCCGAGGTTCGCGCCCAGCAGCGCGGCATCCCGCCGATGGTCGACCAGCTGCTCGATCTCTACGGTCAAGAAGAGCATGACGGCCGTGGCGCCGTCGTGCTCTACCTGAGCAAGAACAGCATTCGCAGCATGGAGCGCGATCTCGGACGGCGGCCTGTCTCACGCCTGGCCGAATGGTTCGATGCCTACAAGGTGAAAAGCACTGACGGCCACACGATCACCGTGGGCCACCGCACTCGTCGTCTCTGGAGGAAGTGATGCAAGCGCAACCGACCCCAAACGCACAGCCCCAGTTTCCGATCCAGGAGCTGGAACAGATCGAGTCAGCCATCCAGACGTCACAGCGGTGGATCGCAACCCTTCAAGGCCGGCGCGACGTGCTGACCGCCGAACTCGATCGCCTGACCAGGCCACTGCCGGCACCCACCAGGCCCCTGCAGCAGAAGACGATCGGGCCAGGTCTGGAGTTCCACGGCGTGATGACCAGGCACTGGAACTACATCGACATCCACATCGACTTGCTGCGGCGCCTGTGGACCGAATTTCCCGACCGGCGCGAGGCGATGGCGCGGGCGATGGGTTGCTACGGAACCACGCGCGCCTACGTCGCCAAGTCGCAAGCCGCGCTGTTCCCAGGCCAGTCAACTGCATGGGCTGAGCGGTACAGCCGTCCGTTGGTGCCTGGCTGGTACGTCGACACCAACTTGAACCGCGAGCGGATGCGCCGGATTCTCCCGGCCGCCGTGGCGGCGGCCGGGCTCAAGTGGGGCGAGGACGTGAAGACCTACTGGCGCGCGACCCCGGTTCGATAGCCCGCACTTCACAGGCACAACCAGCGCGTTATCCACGGCGACGAACGCACGTCCGTCGCGGTGGGCAACTCGGCATCACGGCGCAGACCTCACCTTTGAGGGCGCCGTCGGCGGCTGGGTTACCAAGGGTGGCATCCAGATGGAGTGACCTCTTCATCGTGTGCCCGGCCTAGGCGACCGGCCTCATCCAAAAGTGGCCCCTCGACCTGGGGCCCACCGATGGGTGCCACCGAACGAGGTCCCCCGTCCTTCAACTGCCCGCGAGGTACTCCGCCGGCAGCAGCGCCTCGGCCTCCGCCATCAGCTCGGCGCCGCTCATGCCCAGCGCCTTTGCGATTTTCAACACGGCTGACAGGGTCGGCATGTGCTCGCCGCGCTCGATCTTGCCAGCGTGCGATCTCTCGATCTTGGCCAAGTGCGCCAACGCTTCCTGAGCGATACCGCGCCGCGTTCTGGCGGCACGGACGGCGGCGCCGAAAGCGCCGGCCAGAACAGGATCAGCCGTCTTCGAACCCAAGGGCCGGCCACGCCGAACAGAAGCTTCTTGCATGGACAAGAGGCTCTCTTTTGATCACAATAAAAACCACGTTTTATTTAACTCTTTTGGTATGGACGATGTTCTGCTCTTGCTCGACGGCCTCATGAAGATCGCACTTGTCGCCAGCGTCATGATCTTGGTGGCCACCGCCCCATCGCGGGCCGGTGCGGCAAGTCGTGGGCGGCAAGCCGACGCGGCGCCGGCCACTGCGCCGGATCAGGATGACGAGCCAACCTGGAGTCGCCGGATGCTTCATGCCCACGACGAGGACCACTGGCTGGAATCCGATGATCAGCCCTCGGTGAACCTGGACGGCACGCCGATGTGCGGCGACCTGGACCTGAACGGCAACGTCTACGGCGACTGTGGGAGTGCTTTCGACGCCTGGGACGGCAGCACGTCTTCGACGTGGGACTGACCTCGCACCAACTGCCGCGTCAGGGCTTCAGCAGCTCGTACGGCTCGACGCCCAGCGCGATCGCGAGCTTCTCGATGTTGTCCACCGAGATATTCCGCACCTGGCGCTCGACATGCGCCACAAAGGTCCTGTGCAGGCCAGCCTCGAAGGCCAGCGCCTCCTGGGAAAGCTCCCTGGTCCTGCGCAGCGAAACCACGTTTGCCGCCAACAGGGCGCGCGCACTGACCCTCTTCTTCGACTGACCTGACGCCGCTGGACCCATTCGGACCAGTCTCCCGGCGTGCTGCTTTTGAGTCAGCCGCGTTTAAGTCACAATTTTCTGAGCGGCATAGGTCGAACAACAGGGAGAAGCATGAAAACTTTCAGCCGGGCGGCGGGCGTAGCCCTCCTGATCATCCTTGCGCTGCAGGGATGTTCCACGAACCCATCGGTGTCGGGAGGCGGATCGATCGAGGAGTTCAGCCGCGCCCTCGACGGCAAGCGGTACGAATTCGACCTCACAGGCCAGATCCTCGTGCCCAGCATGTCCGGGGTCCTCGTGACAGCGCAACGGATACCCAAAGGCCTGACGGTCGCTCTGGCACCCGCCCAAGAACGCTGTGTCCGCGATGGCGGCGAGCCCAGCTTCACCGAGCTGCAGGCAGCCGGCCAGGCACAACTGCCCCAGCGCCTCCTGTGCCAGCGTGGCACGGTGCCGCTGTGGGTCCTGGACATCCGATACGGCAACGTGACCACGAAGCCCGTCTTCGATGAGACTCTGAGAAAGTCGTTCTCGTACCTGGGGATGACGATCCGGACGCAGCTGCTGTCGGCCGACCAGTACGCCGCACGACTGCGAGAAGAAGAAGCCCAAGCGCAGGAACGGGACAAGGCCGCAGCTGTGCAGCGGGAGCGCCAGGCCGCGCTCGAACGAGACCGTCAGCAGCGCATCAAGGATCAGGATGCCGAAGCCCGGCGCATTGCAGCCCAGTGGCCAGCAAGGGTGTCTGCCTTCCAGGCCAACCTGAAAGTCGGCGACAGGTTCCAGTGGGCACGGCCTCCAGGAGGTGGCGGTCCATTCGTCGGCATGGTGGTCCGGATCGAAGGTGCACTGGCCTTCGTCCAGTTCGACAACCTGACGATCTCAGGCCAGCAGACCCGATACATCCCGAGGGCCGAGCTGGAGCCCTTCGATGGACCGACGCCGAACTTTCGGCGTTTGATCGACTGAGGATGGCCAGCATGACAAGGGCCGTCTCCCTGAGCCTTCTTCTCGCGGCGCTGCAGGTGCCAGTCTTCGCCCAACCGCAGCAGCCTGAACCTGCAGGGCCAGCGGCATCGGAGCCCGCAGCTGCGAAAAAGACGCTGCTAGAACCGGCCGCCTTCACAACCAAGGCCAGCGGCCTGGTCGAGCTGGTGGTCGGACAAGACTCGCCAATCTATGCCGAGTTCCAGGGAAGCCCTGCCCTCACGCAGCGCCTACGCGAAGCACTTCAGGCGCGGGGCTTCGAGCTGGCAACGGATGCCAGCTCGTCGAAGGCGACCCTGCAGTTTCATGGGGAAATCGTGCTGATGGGCGGGCCCAAGTTCTACAAGGGCGTCAAGGCATCCATCGGCGAGGCGACCGAGAAGACGTTGAAGCTGGCCAAGGAAAGCGGCCAGGTGACGACGGCCGACATGGTGCAGACCACGGCCGGTGTTGCGCTGAACGCTGCGGCGCTCAACGCCAGCCTGAACAACTTCACCCGTGGCCTGGCCATCAGCGGCCTCGCCAACGCGCTGGGCGATGCCACAGGCATGCGCGCCTGGTTCAACACCGCTGTCGCTGGCGATCCGCGTGGCATCTGCCTGAGCCAGTGCGAGAACTGGAACAAGGTCAACCAGACGGTCTACCTGTGGGTGACGCTGGACTCGAAGACCTCCGGGCAGAAAGAGGTCCGCGTCCTGTCGAAGGCCTTCAGCGAGACGGTCGCTCCCGGCCAGGTGATCGCCTACGGCGTGGACAAGGCCATCGAGCTGATCCGCATCGACTAAGCCGCCGAAGTGCCCAAGTGATCGATGACGTCCCGCGCAGTGGCACATCAGTCCGGCCGAAGCAACCCAGCGATCTCCTGCTCGATCTCCACCACGGTGCGGTGTGCGTGGCTGTATGAAGTTGCAGTTGGTGGATGCCGATGTGCGGGCACCGGACGGCAGCGCCGCGTTCGCTGCGCCCTCCGAGCAGCCAATCGACGGACGGGTGTGCGGTCGCGCCGGCCTGTTCAAGGACCGCCTCACCCCGTCCGCCAACCTGGTTCGGGACAACGACCGCGGGTCGCGCGACCGAGCCGGCTCCAGAACCGGGGCATCATCGGGTATCTTCGTCCCGTTTGGTCCATGCTACCCATATCTGCACCAGCAATGAACGCGTCGCACCGCTCAGGCGGCGAGCCGCCGGCGCCCGGCGAAGTCCAGGTGTGGTTCGCCTGGCTGGCCGACCTTCGGTCCCGGCAGCAGGCGCTCTCCAAAATGCTGGCCCCGGCAGAACTGGCAACCGCGGCCCGTTTCGTGCGCGAGGCCGATCGGGTTCGATCGATCGGTGCCAGAGGATTGCTGCGCGCGGTGATCGCTTCTTGCCTGGACGCTGCGCCCCGCGATCTGGACGTCGTGACGGGCCCGTTCGGCAAGCCCGAGCTGGCATCGGCCGGCCGGCAGATGCCGTCATTCAGCGTCTCGCACAGCGGCGAACTGGTGGTGTTGGCGGTGGCTGGGCCGGACGCTGACGTCGGTGTGGACGTGGAGCACCGACGGGCGCTCCCGGACTGGACCCAGCTCGCAGCCCGGCACTTCCATCCGCAAGAGGTGGCTGAACTGCTCGACCTGCCACCGACGCTCGGGCATGCCGCCTTCTTTGATTGCTGGACGCGCAAGGAGGCCGTCGCCAAGGCCTGCGGGAGGGGACTGTCGCTGCCCCTGGCCTCGTTTCGGGTAAGCATCGGCACACCGCACGAGGCGCGACTGCTGGACGCGACGGGCCTGCCCGTGGCGGCGGCGCCCTGGGCGCTGGTGCCGCTGATGCTGGCCGATGGCTACGCCGCCGCCCTGGCCGTGACGGGCTTGCCGCCCCATCGGGTGAGCCACGCGCAGTTCGATACCGACGACAGACGATGGCAGCGGGTGTTGCGTGCATGATCCGCCTGCGCCCGGGGCCCGGTGCCGGTGACTGGCGCAGCGAACAGGCGGAGTTTCAGGGCTGAACCGGCACCGCCAGCCGCTCGTCCGCTGCGGGCTCCAGCCGAACTGCCCTGCTCCGGCGGCGTTCGATCTCTTCGAGCAGGCCGGCCACCATGGATATGCAGTAGGACCGCGCGCACGGTGTCCATGCCTGGGCACCTTGCTCGTGATCGCGCGGAGATACGGCCATCTGCTCGACGATCACCGGAACATGCAGATTGCGCAACACCGTGCGCATTGCGCTCAAGGTGCCTACTCCGGAGCGCGGGCTGCCTGCAGTCACCAGCATTGCGGCAGGCTTTCCCTCAACCAGACCGATTTCCAGGTAGTCCAGCAGGTTCTTCAGTCCGCCGCTGAAGCTGCCGTGGTATTCCGGGCTGCCGATGACGAGTGCCGTGGCCTCGCGGACGGCTTGCCGCCATGCTGCCGCCTGCGGCGCCGCACAGGCCTTCATGCCGTACAACGGCAGGTCCAGATCGTGCACGCCGAGGCGGCGGGTTTCGCACCCGCGCTCGATCAGCAATTGCTGAACCAGGTCCAAGGCCTGGCTGGTCAGGCCATCTGGCCTTGGACTTCCGCACACAAGGAGGATCATTCGCGCGAAAACCCATGCATGGCGCCTTGGACCAACCCTTGCCGCCACGGGCCCAGCAGCATGCGCCGGCGGACGGCGGGCTGCGTCATCCAGTCGCTTGCCGCTTTGCCACCGAGCAGCGCCTGGACTCTGTCCGATGCAGGTCGATCGAGCAGACCGCGCACCGCCAGCAACTCCGCCAACACGGCCATGGCGGTGACGCTGCATCGCGCAAGCGGTGTTCCGGATCCCCCTTGTGACATGGACGCACGCACGCGCTGGGCAAGTTCGGGATCCGCGCACACGTTGGCGCTTGGCAACGAAAGCAGGAAGGGGCTGACGCCGTTGCACAGGGCCACGATGCCTGCACACGCATCTCGCGCACGTGCCCGCGCTACTAATTCGCCTGGCCAGACGCCGGCCTGGGGCCACAGCTCGTGGACTGTTTCCACCACGGCCATCAGCTGCGAGACCTCGATGCCGCCGACCACGCAGGACGGCTGGAGGTGGCGGCATGGCGCCGGCATGCGCGGCTGTGCCGGGCCTTCTTCCTGCAAGCTCACCGCCAGGTTGGCCCCACGGCAGATCAGCCATACTGGTAACGAGTAAGCTAGCGTGTCATTCGGACGCACCCGGATCACGATGGCCGCCGCCGGCCGCTCGAAGGGCGCTGGCATCAATGGATCCCAAGCACCGGATGGATCACCACTGAGTGGCCCGGCCCCGCGGCCTCGTACAGGGCCGGCAGCATATTGTTTAGCTGGCTGCTGGTGATGTCATGGGTGATGATGATCAGGTCGGTCTGTTCGTGCTGGCCGCCGTCCTGCAGTAGCGCATTCACCGAGACGTTGGCCTGCGCCAGCACGGTGCTCACCTTGGCCAGCACGCCGGCCTTGTCGTCCAGCCGGAGCCGGATGTAGAAGGCGCCAACGCGGTCGCGCGTGTAGGCGACCCCCTGGGCCCGCCTGTGGCCGTGGCCGAAGCCCATGTTATAGGCGCCACCCGCACCGCCCGCGTCCTCGCGGTTGGCAAGCTCGATCAGATCGGCAAGCACGGCGCTGGAGGTCTGCCGGCCGCCGGCGCCCGAACCGTACAGGAAGGCGGGACCCAGCAGGTCACCCTTCAGCGCGATGCCGTTCATGGAGTCGCTCACCTTCGCCAGCATCGACGCGATCGGCACCAGCGTAGGCTGGACACTGACGTCGAGGCCCTCGGGGCCCATGCTGGCCTGGGCGATGAGCTTGATCTGGTAGCCCAGCCGCTTGGCGAACCCGATGTCCAGCCGGTCGATGTCCTGGATGCCTTTGAACTGCACGGCAGAGAAATCGATGGGCACGCCGAAGCTCAGCGACGCGAGCAGGATGAGCTTGTGCGCTGCGTCCTCGCCGCTGACGTCAAGCGTGGGGTCGGCTTCGGCGTAGCCCCTGCGCTGGGCCTCAGCCACGGCACCGGCGAAGTCGGCACCATGCTCGCTCATCTGCGATAGCACGTAGTTGGACGTACCGTTCAGGATGCCCGTGATCGACGAGATGCGGTTGGCTGCGGCCGACTCCCGCAAGGTCTTGATGATCGGGATGGACACGGCCACTGCGCCTTCGAACAGCACATTGCGGCCCACTTCCTCGGCCATCGACATGATCTCTTCGCCATGCTTGGCCAGCAGCGCCTTGTTGGCCGTGATGACATGCTTGCGGTTCGACAGCGCCCGCAGCACCAGCTGCCGGCCCAGCGGCACGTCGCCCGTGAGCTCCAGCACCACGTCCACCTGTGGGTCGTCGACCAGGCCCCAGCAGTCGTTCGAGACGACACAGCCGGCGGGCACCTTGCCCTCGGCACGGGCCGGCGTGCGCGTGGCGACACGCACGAACTTGATGGGCCTGCGTGTCTTGGCGCGGATGAGCTCTTGGTTGGCCATGAAGCTCTCGATCGTCGCGGCTGCGACATTGCCAAAACCCAGGACTGCTGCTTTCATGAACTTTCCCTTCGTGGTGGGGTTGGCCTAGGCAATGGTTGACTGCGCTGAGCCCGCCGCCTGGGCAGCCTGACCAGCAGGCACTGGTCCAGAGCGCGCGTCCATGCCGAGGGCGGACGGCGGCAGCCAACGCACCAATTGCTGCTGGAAGGCGGCGGAGCCCAGCAGGTGACCGAGGGCGTCGTCCACGGCAGACAGCAACTCGCGGTCAGCCTGGCGGAGCATGAAGCCATACGCTTCCTGGCCCAGCCTCTGGTCAAGCACTATCGTTGCGCTTTCGCCGGCACGGCTCAGTAAGGAAGCCAGGATCACCTCGTCGGCCACCAGGCCGTCCAGGCTGGGGTCGAAGCGGTAGGCATCGAAGGCCTGGCCGATGCTGGGCTGTCCATGAAACTCGAAGCGCCATCCGGCCGGCGGCTCCTGGAGCAGCGCCGCCTGGCTGGTCGAACCCTCAATGCCGGTAATGCGCAGCGTCCGGCCGGGGTTGGCAGCGGCACTGCCGCGCAAGGCCACCCGGTGCGACGTGCAGAAAATGGGCTGGCTGAACGCCACCCGTTGCCGGCGCTGCGCCGTGATGGTGGTGGAGCCGCACTCCATGTCGAACTCGCCGGCCAGCAGCATGGCCTCCCGGGTTGTGGACGTCGTCTCCACCGCAACAATGGCCAGCGGGCCGCCGCAGACCGCGGACAGCCGGTGCACCACGGCCTGCGCCAGATCCACCGAGTAGCCAACGGGCTCGAAGGCGCCACCGACGGCCGACGAGAACGGCGGTGTATGCCGCTGGTAGCCGATGCGGATTTCGCCGCGCCGGGCCAGCCGCGCCAGGGTCAGTTCGTCCAGCATGTCGGCCGGGCTCCTTCCAGCAGTTCGCGGATCACACGGATCACGGCGTGTGGCCGGTTCAGCAGATGCAGGTGCCCGCCGGGCAGCCGGTGGACCTGGAACGCGCCTGTGGTGAAGCGGCGCCAGTCCGACATCTGCGCGCATGTGGCCAGTTGATCGTCCTGGGCACACAGGCAGGTCAGGTCTACCGGCAGCGGCCCGGGCAATTCGCGATCGAATTCGCGCCGCATCCAGGCCATGTCCTGGTCCAGGGTCTGCCGCAGCAACTGCTGCAACTCGGGCAGCGCCAGTGCCTGAGGCGGGGCTTCGCCCAACAGCCTGAACCAGTCGTCCAGGCTGGATGCCGGGTTCCAGGCGGCCGGCACCGGCGCCAGGGGCGCGCGCGACGACACCACCACCGCTGCGCGCTGCCCGTGCGTGCGCCACAGCTCCGCAGCAACCCACCAAGCGATGGTGGCGCCCATGCTGTGGCCCAGCAAGACCAGGTGCTCGCGGTCCGCACCGGCCAATGCGGCCGCCAGGCGGCGTGCCAGGTCGGGAAGCGCCTCCTGCAGGGGCTCGTCCAGCCTGTCCTCGCGGCCCGGCAACTGCACCAGCGCGAGATCGGCGCAATCGGCCAGCTGCCGTGGCCAGGCGGCGAAGCTGGCCGCCCCGCCACCAGCGTGATGCAGGCACACCAGCAGGCGGTCCCGCCCATGGTCGTGCCATCGCAGCAGGCGGCCGTCGGCAGGCAAGGCAGGCGCGGTCGACATCAGCGCTGCAGGGACAGATCAGCCGGGCAAGGCGCGGTGGCCGGTGGCTTCCACCGGCTGCAACCCGGTGCGGTAGGCGGCGGCGAGGTCGCGGTACTCCTGCGCGGTGTCCCGGTGCGCCAGAACGTCGCTCTCGCTCAGGGCCATCAGCACACGGGCAGGATTGCCAGAGATCAGGCTGCGCGGCGGCGGATTGGGTCCGGCGCTCACCAGCGTGCCGGCCGTGACCATGCTGTCCGGCGGCACCTGCGCGCCATTGAGCACCACCGCGCCGATGCCGATCACGGAGTTCCTGCCGATGGTGCAGCCGTGCAGGATGACACCATGGCCCACGGTGACGTCTTCGCCGATGCTGAGGGCAAAGCCTGGGTCGGCATGCAGCACCGCGCGCTCCTGGATGTTGCTGCCGGGCTCAATGACGATGGGTGCCTTGTCCCCTCGGATGACCACGCCCGGCCAGACGCTGACATGGGCGCCGATCTCGACGTCGCCGATGATGACGGCGTCCTCGAAGATGTAGGCGCTGGGGTGGATGCGCGGCGTCTGTCCGCGAAAGCTGTAGAGCTTCATCAGTGGGCGCTCCTGGCCAGCTCGGACAACCGGGACAGGCTGTCCAGCACCATCCGCTTGTCCAGCCCGAAGTCGACCAGGCAGGCCACCTCGTCCACCCCGACACCACGGAAACGCTGCAGCGCCTTCCTAGCCTGATCCAGGTCGCCAATGAGCGAGCTGGTACCAACGTAGCGGGCGAAGACCATGTCGATGAAGTCTGCGCTGTCGCCACCCAGCGATTGCAGGGTCTTGACCTTCTCGCTTGCGTCGGCCTGGTTGGCGCTCTGGTGTTGCGAAACGAACGATTTCAGGTAGTCGGTCAGCGCCGGGCGCACGGTCTCGACCGCCTGGTCCGCATTCGCACCAACGTAGGTGTGCAGCATCAACGAGACCGTGCCGGCGGCCGGGTCCAGCCCCGCCGCCTGCCTGGCGCGCCGGTACAGGCCGATGCGCTTTTCCAGGTCCTTCGGACCGAAGTTGATCAGTGCCGACAGCACGTTGAAGCCATGGCTGCCGGCGAACTCCCAGGCCTCCTCACGCTGCGAAGTGGTCAGCCATACCGGCAGTTCGGGCTGCACCGGGCGCGGGTAGGTCAACACCTCGTGCGGCTGGCCGTAGGCATCCAGGCGCGTGACCGGTTGGCCCCGCCACACCTGCTGCAGTTGCTCGCGGTAGCGGTTGAGCACGTCGAACTTGTGCTCGAAGTTTTCGGGCTTGAGCACGAAGTCCTTCACATGCCATCCGGGGGCCAGCGCCAGGTCGACGCGACCCTTGGAGAGGTTGTCCACCACCGCCCACTCCTCGGCCACGCGCAGTGGGTCGTGCAGTGGCAGGTTGATGCTTCCTGCGCGCAGCCGCACATGGCGTGTGATGCCTGCCAGCGCCGCCGCCAGGACAGCGGGGTTGGGGTAGGCCCCGCCCACCTCGGTGAAGTGGCGCTCGGGCGTCCAGATGGCGTGGAAGCCGGCCTCGTCGACGAAGCGCGCCACGTCCAGCAGCAGATCGTAAGGACCGCGTTCCTGGCTCAGCCCGGAGAAGAAGATGATGCTCAGCTGGGGCAACACGGGGGCGGCGGCAACGGCCGGACGCTGGGCGGCTGGTGCCGCCTGCAAGCTGCGCAGCTGGGCGATCAGCGACGCCAGCTGTTCGCGCGACAAGGTGGTGGTCTCAGACATGGTCGGCCACATCCAGCAGGAGCTGCGCAATGTGCTGCGACACAGACTCGATGGAGCTGCGCTGGTAGAAGCCGCGCAGGGGAACATCCACCTGGAAGGTCTCGCGTAGGCGGTTGATCAGCTGGATGGCCACCAGCGAGTTGCCGCCCAGGTCGAAGAAGGTCAGTGCGTGATCCAGTTGATCGCCACCCAGGAACTCGCGGTAGATGCCGTGGACGATGCCCTCCACCGGATTGGCCTCGCCGCCAGGCGCCAGTTGCGGGGCCAGTGCCGCCGCGTCGGCCGGTTGCAACCGGGCAGGTGACGCTTCGGCTTCGCATGCCGGCACCGAGGCCGGCGGCAGCGCCACGGCCGGCTGGCCCTGATGCGGCGCCAGCCGGTTCGGCAACTGGAAGCCCAGGACCGGACTGACCCATTGGCTGTTGCGGGCGAACGGATAGACGGGCAGGTCGACCTTGCGGCCCGCCCGCAGGTGCGGATCCAGCACCAGCCCGGGCGCCAGCGTGGCCCCCAGGGCGATGGTGTCCAGGTAGGAGGCGTATTCCTCCTCCGCCGCACCCATCGCCTGCACCAGCACCGACTCGCCGGCGTGCTCGGCGCGCAAGTTAGACCGCACCAGGTTGCTCATGGCGAAGCCGTGCCCGACTTCCACAAAGTGACGCACCCCAAGCTGCAGCAGCCGGTCCACGCCTGCGCTGAAGCGCACGGTGCGCAGCAGGTGTTCGGACCAGTACAGCGGATTGCGAACCTCGTACTCGCCCAGCAACTGGCCGGTGACGTTGGACACCATGGGAATCGTCGCCTGGCCGTAGGCCACCTGGCTCATGAAGGCCTGGAATGCCTGTGCGGCCTCGCGCATCATGGGCGAGTGGAAGGCGTGCGAGGTGCGCAGACGCTGGTGGACCAGGCCCTGCCGCTTGGCCAGATCGGCAGCCGCGTCAATGTGCGCGAACTCTCCGGCCAGCACGTGCTGGCGCGGCGCGTTGTGCGCGGCAACGGCCAAGTGGCCGGCACGGATCATGGGCTCGAAGTGCCCCAGGCTTTCCACGCTGAGCATGGCGCCAGGTGGGCACGCAGCCATCAGTTGCGCGCGGCGGGCGACCACCGCCGCGGCGGTGGGCAGGTCGAACACGCCAGACACCGTGGCCGCGACCAACTCGCCCAGGCTGTGGCCCATCAGGTAGGTCGGGCGCACGCCATGGCCCAGCAACGTGCTGGCCAGCGCGTACTCGACCGCGAAGATGACCGGCTGCGCTACATCGGTGGCCGTCAACGCCTCGGCCTGGTCGGCCTGCCACAGGCTGCCAGCTAGGTCCTTGCCGCTGGCCTGGCCCAGGACGTCCAGCGCTTGAGCGAGCCGTTCAGCAAACGCGGGGCACTGGCGCGCCAGATCCTGCCCCATGCGGATGTGCTGGGTTCCCTGGCCGCCAAAGACAAAGGCCAGCGCGGGCGACTTCAATGCGTTGCCCTTGTGGAAGGCGCCCGTCGAGAGCTTCTCCGCAGCTTCGGCGGCGCTACGCGCCACTAACGCGGCTCGCGCGGACATCACGGGCCTCGCCACGTGTGCGGTGTAAGCCACATCCTGCAGGCACACCCCAGGCGTTGAACGCAGATGCTGCGCGTACTGCGCCGCCATGCGTTCCAGAGCTGGCAGGTTCTTTGCCGAGAAGGCCAACAGGCAGGCGCCTTCCGCAGGTTCTGGGCGCGGCAAGGGTTGCTGTTGGTGGTGGCTTCTCAGCACAACATGGCTGTTGGTACCGCCCATGCCGAATGCGCTGACGGCTGCGTACCTGGTGGCGGCGGTGTCCAGGGTGACCTGGCTGTCCGTCACGAAGAATCGCGTGCCGTCCAGGCCTAGCTGCGGGTTGACCTGCCGCAGGTTGAGGGTTTGCGGAACGACGCCGTGCTTCACCACCAGGGCGGCCTTGATCAGGCCGATGATGCCGGCGGCGATGTTGAAGTGTCCGAAGTTGCCCTTGAGCGAGCCGATGCCGCAGCGGGGACCGTCGGTGCCATATGCCTGCTTGATGGCCTCGACCTCGATGGGGTCGCCCAGCAGCGTGCCCGTGCCATGGGCCTCGATGTACTGGACCTGTTCGGGCCGCACGCCGGCCACGTCGAGGGCGCTGCTCAAGGCCTCCACCTGGCCGCCGACGCTGGGCGCGGTGAATCCCACCTTGCGCGCACCGTCGTTGTTGACCGCGGACCCGGCGATCACAGCCACGATGTCGTCACCATCCGCCACAGCGTCGGCCAGCCGCTTGAGCAGCACCAGGCCAAGCCCGTTGGTGAAGATGGTGCCCTTGGCGTCCGCGTCGAAGGGGCGGCACTGGCCGTCGGGAGAAAGCACCCCGTCGGCCTGGTACTTGTAGCCCGCGTGCTGCGGCAGCTTGATGCACACCGCACCGGCCATCGCCAGATCACACTCACCCAGCAGCAGGCTCTGCACCGCCGTGTGCATGGCCACCAGGCCGGTCGAGCAAGAGGTCTGGACGTTCAGGCTCGGTCCTGTCAGGTTGAGCTTGTACGAGATGCGGGTGGCCAGGAAGTCCTTGTCGTTGCCGTGGCGCACCAGCATCTCGCCCAGCGAGTCCATCAGGTCCTCACGCTGCAGCACACCGAAAAAGTAGGTGCTGAACGCCGAACCGGCAAACACACCGATACGATGACTGGCACGGCTGGGATCCACGTTGCCCCGGTTGAGCAGCGTGACCGCCGCTTCCAGCATGAGCCGCTGCTGCACGTCCAGAACGTCGGCCTCGCGCGAGCTCATGTCGAAGTACGTTTCGTCGAACTTGTCGACGTCCTCCAGCACGCCGGCGCGGCGCACGTAGTCGGCCCGAGCACTGACAGCCGGGGGCACGCCGGCGCCCAGCAGTTGCTCGTCGGTCAGATCCTGCAGCGTGCACTCGCCGCGCAGCAGCAGTTCCCACAGCTGGTCCACGCTGCTGGCACCAGGGATGCGGCATTCCATCGCCACGATGGCAATGGCGCCTTCGTCATGATTCGTCATGGGCTGTCAGTCCGGATTGAGCAAGGAGTACGGGGCCATGGCACGTCCGGGTGCGCGCTGCCGGGCAGCGATGGCACGTGCGCGCAGCCTGCTGCGGTTGTCGTCCGAAGCGCTGGCCGCCTGGCTCGCCCCTTCCGGCATGCCCAACAGTTGCGCCAGCAGGCAGACCTGGTCCGACAGGCTGGCATGCTCGAACAACCTGACCAAGGGGAACCGAACCTGGAAGCGTTTCTCGATCCGGGCGTGGAGCTCGACGATGGTCATCGAGTTGCCGCCCAGTTCGAAGAACTTGTCCGTTGGATCAATGTGGTCCAGCGACAGCAGCGAACGCCAGATGGCCGCCAGCTGGTCGGTCAGCCCGCTGGGCTCGGCTTCGGCGGCCTGGTTCGTCGACGTGGGTTCTCGCGCGGCCAGGATCCTGCATGCAGCACGGTCGGTCTTGCCGTTGGGCAGTCGGGGCAACGCGGATTCAACCAGGATGCGGGACGGCACCATCACCGCCGGCAGGCGGCGGCGCAGCATGTCGGCCAGTTCACGTGCAATCATGGATGGTCCTTCCACCACGGCCACGATGATGCTGCCATGCGACTGCGGCACGGTACAGACGAAGACGTCCCGCACCCCGGGCCAGGAGGCGATGACCGACTTGATCTCCAGCAGCTCGATGCGAACGCCATTGATCTTCACCTGGTCGTCCTTGCGGCCCAGGATCTCGATCTCGCCTTGCGGGTTGCGCAGCCCAATGTCGCCCGTGCGGTAGATCCAGTCAGGCGCGCGACCTGGCGGAGCCCATTCAACGAAGGTGGGCCCGATTTGCTGGCCGTCTAGGTAGCCGTGGGAACGGTGACGGGTCTCGATGCAGATTTCCCCCTGGACGCCGTCCTCGCACAGTGCCAACTGCTCGTCCAGGATGTAGGCGTTTGCACCGGGGAGGCCCTGGCCCACGGCCTGGACACCGTCCGAGGCCTGGGCAGGCACGCGCTTGTAGAACTTGGCAAGGGTGGTCTCGGTGGGTCCGTAGAGGTTGACCACCTGGCAATTCGGAAAGGCCTGATGCCACCGCCGCACCAGCACCCCTTCCAGCGGCTCGCCGGCGAAGAAGGCGAGCCGGAGCTGCGCACCCGGCGTCATCGGGCCACCGAAATTCATCCAGTGGTTCGCGATCGACGGCACCGCGTGCAAGGCGGTGATGGCCTGCTGGTGCAGCCAGGCGACCATCTCGGCCGCCCCCATCTGCAAGGCCGGCGGAACGCACAGTGTGGCGCCGCTGATCAACGGCGTGAAGGCATCTCGAAACCAGACGTCGAACGACAAGTTGGTGAGGTGGGCGAACCGGTCCCCCGAACCGATGCCGAATTCATCGCGCTGCCACTGCAGGAAATGCGCAAGCCCCGCATGGCAACCCAGGATGGCTTTGGGCTTGCCCGTGGAGCCGGACGTGAAGGCGATGTAGGCCCGGTCGGCCTGCGGCGGGCCGCCCGCCGTCGTGCGCAGCCAGTCGCCCTCGCAGGCAGCCGCAGCACGCACCGAGACCTGGCCGGGCTGCTGGCAGTGGATGACGGCGGCAGGCGGCTGAAGCGTGGTCATCAATGCCTGCCGCTCAGCGGGTAGGGCGTCATCGACGAGCATCAATGTGCATCCCGCCATCCAGACGGCCCAAGCCGCCGCAACGGCGTCCGCACTGCGATGGCCGACCACTGCGACCACCCCGGCCACCGGCGTGGTCCGCTCCAGTTCAGCACACAATGCATTGGCCTGCTGTTGAAGCTGGGCGAAGGTGTGTTGCTTCGAACCCTGCTCGATGGCCACACGCCCGGCGTGCGCCAGGCACGCCGCCTGCAGCAACTCGGCCACGGACCTGCGCGCAACGACGGGCGCTTCGCCCGCCGACGCAAATGACGCTTGCATGGCGATGATTCAGTGCGCCACGCGCTGGAAGGTGGCTAGGACAACGGCCGCCAGCATGAACAGTGCGCCGAACACCTTGTTCAGCATCGACACATGCTGCTCGGTTTTCAGGTAGGCCAGGGCCTTGGCCGCCAGACCGGTGTAGCCTGCCATCACTACCAGGTCCGTGAACGCGAAGGTCAGCGCCACGATCAGGTACTGGCTTGCGAGCGGCGCTGTGGAGTCGATGAACTGGGGAATGACTGCCAGCATGAAGATGTAGCCCTTGGGGTTCACCGCGTTCAGGGCAATGCCCTTGCCGACGAGTTCCATGACACCCACCTTCGAGCCCTGTTGGCGAGTCACCTGGATGGGTGATCCCTTGGAACGCCATTGATCCAACCCCAGGTAGAACAAGTACGCCACACCCGCCCATTTGATGACGTTGAACGCCACAGGCGACGCCTGGATCAGCGCCCCAAGGCCCACCACAACGGCCAGGAACACTGCCCAAAGCCCCAGCACCAGCCCGATGACCCCCATGTAGCCACGTCGAAAACCGTGGTTCAAGCCATTGGTCATCGAAAAGACCGACCCTGCCCCAGGGGAGAGCGAGAAGATCCAGGAGGCCAGGAAACAGGTTACCCAGGTGTCTACGTTCATGATGCTTATCAATGCAAGTTGGAAATGCGTTCTGTGCCCAGACAACCGCGATCCGCTTTCGACGGACCGACGTTGAATAGGCAACCAAAAAAGTAATCCGATGCCGGACGATTCGAGCCGCCGGACGGATATTTAATGAGTTAACGGGTTAGCCAGTTCGACCTGATTCGCTCCGCACACAGAGCTACAGACCAGCACCACACGACTGGTGGCATGCAGTATTCCCTGGCCGACATTGGCTGACAGCTGCTGCTGCAGGGAGGGGCCTTATCTGAGCATCCGCGCCGCAACGCGTCGCGTCGCTTGGCTGGGTCGGCCGACTCCGGCTCAACATGAAAATTGAGGATCCTCCTGAAATTTTCTGATTTGGCGCCCGGCTACTTTGAGGTGCGCGGATCTATTCCCTTGATTCTGCCTCAAGCATTGGGAACCGCCATCCCCCTCAGTCACGACCGCGCTGTGGGCCAGGCCCGTCTTGCTGTCCACACCGATGTGCAGCTTCATGCCGAAAGACCAATGCTTGCCCTTGCGGGTCTGGTGCATCTCGGGGTCGAGCTCGCCTTTGGGCGTTCTTGGTAGAGCTGGGCGCGCCGATGATGGTCGCATCCGCAACAGTGCCGGTGCCGACCTTCATGCCATGGGCTTGCGACACCTCGCCGACCTTGGCGAACAGGACAGCACCCAGGTCGAGCTTCTCGAGGAGGCGGCGGAACTTCAGCAGCGTGGTCGCGTCGGGCACCCGCTCTGCCCGAGGTCGATGCCGACGAACTGGCGCAGTGCGGTGCTGTCGAGCCGCGCGTCCTCGCACGCATCGTCGGCTAGGTTGAACCAGTGCTGCACGAAGTACATCCTGAGCATGCGCTCCAGCCCGATGGGCGGACGTCGAAGACCAGGCAGAACTTCTTCTCGCGAACGGATGCCTCCCATTCCTGCCGCAGACGCTCACGCAGGCGTGCGTCTTCGATCTGCTCAATCAGGTCATGCATGGATGCCAACGGAAGTCTTTCGATCTTCAGTACAGATGTACATCTGTTATTTTGTAGTTATGTAGACCTGAACAGATTCACGCACCAAGTCAGACACCGTCTTCCCTCGGTCGAGCGCCGCTCGTTTCAGCGCAACGATGTCCGCCTTCGGCATCAGGACGTGAAGCTGCGCTTCCACACCAGCGCCCTTCCCTGCTTTGGCCGGCTCCGTGGTGGCCTGACCGCTGCTGTACGGTGCGGCGTCGATGAATGCAGCGGCATCAACGGGCTCGGATGCCCGCTTGAAGACTCGTTTAGTTGCCATCGAAGACCTCCTTGATCAGGGCGTCGATCTCCGCTGCAGCGCGGTCATCTAACGGTCGGTACTCAGAAACGGACAGGCCATCCGCGAAGCTGCGGCGCCAGACCATGCGGTCGCGGATCACCGCCTTGGCCAGCTCGACCGACGGCACGGTGCTGACGAACTCGCGGGCTGCGTCCGTATCCTGAACGGCCAGGTTGGTCGACGCCCGGGTAATCACGACCAGCGCTCGCAGGTTCGGATTGAAGCCTCGCGCCGCGTCGACCAGGCCGGCAAGCTTCTCCAGGCTCCACAGGTCGGCCTGGCTGGGCTGAGCTGGCACCACCACGAGCTGGGCCGACACGAGGGCCGATCGGGTCTCGGGGGAGTCCCGCCCCCCGGTGTCGATGATGATGTCCTGGTACCTGCGCGCCAGGTCGGCGATCTCCGCCTGCAGGCCCTTGCCGGACTTGGCGATCGCGGCGACGCGCGGCGTCACCTTGGCCGCATCGCGCTCGCCCGACCAGGCCATGGCGCTGCCCTGCGGGTCGGTGTCGACCAACAAGACATCTCGGCCAGCCTGGGCACGCGCCGCGGCCAGGTTCACGGCCAGCGTGCTCTTGCCGACGCCGCCTTTCTCGTTGACGATCGCGACAATCATGGACACACCTACATGTGTAGTTAGTGACAGATGTACATCATAGGCAAGAACCGCCAGCGAAGGCAGGGCTCACGCGAACTTTCTTCAGGTGGAACGAGGCAACTGTCGGAAGCAGGGCAGGGCGCTAGGGCAGATCTGCCAGCCACCCCCCGGCTATCAGTACAGAGCAACACATGTCGCTCTGTACATAGCAACATCTCTACAGGGAAGATCCCGCCGGATCACTTCTTGTCCGCAGCCCTATCCGTCCGCTCGATCACCGTTCTGGTGAGCTCGTCGACCCGGGTGTACAGGGCGGCAGTGGCTTCAAACTGGCGCTGCCTCTCGGCATCAGCCGCGTCTGCCCGACGCCTCTCGGCGTCAACCGCTGACTTCGCACCTGCAGCCTCCTTCTCGGCCGCGCTCAGCTTGGCTTGCGCCTCCGCCAGCGCAGCTTCCTGGCCAGCAATCCGCTTCACGGCCGCATCCAGTTGCTTCTCGGCCCCCCTCAGCTCGGACGCCACCACAGCCGCCTTCTGCTCTGCGTCCTGACGCGCACGGTCACACGTGGACAGCTCCGCCTTCAGGCGCTCAATCTCCGTTCGCATGTCGCCGATCAGGGAAGCCTGCGACTCGGTCTTGAGCCTGGCCTCGGCCAGCTGGACCTGAGCCTCACCAGCCACCTTGCGCTCCCGCTCGATCTCGCGTGCCTGGCGTTCGATCTCGGCCGCTCGCTCGGTCGCCGTGGCCTGCGCCTGGTCGCGCTCGGTGGTGAGGGCAGTGACCTGCTCGGCCAAGGCATCCCGCTCAGCCTCCAGCGACTCTCCGGCCGCCGCCAGGTCGGCGGCCTCCGACTGCGCATGGACCAGGCGCTGCTCGATTTCAGCGCGGGCTGCCGAGGCGGAGCGCTCAATCTCGCGGGTTATCTCGGCCACGATCGATGCCGGCAGCTCGGGCGCTGCGGCGGCGACCTGGGGGCGGGCGGTACGCCAGGTCGCCAAATGCCGGTGGATGGTGTTCGGGCTGCCCGTGCCACCCAGCGCCTCGCGCACAGCCCGGATGGTGGGCTGCTTACCGGCGCCGACCAGCGCATCGGCCGCCGCGCTCACCTGTTCGAACGTCACTCCTTCGCGAGCCATATCGTATCCTTTCCAATCGCGTATCTGTATTTCGTATTGCCATGCGTATTGTATATGATATCCATATGAAATACAAGTACCCGATGGCACTGGACCGCCGCAGTCGCCAGGTGAGTCGAACGCAGGGCGCGGCGAGGGCGCCGGGTCAGCGACGGGTGAGGGCAGGGGGTCGGCGCCGCTGGCAGCTTGTAGCTTGGCGACATGCACCTGGTGAGCAGAAGACGATGCCAACCGCAACGAAAATGCTCTGGGGGCTGGCTCCCACCCGTTCGATCCATGAGTTACCTATCCCGCTCAGGCTTTGGGGCGCCATCGGATGCGTCTACCCAGTGGGGAACGGTAGTTTCGTGGCGTGAGCCAACTCCTGGACAGCGAACGGCCGTAGGGTGGGATTCGCCTCACGTCCTGGCAAAGGCCCCCTGCACCGCCTTGTGCCGCCGTGCCTTTTCTGCCCGCACGTAGATCGACGTCGTAGCCAGACTCTCGTGGCCCAGGTTGGCCTGCAGCACATCCTGCGGGACCCCGCGCGCCGCCGAGTGCGACCCGTACGTATGCCGCAGCCAGTGGGTGGAAGCTTCCCGGATCCTTTCCGCAGCGCGCGGGTCCCGTCCCCAGACATACGTAGAGCACCGCTTGAAGCCGGCCGCCAGGATCTCGTAGATCCGTGCTGTCGACAGCGGTGCCTCCAGGGTGAGTCTCGAGATCAAAGGCGTTTCAGGGTCGTTGGCCAGCGGGTCCGGGTCCAGGTTACGCATATCCAGGGACGCTCGCAGCGCCTCCACCGCCGGATCCGGCAGCGGCACCTCGCGCCACTTGTTCCGCTTGCCCAGCACCATGATCGACCAGGCCCACTCGCCGTCGTCGAGCTGCTCATAGCGCAACCAGCCGAGCTTCGCTGCGGCGAGCTCGGCCAGGCGCATGCCGGTCATGTAGCCGAAATCAAGGATGAACTTCAGCCGGTGCAGGGCAGGGGAGGACGCTGCGACCAGTTCGCTCTCGATCCATTCCTGAACCAGCGCCCACTGCGTCTGCGAGAGTGCCCGAAGCTGCGGCATCGACGGCGCATCCGGCCGTGCCGGCACGTCATCCCAGGGATTGGAGTCTAGGTAGTGCCGGCGCACCAGCCACTCGCATAGCGAGCGCACGATGGTCATGGCAGTGGCCTGCGATCGCACCGACAGCGGTCCCTCGAACGGCCGCCACGCCTCCGACCACCGCTGCGCGTTGCGCGGTCCCACCCACTCCGGCCCTGGAGCTGCCAGGAAATCCCGATAAGCAACGCAGTCATCCCCGTCCAACGACGACAGCGCCTTGCGCCGCTCCATGACTGCCCAAAGCAGGAACCGCTCGGCCTCCTTCCGGTATGCGCGCCAGGTGTGGGTGCCCTGCACACGCAGCCGCAGCCACGCCTGGATAGCCTCGTAGTCGTTGGCGGCCGCAACCTTGCGGCGCTTGAGCGGCGCGCGGTTGAGGCCGCGGGAGCCGTCGCGCTCCGACGGTGGCCTGAACCGTTCCAGCGGCACGATCCCGATGCGGGGAGGGGGGGTCAGCGCGGCGGTGTCGACCTGCGACAACGGCATTAGGGCAGGGGAGGGCAGGGCGCCGAGCGTCGCTTCGTGCTCGCGCAGCCAGCGCACGATGCGCGCGGCACCCTCCGGGCCGACCTTGGGGACACCTCGGTGCCAGTTGAATCCCTTGCTCTTGATCCAGAAAACCAGTTCCTCGAGCCTGCGGATGCCCACCACCGCCAGCCGGGCGGCCACCCGCTCGTCGAGCCAAGCGGCCACCGGATCTGCCGGGGCGGGCTCACGTACACCGATATTCGTGAGCCACTGGACCGCCTGGACGAGCCGCTCGCGCAGCCGCTGCCGCCGGCGCGCCGCGCTGCGGGAGTCGGCCTGGCCGCTCTGTCCGCCGTACTGCTCCTGGTAAAGCTCGATGAGCTCGGCCTCGGTGTAGTAGTCCGCTGGCTGCTGCGCGGCGAACTCGTCCAGCGTCGGGATCTTGGTGGTCTTGTCGGGAATGGCTTCCGGGTCACGGCGGAGGAGGGCGGCTAGGTCAGGCCTGCCGTGCGCCCGGGCCAAGCTGCGCAGCTCGTCGAGTAGCCGCTGAAGCTCGCCGCGGGCGCGGCGGCCATCTCCCTGGCCGTCGACGTAGAGGTAGCGGTCCCAGGCGGCCACGAGATCCAGGCCCTCGGCCCAGCTACGGACGAAGGCCATCTGGGGGTGGCCCAGGCGGCGGATCGTGGTCGGGGCAGGGGACTTCATCGGGATCGGGACGGCGGTTGTCTGGGTAGCTGAGGTCGGGCGTGGCGGGAGCCGGCTGCGCTAAGTGCCTATCAGGACAGGGATTGCCGCGAGTGTGCCTGATCTGCAGGGGTTTCGGAGGCCAAAAACAGGTACCTTGAGAACAATACTTATCAAGGTAGCTGGCCGCTTGAAGTGGCGGGGAAGGGCGTTTGCACGGCTGGCTGCCTCGCCCAGCAGCGGTCCAGCGGACGGCGAGCAGCTCTCTGGCCCCGCTCGCCGTGATGGATGTGCCGGTCGGGTCTCTCGACCATCTGCACACTTGAAGCACTTGCTGCACTTGTTGCGTTTAACCGGTACCATGCCGAAAACGATGCAGCGATGTGCGCGCCCGGGCCGTGTCCCCGTGGTTCGCAGCAACATCCAGGAGAGCACCCATGCGCACCCTCGAGAAAGCCCGTCAGGTCCTGCCCCCTCCGCTGTCCCGACAGGACATGGAGATGGCCCGGGTCGCCCAGCGCTGCATCATGGAAGCACTGGACCACTCGCGCGCCGCGGCGATCACCCTGACCACCGACAGCGGCGAACACCCGACCGTCGACGTGCCGCCCGCCGCGCTCAAGCTCATCGGGCAGCTGCTCGGTGCGCTGAGCGAAGGGCGTCCGATCACGATCGTGCCCTCCAACCAGGAGTTCAGCACGGTCGAGGCCGCGCACTTCCTGAACGTCTCCAGGCCCTTCGTGATCAAGGAGATCGAGTCCGGGAAGCTGCCTCACCGCATGGTAGGCACCCACCGGCGCGTCGCCTTCGAGGACCTGATCGCCTACGCGAGGAAGATGCGCGAGCGGCAGGAAGCCGCGCTCGAGCGCCTGGCCGAGAACTCCCGAGAGCTCGGTCTGGACTACTGACATGGCCGGGCACGCACGCTACACGGCGCTCCTCGATGCGTGCGTGCTGTACCCGCTGGCCATGGCCGACGCGCTGATGAGCCTGGCCACGGCTGGGCTCTTCGCCGCGA
The DNA here is from genome assembly GCA_903938815.1 of uncultured beta proteobacterium. Lineage (GTDB taxonomy): Bacteria > Pseudomonadota > Gammaproteobacteria > Burkholderiales > Burkholderiaceae_C > Rubrivivax. The sequence continues at coordinate 47,103 of CAJAES010000119.1, forward strand.
AGTGGACTGCCCGCATCGAGTCGGAATGGATCGCCGCGCTGGAGGAGAAGCGGCCCGACCTGCAAGGCCGCCTGGACTTCCGGCGCGACCAGATGCGTGAGGCGATCCCCGACTGGGAGGTGCCCGAAGCGGCCTGGCTGGCTTGTGCCGGCGGGCTCAGTCTGCCCGACCCGGACGATGTCCATGTCCTGGCCGCTGCGCTCGCGGGACACGCGGACTGCATCGTCACGGCCAACCTGAAGGACTTCCCCGCAGAGGCTGTGGGCGCGCTCGGCATCGAGGTCATCCATCCCGATCAGTTCATCGTCGCGCAGTGGGATCTCGACCAGCTCGTGGCCGTCGCGGCCTTCAAGCGGATGCGCGCCCGGTGGAGGAAGCCCAGCGCGACCGCCGAGCACTTCGCAGACGCCATGGAACGCGGCGGGCTGCCCGCCACGGCGCAGCGACTGCGCGAAGCGATCGAGCTGATCTAGACCGATGACCGAGGAGATCGC
>CAJAES010000120.1 GCA_903938815.1 uncultured beta proteobacterium
AAGACTGAATTGGTTCCAGCCTCGCCCGCCAGGCGCACCGCCCGCCTCGCCTAAGATCCCCGGCTCCATGACCGAGCCGACCTCCGACGCCGAACGCCTGAAGGGCGACCTGTCCGCCCACACGCCCATGATGCAGCAGTACCTGCGCATCAAGGCCGAGCACGCCGACGCGCTGGTGCTCTACCGCATGGGCGACTTCTACGAGCTGTTCTACGACGATGCCCGCCGGGCCCACCGCCTGCTGGACATCACGCTGACGACGCGCGGCCAGAGTGCGGGCGAGCCCGTGGTGATGGCCGGCGTGCCGGTGCATGCGCTGGAGAACTACCTCGCGCGGCTGATCCGCCTGGGTGAGGCCGTGGCCATCGCCGAGCAGGTGGGCGACGTGGCCACCGCCAAGGGGCCGGTGGAGCGCAAGGTGGTGCGCGTGGTGACGCCCGGGACGGTGACGGACACCGAACTGATGGCCGACCGCGCCGACACCCTGCTGCTGGCCGTGCACCGGATCCGCCAGACCTGGGGCCTGGCCTGGCTGGGCCTGAGCAGCGGCCGACTGGGCCTGAGCGAGTGCGACGAGACCGAGCTTCCCGGCTGGCTGGCGCGGCTGGCGCCCGCCGAGATCCTGCACGACGGCAGCGCGCCGGCCTGGCCCGGCGTGCCCGGGGCGCGCACCGCGCGGCCGGCCTGGCAGTTCGAGAGCGCACTCGGCCTGAAGAAGCTGTGCGAGCAGCTGCAGGTGGCCTCGCTCGCCGGCTTCAACGGGCAGGACCTGCCCGCCGCGCACGCGGCGGCCGCCGCGCTGCTGAGCTTTGCCGAACACACGCAGGGCCGGGCGATGGCCCACGTGCGCACGCTGGAAGTGCAGCGCGCCACCGACCTGATCGACCTGCCGCCCGCCACGCTGCGCAACCTCGAACTGGTGCAGACGCTGCGCGGCGAGGACGCGCCCACGCTGCTGTCGCTGCTGGACAGCTGCAAGTCGGGCATGGGCAGCCGCCTGCTGCGCCAGTGGCTGACACAGCCGCAGCGCGACCGGCGCACCGCCAGCGCGCGGCTCGATGCCATCGGCGCGATGCACGCCCAGGGCTTCGCGTCACTGCGCGAACGCATGGCCCACATCAGCGACGTCGAGCGCATCACCGCGCGCATCGCGCTTCGCTCGGTGCGCCCGCGCGAGCTCTCGGGCCTGCGCGACACGCTGGCCACGCTGCCTTCGCTGCGCGGCGTGGCGCCCTCCGGCACGCCGCTGCTGGATGCGCTGCACGCCGCGCTGCAGCCCGATGCCGGCATCGCCGAGCTGCTGCGCGCCATCGCCGACGAGCCCGCCGTGCTGCTGCGCGACGGCGGCGTGATCGCGCCGGGCGTGGACGCCGACCTCGACGAACTGCGCGCCATCGGCGCGAACTGCGACGCCTTCCTGCTCGACCTGGAGCAGCGCGAACGCGCCCGCAGCGGCATCGCGAACCTGCGCGTGATGTTCAACAAGGTGCACGGGTTCTACATCGAGATCACGGCCTCGCAGCTGGGCAAGGTGCCGGCGGACTACCAGCGCCGCCAGACGATGAAGAACGCCGAGCGCTACATCACGCCTGAGCTGAAGGCTTTCGAGGACAAGGCGCTGTCGGCGCAGGACCGCTCGCTCGCGCGCGAGAAATGGCTCTACGAGACGCTGGTGGATGCGCTGCAGGCCCATCTGGCGGAACTGGGCGCCCTGGCGCGCGCGCTGGCCAGCCTGGATGCGCTGGCGTCGCTGGCCGAGCGCGCGGCGACGCTGGGCTGGTGCCGGCCGGAGTTCGTGCCCTACCCCTGCCTGTCGATCCAGGACGGGCGCCACCCGGTGGTGGAAGCACGCCTGCAGGAGACCGGCGGCGGCACGTTCATCGCCAACCACTGCCGGCTCGACGCGAAGACCCGGATGCTCGTCATCACCGGCCCCAACATGGGCGGCAAGAGCACCTTCATGCGCCAGGTGGCGCTGATCGTGCTGCTGGCCTCGGTGGGCAGCTGCGTGCCGGCCAGCGCCTGCCGGCTCGGGCCCATCGACGCCATCCACACCCGCATCGGCGCAGCCGACGACCTGGCCAACGCACAGTCCACCTTCATGGTCGAGATGACCGAGGCGGCCGCCATCATCCACGCGGCCACCGAGCACAGCCTGGTGCTGATGGACGAGATCGGCCGCGGCACCAGCACCTTCGACGGCCTGGCGCTGGCCGGCGCCATCGCCACGCAGCTGCACGACCGCAACAAGGCCTTCACGCTGTTCGCCACGCACTACTTCGAGCTGACCGCCTTCCCCGAGAAGCACACGGGCGCAGTGAACGTGCACGTGGGCGCCGCCGAGGCCGGCGACCGCATCGTCTTCCTGCACCAGCTCGAACCCGGCCCGGCCAGCCGCAGCTACGGCGTGCAGGTGGCGCGCCTGGCCGGCATGCCGGCGCCGCTGATACGTCAGGCGCGCGCGGCGCTGGAGGCGCTGGAAGCGCAGTCCGGCGCGCAGCAGGCGCAGGTGGACCTGTTCGCCGCGCCGCCTGCGGTGGCCGTGCCCGAACCTTCGGCGCTTATCGCGGCATTGGCCAGGCTCGACCCTGATACGCTCTCCCCGCGCGAGGCGCTGGACGCCCTCTACCGCCTGAAAAAGCTCTCGAAAGACGCCCCATGACCTACTGCGTAGGCATCAAGCTCGATGCCGGCCTCGTGTTCCTGTCCGACTCGCGCACCAACGCGGGCATGGACCAGATCAGCACCTTCCGCAAGATGATGATCTACGAGAAGGCCGACGACCGTTTCATGGTGCTGCTGTCGGCCGGCAACCTGAGCATCAGCCAGAGCGTGCGCGAGATCCTGCAGGTCGAGAAGCTCGACAACGGCGGCGCCGAGCCGCTGACGATCTGGAATGCGCCCTCGATGTTCGATGCCGTGCGCGTGCTCGGCAGCGCCGTGCGCCGCGTGTACGAGCAGGACGGCCCCTCGCTGAAGCAGGCGGGCGTCGATTTCAACGCCAGCATGATCTTCGGCGGCCAGATCATGGGCGAGCCGATGCGCCTGTTCCTCGTGTATTCGGCCGGCAACTTCATCGAGGCCACGCGCGAGACCTGCTACTTCCAGGTGGGCGAAAGCAAGTACGGCAAGCCCATCCTGGACCGCGTGCTGACGCCCTCCACGCCGCTGGACGAAGCCGCGAAATGCGCGCTGGTGTCGATGGACAGCACGCTGAAATCCAACCTCGGCGTGGGGCTGCCGCTCGACCTGCTGGTCTACCGCGAAGGCAGCTTCCAGACGGAGCAGATCGTCTGCATCGACGAGCAGAACCCGTACTTCCGGATGATCCACGACACCTGGGGGCAGCGCCTGCGGGAAGTCTTCGAGAGCATCGATGACCCGCGCTGGGACGGCGGCGACTCCGCGCACCCGCTGATGAGCCCGCTGCGGCGCTACGAGCCCATGCGCAAGATCAGGCATCCGGGCGAGCGCATCGTCTGAAGGGGGCGGGCGAAGGCGGCGCAGCGAAGATGACAAAAACGTCATCTTCGTGTCCGGTAGACGTCGGACACGGTTTCTAAAGTTCAGTTCATGGAAGGGCGAACTGCCCCGACATCGCAACAAACCCACTGAACTCACGGAGCCTCCACATGAACACCCGCCTCACCGCCACCGCCGCCCTCCTCGCCGCCCTGTTCGTCGCACCCGCCGCGATGGCCCAGGAAGCCACGCCCGACGGCTTCAAGTCCTTCACGGGCTCGAGCCTGACGCGCGAAGCCGTCCGCGCCGATGCCACCGCCGCCCTGAAGGCCGGCCTGATCGAAACCGGCGAAGCCTCTGTCGCCACCGCCGCGTTCCAGCCGACCCGGGCCCGCGCCCAGGTCGCAGCCGAAGGCCGCGAAGCCATGCGCCTGGGCGCCGTCGCCTTCGGCGAAGGCCCGGGCGTGATCGTCACGCCGGCTCAGGCCGAGTCGATCCGCCTGGCGGGCCTGCAGGCCATCGGCCAGACGGTGGCCAGCGCCAGCCGCTGAACGACAGGGACACGCCCTTGCGTGTCGTGATCAGGGCGCCCACGGGCGCCCTTTTTCATGGCGCCGCGCCGGGTCGGGCACACTCGCGGGATGCCGCGTACCCTCGTCTTCAGCCACGCCAACGGTTTTCCGGCGGGCACCTACCGCGTCCTGTTCGAGCAGTGGCGCGCCGCCGGCTGGCACGTCCTGGCGCCCGAGAAGTTCGGCCACGACCCGCGCTATCCCGTCACCGGCAACTGGCCGCACCTGCGTGACGAACTCACCGACTTCATCCGTACGCGAACCGCCGGCCGCCCGGTGTGGCTGGTCGGGCATTCGCTGGGCGGCTACCTGTCGCTGCTGGCCGCCTGCAAGCAGCCGGAGCTCGTGCGCGGAGTGCTGATGATCGATTCACCCGTGCTGGGCGGCTGGCGCGCGCACAGCGTCCAGGTCATGAAGGCCACCCGCCTGATCGGCCGTGTCTCGCCGGGCAAGATCTCGCAGACGCGGCGCAACCACTGGCCCTCCGCCGAGGCGGCGCTCGCGCACTACGCGAACAAGCCCGCCTTCGCCCGCTGGGACCCGCGCGTGCTGGCCGACTACATCGCCGCTGGCACCGAGCCTGCCCCCCAGGGCGGCGTGCAGCTGGCGTTCCGGCGCGAGGTCGAAACGCGCATCTACAACACGTTGGCGCACCACTTCGACGACCTGCTGCATCGCCACCCGCCGAAGTGCCCACTGGGCTTCCTCGGCGGGACGCAATCCAACGAGGTGCGGCAGGTGGGCCTGGCGCCCACGCGCGCCGTCACGCGGGGGCGCATGCGCTGGATGGAAGGCACCCACCTGTTTCCGATGGAACACCCGCAGGCCACGGCCGAAGCGGTGCTGGAAGAACTGACCGCCATGGCGGCCGAGGTACCTGAATGAACACGAATGTCCGCATCGTCGAGGTGGGCCCGCGCGACGGGCTGCAGAACGAGAAGCAGACCGTGCCCGCCGCGGTCAAGCTCGAACTCATCCGCCGCCTGGCCGCCGCCGGGCTCAGGACGATCGAGGCCACGGCCTTCGTCAGCCCGAAGTGGGTGCCGCAGATGGCCGACCAGGCGGAAGTCATGGCCGGCCTGCCGAACCTGCCCGACGTGAACTTCCCGGTGCTGGCGCCCAACCTCAAGGGCTTCGAGGCGGCTCTGGCCGCAGGCGCCCGCGAGGTGGCGGTGTTCGCCGCCGCCAGCGAGAGCTTCTCGCAGAAGAACATCAACTGCTCCATCGCCGAATCCATCCAGCGGTTCGTGACCGTGTTCGATGCTGCGCGCGCGGCTGGCGTGCGGGTGCGCGGCTATGTTTCCTGCGTGGTGGCCTGCCCGTACGAAGGCGCGATCGCGCCGGCGCAGGCGGCGGCCGTCGCGGCGCAGCTGCACGAGATGGGCGCCTATGAAGTCTCGCTGGGCGACACCATCGGCGCCGGCACGCCGGGCAGCGTGCTGCGGCTGCTGGAGGCCACGGCCGCCCGCGTGCCCGTGGCCCTGCTGGCGGGGCACTACCACGACACCTACGGCATGGCCGTTGCCAACGTGCACGCCTCGTACCAGTTCGGCCTGCGCGTGTTCGACAGCTCGGTGGCGGGTCTGGGCGGCTGCCCCTACGCCAAGGGCGCCACCGGCAACGTGGCCACCGAGGACATCGTCTACCTGCTGCACGGTCTGGGTGCCACTACCGGCGTCGACCTGGACGCGCTGGTGGATGCGGGCGCGTGGATCAGCGCCGAACTCGGGCGCCCGAGCGGCTCGCGCGTGGCGCGCGCGATGCTGGCCAAGCGGCCGCCCACAGAGGCCTGAAGCCGGCGGCCTTCAGTGGCTCGACGCCCGCCAGGCGTCGGCCGCGAAGCGCAGCCGCTCGGCCAGGTGAACGGCCAGGTTGCGGTAGACCAGCGTCACCAGTTCGGGTTCGGTGGCCTGCAGCGACAACAGATCGGCAAGCGACAGCGCGTGCACCACCGAGGGCTCCTCGGCCATTGCATGGGCCGACCGGCCGCGCCCGTCCAGCAGCGCCAGTTCGCCGAACATCTTGCCCGGCGTGAAGCTGACGTAGCGCTGCACCATGCCGTGCAGCGGCGACGGCGCACTGACGATGCTGATGGCGCCTTCGCTGAGCACGTACAGGGCATCGCCTGCATCGCCTTCGGCGAACAGGCGCTCCCCGGCGGCCAGGCGCCGCTCGGCCAGGCGCCCGGCCAGGCGTTCGCACTGGGCCGGTGTCATGCCGCGCATCAGGTCGGTGTCGGCCAGCGCCACGCGGGCCGGGCCTCGCGCCGGGGTGGCCTCGGCCAGCAGGGCGTCCTCCGCGGCCTCGACGGCGCGGTCGACATCGTCGAACCAGTCGGGGCACGGGCGCGCCATAAACGCCCCGGCCGCCCGCAGCGCGCCGCCATGCGGGCCGCCTTCGGTGACACCCGCCAGCAGCAGCCGGATGCCGCGCCGTCCCAGGGACCGCGCCGACTGCGCCAGGACGAGCGCGCCCGAGGCGTCGATGGTGCCGACCCTGCGGAAATCGAGCACCAGCGCCCGGCACCCGGCGGGCAAGGCCAGCGCGGCTTCCGTGAGCCGCTCGGCGCTGCCGAAGAAGAGCGCACCTTCGAGCTGCATCACTTCGATGGCACGCCTGCGGGGCCTCAGCACCGCTTCGTCGGCCACGGAGCGCAGGCGCCTCGACGGTTCGGCTTCGGCGTTGGTGCGGTTGCGGATGAGCGAGCGATTCATGCCGCCGATGAACAGCAGCATCGACGCGAGCAAGCCCGCCGTCACGCCGGCCACGAAGCCCCACCCGATGGTGATGCCGAACACCATGGCCACCACCGCGAGATCGGTCAGCGCGGCCCGGCTGTGCTGGCCGGCGAACCACTGGCGCAGCAGGTGGCCGGTCCAGCGGTCCGCGAGCGACCAGCCGACGACGACCATGATGCCGGCCAGCGCCGTGACAGGCAGCCAGGCGATGAGCGGCCCGCCGAAGGTCGCGAGCAGCGCGAAGAACACGGAACCCGCGAAGATGGCCGCGGGCGTGCGCCCGCCGGCCTGCAGCGTCGGCAGGGACCGGCCGCGCACCGGCACCACCGGCAGGCCGCCCAGGCAACCGCAGACCAGGTTGGCCAGGCCATAGGCGCGAAGCTCGGGGCCGGGGTCGGTGCGCGCGTCCAGCAACTGGTCGACGGCCAGCGTGGTGAGCACGCACTCGAGCGTCCCGACGATGGCCAGCACCAGCGCCGTGGTCAGCACCAGGCTGCCGTGGCGCTGCATGAGCGCCAGGCCGTCATGGCCGAACAGCGGCAGCAGCGCCTGCGGGTTGAACAGGCCCGACGGGATGGGGCCGACCACCGGGCCGTCCTCGACGCCGGGCCACACCAGATGCACCGCATAGTGGAGCGCAGCGCCGATCAGCAGCGCCAGCAGGGCCCCGGGCAGACGCGGCCACCAGCGGCCGAAGCCCACATACAGGGCGGCGGTCAGCAGCCCGAGCGCCAGGGTGACCGGCTGCGCCTGCGACATCCATGCCGCACCAGGGGCCAGGCCGGCGCCGAGCGGCAGGCCCAGCAGGGCCGGCAGTTGCGCGAAGAGCAAGAGCGCAGCGATGCCGTTCATGAAACCCGCCAGCACCGGCTGCGGAACGTACTTGGCCAGCTGGGCGACCCCCAGGCCGGCCATGAGCCACTGCAGCAGGCCCATGCCGACGACGGCGGCCGCGCCCATCGCCAGCAAGGCGCGCAGATGCTCCGGCTTGCCGGCGTCGAATGCCGGGTCTCGCACCAGCGTGAGGATGAGCGCGCTGTAGATCAGCGCCAGCGCGGCGCCCGGCCCGCCGCCCGGCAGCGCGCTGCGCGCGCACAGCGACAGCACGATCCCGCCCGCCACCACGCTGACCAGCGCCGCGGGCACGCCGATGCCCAGTCCCGCCGGCCCCAGGGCGCCATAGGCGAGCAGCCCCTGCGTGAGAACCGCCGCCAGGTAGGCGACGGTGCCGGCGAGGCCGGCATTCCATTCGGCGGGGCGTCGCAAAGCCGCCAGGCGGCCGATCACGCCCGACATGCGCCCGCTTGAACGCGTTCCAACCGGCTGGCAGTCTTGTCGCTGCAGTCCCACTCCATGATGTCCCCTCCCGATATCGCGGGCGGAGTGTATCGGCGGGGCGGCGACGGGCGTTTCGGCGCACCCCCGAACGTATACTCACCCTTTACCAATTGGGCATGCGCGTGGCTCTCCTGCGAGAGCCGGCCGACGCATGCGATGTCCATGACAAAGTACGTCTTCGTCACCGGCGGTGTGGTGTCTTCCCTGGGCAAGGGCATCGCATCGGCGTCGCTGGCGGCCATCCTCGAGTCCCGCGGGCTCAAGGTCACCCTCATCAAGCTCGATCCCTACCTCAACGTGGATCCGGGCACGATGAGCCCTTTCCAGCACGGCGAGGTCTACGTGACCGACGACGGCGCGGAAACCGACCTCGACCTCGGGCACTACGAACGCTTCATCAGCACCCGGATGAAGCGCACGAACAACTTCACCACCGGCCAGATCTACAAGAGCGTGCTCGAGAAGGAGCGCCGGGGCGACTACCTCGGCAAGACGGTGCAGGTGATCCCGCACGTCACCAACGAGATCCAGGATTTCGTCAAGCGCGGTGCCGCCGACGTGGACGTGGCCATCGTCGAGATCGGCGGCACGGTGGGTGACATCGAGAGCCTGCCCTTCCTGGAGGCTGTGCGCCAGATGAGCCTGCGCGCCGGCCCGAACAACGCGGCCTTCGTGCACCTGACCTACGTGCCCTGGATCGCCGCCGCCGGCGAGCTCAAGACCAAGCCCACGCAGCACACGGTGCAGAAGATGCGCGAGATCGGCATCCAGCCCGACGCGCTGCTGTGCCGCGCCGACCGCGAGGTGCCGCTCGACGAGCGCGAGAAGATCTCGCTGTTCACCAACGTGCCGCAGCACGGCGTGATCAGCATGTGGGACGTGGACACCATCTACAAGGTGCCGCGCATGCTGCACGAGCAGGGCCTGGACGAGCTGATCTGCATGAAGCTGCAGCTGCTCACCAAGCCCGCCGACCTGCGCCGCTGGGACACCCTGGTGCACGAGGTGGCGCACCCGAAAACCACCGTGCACATCGCGATGTGCGGCAAGTACACCGACCTGTCGGACAGCTACAAGTCGCTGAACGAGGCGCTGCGCCACGCCGGCATCCACAACCACGCCAAGGTCGTGATCGACTATGTCGATTCCGAGACCCTGACACCCGCGACGGTGGGCAAGCTCGCGCAGTTCGACGCCATCCTGGTGCCGGGCGGCTTCGGCAAGCGCGGCATCGAGGGCAAGATCTGCGCTGCCCAGTTCGCCCGCGAGCACCGCATCCCCTACCTGGGCATCTGCCTCGGCATGCAGGTGGCCACCATCGAGTTCGCGCGCCACGTGGCGGGTCTCGAAGGCGCCAACAGCACCGAGTTCGAGCCCGACACCCCGCACCCCATCATCGCGCTGATCGACGAGTGGCAGGACAGCGACGGCACGATCCAGAAGCGCAGCGCCAAGTCCGACCTGGGCGGCACCATGCGCCTGGGCGCGCAGAGCGCCGACGTCAAGCCCGGCACCCTGGCCTTCGAGATCTACGGCCCGGTCGTGACCGAGCGTCACCGCCACCGCTACGAGGCCAACGAGCACTACCTCGACCGCCTGCAGCAGGCCGGTCTCGTCATCAGCGCCATCACCCAGCGCGAGAAGCTCACCGAAATCGTCGAACTGCCGAAGGACCAGCACCCCTGGTTCGTGGGCGTGCAGTTCCACCCCGAGTTCAAGAGCACCCCCTGGGACGGCCACCCGCTGTTCATCGGCTTCGTGAACGCCGCGCTGGCGCAGCACGAGTCCACCCAAGCCACTGCGGCCTGAACCCATGAAGCTCTGCGGTTTCGACGTCGGCCTGGACCGGCCCTTCTTCCTGATCGCCGGCCCTTGCGTGGTCGAGAGCGAGCAGTTGCAGATGGACGTGGCGGGCCGGCTGAAGGAGATCACGGCCGAGCTGGGCATTCCCTTCATCTTCAAGAGCAGCTACGACAAGGCCAATCGCAGCAGCGGCACCAGCTTTCGCGGCCCCGGCATGGAACGCGGGCTGGAGATCCTGGCCAAGGTGAAGCGCGACCTGGGCGTGCCCATCCTGACCGACGTGCATTCCGAGGCCGAGATTCCCGCCGTCGCGGCCGTGGTGGACGTATTGCAGACGCCGGCCTTCCTGTGCCGCCAGACCGATTTCATCCGCGCCGTGGCGCAGAGCGGCCGGCCGGTCAACATCAAGAAGGGCCAGTTCCTCGCGCCGCACGACATGAAGAACGTCATCGACAAGGCCCGGGCCGCCGCGCGCGAGGCCGGCCTGCCCGACGACAGCTTCATGGCCTGCGAACGCGGCGCGAGCTTCGGCTACAACAACCTGGTGTCCGACATGCGCAGCCTCGCCATCCTGCGCGAGACGGGCGCGCCGGTGGTCTTCGACGCCACGCACAGCGTGCAGCTGCCGGGCGGCCAGGGCACCAGCAGCGGCGGTCAGCGCGAGTTCGTGCCCGTGCTCAGCCGCGCGGCCGTGGCCGTGGGCGTGGCGGGGCTCTTCATGGAGACCCACCCCGACCCCGCCAACGCGATGAGCGACGGCCCGAACGCCGTGCCGCTGAAGCACATGCGCGCGCTGCTCGAGCAGTTGCTGGCACTCGACCGCGTCATCAAGCGGCAGCCGCTGCTCGAGAACGACTTTTCCTGCTGACCCGAACCGGAGCGCCGCCATGCCCGTTGCCTACCTGCTGGTCGAGATGCACGTCACCGACCCCGAGGGCTACAAGGCCTACATGGCAGCGGCCCCTGCGGCAGTGAAGGCCTTCGGCGGCGAGTACCTGGTGCGCGGCGGCCGCCAAGAGGTGCTGGAAGGCGACTGGCAGCCGCACCGCGTGGCGATGCTCAGCTTCCCCAGCTTCGAGCAGGCCCGGGCCTTCTACGACAGCGAGCAGTATGTGCTGGCACGCGCCAAGCGGGCCGGCATGACCGACTACTTCAACATGGTCCTGGTCGAGGGCGTCGCCGCCCCCGTCTGAACCTCCACCAAAGCAGAAGGAATTCCATGAGTGCCATCGTCGACATCGTCGGCCGCGAGATCCTGGACAGCCGCGGCAACCCCACCGTCGAATGCGACGTGCTGCTGGAAAGCGGCACCATGGGCCGCGCGGCGGTGCCGAGCGGTGCATCCACCGGCAGCCGCGAGGCCATCGAGCTGCGTGACGGCGACAAGAGCCGCTACCTGGGCAAGGGCGTGCTGAAGGCCGTCGAGCACATCAACACCGAGATCAGCGAATCGGTGCTGGGCCTGGACGCCAGCGAGCAGGCCTTCCTGGACCGCACGCTCATCGACCTGGACGGCACCGACAACAAGGCCCGCCTGGGCGCCAACGCCACGCTGGCCGTGAGCATGGCCGTGGCGCGCGCCGCGGCCGAGGAATCCGGGTTGCCGCTGTACCGCTACTTCGGCGGCATGGGCGGCATGCAGATGCCGGTGCCGATGATGAACGTCATCAACGGCGGCGCGCACGCGAACAACAACCTCGATCTTCAGGAACTGATGATCATCCCCGTGGGTGCGCCCACCTTCCGCGAGGCGGTGCGCTACGGCGCCGAAGTCTTCCACGCGCTGAAGAAGATCCTCGAAGCCAAGGGCATGAGCACCGCGGTCGGCGACGAAGGCGGCTTCGCGCCCAGCGTGGCCAGCCACGAGGCCGCGATCCAGCTCATCCTGGAAGCCATCGACAAGGCCGGCTACACCGCCGGCACGCAGATCGCGCTCGGCCTGGACTGCGCGGCCAGCGAGTTCTACAAGGACGGCAAGTACCACCTGGAAGGCGAAGGCCTGCAGCTGAGCGCGCCCGAGTGGACGGACATCCTCGCCACCTGGTGCGACAAGTACCCGATCATCTCGGTCGAGGACGGCATGCACGAGGGCGACTGGGACGGCTGGAAGCACCTGACCGAGCGCCTGGGCAAGAAGGTCCAGCTGGTGGGCGACGACCTGTTCGTCACCAACACGAAGATCCTGAAGGAAGGCATCGACAAGGGCATCGCCAACTCGATCCTCATCAAGATCAACCAGATCGGCACCCTGACCGAGACCTTCGCCGCCATCGAGATGGCCAAGCGCGCCGGCTACACCGCCGTCATCAGCCACCGCTCGGGCGAGACCGAGGATTCCACCATCGCCGACATCGCGGTGGGCACGAACGCTGGCCAGATCAAGACCGGCTCGATGAGCCGCAGCGACCGCATCGCGAAGTACAACCAGCTGCTGCGCATCGAGGAAGACCTGGGCGACATCGCCAGCTACCCCGGCCGCGCCGCCTTCTACAACCTGAAGTAGGTCCGTCTTGCGCTGGCCCCTGTCGACCGCCCTGCTGGCAGCCCTGCTGCTGCTGGTGCAGGCCGACCTGTGGCTGGGCAAGGGCAACCTGCGCTACGTGTGGCAACTCGAACGGCAACTCGCCGGGCAGCGCGCCACCAACGAGGACGCGCGCGCTCTCAACTCGCGCATCGAAGCCGAGGTGGGCGACCTGGTCGAGGGCCTCGAGATCGTCGAGGAACGCGCGCGTTCGGATCTGGGCATGGTGAAGGCCAACGAGATCCTGGTGCAGGTCGCGGCCACGAAACGCTGACGCCATGCTCGGCATCCTGCTGGCCCCGGCCTTCGAGCTCTGGGGCAGCCCGGTCACCTGGATCGAGATCGTCGCCTTCGTGCTGTCGGTCTGGATGGTGGTGTGCAACTGGCGCGTGAACCCGCTGGCCTGGCCGCTGGCCATGGCGTCGTCACTGGGCTACGCCGTCCTGTTCGCCGATTTCAAGCTCTACGGCGAGGCCTCGCTGCAGTTTGTCTTCATCGCGGTCGCGGTGTGGGGCTGGTGGCAATGGCTCCAGGGGCACGAGGCGGGCGGGGAACCGCTGGCAGTGCGCCGGCTCACGCCGCGCGGGCGCTGGCAGGCCCTGGCCGCCACGGCGCTGCTGTGGCCGCTGATCGCGCTGGCGCTGATGCGCTTCACCGACAGCGACGTGGCCTGGCTGGACGCCCTGCCCACCGCGGGCAGCGTGGTGGCGCAGGTGCTGCTGGGCCGCAAGCGGGTGGAGAACTGGCCGGCGTGGGTGGCGGTGAACATCGTGAGCGTCGCGCTCTTCGCCTACAAGGGCCTGTGGCTCACGGTCATCCTGTATGCGGTGTTCACCGTGATGGCCCTCATGGGCTGGCGCGCGTGGTCGCGCCTGGCAGCGGCCGGCACACCGGCGCCGAAGCCGCAGTGAGCCCGCAGTGAAGCGGCAATGCATCGGCGCCACGAAGCGATGACCCGATGACCCTGAAGATCGCCATCGTCGGCGCCGAGAGCACCGGCAAATCCACGCTGGCCACGGCGCTGGCCGCAGCACTTGCGGAAGCCACCGGCCTGCGCTGCACGGCCGTGCCCGAGTGGCTGCGCGCCTGGTGCGAGCGCGAGGGCCGCACGCCTCGCCCCGACGAGCAGGCCGCCATCGCTGCCGGGCAGCACGCCCGCATCGACGCCGCGGCCGCCACGCACGACATCGTCGTCTGCGACACCACGGCGCTGATGACGGCCGTCTACAGCCGCATGCTCTTCGACGACCGCTCGCTGGAAGACATGGCCGTGATGCACCAGCTCGGCATGGGCATCACGCTGCTCACCGCACTCGATCTGCCCTGGGAGGCCGACGGCCTTCAGCGCGACGGCCCCCAGGTGCGCGCACCCGTGGACACATTGGTGCGCGAGTTGCTCATCACGCACGCCCTGCCCTGGGCCGTGGTGGCCGGCAGCGGCCCGGCCCGCCTGCAGGCCGCGCTGGACGCCGTGTCGCCCCTGGTGCGCACCCGGCGCACGCCGCGCCGCGGGCTCTTCACGCGGCTGGACGAACGCAACGCCCAGCCCGAGGCACGCGCCTGGTCGTGCGAGAACTGCGACGACGCGGAGTGCGAGCACCGGCTGCGGGGCTGAGGGCCGGGCCGCCCGCATCCACCTGACCGAAGACCGGCTGCAAGGCAGGTGAACTACGATCACCCGCATGAAACTCGTGCAGTGCTGGGACGACGGCGTGACCACGGACGTGCGTCTCGTGTCGCTGCTGCGCCGTCACGGCGCGCGCGCCACCTTCAACCTCAACGCCGGCCTGCACGCGCCCGAGCGTCGGTTCGGGTGGCTGCACCAGGGCACCGAGGTCTGGCGGCTGGCCGAGGGCGAACTGCGCGAGGTCTACGACGGCTTCACCGTGGCCAACCACACGCTCACGCACCCACCGCTCGACTCGCTGCCGGCCGACGCGCTGAGGCACGAGATCGGCGAAGGCCGCGCGCGCCTGCAGGCCCTGTTCGGCCAGCCGGTGCGGGGCTTCGTCTACCCTTTCGGCGCGTTCAACGACGAGGTCGCGCAGGTTGTGCGCGACACCGGCCACCTATATGCCCGCACCACGCGGGACGCGCACGCCGGCGTCGGCACGGCCGAACCCATGGCCGCCACGCCGAGCTGCCACTTCCTCGCGCCCGACTTCTGGCAACGATTCGACCGCGCCCGCCCGACCGGCGTCTTCTGGTTCTGGGGCCACTCCTATGAACTGCTCGACGACGCGATGTGGACGGCATTCGAGGCATCCGTGGCGCGGCTGTGTGCCGAGCCGGGTGCGCAATGGCATGACCCGATAGACCTCTTCGACCCTGAAAGCCCCTGACCATGAACCCGATCTCGCGGACGCTGGCCGCAGCGCTCTTCGCCGCCCTGAACCTCGCCACACCCGGCGCCCTGGCGGGTGACTTCGCGTCGACCCGCCCCACCGCGCGCGTGGAGTACTGGCAGCAGCGCCAGGCCACCATCTCCGCGCAGGTGGCGGACACCGCGAGCCTGCCCGCCGTGAAGCTGGTGTTCGTCGGCGACTCGATCACGGACTTCTGGCTGCTCGACGACGACCCGTGGATTCCCGGCCGGATCCACGGCCGCCGGGTCTGGGACGAGTCCTTCGGCGGCGCCGTGCCGCAGAACCGCGCGCTCAACATCGGCATCTCGGGCGACCGCACCGAGCACCTGCTGTTCCGGATCCTGCCGAAATCCCAGGGCGGGCTTGGTCAACTCGATGCCGAAGCCCTGGCGCCCGAATTCTTCGTGCTGATGGTCGGCATCAACAACTCCTACGCGCCCGAGTCTCCGGTGGCCGACAGCGTGTTCGACGGCGTGCTGGCCGTGATGCGCTCGCTGCACGCGCGCAAGCCCGGCACGCGGCTGGTGCTGCAGTCGATCCTGCCGACATCGGAACCCGCGCGGGACAGCGCCGTGGTGCGCCCGGTCAACGCCCGCCTGGCGGCGCTGGCGAAGAGCCCCGAGTTCGCGGGCTTCACCACCTGGCTCGACCTGTACCCCTCGTTCGTCGACGGCCGGGGCCGGCAGGACGCACGGCTGTTCGTCGACGGCCTGCACCCGAGCGAGGCCGGGTACCGGGTCTGGCGCGATCGTCTGGTGCGGACCCTGGCCTCGGCGCGCGCATCGACGCGCTGACAGCGGGATGGCCGGCAAGTGCGGCGGCTGCCATGCTTGCCTTGTCAGCCATACCCGCCCTGCCGGTGTGCCCAGACCCGATCAGCCGCGAGGCTCGGCGATTGGCGGAAGGGCGGGCTCACTGCGTGAGGCCGCCACGCGCGCGACCTCCGACACCTGCCCGTCCCGGACCTGCACCACCCGTTGCGCGCCAGCGATGGTGTCAGGCCGGTGCGCAATGATCAGGCGTGTCAATGGAAGCTGAGCCAGCACCTGGGTGATGGCCCGCTCCGCCGTGACATCCAGATGGCTGGTGGCCTCGTCCAGCGCCAGAACCCGGGGCGCCTTGTACAGCGCTCGCGCCAGCATCAGGCGCTGCTTCTGCCCGCCCGACAAACCATGCCCCAGGTCGCCCACCAGGGTCTGGTAGCCCATGGGCATGCGGGCGATGTCGTCGTGCAGCAGAGCCATCCGGGCGCAGACCTGGATGCGCGGCAGATCGGGCTCGGTGTCGAAGAAGCTGATGTTGTCGGCCAGGCTGCCGGTCAGCAGCACATCGTCCTGCATCACCGTGCCGATGCAGCGCCGCACGTTGGCCAGACCCACCTGCCGCACCGGCGCACCGCCGTACAGCACCTGCCCCTCGGTGGGGGGCAACAGCCCCAGCAGGATCTTCAGCAGCGTGGTCTTGCCGGCGCCTGATGGCCCGGTGATGGCCACGCACTCGCCCGCCGCGATGCGCAGGGATGCGTTGCGCAGGATCCAGGGCTCGCCCTCACCGTACCGGAAGCTCACATCCCGAAGCTCCAGGCTGGGCGCCAGATGGGCCAGGTCATGCTCGGGCAGCTGGCCGGCAGGCGAATCCGGCTCGGCCTCGCTCAGCACGATGTCGGCCAGACGCTCGCTGTGCAGGGAGAGCATCTTGAACTCGGCCATGAAGTCGATCAGCCTGGCCACCCGGCCGGTGAACTGCATCTTGTAGGACAGGAAGGCAAACAGCATGCCGATGGTGAAGACATCGCCGCCGGCTGACGTGGCCATCACCAGCCCCGCCCCCAGGTAGAGCACCACCAGGTTCTCCAGCCCGAAGATCAAGTTGTTGCCGGTGGAAAACACCATGCCCAGCTTGGCCGTGCGCACGTCGCGGTTCTGCACATCGACCACCAGATTCTGCCAGCGGGCACGCCGCTCGCCCTCCCGGCCGAAGAGCTTGAGCGGCTGTATCGCCCGCAAGGTCTCCAGGAAGTGGGTGTTCTCCTTCGCCGAGATCACCAGCCGCTCGGCGGCCGCATCGCGCAGCGGTGCCCAGGCCGCCCAGCGCAAAGCCCCATAGGCCAGCACCGCCACGCCCACCACCAGGCTGAGCTTCAGCGAATAGAGCGCCATCAGCGCGAGCGCGGCCACGGCCATCACCCCATCCAGCACGGCCTCGACCGCCGACGTGGTCAGCGTGCCTTGAATGGCCCGCACGGCGCCAAAGCGAGACACCACATCGCCCAGATGCCGCTGCTCGAAGTAGGACGTGGGCAAGCGCAGCAAGTGCCCGAACACATTGCCGAGCCATTGCAGGGACAAGCTCTGCCCCAGCAGCATCACCATCCAGCTGCGGGCCAGGCCCAGGGTGGTCTGGATCACCAGCATCAGCCCGAAGCCGAGCATCAGCACCTGCAACAGCTCACGGTCGTGGCTGACGATGGCGTCATCGACCACCATCTGGTTGAGCAGCGGGGCAGCCAGGGCAAAAACCTCCAGCGCCAGGGCCACCGCGCCGATGGTCAACAGCGATTTCCCCAGGCCGGCCACGCGGCCGGTGAGTTGGCGCAAACGCACCTGGGCTGCGGCCTGCTGCGGCTTGAACTCGGCGTTGGGGCTCAGTTCCAGCGCCACCCCGGTGAAATGGCGCGAGACCTCGGCCACACGCAGCCGGCGCCGGCCGACTGCCGGGTCCAGAACCGTGATGGCCCGGACAACACCCCCCAAGCCCCGGTGCACCCGCTTGAGCACCACGAAGTGGTTCATGTCCCAGTGCAGCACGCAAGGGAGCGCCAGCTTGGGCAGATCGGGCAATTCCAGACGCAGCGGCCGGCCCGTCAAGCCCATGGCTGCGGCATAGCCCATCAACTGCTTGAGGTTGGCCCCTTTGCCACTTTGCGGGAACTGCGTGCGCAGTTCCGCCAAGGCCCGGTGCTGGCCGTGATGAGACGCCACCATGGCGAGGCAGGCCAGGCCGCATTCAGCGGCCTGGGATTGGAGAAGGGGCGTCAATCTGGACCCTGATTATTGCACTGTGAGGAGCTTGGAACTCATGCGCGATCGAGAACCTGGACCGTGGCCGCCCCAAGGTCGTTCAGCGTCGCTTTCGATGTAAAACGAGCAAAAGTAACAATCCACCCGGAACAAAAGCTAATGCCAGCTGCAGGCCGAAATCAACAGAGACAATCTCCGGCATGAAAATATAAGCAAGTATTAGACCCGAAGAAACTGTTGCGGCAGCGGTCACTAACGTAAGCGCCAACGGTAAAGCGAGCAATCTTTTCAGCATTTTCATTGATGCCATCCAGAACCTCTTGAAAAATCAGAACTTATTGGAATCAAAAAATCATCTGGATGAAAACGCGCGCATGGAAACCACTTTTCCAAGAAGGCGTTTTTCCATTGGCCAATTAGTATTGCAGCGCGCAGCTGCGATATCCAGCATCGACTCCCCAGCATAAACCTGGTCTTTCCATGGCGCTCCTTCGTCGAGCCATTCACCCACGAGCACCCCGGATGAATACTCAGCAAATTCACCAAACCTCCTTCGGATTGACGCATAATCCTCCGGGCTCGTGGCGTGACGAGTATTAATATATTTGTACGCATAATACTCGGCCGGCCATTCAAAAATGGTGATATTACTTACGTACTTCATGACGGACAAAGTCAACGCCGACCGATTCAACTCTATCGCCTTGCAGATGTCGCGATAACTTAATATGTCAAGAAAGAATTTTCCTGCAATTTCATAATCTGCGGAGCCTTGCTCAGGCCGCTGCACAAAAAAATACTCGACCGCCAATGTGCCAGACGTCATCTGCACCAATAAATGAAAACTCTCGTGTGCCAAGAAGAATTCACGTTCTAACTCAGATAGCGTAGTTTCGAATTTTCCGGCCACAACCATGAGGCCGCATGACTCGCCCAAGGCTATCGCGTGCTCAGTCTTCTGAAAGAACGTTGTCGCTTCTTTCAGAAGACAGTCGGAGTGTTGAGCCGCGTCATTCAAAGTCAGCAGCAACGTCGCTTGACCAACACGTTCAACGCTTGCTGGCCAGATGGTTCTGTCGATAGTGTGGGAACTTTTTGCGAGAACTTGAGATTGGCTTGCTATCGGCCAAATGACGACAATCAAGAAAAGTAACGTATGCCGCATTAAATCACCAAACAATGACTACGTACCTTAGCTCGAAACCGTCAACCTGAAAATACCTGACGAAAATCTGGCGAAATACTTCAGGCAACTCCAGAATTGTGAATATCAATGAACACCACAGACTGCTAGCGATCTGCCTCAACGACTTGCTTTTCATTGGAAATGAACCGGACATTCACATCCCCAAGTGCCCGGAATTGACTAACGACACCAGACGGACCCAGGGTGTGACTATTGCCCACAAAGAAAACAGTCATCGTCTTGCTGGAAAGCGCCCGGTTCATTTTTGAGAAGAATTCGATATTTCGATGATCGATCATCCAGGCCGATATCGCTCGCTTCTCGGCGGTTGAGTACCAAGATTCATGAATCGAAGACTCGATTGACTCTTCCGAAGGAAAGAGTGTTTCGCTCACTTGATCCTCAATACCCTTGATTATTTCTATCGGAT
The DNA here is from genome assembly GCA_903938815.1 of uncultured beta proteobacterium. Classification (GTDB taxonomy): domain Bacteria; phylum Pseudomonadota; class Gammaproteobacteria; order Burkholderiales; family Burkholderiaceae_C; genus Rubrivivax. The sequence continues at coordinate 19,437 of CAJAES010000120.1, forward strand.
CTCGATTGCGCATATTTTCACGGAAAAAGTGGAGCCAATGATCGGGTGGAATGCCGCCCAACAGACCGACAAGAGAATTCAAATCCTCCAGTCCAGCGGTCAATATTGGCTTTGCCTCAGGCAGCTGCCGCATCGCCAAGGACTCTGTTCCAAACCTCACATCCATACCTGATCTCAAACTCCAAAGCACATCACACTCGATAATCCAACGCCAGGGTTCAAAACTCGCTATGGAAGATAAATCATTCCCAAAGCAATACTTTAAATACATAGAGGATTCGGAAATCGCCGCAGCGGCCAAGTCAGCGTACTGGCTTGCAGCCAATGTACTAGCGCTAGGCGTGGGCCTCGGCGCGGCCATCGCGCTGCCTTTGGGATCAATCTCAAAATACACCAAGTCGGCATCCGAGATCAGCTTCTTGATGAAGGATGAAAGTGGGGGCCGCGACGGCTTTGCAGCGTGAACAGAGCCGATCACATAGATCTTTTTGCCATTCCTTTGCACCTCCCAGACAGGCTCTGCCGACGTCGATGCAGATAGTGCAACAAGTAATGCAAGGATGAACAGAGTTCTCACAGACTCAAACGATCGAAAAGCGGTTTCTATGACCTTGATCAACGCCCTAAGTTATGGAATATTCACCAAACTTCGGGCGAAGAATATCTATCCGAATATCAACATCCCGCGGTTGCATCACCCGGAACTACGCCATCCCCAACAGAGCCATAGCCACCGCCACGAGAACTCCCAGCAGAGCCACCCATACATCCGCTTGACCCACTGCCGCCTTGGCTGGCAAATGCGCCGTTCGATGCGACACCAGCCGCCACTCCGGCGGCGCTTTGCGCTGTGGAACTTCCTCCAGCGATAGCGACTGTCGCACCCGCAACGCAGCCGGAAGCGGTAGCACAGACTGCATTCCCCTGTACCGCCACACCACTGGCACTTAGACCACCGTTGATGCAACACGCAGCGCCATCAATGATCACTGAAGCTTTACCACCACTAACCGTTTCATATTCGTTTGCGAGAATTTCTCTCACAATTCACGCCAATTGCCATTCACCGGAACACGCCGGCAAGCTCCCCCAACGCCCCGCGCTCACCTCATGAACCGGTGTCCACAGCAACCCCAGACGGAACCTTCCACCGCTCCTTGGCCGCGAGCAACGGCTCCAGCGCCCATTCCCAGATCGCACGGCGGTCCTGGATAACGTCGGCCTCCAGGCTCTCATGCCGGCCTTCAGGGGCTGGGCTTTGCCAAAGGCTTGCAGGCTGCTGCGCTGCAAGGCCACGGTGATTCTGTAAAGCGGCTCCTGGCCCTGCGCCGCGCTCATCAGCGAGGCGACCATGCCGCTGGGGATGTCCTGCGGGAACAACGTCGTGCGACTGGCTTAGACGGCACCTCACCGCCTCGGTTCACCCACCAGATTATTTTCAATCTCATGAAAACCGACGTCTCTCAACTCCTTCATCAATCCTGCCCGCTCGTCCAGATGCAAAGCACCAACGATGACAGCAACACGCCGATGGCCTTGGCTGTGTCGCAGGATCTTGCTGGCCAAGGATCTATTTCGCACCTCAGAAAAGGCGTAGCCATTCATGAACCCAGAACAAGCATAGGCCATGCAATCAAACTTTTGATTTTCATCATAGAGCTCTCGAATTCTATGCTCTTTGATGAATTTCGGCATCAAAGTCCCAAGATAATTATAATGAAAACAAAATTCACTCTCAAATGACAATATTACCGCCGACTTTACCCTTTCCGCATATTCCGGTGCCGTTTGTTCAACTCGTATAGAATTCAACTCCTCCACGGTCTCCAGTCCGATTGCATTCATCGAAGGCGGCAAGGAATCCATAAGCATGCGATCTGCTGACTTCATTCTTGGCCCACCAATTCTCTGCATAACTTGCTTTGAATCAGCGGGGTCAAGGCATCGCCAGAAGAAGAACAGTCCTGCCGCAAAGTCTGGGTCGGCCGGGACATTCAACATTATATTCCATGCAAAATCTAGAACAGGGTCGCCTGAACTCAATTGCTTGAGTCGGCTGAGTGTCTTTTCATCTAGATAATCTCGCGCCAACGGATTCTTAACTCTAACGGGCGCAGCATTTGGGAGCACTTCAAAGAGCACCATAGACGCGGTAGAAATACTTTCACGAGTGCGAGTTGCCAAACTCGTGATTCCCGATAACGCCAGATGCGCTGAGCCGATGAGTATGATCTCGGTTTTAGATGAGTTAACGAGCAACCTGTAGGGCAACTCGACTTCACCCGTCGCGGGTGTTGTCGGTGGCGTGTCGCTCAGACCGGCAACAGGATATAGAGTGATAAACAGGCACCCAAGCATCAGAAGCACAAACTTGACCAACTTTTTATCTCCGAGCTTGGGTATATATTTTTCGATATATTTACTTACCAAAAACCATCGAATCCATATGCGATAAAACTTCCACCTGCTCCGCCGCCACCATTTGCCACGGGTGACATTGAGGGCGTGAACTTTCCATAATTTGTATTTCAGTTTTAAGCTGCTGCGCAGGCGTATAGTTTGGATAATTTCAAAGCACAACAAACTTTCCGCCTATTGATCCGAGCTGATCGATCACATTTTCGGCATAACTACCATTTCCTTCTTCCACCGTCACCCACATCAGGTAAATGTAAGTTTATTAAAACTCGCCCTACATTGCGATGCCGCCATGAAAAACAATCACTCCGAACCTCTTATCAATATTTTCTGAAGCTCATGATCCCGTTGCTATATTTTCTCGATTGAATATCCAAGCCTTTTTAACTCGACCAACACACTGTCGTCGCCAAGAAAGTGCAATACTCCAAGCGCGACAGTTAATGCCCCACTTTGATCAACTATTTGATCAATCCGAGCTACCATAGCCCTATTTCTTGGGGTCGCTATCATTTGGATAGCCAACGCCTCCGTGGTGTATTTTTGCGAGTTGTATTCAATAATCTCTGATGCCTTTGAAAAATCACCGATTTTCCAAGAATAATTTAACCCATCAATGTAGCGTTCAATATCATTATTTTCGACTTTCAGCGCGAACTCGGTAAGAGCGCGGTTTGATGTTGTGGTTGCAAATTCGCTCAGAGTCCGGTATTGATCGGCCCATGTCTCAAGTGCGACTATCTTTGATCCTTCACTCGTCGCAGCCAGCAGCAACTGGCCTTCAATTGATTTCTCATAATCGTACCCGAGAAGACGAAGGTATATTGGCAGTAAAATCTCAAGCACCAAGGTGCCTGACTTGCCATCTATCGTGTTCGGCAATTTCTCGTTCGGAAATCTCTTCCGAAGAACTTCCACCACCCTCTTCCAATCGTTATCTAGCGAATGAGGAAGATCGGAAATTGTCTTTTGATATGCTTTTAAAGCGATGATTTGATCATTACTCTCCGCCTCCGATGCTGGTGTTTTTGTTTCAATCGCGAAAACCGTTGCCTCAGTAATGCAACGCTGAATACTCCGTTTTAGTCGCCCTGGTCTTTCCCGGGCAATATGGGTGACTGGGATCAGGCAGACGGTGACTCCATCTCTCTTGGCGAGCCATCCATACCCGGACCCTCCATATTGCCAATCGTATATTGCCCACAGTATCCCCAAAGTAAAAAGCGCCGAAAGCAATTCCTGAAGACGTTTTTTCATTTATTTATCAACAGGTGTATTTCTAATTTCATCACTGAGACTGTGGGTGTGATGCGGGAGTGATGTGCGACATCTGTTCAGCGTGCCGTCGGCCCGAAGTCCGACAGAACCAAGGCCATCAGGCTGACTCCGCCTCACAGGTTCAACTAGACCTTGAGCGGAATAGGTCCACGCCTTCGATAGCCCACTACTTCCGGTCGCACTACGTAAACGCCGGCGCGAGCGATACCGTGACATATGTTCATGAAACGGGTGTTACCAGCCCGCCCAGCGAGTGGAGCAAAGGGTTCATCCGCTTGATGCGTGCGCGAAAGTCGTCGTCGATAGCTACTTGGCGGCGGCCTCCGATCTCCCGGAGAATGCAATCCATTCGATTGAATTTCGGGAGATCTGAACAACGGAATTTTTCCCAAATCGTTGTTACGTAGCGAGAAATTATTCCGCATGCCGGACCCAGGAGGACCCGGTACGGTTATTTAAACCGAACCGGGCTTGCCAATTCAGGCGCCGTAGTAACTAGCCACGCCCTCAAAGAGGTCCTTGCCGCTGCTCGGTGCCGTTGCACCGGCACCCGCTGCAGCGCCGGCAGCCCCACCTGCAGCCGCTCCAGCGTTTGCAGCCGCTCCTACTGCTCCAACTGCGCCTGCACCAGCACCGACTGCGCAGCCTGCAACTGCACCCGCCACTGCGCCAAATGCAGCTCCAGTACTCGTACTGCCGTTGCCTGATCCGGTTACACCACCCGCGACCGCACCAGTAACGGCACCTGCATATCCGCCAGTGACACATCCAGCAGCTGCCCCAGCGGGTCCTGCTCCACCAACCACTGAGGTCAGTTCATTAGTATCGATGTATCGCATTTCGATTCACTCCAATTGCCATTCACCGGAAAGCGCCGGCACGCTACCCCTGTCGCCCCGTTGAGCACCTCACAAACCAGTGCCCACCGAAACGCCAGACGGAACCTTCCACCGCGCCTTGGCTGCCAGCAACGGCTCCAGCGCCCATTCCCAGATCGCACGGCGGTCCTGGATGACGTCGGCCTCCAGGCTCATGCCAGCCTTCAGGGGCTGGGCTTTGCCAAAGGCTTGCAGGCTGCTGCGCTGCAAGGCCACGGTGATTCTGTAAAGCGGCTCCTGGCTCTGCGCCGCGCTCATGAGTGCGGCGGCCATGCCGCTGGGCAGGTCTTGCGGCAACACCGGGGTGCGGCTCACCTCGGTGACGCGGCCCGGGACCATGCCGAACTTCTGGTACGGGAAGGCGTGCAGGCGCAGCCACACGGCCTGGCCCGGCTCCACGAAGCCGGCGGTGCGGCTGGGGGCATACAGCTGGGCCTGCAGGGCTTGCAAGGGTTGCGACTGGCCGCCCGGGCTGGCTCGTGCGTCTGCAGGCTCGGGCTGAACAGCGGCGGGCAACAGGCTCAGCACCGTCTGGCCGGCCTGCAGGCTTTGGCCAGGGTGGGCGGAGAGGGTGCCCACGGTGGCCGGGCCGGGTGCGACCAGATGCAGCAGGTGGCGGGCGTCCAGTTCGGTGCTTTCCTGGGCCAGGGCGGCCTGGGCACGGGCGATCTGCGCCTGCTGGGTGTGGGCCTGCAGGCGCGTGGTCTCGATCTCGGCCTGAACGCTCTGCGCCTCGCGGTTCAGGGCTTCGAGGTTTCGCTGGGCGGTGCGGGCGCGCCCTTGGAGGTCCAGCAGGTCTTCCTGGCGGGTCTGGACCTGCGCCGCCGACAGAAAGCCTTGCTGCGAGAGGCCCTGGTCGCGTGCCAGGCTCGCCTGCGCCATGGCCACTCGCTGGTGCGCGGCGTCCAGCTCGCCTTGCGCCTGGATGCCGTCGCGCTGCAGGCTGCGCAGGCGGTCCCGCAGGGCGTGTTCGCGCTGCTGGGCCTGGGCCGCAGTGCTGCGTCCCTCGGCCTGCAGGGCATCCAGGCGGGCCTGCAGGTTCTGCCCCAGCAGCAGGGCGGTGTCGCCCTTGTCGCTGTGCCCGCCCAGGTGCAGCACTGCCAGCACCTGCCCGTGCGCCACGGTCTGCCCCTCGCTCACCCGCACCGCCTGCAGCCGGGCGGCCTGCGGGCTGCCGAGTTGCAGCACGCCGCCCGGCGGCAGCAACAGGCCTGCCACCTGGGCCTTGCGCGTGGCCTGGCCGAAGCTGGCAAAGGCCACCAGGGCCGACACCAGGGCCACAGCCATCAGGGCCACGGCAACCAGGCTGGGCGGTGTCGCGATGCGTATGCCACCCAGGAACTGGCTCGACTGCGCGGCCAGCGCCTCGGGCCTGAAAAGCGGCTGCTGGGCGGGCGCTGCCGAATCAGGCATCCGTGCGTCCTGCCAGCGGCACCGGCAGGGCCGAGTCCACACCGGGTTTCGCGTGGCGACCTGTCTTCGAGCGGGATCGGTGGGCGGCTGGCATGGCGCGGCGAGGCGGGGGGTGAGCCAGCCCGTGAGGCTGGGCACTTTGAATTCGTGAACTACTGCACGGACTCTAGGCTGAAGCAGGCTCACGCCAGCCCGCGTTGGGCGGCAGCGTCCCTACTCAAGAGGATGGCCAAGGCCATCAGCGCCCTCGATGAGGCGACTCGAAGGCGATGCAATGTGAACGCGAAAGTCGCTCGGCAACCCATCAGGTCGCGGCAGCGGAGCAGACACGAGTTGCGTCACCCGTCCTGGCGCAGGCTTCGTCTGTCCGGCCGACGGCGCGGCGAACGCTACTGCTGGCGATGCCGCAAGGCCCGCCAGCATGTTAGAAGGAATCAGCTCCGCAAGACTTCCAGCCACTCCCGCTGCACCGGCTCCAGCAGCGCATCGGCCGTCATCACCGCACCCGCCAGGGCGCGGCGGATGGCCGGCTCGGGCTCGGGCAGCGGTGCCGCCAGCAGCGCGCCGATGAGGGCACGGGCCTGGTCCAGGCAGCCGGCGTAGCGCGCCATGATGGCGTCCATGCTGGCGTGCTCCTCGGGGTCGTCGCGCCAGCAGTCGTAGTCGGTCGCGATGGCCAGCGTGGCGTAGGCCATCTGCGCCTCGCGCGCCAGGAAGGCCTCAGGCACGTTGGTCATGCCCACCAGCTGCGCGCCGAACTGGCGCAGCAGGAAGCTCTCGGCGCGCGTGCCGAAGCGCGGGCCTTCGACGCAGGCGTAGGTGAGGCCCTGGTGCAGCACCAGGCCGGGCACCTGCGCGGCGGCGGCCGCCACGGCGCCGCACAAAGCCCGGCTCACGGGCTCGGCGGTGGAGACGTGCGCGGCCACGCCGCGGCCGAAGAAGCTGCGCTCGCGGGCGCCGCGGGTCCAGTCGATGTACTGGTGCGGCAGCGCGAAATGCCCCGGCGCCAGCGATTCCGCCAGGCTGCCGCAGGCCGAGACGCTGAGCACCATCGTCGCACCCGCCCGCTTGAGCGCATAGACGTTGGCGCGGTAGTTCACCTCGTGCGGCAGCAGCCGGTGGCCGCTGCCGTGGCGCGGCAGGAAGAGCACGCCCTGCCCGTTCAGCGTGCCGCGCTGCACGGGCGCCGAGGCCTCGCCGAACGGGGTTTCGGGGGGCAGTGTGGCCTGCAGGTCCAGGCCAGGCAGCTGGTAGAGGCCGGTTCCGCCGATGATCGCGAGCATGGGTGGTTCCCTTCAAGAAGAAGGCCGCCCGAAGGCGGCCTGGTCAGTACCGGAGCGGGTGCGCGCCCGGGTGCGGGTCAGCGCATCCCGATGGGCTGCACGTCGCGGCGCACGGAGCCCGTGAACAGCTGGCGCGGACGGCCGATCTTGTACTCGGGGTCGCCGATCATCTCGTTGAGCTGGGCGATCCAGCCTACCGTGCGGGCCAGCGCGAAGATCGCGGTGAACAGGCTCACCGGGATGCCGATGGCGCGCTGCACGATGCCGGAGTAGAAGTCGACGTTCGGGTACAGCTTGCGGGCGACGAAGTACTCGTCCTCCAGCGCGATCTTCTCCAGGGCCATGGCCAGCTTGAACAGCGGGTCGTCGTGCAGGCCGAGGGCACTCAGCACCTCGTGGCAGGTCTCGCGCATCAGCTTGGCGCGCGGGTCGTAGTTCTTGTAGACCCGGTGGCCGAAGCCCATCAGCTTGACGTTGGAGTTCTTGTCCTTCACCTGCTTGATGAACTCGCCGATCTTCTCGACGCCGCCGTTGCGCTGGATGTCCTCCAGCATGTTCAGCGCCGCCTCGTTGGCACCGCCGTGCGCGGGGCCCCACAGGCAGGCCACGCCGGCCGCGATGGCGGCGAACGGGTTGGTGCCCGAGCTGCCGCACAGGCGGACGGTGGAGGTGGACGCGTTCTGCTCGTGGTCGGCGTGCAGGATGAAGATGCGGTCGATCGCGCGCACGATGACGTCGTTCGGCTCGTACTCCTCGCAGGGCGTGCCGAACATCATGCGCATGAAGTTCGCGGAGTAGCTCAGCGAGTTCTTCGGGTAGATGTAGGGCTGGCCGATGCCGTACTTGTAGGCCATGGCCACGAGCGTGGGCATCTTCGCGATCAGGCGGATGGCGGAGATCTCGCGATGGCGCGGGTTCGTGATGTCCGTGCTGTCGTGATAGAAGGCCGATAGGCCGCCCACCAGGCCCGTCATGACGGCCATCGGGTGCGCATCACGGCGGAAACCGCGCAGGAAGAACTGCATCTGCTCGTTGACCATCGTGTGGTTCGTGACGAGCTTGTGGAAGTCCTTCTGCTGGATCTCGTTGGGGAGCTCCCCGTACAGCAGCAGGTGGCAGGTGTCGAGGAAGTCGCACTTCGTCGCGAGCTGCTCGATCGGGTAGCCGCGGTACAACAACTCGCCCTTGTCACCGTCGATGTAGGTGATGTTGGACTGGCACGCCGCAGTGCTCAGGAAGCCCGGGTCGTAGGTGAACTTGCCGGTCTGGGCGTAGAGCTTGCGGATGTCGATCACGTCCGGGCCGATGCTGCCCTTGTAGATCGGCAAGTCCATGCTCGGGCTGCCGTCCGAGAACGACAGGGTGGCTTTCACGTCGGAGGGGGTCATCGGGGCTTCACCTTTCTTCTGGGGTCGCAGGCATGCGCATCAGCGTCAGTACCTCGCGCACATCGGGCCGGTCCAGCTCGTCCTGCGGTTCGCGGCGTGCGAGCAGCAGGTCGAGCAGGTCGTTGTCGGACAGGTCCATCAGGGTGTTCAGCCCCTCGGCCTGCCTTGTTGTGATCGTCTCCTCGTGGCGGCGGAAGAATCGCTCGATGAACAGGTCGTTTTCAAGCAGACCCCGACGGCAGCGCCACCGGAGCTTGCTGAGTTCGCGTTCACCAAGGCGCATGCTTCCGTTCGCACTCAAACAGCGCGGCGGACCATCAGTTCCTTGATCTTGCCGATCGCCTTCGTCGGGTTCAGCCCCTTCGGGCAGACGTCGACGCAGTTCATGATCGTGTGGCAACGGAACAGGCGGTACGGGTCTTCGAGGTTGTCCAGCCGCTCGGCCGTGGCCTGGTCGCGGCTGTCGGCAATGAAGCGGTAGGCCTGCAGCAGGCCGGCCGGGCCGACGAACTTGTCCGGGTTCCACCAGAAGCTAGGGCAGCTCGTGGAGCAGCTCGCGCAGAGGATGCACTCGTACAGGCCGTTCAGCTCCTCGCGCTCCTCGGGCGACTGCAGGCGCTCCTTCTCGGGCGGCTGGGTGTCGTTGACGAGGTAGGGCTTGATGCTGTTGTACTGCTTGAAGAACTGCGTCATGTCCACGATGAGGTCGCGGATGACGGGCAGCCCCGGCAGCGGCTTGAGCACCACGGTGCCCGGCAGCGTGCGCATGTTGGTCAGGCACGCGAGGCCGTTCTTGCCGTTGATGTTCATCGCATCCGAACCGCAGACGCCTTCGCGGCAGCTGCGGCGGAAGCTCAGCGTGGGGTCCACGGCCTTCAGCTTGTTCAGGGCGTCCAGCAGCATGCGCTCGGTGCCGTCGAGCTCCACCTGCAGCGTCTGCATGTAGGGCTTGGCGTCCTTGTCGGGGTCGTAGCGGTAGATCTGGAAAGTGCGCATCGTCATGATGGGGTACTGCCTTTAGAACGTACGGACCTTCGGGGGCACGGATTCGACCGTCAGCGGCGTCAGCTTCACGGGCTTGTAGTCGAGGCGGTTGGCCTCGGCATACCAGAGCGTGTGCTTCATCCACACGGCGTCGTTGCGGCCCATGGGGCACTCGGGGGTGTCGCCAAAGTCATCGACCGTGTGCGCGCCGCGGCTTTCGTGGCGGGCGGCGGCCGAGACCATCGTGGCCTGTGCGGATTCGATCAGGTTGTCGACTTCCAGCGCCTCGATGCGCGCCGTGTTGAAGACCTTGCTCTTGTCCTTGAGCACGATGGCGTTGACGCGGTCGCGCAGAGCGGCGATCTTGGCCACGCCTTCGTCCATGGATTTCTGCGTGCGGAACACGCCCGCATGCAGCTGCATGGTCGAGCGGATGTCGTTGGCGACATCCTGCGCGTACTCGCCGCTGGTGCTGTTGTCCAGGCGGGCCAGGCGGGCCAGCGTGGCGTCGGCGGCATCGGCCGGCAGCGGCTTGTGGACCTTGTTCTTCTGGTTGAACTCGACGATGTGGTTGCCGGCCGCGCGGCCGAAGACCAGCAGGTCGAGCAGCGAATTGGTGCCCAGACGGTTGGCGCCGTGCACGCTGACGCAGGAGCACTCGCCCACGGCGTACAGGCCGTTGACGATGGCGTTGGGGTCGCCGTTCTTCGGCACCACCACCTGGCCGTTGATGTTGGTCGGGATGCCGCCCATCTGGTAGTGGATGGTCGGCACCACGGGAATGGGTTCCTTGGTGATGTCGACGTTGGCGAAGTTGTGGCCGATCTCGAAGACGCTGGGCAAGCGCTTCATGATGGTGTCGCCGCCCAGGTGGGTCATGTCGAGGTGGATGTAGTCCTTGTTGGGACCGCAGCCGCGCCCTTCCTTGATTTCCTGGTCCATGCAGCGCGAGACGAAGTCACGCGGCGCCAGGTCCTTCAGCGTCGGGGCGTAGCGCTCCATGAAGCGCTCGCCGTTGACGTTGCGCAGGATGGCGCCCTCGCCGCGGCAGCCTTCGGTCAGCAGCACGCCCGCGCCGGCCACGCCGGTGGGGTGGAACTGCCAGAACTCCATGTCTTCCAGCGGGATGCCGGCGCGCGCCGCCATGCCCAGGCCGTCGCCGGTGTTGATGAAGGCATTGGTGCTGGCCGCGAAGATGCGGCCCGCGCCGCCGGTGGCCAGCAGCGTGGTCTTGGCTTCGAGGATGTGGACGTCGCCCGTCTCCATCTCGAGCGCGGTGACGCCCAGCACGTCGCCATCGGCGTCGCGGATCAGGTCGAGCGCCATCCACTCGACGAAGAAGTTGGTGCGCGCGGCCACGTTGCGCTGGTACAGCGTGTGCAGCATCGCGTGGCCGGTGCGGTCGGCGGCGGCGCAGGCGCGCTGCACCGGCTTCTCGCCGTAGTTGGCCGTGTGGCCGCCGAACGGGCGCTGGTAGATGGTGCCGTCGGGGTTGCGGTCGAACGGCATCCCGAAGTGCTCGAGCTCGTAGACGACCTTGGGCGCCTCGCGGCACATGAACTCGATGGCGTCCTGGTCGCCGAGCCAGTCGGAGCCCTTGATGGTGTCGTAGAAGTGGTAGTGCCAGTTGTCCTCGGACATGTTCCCGAGGCTCGCGCCGATGCCGCCCTGGGCGGCCACGGTGTGCGAACGGGTGGGGAACACCTTCGAGAGGACGGCCACGTTCAGGCCGGCCAGCGCCAGCTGCAGCGAAGCGCGCATGCCGGAACCGCCGGCGCCGACGATGATGACGTCGAATTTGCGACGAGGAAGAGCCATGTGCCTACAGCCTCCAGAGCACTTGAACGGCCCAGCCGGCACAGCCGACGAGCCAGAGAATCGTGGCCACCTGCGCCACCAGGCGCAGACCCACGGACTTGACGTAATCCATCCAGATGTCGCGCGTGCCGACCCAGGCGTGCCACGCGAGCGCGATGATCACGGTGAAGGTGAGCACCTTCATCCACTGGGCCGAGAAGATGCCGGACCACTTGTCGTAGCCCATGGCGCCCGGCAGCATCACCTGCACGATCAGCACCAGCGTGAACAGGGCCATCACCGAGGCGGTGGCGCGCTGCATCAGCCAGTCGCGCAGGCCGTAGTGCGCGCCGCTGACGACGCGCTTGGAACCGTAATTGACGGACATCGGTGCCCTCCTCAGAACAGGCCGAACAACTTGGCGCCGAGCACCACGGTCAGCAGCACCGAGGCCACCAGCGTGACCACGGCGGACCGGCGACCGAATTCCTTCGTGACGCTGTGGGTGGCGTCCATCCAGAGGTGGCGCACGCCGGCGATGAAGTGATGCAGGTAGGCCCAGATGAGCGCCAGCACCACGAGCTTCATGAACCAGCCCGGCAAGACGCCCAGGCCGGCGCTGAAGGCGCTGGTGAAGGTGTCGTACGAGATTTCCGACGTGACGCTGGTGTCGAACATCCAGATCACGAAGGGCAGCAGGATCAGCATCATCGCGCCGCTGGCACGGTGCAGGATCGACACCACACCGGCCAGGGGCAGCCGGTACTGCAGGGCGTCGATCAGGCGCATGGTGCCGGGTCGGGTTCTTGGGGATGTCTCGGACATGGTGGTGTGTGTGTACCCGGGAAGAAACTGATTGAGTTTATTGCAACGCAGGAGGCTTACGCGGCGCTTGAAGACTGTTTGAAGCTATCAGTTCAATGCATTCCGGTAGTGATGGGCCGCGGTGTCGTACAGCCCGCGGCGAAGTTCCACAGGCTTGTCGCCGTAGGTGTAGGACAGGCGTTCGACGGACAGCAGCGGGGTGCCGTCCGGCACCGCCAGCAGCTGCGCCGCCTCGCCGGCTGCGGCCAGCGCGCGGATCTTTTCGTCGGCCCGGATCATCCGGATGCCGAATTCGGTCTCGAAGTAGGCGTACATCGGCCCGCGGTGGCCCATCAGGCGCTCGGCGGTCAGGCCCTTGAAGGGCGCGGCCGGCAGCCAGATCTCGTCGAGCACCACTGGCTGCTCGCCCTGCAGCAGCAGGCGGCGCACCTGGATCACGCTCTCGCTGCCCTTCAGCGCCAGCGCGCGGGCCACGTCCGCGGGCGGGCGCATGCGGCGGCAGTCCAGCAGGCGGCGGCGCAGGCTCAGGCCGCCTTCGTCGTCGGGCTGCAGGCGCAGGAAGCGGTACTGCGTGCGCTCCTCGGCGTGGGTGGCCACGAAGGTGCCCTTGCCCTGGCGGCGCACGAGCAGGTTCTCGGTGGCGAGTTCGTCGATGGCCTTGCGCACCGTGCCCTGGCTGACCTTGAAGCGGGCCGCCAGTTCGATCTCGCTCGGGATGGCCTCGCCCGGCTTCCATTCACCGCCCTGCAGGCTGCGCGTGAGCAGACCCTTGATCTGCTGGTACAGCGGGCTGAACGACGGTGTCGTCTCCAGGGGCGCTTGGGCTTCGGGCATGGCCCATTGTCTTACATAAGACATAAGAGTTGTGTCAGCGTCCGACGGCTAGAATTCGGTTTCCGTCGACGATTCCTCCCCAGGAGACCTCCATGAGCAAGAAGCCCGTCCGCGTGGCTGTCACCGGCGCCGCCGGCCAGATCGGTTACGCCCTGCTGTTCCGCATCGCCTCCGGCGAAATGCTGGGCAAGGATCAACCCGTGATCCTGCAACTGCTGGAAGTTCCGGTGGAAGGCCCGCAGAAGGCGCTCAAGGGCGTCATGATGGAAATCGAGGACTGCGCCTTCCCGCTGCTGGCCGGCATGGAAGCCCACAGCGACCCGATGACCGCCTTCAAGGACACCGACTACGCGCTGCTCGTGGGCTCGATGCCCCGCAAGGCCGGCATGGAGCGTGCCGAACTGCTGTCCATCAACGGCAAGATCTTCATCGGGCAGGGCAAGGCGCTGGACGCCGTGGCCAGCCGTGACGTCAAGGTCCTGGTGGTCGGCAACCCCGCCAACACCAACGCCTACATCGCCATGAAGAGCGCGCCCAGCCTGAAGCGCGAGAACTTCACCGCCATGCTGCGCCTGGACCACAACCGCGCGCTGAGCCAGATCGCCGCCAAGACCGGCAAGCCGGTTGCGAGCATCAAGAAGCTGGCCGTGTGGGGCAACCACTCGCCCACCATGTACGCCGACTACCGCTTCGCCACCATCGAGGGCGCGTCGGTCAAGGACATGATCAACGATCAGGTCTGGAACGCCGAGACCTTCCTGCCGACGGTCGGCAAGCGCGGCGCGGCCATCATCGAAGCGCGTGGCCTGTCTTCCGCCGCCTCGGCCGCCAACGCCGCCATCGACCACATGCGCGACTGGGCCCTGGGCACCGGCGGCGAATGGGTCACGATGGGCGTGCCGTCGAACGGCGAATACGGCATCCCGAAGGACGTGATGTTCGGCTACCCGGTCACCTGCGAAGGCGGCCAGTACAAGATCGTCGAGGGCCTGCCCATCGACGCCTTCAGCCAGACCTGCATCGACAAGACCCTGGCCGAACTGACCGGCGAACAGGACGGCGTGAAGCACCTGCTGTAAGCTCGCTCGCGCTGAACCAGAAAGCCGGCCTCGCGCCGGCTTTTTACATGGTTGCCCCCGACACCCGGAGAACCGACATGACCGATCCGATCCACCCGCGCCAGGCGCTGTTCGACCCCGGCGAGCCCGCTGCGCCGTCGCTGCCGGTCTGCGACCACTATTCCGGGGTCGAGGACCGCATGCGCAAGAGCCTGGCGCTGCAGGCGCGCATGGGGCCGGTCTTCGACGTGACGCTGGACAACGAGGACGGCGCGCCGGTGGGCGGCGAGGTGGAACACGCCCACCTGATCGCCGAACTGCTGGACAGCCCGGACAACCTGCACGGCCGGGTGGGCGTGCGCGTGCTGCCCGTCAACCACCCGCGCTTCGCCGACGTGCTGCGCGCCGTCATGCGCGCGAAGAAGCCGCCCGCCTACCTGATGCTGCCCAAGGCAGGCAGCCTGTCGGATCTGGAACGCGCCGTTCACTTCGTCGACGCGACGGGCGGGCGCCACGTGCCGCTGCATGCGCTGATCGAGACGCACGGCGCGCTGCGCGACGTGATGCAGCTCGCCGCGCACCCCCGCATCGAGTCGCTCTCGTTCGGGCTGATGGATTTCGTCTCGGCGCACCGCGGCGCCATTCCGCTGTCGGCGATGGGCGTGCCGGGGCAGTTCGAGCACCCGCTGGTGGTGCGCGCCAAGCTCGAGATCTCGGCGGCCTGCCATGCCTACGGCAAGGTGCCGTCGCACTGCGTCGTGACCGAGTTCAAGCACGCCTCGGCGCTGCAGGCAGCGGCCACGCGGGCCTGCCGCGAGTTCGGTTACACGCGGATGTGGAGCATCCATCCGTCACAAGTGCAGGCGATCGTCGACGCCTTCTCGCCCACCACGGCCGAGGTGGACCTGGCGGTGGAGATCCTCTTTGCAGCACAGGCGGCCGGCTGGGCGCCCATCCGCCACCGTGACACGCTTCACGATCGCGCGAGCTATCGCTACTTCTGGCACGTGCTGGAGCGCGCACACCGCACTTCCACGGCCGAGGGGCCGCAGTTGCCGGCCGTCGTGCGGGAAGCTTTCTTCAAGGTCTGAGCGGGCAGTGCGACGCGGTGGTTTCTTGCCTCCGGTTGCACTCGCCAACGCCTGCATACGCCGGGCGAACGCAGCATTCACTCCGAGCCAACCACCCCGACCGGAGATCACCATGCACCGCACCTTGTCCCTGCTTGCACTCACCTTCGCCTTCGCCCTGATGCTGGCCGCGCCGAACGCGCAGTCCAGCGAACTCACGCAGGAGCAACTCGACGCGGCAGCGCGCGTGTACCTGGGCACCGCCGACTGCGAACTCAAGCAGAACGTGCATCTGCGCGCGCTCGAGGGCAAGCCGGGCCATTTCGAGCTCACGCATCGCAAGGCGCGCTACACGCTGACCCCGGAAGTCACGACCACCGGCGCCGTGCGCCTGGAAGACAAGCAGGCCGGCGTCGTGTGGCTGCAGATTCCCGCCAAGTCGATGCTGCTCAACGCCAAGGCCGGCCGCCGCGAGGTGGACGGCTGCATGCACCCCGAGCAGCGCGCCGAATCCGCCACGCCGGCGCCGTCCATCGGCATCGCCCTGCGCTGATTCAGGCGAGTGCCGCGGCCTCGCGCTCCGGCGTGAGACCCGCCTTGTCGAACACCTGCTGCGTCGGCGGCAAGGCCTGCCACCACGCCAGCGTGTCGGCCACCGTTTCGGCCAGCGGCCGCGTCACGAGGCCCGCCGCCAGCGCGCGCCGTACATCGGTCCGCATGAAGCCCGCGTGATCGGCATCGTCGGGCAGGGCCAGGGGCAGATCGCTCCAGGGCTGCAGGCCCCGCGCCTGGAGCGTGGCGATGTCGACCCAGCGCCAGTCGGGCAGCACCCCTGAAGCGTCGGCACAGGCCTGCAGCACGGCATGCATCGTGGTCGGCAGGCCGACCGTGTTGAAGGTGCCCCGCGCGCCGTCGTCCAGCAGTTTCAGCGTGAAGGCAACCAGATCGCGCGCATCGATCACCTGCACCGCCGCTTCGGGGCTGCCGGGCGCGAGCACGGCATCGCCGTCCGCAGCGCGCGCCAGGCGCGCGGGCCAGTAGGTGAACCGCTGCGTGGGGTCGTGCGGGCCGACGATGAGCCCGGGGCGAAGCAACAGCGCATCGGCCCCGAGAACCTCTGACAGCGCGGCCTCGCACAGCGCCTTCAGCGGGCCGTAGGTGCGGCCGTCCACGGTGGTGGTCAGGACGTCGTCGATGACGCCCACCGCGCCCGATTCGTCGTTCGGCGTGGCGGTGCCGGCGTAGACGGAGATCGACGAGACGAAGGCGTAGGCGCCCACGCGGCCCGCCAGAGTGCGGGCCATGCTGCGCACTTCTGCGGGCAGGTAGCCGCAGGTGTCCACCACGGCGTCCCAGGTGCCGGTGGCCAGGGCCGACAGATCGGCCCGGCGGTCCCCGGTGCGCTGTTCGACGCCGGCCGGCACGCGGCCGGACTGCCCGCGGTTGAACACCGTGACCTGGTCGCCACGGGCGAGTGCGGCTTCGACCAGGTGCCGGCCCACGAACCGCGTGCCGCCGATGACCAGCAGCCTCATGCCGAGGCCGCCTTCAGGCGCGCGCCGCCGGAGCCGCCGCGCAGGCGCCACCACAGCCAGCCCGCGATGCTCAGGTTGAGCGCGTTCCAGGCGATGCCGTTCAGGAACGCGGCCTCGTACGAGCCGGTCAGGTCGAACACCTTGCCCGACATCCAGCCGCCCAGCGCCATGCCGAAGAGCGTCGCCATCAGCACGGCGCCGGTGCGGGCGCCGGCCACGGCGGCCGGGAAATGCTCGCGCACGATGATCGCGTAGCTGGGCACGATGCCGCCCTGGAACAGGCCGAACAGCGCCGAGACGACATACAGCGACATCAGCGAATTGGCCGGTATGAAGAGCAGCAGCGCCAGCCCCTGCAGCGTCGAGCCCAGCAGCAGCGTGCGAACGCCGCCGATGCGGTCGCAGATGACGCCGCTGACGAGCCGGCTCGCGATGCCGCAGGCCAGCATCAGCGACAGCATCTCGGCGCCGCGCGCCGCGCCGTACCCGAGGTCGCCGCAGTAGGCGACGATGTGCACCTGCGGCATGGACATCGCCACGCAGCAGGCGACACCGGCGATGCACAGCAGCAGCAGCGCGGCGTTGGGCGCCAGGCCGAAGGGGCGGCTGGAAGGCGCTGCCGTGGCCGGGCCCGGGGATGCGGCCATTGACGCGGCCCCGGGAGTGCTTGCAGGCGATGCGGCCGCCACCGCAGCAGGAGGCCGCTCACGCAGCGCGAACGACAGCGCCGCGAGGCCGAGGCCGCAGAACACGCCCATCGCGCTGTAGGTGAGCCTCCAGCCGTGGTGCTCGATGCCCCATTGCACCAAAGGCGGCCAGATGGCGCCGGCCACGTAGTTGCCGCTGGCGCAGATGGCCACCGCGATGCCGCGCCGCCGCACGAACCACAACGCGGTGTCGGCCACCAGGGGCGCGAAGGCCGAGGCGCTGCCCACGGCGCCCAGCAGCAGGCCGTGCACCAGCGCGAATGCCAGGATGGATTCGGTGCGCGCCGCCAGCAGGAAGCCCGCCGCCAGCCCCGCGGAGCCCAACAGCAGCACGTTGGACACACCGAAACGGTCGGCCAGCCGGCCCATCATCAGCCCGCCGAGGCCGAAGCCCACCATCAGCAGCGTGTAGGGCAACGAGGCATCGGCGCGCGCCACGCCGAACTCCGCCTGCGCGGCCGGCAGCACGACCGAGACCACGTACATGGCGCTGCTGCCCAGGGTCATGGCCAGCAGGGTGACGAAGAGCCGCGTCCAGGCGTAGCGGCTGTCGGGTGCGTGGCGGCTCATGCCTGCATTCTCCGCCGCCAGGCGCGCCGGCCCGCCAGCACGGCCAGCACCGCACCCGCCAGCACCAGCGCCCACGACAGCACCGAGGCCGCACGCAGCAGCCAGTTGTTGAAATCGTCGCCGCCCGTGTAGTCCATGATGTGCAGGCGCCAGAAGAAGTCGTACCAGACCCAGGCCTCGTTGCGGTGGGTGAGGAACTCGCCGCTGGTGCCGTCGAAGTACAGCCGCGTGCCGAACGTGTCGTCGAAGCGCACGCGCCAGACATTGCCGCGCCCGCCGGTCTCCTCGACGATGAACAGCCGCGCGGGCACCTCGGCCAGCCGCTCGACGGCCAGCACCGGCAGCGGCGCCTTCAGAAGCGTGCGCGCGAAGGCCTCCACCGCAGGGGCATCAGGCGGCGTCCAGGGCCCGCCCGACAGCGGCACGTAGCGCGGCGTCTTCTCGCCCTTCAGGCCCACGCGCCAGGCCGCGCCCGAGGGCGTGGCCACGGCGACGAGCGAGGCCACGCGCGCGGCATCGATGCCGTCCTGCGACGCGGGCAGCTGCTTCAGCGCCAGCACCGGCCGCTTCAGGTCATCAGCGCCCTTCACCCAGCCGTCGAACGGCAGCCATGCGAACAGCAGGCCGCTGCTCACCCACACCAGCACCTGCACGCCCACGGCCCAGCCGAGCCAGCGGTGCCAGCGCCAGGCGGTCTGCGTGAGGCTCATGCGCCGTTCAGGGTGGGCATCGGGAAACGCGTGCGCCGCTCAGGCGAAGCGGAAGCTGATCGCCCCCAGCGGACCGTAGTCGACGTGGAAGGTGTCGCCTGCCACGGCGGGCGTAGGCCGCGTGAACGAGCCCGCCAGCACCACGTCGCCGGCGTTGAGCTGTTCGCCCCAGGGCGCGATCTTGTTGGCCAGCCACGCGATACCGTTGGCCGGATGGTTGAGCACCGCAGCGCCGAGGCCGGTCTCCTCGATCACGCCGTTCTTGAACAGCATGGCGCCGGCCCAGCGCAGGTCGACATCCTGCGGGCGCACCGGGCGGCCACCGAGCACGATACCCGCGTTGGCGGCGAAGTCCGAGATGGTGTCGAAGACCTTGCGCATCTGCTTCGTTTCACGGTCGAACTGCTCGATGCGCGCATCGATGATCTCCACCGCCGGCGTCACCCACTCGGCCGCGTCCAGCACGTCGAAGAGCGTCACGCCGGGGCCGCGCAGCGGCTTGCCGAGGATGAAGGCGAACTCGACCTCCACGCGCGGCGCGATGAAGCGCGAGATCGGGATGTCGGTGCCGTTGTCGAAGAACATGTCGTCCATCAGCGGCGCGAAGTCGGGCTCGGTGATCTGGCTGGACAGCTGCATCGCACGCGAGGTCAGGCCGATCTTGCGGCCGCGTATGGTGCGGCCGTCGGCGAGTTCGAGCTTCACCCACTCGCGCTGGATGGCGTAGCCGTCGTCGATGCTCATGCCCGGGTGCTGGCGCGAGAAGTGGCGCAGCGGCGTGCGGGCCTTGCGCGCGTCGTAGAGCTGTCGGGCGAGCGCGGCGTGGGTCTCGGGGCTGAGGTTCA
The DNA here is from genome assembly GCA_903938815.1 of uncultured beta proteobacterium. Lineage (GTDB taxonomy): Bacteria > Pseudomonadota > Gammaproteobacteria > Burkholderiales > Burkholderiaceae_C > Rubrivivax. The sequence goes on from CAJAES010000120.1 coordinate 39,030, forward strand.
TGGCTTCGTGAAGAGTGGGTGCAGGTTGCCGAACTTGCCGTCGAAGACCTCGGGGCCTTCGTCGATCTGCAGTGTCAGGCCGATGGCCCGGGTGCCGAGCAGCGGCTCGAAATGCGCGCGCGCCTCGGCCACCAGTGCGTCGCCGGCCTGCTGGTGGACGGCGGCGCCGCGGCCGCGGCCCATGCGCAGGTTCAGGTAGCAGAAGGCGTGGTCGCCGCTGCCGTCGGTGGTGGCATGGTGCGCCGCCGGATAGGCCAGCACCCGCACGCCGCCGACGGGGAAGACGGCCTTGCCAGCTTCGTCGCGCACGGTGAGCATGGTATCGGCCAGGCGCCGGCACAGCGCCGACATGTCGGTCTGGGCCTCGATCTGCGGCGTGTAGTAGATGACGAGATGCGGCATGGCGGGATTAAAGGCGGGATTACAGGCGAGTCGCGATGCTGGTGTAGCCGTCGGCACGCGAGGCCACGGCTGCGGGGATGGCCCGGCCGTCCTGCGGCGTCACCGGGAAGACCACGTTGATCTGCCCGGTGCCCGAGGCTCCGAAGTACGGCGTGACGATGTCCACCGGCGCGTCGTAGGCCGACCAGCCCAGCGCGCCCAGCAGCATGGCGGTGTCGTGCATGAAGCCTTCGCCGTGGCCCTTGGCGGCGTACTCGGGCAGCATCGCGCAGAAGTCGGCCCACTCGCCGGCCCGCCACATGCGGATGACCTCGCGGTCCAGGTGCTCCAGGAAGGGGCTCCAGACCTTGAAGCCGAATTCCGGCGCCAGACCGTTCTGCGCGAAGCGGTGGCTCAGGCTGCCGCTGGCGAAGAAGGCCACGGTGCCGTCGTAGTGATCTTCCACCGCGCGCCGCACGGCCCAGCCCAGGCGTGCGCTGTCGTCCAGGTAGTGCGCCATGCACAGCGCCGAGATCGAGACCACCTTGTAGTGGCGGTCGGCATTCATGTAGCGCATGGGCACGAGGGTGCCGTACTCGGGCGCCAGCGTGGTGGCGTCGTGCGAAAGCGTCTCCACGCCCATCGCGTTGGCGGTCCGTGCGATCAGGGCGCCCAGCTCGGGGTTGCCGCGAAAGCCGTAGGCCATGTTGCTGATGAAGTGCGGCAGCTCGTTGCTGGTGTAGGTGCCTTCCCAGGACGGCGCGCAGTTCAGGTGGTAGTTGGCATTGACCAGCCAGTGCGTGTCGGCCACGACGATGGTGTCGACGCCGAGCTCGCGGCACCGGCGGTCGATCTCGAGATGGCCGTCGATGGCGTCCTGTCGGGAGCCCTTGCGCGGGCCGTCGAGCTCGCTGAGGTACATCGACGGCACGTGCGTGATCTTGGCGGCGAGTGCGAGCTTGCCCATGGGCGTCTCCGGTTCGTGGCGGGCGGCTCGGAGGCCGCCCGGGGCGAGGCGTTCAGACGCCCCAGTGCGGGATGTGATGCGAGCCCAGCGACACGCACACGTTCTTGGGCTCCAGGAACACCTCGTAGCTCCAGGTGCCGCCTTCGCGGCCGGTGCCCGAAGCCTTGGTGCCGCCGAAGGGCTGCCGCAGGTCGCGCACGTTCTGGCTGTTGACGAAGCACATGCCGGCCTCGACGCCCGCCGCCACGCGGTGCGCGCGACCGAGGTTCTCGGTCCAGACATAGCTCGACAGGCCGTAGCGCGTGTCGTTGGCGATCCGCACCGCGTCGGCTTCGTCGTCGAAGGGGATGATGCAGGCCACGGGGCCGAAGATCTCGTCCTGCGCGATGCGCATCGAGTTCTTCACATTCGCGAAGACCGTCGGCCGCACGAAGTTGCCGGCGCGGAACTCGGGCGGCAGGTCAGGCGGCTCCAGGCCACCCGTGAGCAGATCGGCGCCCCCGGTGGGGCCGAGCTCGATGTAGCGGCGCACCTTGGCGAGGTGGTCCTGCGAGATCATGGGGCCGACGATGGTGGCCTCGTCGAGCGGGTCGCCGACGCGGATGCGGGCGGCGCGGGCCGCGAAATCGGCGGCGAAGCGGTCGTGCATGCTGCGCTGCACGAGGATGCGCGAGCCCGCAGTGCAGCGCTCGCCGTTGTTCGAGAAGATCATGAACACGGCGGCGTCCAGCGCGCGCGCGTAGTCGGCGTCGTCGAAGATCACGAAGGGGCTCTTGCCGCCGAGTTCCATGCTGAACTTCTTCAGCCCGGCGGTCGAGACGATGCGCTCGCCCGTGGCCGTGCTGCCGGTGAAGGAGATGGCGCGGATGTCCGGGTGCCGCACCAGCGCCTCGCCCGCCGACTTGCCGTAGCCGTGCACGATGTTCAGCACGCCGGCCGGCACGCCGGCTTCCAGCGCCAGCTCGCCCAGGCGCGCTGCCGTCAGCGGCGAGAGCTCGCTCATCTTCAGCACGGCGGTGTTGCCGAACGCCAGGCAGGGCGCCACCTTCCAGGTGGACGTCATGAAGGGCACGTTCCAGGGGCTGATCAGCGCGCAGGGGCCGACCGGGTGGAACAGCGTGTAGTTCAGGTGCGTGGGCGTGGGGTAGGTGTGGCCATCCACGCGCACGCACATCTCGGCGAAGTAGTGGAAGTTGTCGGCCGCGCGCGGCACCAGCTGCTTGCCGGTCTGGCCGATGACCTGCCCGGTGTCCATGGTCTCGGTGCGCGAGATCTCGGGCACGTGCTTCGCGATCAGCTCACCGAGCCGGCGCATCACCTTCGCGCGCTCGGCGGCGGGCGTGGCGGCCCAGGCCGGGAACGCGGCCTTGGCGGCGGCCACGGCCGCGTTCACCTCGGCTTCGCCGCCGGAGGCCACTTCGGCCAGCACGGCCTGAGTGGCGGGGTTGACGGTCTCGAAATAGTCCGTGCCGGGCACGGCGCGGCCGTTGATCAGGTGTTCGATGCGCATGTCAGACCAGGGTGTTGAGCAGGCGGCCGATGCCGTCGATCTCGGTGACGACTTGGTCGCCGGGGTTCACGTTGACCACGCCTTCGGGCGTGCCGGTGAGGATGATGTCGCCGGGCATCAGCGTCATGAAGTGGCTCAGGTACTCGATGAGCGCCGCCACGGTGTGGATCATGTCCGAGGTGTTGCCCTGCTGCGTGAGCCGGCCGTTCACGAGCGTGCGCAGGGCCAGGGCCTGCGGGTCGGGCACCTCGTCGGCCGACACCAGCCACGGGCCGAGCACCGTGCCGCCGTCGCGGTTCTTCACGCGCAGGTTGGGGCGATACCAGTTCTCGAGGTAGTCGCGCACGGCGTAGTCGTTGGCCACCGTGTAGCCGGCCACGTGCGCCAGCGCCTGCGCGGCCTTCACGCGCCACGCTGGCTGGCCGATGACGACAGCGAGCTCGCACTCGTAGTGCATGAAGGCGGCTTCGGCGGGGCGCGGCGTGAAGCCGCGGTGGCCGACCACCGAAGACACCGTCTTAAGGAAGGCCAGCGGCTCCTCGGCCGATGTGGAGGAGAGCTCCTTGCTGAGCTCCTTCACGTGGTCGGCGTAGTTCAGGCCGAGCGCGATGATCGTGCCCGGCTGCACCGGCGGCAGCCAGACGACGTCGGCCTCGGCCAGCACGCGGCCGTCGGGCAGCTGCACACCGTCCGCGTGCGACACGGCGGCGTGGATGGCGCCGCCCCAGGCGATGCGGGCGGTCCTCATGCGGACTCCCCGGCGACGAATCGCGCGGCCAGCGGCGCGAGCCCGGGCGCCGTGATGCGGGCGCCCTGCCCGGCCCGCACACGCGGCGCGCCGGCCGCCACGCCCAGCATCAGCACATCACCGGGCGAGAGGGTCATGAAGGCGCTGACATCCGATATCAGCGTGGCGATGTCGCGCACGCGGTCGCCGGTACCGGCCCGGTGCACCACCTGCCCGTCCACCTCGACCGAGATCATCAGCGCGTCCGGGTCGGGCACGGCGTCGCGCGGCACCACGGCCGGGCCCAGCGGGCAGAAACCGTCGCGCACACGCCAGCGCAGCGAGGGCCGGTAGAAGACGTCGTGCGGGACATGGACATCGGCCACCAGAAGCCAGCCCGCCACGTGCGACAGCGCCTGCCCGGCGGCCACGCCGCAGGCCGTGCGGCCGATGACGGCGGCCAGCGTGGCGCCCAGAACCAGCTCAGGCGCGTTGGCCGGCACCGTGACGACGCCGCCGCTGGGCAACCAGGTGTTGCGCGGCTTCACGTAGAGCACCGGCGCGCGCGGCGGCGCCTTGTACGGCGGCTGGTGCACGGCGTCCCCCAGCTCGGCGAGAGCGCCCCGGTGGTTGAGCAGCACGCCCAGCACGGTGCCACTGAGCGACCAGGGCGCCATCGGCACAGCGACCGGGGGAACGGTCGGGACGGCGGCAGGAACGGCGGCAGGGGCAGCAGGGGCAGCCATCGAAGCTTCGGCGGGCGGTTGATTCACTAACATGTTAGCAATATAGTCAGCCGCCATGCCCCCCGTCAAGCCCGCATCGACCCCCGATCCGACGCTCTCGCACCGCAACCTGCCGCTGCTGCTGCTGCTGGCCCGGGAGCGCGTGATCGGCCTGTTCAGGCCCATCCTCAACGCGCACGGCCTGACGGAGCAGCAATGGCGCGTGCTGCGCGTGCTGGTGGAGTACGGCGCGCTGGAGCCACGGCAGATCGGGCGCATGTGCGGGCTGTCCAGCCCCAGCCTCGCGGGCATCCTGGCGCGCATGGAGGAGCAGGGGCTGATCCACCGCGAGGGCCTGGCGCACGACAAGCGCCGGCAGGCGATCTCGGCCACGCCGACGAGCCGCCGCCTGGCCACGCAGATGGCGCCCGAGATCGAAGGCGCGTACCGGGCGCTCGAGGACAAGCTGGGGCCAGCCGACGTGGCCCGGCTCTACGCGACGCTGGACGAACTGATCGCGACGCTGGACGATCAGGCCGAGGGCTGACTGGAGCTCCCTCGCGGAGGGGGCTCGGGGGAGCCGTGCG
>CAJAES010000121.1 GCA_903938815.1 uncultured beta proteobacterium
CCTAGACCGGGTACAGGCTGCGTCCCTGTGCCATCAGCCGCACGAGCCCGAACAGCGCGTCGAGGTTGGGCGTGGGCACGCCCAGGCGGACAGCGATCTCGCGCACGGCGCCGGCGATGCCGTCGAGCTCGATGCTGCGGCCGGCTTCCACGTCCTGGAGCATCGAGGTCTTGAACGCGCCGAGCTTGCGCGTCACGGCGTGGCGGTCTTCCGGCGTCTGATCGATGCCGCAGCCGATGTGCCTGCCCACGGCCGCCACCTCGTGCATGACCGACGAGCAGAAAGCGCGCACCAGCGGGTCGTCGAGGATGCGGTCGGCCGTGGCGCCGGTGAGCGCCGACACGGGGTTCATCGTGATGTTGCCCCAGAGCTTGTACCAGAGCGCGCGGTGGATGGCGGCTTCCTGGATCACGTCGAAACCCGCCCGCTGCAACAGTCCGGACACGGCTTCGAGCCGGGACGTTGCGCCGCCGCCGGGCTCGCCGACGATCAGGCTCTGGCCCATGCGGTGCTCCACGAGCCCGGGCTCGCGGAGCGCCGCGGCGATGTGCACGACGCAGCCCAGCACCTGCGACGGCGGCAGCACCTGCGCGATGGCGCCGCCGGGGTCGACGCTCTCGAGCGTCATGCCAGCGGCGTCGCCGGGCAGGCCCTGGCCGAACCACCAGGGCACGCCGTTCATGGCCGGCAGGATGACCGTGCCGGGGCCGACCAGCGGCGCCAGCGACGGCGCCAGCGCGCCCAGCGCCTGCCCCTTCACGGCCACGATGACGAGGTCGTGCACGCCCAGGGCCGACGCATCTTCGGACGCGGCCGCCACCGGCGCCTGCAGCCGTTGCCCGCCGCTGTCCATGCGCCAGCCATGCGCCTTCAGGGCCGCCAGGGTGGCGCCGCGCGCCAGGGCGCTGACCGGCACGCCGCCGTGAAGCGCCAGGCGGGTGCCGAGGCAGCCCCCGATGGCGCCCGCACCGACGATGCAGACCTTCATGCGGCCCTCAGACGCCAACGCGCTCGATGGCGTCGAAGGCGTTGTTCATCCAGAGCTTCAGGCGCTGGCGCTCCATCAGGCCGAGGCCCGGGCCGTCGATGGCGCTGACGTTGCGGGCCGCCCAGAAACTGCTGTTGCGCGCGTCGATCTTCTGCACGACGTTGTCGTGCAGGCGCTTGAGGTCCATCACGCGGGCGCCCAGACCGATGGCGCGGTCGAGTTCGCCGGAACGCTCCAGCTGGCCGAAATCGTCGCCGCGCAGGTGGTTCTTGACCATCACGTAGCGCACGCGCTGGCCGAAGCGGTCGAGCAGGCGCTTGAGCAGGTCGACCGAATCACGGCCGGAATCCATCACGTGCCAGTAGTGGATGGCGATGCCGGAAAGGTCGGCCATGTCCAGCACGCCGGACTCGTCCATCCACTTCACCAGGGGCTCCTGGGTCTGCGCTGCCAGGTCGACCAGCACGCGGCGACCGGGGTGCTCGATGGCGGTCTCGACGATCTTGTCGAGGGCCTCGTAGCGGTCGGTCAGCACGGGCGACGAGTACTCGGCGTAGAAGCGCAGCAGCGACCCGTGCGAGCGGTCGGTGTCGAAACCGATGAAGGGGATCTGGCGGTCGATGAAGTACTGGGCCAGCAGGCGCGAGACCATCGACTTGCCGACGCCGCCCTTCTCGCCGCCGATCAGGTGGATCTGCGAGACAGCCGCGTGTTCCAGGGTGGGGACTTCCATGCGCGCAGGACCGGGTTGGTTAGGATCGGTCCCCATTGTGCAACGGGCTGCATCCATGCCAACCAATCCGAGCGATCCAGTCCGCATTGCGATGTGGAGCGGCCCCCGGAACATCTCCACCGCGCTGATGCGCGCCTGGGAGAACCGGGGCGACTGCGCGGTCAGCGACGAACCGCTCTACGCGCACTACCTGCTGGCCACAGCGCTGGACCACCCGGGCGCGGCCGAGGTCATCGCCGCCGGAGACACCGACTGGGCGCGGGTGGTGGCCGCCCTGGGCGGCGCGGTGCCGGGCGGAATGCCCGTCTGGTACCAGAAGCACATGACGCACCACCTGCTGCCCGGCTGCGACACCACCTGGGTGCACGGCCTGCACAACGTGTTTCTCGTGCGCGACCCGGCGCTGGTGGTGGCGAGCTATGTGAAGTCTCGCGCGCGCTGCGAGCCGGCCGACATCGGCCTGCTGCGGCAGGCCGAGCTCTTCGACGCCGTGGCGCAGCGGCTGGGCCGCGCGCCGCTGGTGATCGACGGCGAGCGCTTCCTGAAGGACCCCGCCGCGCACCTGCGCGCCTTGTGCGCCGACGCCGGGGTGCCGTTCACGGAGCGCATGCTGAACTGGCCGGCGGGGCCGCGCGCCAGCGACGGCGTGTGGGCGCCGCACTGGTACCACGCGGTGTGGCGCTCCACGGGCTTCGAGCCCTGGCAGCCGCGCGAGGCCGAGCTGGACGACGCGGGCCGCCGCGTGGCGGATGCCTGCCGCCCGGCCTACGAGCGGCTGGTGCGCCACGCGATCCGGACCAGCGCGGCGTGATGCCGCAAAGGTCGCCCGCACGCCCGCCAGGCCGCCACAGGCTCCTGGCCCCGCCGAACGCAAGGCATCATCCCGCATCCAACACCACGACGGACACCGCATGGAGACCCTCTTCCCCGGATTCGAGAGCCAGCGCGTGCCCACGGCGCCCGGCGTAGAGCTGCACACCCTGACGGGCGGCCAGGGCCTGCCGCTGCTGGTGCTGCACGGCCACCCGCAGACGCATGCCATCTGGCACCGCGTGGCGCCCGAGCTGGCGCGGCATTTCAGCGTCGTGCTGCCCGACCTGCGCGGCTATGGCGATTCATCCAGGCCGCCGGGCGAGGCCGACCACGGCAACTACAGCAAGCGCGCGATGGCGCAGGACATGCTGGCGCTGATGCGCTCGCTGGGCCACGCCCGCTTCGCGGTGCTGGCGCACGACCGAGGCGCCCGCGTGGCGCACCGCCTCGCCGCGGACCACCCGCAGGCCGTGAGCCGCCTGACCGTGCTGGACATCGCGCCGACGCTGGCCATGTACGAGCAGACGAACGAGGCCTATGCGCGCGCCTACTGGCACTGGTTCTTCCTGATCCAGCCCGCACCCATGCCGGAGCGGCTGATCGAAGCCAGCCCGCGCGGCTACATGCAGGCCACGATGGGCGTGCGCAGCGAGGGCATGGCGCTGTTCGACCCGCGCGCGCTGGACGAGTACGAACGCTGCCTGTCGCTGCCCGGCGCGGCGCATTCGCTGTGCGAGGACTACCGCGCCGCCGCCGGCATCGACCTGGTGCACGACCGGGCCGACCGCGACGCCGGCCGCCGCCTGGCCATGCCGCTGCAGGCGCTTTGGGGCGAGATGGGCGTGGTGCAGCGCTGCTTCAAGCCGCTGGACGAATGGCGCCGCGTGGCCGACGACGTGCGCGGCGGCGCGCTGCCCTGCGGCCACTACATCCCCGAGGAAGCGCCTCAGGAACTGCTCGACGCCGCCTTGCCCTTCCTGCTGCAGGCGTAGCCGGCCTCAGGCTTCGGGCGCGATGCCTTCGGCGTAGTCCACCAGCGCCTCGAGCAGCGCCTGAGCGCGGTCGTCGGCGGTTTCCGCCAGCGTGTCGATGTGCTCCATGAAGCTCGCCAGCGTGGTGGCACCACCGGCGCCGCCGTGCAGGCGGTCGGCGCAGTGCAGGGCCCAGCGCTCGTGCTCGGCTTCGTTCAGGCTGTCGGGAAAATTGCGCGCCCGGAAGCGGAACAGCAGTTCGTCCAGCCGGGGGTCGTCGAAGGCCGGGTGGCGGTTCGCCAGCTCGGCGGGCTTCATGCGGCGCAGGCGTTGCAGCAGCGCGCGGTCGGCGTTGTTCAGGAAGCCGCCGTACAGGTCTTCGTCGACATCGGGCTTGTTCGCCGGGGCCGGCCGCTGGAAGAGTTCGCGGAACAGGCCGTCCATGACATTGCCCAGCGTCGCGGCCTTCTCGGCGTGGCGCAGGGCCTGCTCGACATCGATCTGCCAGCGCTGGGTGGCCCCGGCCAGCGCCTTCAGGTTGCCGAAGACCACCGGCGACTTGTTGACGTGGATGGACTTGATCGGCAGCCTCGTCACGCCCTCGGGCAGGTCGGCCGTGCGCGTGAACAGGCGCACACGGGCTTCCTCCAGCGTCAGCGTCGGCAATTCGGCCGGGTCGTGCGCAAGGTCCCAGACGATGAGCTCGTTCTTGTTGGTCGGGTGCACGGCCAGCGGCCACACCACGGCCAGGCAGCCTCGCTCCACGGAATACATGCCCGACAGGTGCACGAAGGGGCGGCCCTGGCCGATCTCGCTCCAGACGGCGCTCTTCTCACGCAGCTTCAGGCAGAAATCCCACAGGCGCGGCTGCGCCTGCTTCACGGCCCGCGCCAGCGCGATGGTGGCGCGCACGTCGGACAGCGCGTCGTGCGCCGCCTCGTGCGACAGGCCGTTCGCGGCCGTCAGGTGCTCGAGCCGGAACGAGGGGCGGCCGTCGTCATGCTTCGGCCACTGCAGGCCCTCGGGGCGCAGCGACCACGCGGCGCGCACCACGTCCAGCAGGTCCCAGCGGCTGCAGCCGTTCTGCCATTCGCGGGCGTAGGGGTCGGCCAGGCAGCGCCACAGCAGGTGGCGCGTGACCTCGTCGTCGAAGCGGATGCTGTTGTAGCCCACGCCGCAGGTGCCCGGGCGCGCGAGTTCGGACTCGATGGCATCGGCGAAGGCGTGCTCGGGCACCCCGCGCTCCAGGCAATGCTGCGGCAGGATACCGGTGAGCAGGCAGCTCTCGGGGTCGGGCAGGGTGTCCGGGGCCGGCTGGCAGTACTGCACCAGCGGCTCGCCGAGCTCGTTCAGTTCGGCGTCGGTGCGCACGCCCGCGAACTGCGCCGGGCGGTGCCGCCGCGGCTCGCGCCCGAAAGTCTCGTAGTCGTGCCAGTAGAAGCTGAAGGCCTCGGCCACGGTCTACTTCTTGCGCGGGGTCTTGGCGGCGGGGCTGCGCATGGCGTCGGACATGCCGATGAGCACGCCGCTCACCATCGCGGTGTAGCTTTCGGCCAGCGCCTGCGCGGCGCGCAGCCCGGCGGCGCGGCTGTCGCGCAGGGCGGTCTGCATCTGCAGTGCCATCTGCTCGGCGGTGGTGGCGGCCTGGGCGCCCGACAGGGTGCCGCCCGCATTCATCTTTTCCGCCATCTGGCCCCAGGCCGCGGCGAAAGGCTCGCCGATGCCGGTGGCGCCCTTCTGCACGGTGCCCATCAGCATGTCCTCGAACTTCTCGAGGTCGGTGAGCGCCTTCTTCAGGTGCTTCTCGCGCAGGTCGGCGCCCTGCGCGGTGAGCTGCTGCAGCGCCACGCGGTGCGCGTCCACGGCCTTCAGCAGCGCGTCGTCCATGCCCTGCACGGCCTGCTCGATCATCGAATCCGGGTCCATGGCGGGGTTGGCGTTCTTCGCCAGGCCCGTGTTGGCCGCCTGCGTGACGGTGGCCAGCACCGCGCGGATGTTCTTCAGGCTCAGCTCGCGGCCCTGCAGCGCCTGCAGGGTGGCGTCGCTCACGGCCTGGCGCAGCTTGGCGCTGCCCTGGGCGGTGGCGGTCTCGAACTGCGTGATCAGCGCGTCGGCATCGAAGGCGGGCTTGGTGGCCATGAAAGCTCCTCGGGTGGGGGTGCCCGATGCTAGCGCCGCCGGGGGCGGCTGCGGCTACCAGTTGGCGCTGAGCGTGAAAACGACGCCCGCAGCGCCGTCCTGCCGGCGCGACCGGACCCAGACCCAGCGTGGCGTGGCTGGCGAGGCATTCAGGCGTGTCGACCAGGCCAGGGCTTCGGCGTACCCTGGCGCCTCGCACTCGAGCAGGGCCTCGCCCAGGCTGGCGTCGATCTCGAGCCGGACGACCCTGAGCCCGGGCTCGATCGAATCCTCGACCGCCGCCATGAGCTCGGCCACCGGAGCCCGGGCCACGCGCAGCAAGGCCTGAACGGCCTCTGCGCTGCTATCTACCGGTTCCGCCGCTTCCACCGACGGCTCGGGGATCAGCCCAGCGCCTGAAACGCCCTGCGTCGCACGCACCTGGGAATCGGCGTCCAGCAGCGCCCGGGCTTCCATCCGCCAGCTCAACCCCAGCCAGAACCCTGCGCCCGCCAGTGCCGACATCGCCACCAGAACAGCGGCGGCCAGCCACTCGGGCCACAGGCGGGGCCGGGCCAGGTCGATCGCAGGTGGCTTCATCGGCGCAGATCCACGATCGGCGCCAGTGCGATACGCAGCCCGGTGGCGCCAGCGGGTGCCAGGGGATCGGGCCTCAGGGAGAGGCGCATGGCTCGCCCGGTGTCCAGGTCGAGTGACAGCTGCCAGCGCTGCAGGCTGGCTTCCAGGACGCCTTCGTCGGCCGACACGGCTGTCCGGACACAGCGGAAGGCGTCGCCCGCGAAGGCCAGCAGGGTGAGCGAATCGCAGTCCCGGACGATGACGCTGCCTGACGCTTCCCGCCTGGCGAGGGCCAGCACCCGTGCGCCCTCGCCCCACCAGGGTGCGATCCGCAGGCGGCCGCGGCACAGGGGCGCCAGCGCAGTCTCCATCCGCGACACGACGGCCTCGCTGGCGGCTGCACCCAGGCAGGCTGCGTCACCGCGCTGCGCGGGCGCCAGCCAGAACCGCGACGGCGTGGAGTCCATCGCCCTGCGAGCCAGCGCCCCGGCGGCTGCGTCGACCTCGGCGGCGGAGCGCAGAGCCTGAAGCCCCTGCAGAAGGAACGGCCTGCACAGCGAGCCGCCGAGCCAAACCCGGATTCGCCGTCTGGCGCGCAGCGCGCCGAGCCAATGCGAGACCTTTCCCAAGGCAGACGACACATCAAACGCAGCCACGGCATCCAACGAGTCCACCGCGTCCAACGCGTCCAACGCCTGCAAGCCGTGCGGCGCCTGCGGCAGGCTATCGTCGTGCAGCAGGCGGTCGCCCGCGCAGACGGCAGCGCGACGGGCGCCGATGTAGACATCCAGGCTATCGCCAACCCACCACACGGCGTATCTCCTCGAGAGTGGTGACGCCGGCCGCCACCAGAGCCGCCGCCTGTCGATGCAGGCCCGGTACGCCGCCACCGTCGACCCGCTCCCGCAGGGCCGACAGGGACGCGTTGCCGGTGACGAGATCGCGCAGGGGATCATCGATCGCGTGAACCTCGGCCAACACGATGCGGCCCTGATAACCCGTGGCTCGGCAGGCTTCGCAGCCGACCGCGGACGGCACGCCAGCGCACGCGTGCCCGCAGGCAGCCAGCCATTCGAGCTCGCGCGCCTGGGCAGGCCGCTGGCTCGAGCAGGCCTTGCAGACGACACGGACCAGGCGCTGCACCAGAACGCCGTTCAGCGCGGACATGAAGCCGTGCATGTCCAGCCCGAAGTGGCGAAAGCGGCCGACGACGTCGAGCAGATTGTTCGCATGCACGGTCGTGAAGACCTGATGCCCCGTCAAAGCCGACTGAACGGCGATCTCGGCCGTCTCGGCATCACGGATCTCACCCACCAGGATCCGATCCGGGTCGTGCCGCAGGATGGACCTCAGGCCGCGCGCGAAGCTGAGCCCCTTGCGGTCGTTCACGGGGATCTGCAGGACCCCGGCCAGTTCGTACTCCACCGGGTCTTCGATGGTGATGATCTTTTCGGTACCGCGGTTGACCTCGGACAGCACGGCATAGACGGTGGTGGTCTTGCCGCTGCCGGTGGGGCCGGTGACGAGCAGCATGCCGTGCGGAAGATCCGCCAGTTCGCGCACGCTAGCGGCGGACGCGCCGGAGAAGCCGAGCCGATCGAGCGTGACGGCCTCGCCGGCGCCACGAAGGCGGGCCTTGTCGAGCAGGCGCAGGACGGCGTCCTCGCCGCTCACGCTGGGCATGATGGACACGCGCAGATCGAGTTCGCCGCCTGGATGCGCAAAGCGAAAGCGCCCGTCCTGCGGGACGCGCCGCTCGGTGATGTCGAGTTGTGCCAGCACCTTGATCCGGGAGATCACCTCCTCCGCGCGCCGGGGATCGTCGAGCCGCGAGACATCCTGCATCACGCCGTCGAGCCGGCACCGCACGGAAACGCCGGAGCGGTCGCACTCGAAGTGCACGTCACTCGCACCACGGGCATGCGCCCAGCGCAGGGCTGAATCGACGAAGTCCACGACCGATGCCCCGGCTGGGGCCACCGTCCCCGTCCCCGTCCCCGTGCCCGTGCCGGAGTCACCCGTCTGGCCGGACCCTGCCGCAGGGCCCGCAGACGGCAGCAGCCCCGCGCCTGCCGCCGCCAGCAGCGGCGCCCGCCCCAGGCGGCTGGCCACGCGGCCCACGATCTCCTCATCCCAGGGGTCGGCCAGGCCGATGCGGACCAGCGACTCGTCCGCGAAGCGCAGCGCGGTGCAGCCCAGCGCCAGCGCCATGCCGTCGGGAAGGGACTCCGGCATCGCGAGAACGGCACGCGGATCTGGCGCGGCACGGGCACCCGCATGCGCCTGGAGCCACGTGAGCATTGCCGGCAGATCGGCCGGGGCCGTGCCCCGCATGAGCACGTCCAGCACGGTGCCGGCACCCGAGCGGTGAAGTCGTCGGGCGTCCACCAGAGCCTGGCGGTACGCTGAATCCTGAGTCAACCGGTCGTTCAACCCAGACTCCCCGCGATGTCGAAGATCGGCATGTAGAGAAGCAGCACCAGACCCCCCACCAGCAGCGCCACTCCCAGCAGCATCAGCGGCTCGATGACGCGTGTCGCGCGCTCGACCAGCGTCTCGAACCGCTCGGCGTGCCGTTGGGCAATGGCCTGCAGGACACGATCGAAGTTGCCGGAGCGCTCACCGACGGCCAGCAGTCGGCGGCTTACGTCGTCAGCGAGGCCCGCGGCGCCGAAGGCTTCCGAGACGCGCCCACCCGAGAGCACCGCCGTCCGTGCTGCGGCGATGCCCGCATCCAGCCGTCTGCCCAGGGCCAGAGAACCGCACTGCGTGAGCGCTTCGTCGATGGCAAAGCCGCCCCGGAACATGAGTGCCAGCGACTGATACAGCATCGCCAGGCGGTACTCGTCCAACCGGCGCTGCAGTGGACCGATCGAATCGAGCAGCATCGACCCGAAGCGGACATGCCAGCCACCGTGCCAGGCCCAGGCAGCAGCCATCAACATCGACGCCATGACACCCGCCATGACGGGCCGATGCTCCGACAACAGCCGGCTGGCCGCGAGCACGACTCCTGTGATGCCGCTGACCGCAGCCGGCTGTTCGGCGTACAGCACGGCGAAGCTGGGCGCGACGACCACCAGAAGAAAGCCGGCGATGGCCACGCCCAGGGCGAGCACCATCGTGGGGTAGATGGCGGCGCTGACCGCTCGCCGCCGCAGCGCCGCCAGGAGATCGTGATGGCGCAGGTAGTCGTCGAGCGCGCCCACCAGTGCGCTGGTCCGCTCTCCCGCCTTGACGCCCGCAATCAGCATCTGGGGGAAGACGGCCGATCGCCGCATGGTTTCCGACAAGGCCAGGCCCTGGTGCAGCGTGTCCAGCAGATCGCTGTGAAGCCGCGCGCGGGCAGGGTCGGATGCCTGCGCACGCAAGGTCTCCAGGGCTTCCACAACGGTCATTCCGGCGTCGAGCAGCGTGCGCAGTTCGCGGCACCAGGGCGCGACGTCCAGCCGCACCGCGTGGTTCCGGGCGCCGTCCAGCGGGCGAACCGACAGCACCGCGCCGCCCATCGCCGCCGCCAGGGCGCGCGCCGCGGGGAGATCCGGGGCATCCAGCGTGCGCGATGTCACCTGGGCAAGCTCGATGTCGAAGATGCGAAGGTCGAAGCGCAAGACAGGTCTCCCGCATGAAATCGGTGAGTGATGGAGGAGCATCACGGCGTGATGTCGGCGTTGTCGCCACTGCCGCCCGGCGCCCTGTCGGGCCCCAGGCACACGAGGTCGAAATCCCGTCCGCGCAGCGAGCGCGCGCGGTAGACGTACTCGCTGCCCCAGGGGTCCCTCGGGATGGCGCTTTTCAGGTAGGGGCCACGCCAGCGCTGGCTGTCGGCGGGCCGCTCCACCAGCACGCTCAGGCCCTCCGCATCGGAGGGGAACCGGCCCATGTCGACGCGGAAGGCCTCGATGGCCTGCTCGAACGCGCCCAGCTGCATGCGCGCCGCAGTGAGTTCGGACCTTGCTATCTGCCCCAGCAGGCGCGGTGCGACGACACCGGTCAGCAGGCCGATGATGAGGATGACCACCAGGAGTTCGAGCAGGGTGAAACCCGCTTCGAACGAAGGGCCCTGCCGATGCCTGCTCATGGCAGATCTCGCGCACGGAACACCCATTGGGCGTAGGACGTCGCATCCGGCAGCGGCTCGCCGCGAAGATCCGTTGCGGCCCGGGACAGCGGCGCCCGGGGGCTCCCGCTGTGCACGCCGATGATCGAACCCTGCGCATCGCGCAGCACCTGCCAACCTACGCCGAGGGCCATCGGATCGTCATGCAGGCGCCGCAGGTGCCTGACCGTGCCGACGAAACGGGGGTCGCGGAGAAGGTATTCCAGGCGCTCAGGAAAGCGCCTCGCCGTGCCGGGCGAAACCTCTCGATAACGCTCGAGCGCCAGCGCGTAGGCCGTGCCGATGCGGATCAGCTCGCGTTCCTGTTCGCGCTGGCGTTCGTGCGACCAGCGCGGCACCGCCGCAGCCAGCCCGAGCGTCGTGACGGCCATGAAGGCCAGCAGGGCGAGCAGCGTGAAGCCGCCCTGGGTTTCACCAGCTCGCATAGGGGCTCCCATCCTTCGAGACTCCTGGCGCACCGCTGCGGATGTCGTAGAGCGCGCCTGCGGCGGGCTGCCGTGGCGGCACGGCCACCCAGGTGTCGGCACGCTCGGTGACGGGGTCCACAGGCACGGCACGCAGGTAGCCGCTGGCCACCAGTTCCGGTATCGCCTCGGGGTACCGGGCCTGATCGGCGTGAAAGTGGTCGATGGCCTGCCGCATGCGGGCGAGTGATTCCCGCAGCGCCACCTCGCGCGCACGGTCGACGTGCTGCACGTAGCGCGGCGCGGCCACGGCCGACAGCAGTGCGACCACGGCCAGCACGACCAGCAGCTCGATCACGGTGAAGCCTCGGCCGACGGGGCGAGAGGGTCGGTTCGCATGGCGACTCACCATCGCCTGAGCGGTACGCCGTTGATCCCCACGCCCGCCGACCGGCTGTGGACATCGAACACGTCGGCGCCCGGCTCGGGGCGTTCGTCTTCCGAGTTGTGGCTGCGCAGGCCCCAGGTCTGTTCGGCCGGCAACCGGGCGTCGGCGAACGGGTCTCGCGGCACACGGCGCAGGAAGCGCAGCTGGACGCCACGCCGACCCGGCCGCTGGTCGGCGTGGGAGCGCGTGAGGGCTTCCAGGTTGGGCGGCAGGTGACTGCCAGCAACGGCCGCCGAAATCGCCCCGGATTCACCGGCCCGCTGGTACGCGTCGATGGCGTCCCGGATCTCCCACAACGCACGGCGAAGCTCACGCTCGCGCTCACGGCGCACGCTCATCTCGGCCAGGGGCATGGCGATGCTCGACAGGATGCCCAGGACCGCCATCACGACCAGCAGTTCGACAAGGGTATGACCGCGTTCACGCATGGTGGATGTCATCGGACCTGCAGCGTCCATGCCACGGGCGACAACCCATGCCACAGGCCGGGAGTCACCTGCACGGGGTCCGCGCGCACGACAGCAACGCGGGCACTGCCCGCCTCCAGTGCCTGGAAGCGCAGCCGGACGACCGTGCCCTGGCCCGCCGCGCCGGTGGCCTGCGTGCGAAGCACCCCGATGCGCACCCGGCCAGGGTCGGCATCGACGCTGCTGGAGAACGACGTGGCGGCGCCATCCCGTCTGAAATAGTCGCCCTCGAAGGCATCGACGAGGCGAAGCAGGCGGGGGTCGAATGAGAGCTCCAGTGGCAGGCCACGCAGCGGAGCGCGACTGTCGAGGACGAGTTCGAGGTCGACGGTGCCGCCCGTCGGCACCTCGGCGGGGCCCTGCCAGCGCAGGGCGGCCGCCGGCGGGACCAGGGAAGAGGTGGAGCCCGGGATGCCGGGGGATGCAGGCGGCGCCAGAGGCGGGGACGCAATGGCCGACCCAGGCGTTGCCCCCGGCCCTGCTCCTGCTCCTGCTCCTGCTCCTGCTGCTGACGCAGGCACAGGCGCGGCGGGTGGGGGCCGTCTCAACCTCGGCTGGGATTCCGTGCCCACCCACAGCTCGGCTTCGGAGGCATCGAGCCGGCGCTGGTTGCGCAGGATGCGGGGCGTGATGGCCAGGACCAGTTCCGTGCGGCTGCCGTTGTCCTGCTGGCTGGAGAACAGGCGGCCGAGCACCGGTAGATCGCCGACACCCGGAACGCGGCTCGCGCTCATGCGCTCCTCGCGGCTGATCAGGCCGGCGAGCAACTGGGTCTCGCCGTCGCGCAGGCGAAGCAGCGTGGATGCGCTGCGCGTGCCGATCTGATAGGCCAGGGTGCCTGAGCCGGTCCGCACCGAGGGACCCAACGAGCTGACCTCCAGCGCCACCTTGATGGCCACCTCGTCGTCGGCGAAGACGGTCGGCTCCACCTCGAGCTTCAGGCCGACATCGAGGTAGTTCACCGAGTCCGAGACAAAGCCTCCGGTACCCGTGGTGGTGGTGACGACCGGGATCTTGTCGCCGACGAGGATCTTCGCCTGCTGCCTGTTGCGCACGCGGATGCTGGGATTGGCCAGCGTGGTGAAGTCGCCGACCTCGCGCCGCAGCTTGATCAGCAACCCCGCGACCCCGACGGCGATGCGGTCTCGGCCGACGTCCTGCAGGTTGCCCAGCGTGAGGCCGCTGCCGCCGGCCGGTGGCAGCGCCGTCAGCGAAAAGGTGTCGGGGAACTTCACGCCCAGTTCGGTCAGGCGCGTGGAGCTCACCTCCAGCACCTCGACATCGAGCAGGACCTCGGGCTCGCCCGTGTCGTACAGCGCGATCAGCCGTTCCGCGAGGCGGATGTTCTCGGGCGCTTCGCGCAGGGCGAGCATGTTGCTGCGCTCGTCGACGAAGGGTTCCCGCAGCCCGAGCATGGCCCGCAGAAACGCGGCGGCGCCCTTGGCGTCGGCACTGGCCAGGTGGAACACCCGCACCACCTGGTCCTGGTACTGGCGGCGCTTCTCGGCGGTGTCCGGGTAGATCACGAGGGTGCGCGCGTCGACGACCTTCCTGGCCAGCTGACCGGTCCCGATGATGAGATCCAGCGCATCCTCGACCCGGGCTTCGCGCAGGAGCACGGTGATGCGCGTCTCGGCCCGCACATCGCGGTCGATGACGAAGTTGATGCCGCTATGGCGGGACACCACATCCAGGACCATGCGCAGGCTGGCGTCGCGGAAGTCCAGCGTGATGGGGCGGGCGTCCGCCAGCGCCAGCTCGAAACCCTGGGGTGCGGCCTCCCGGCGAACACGCTCCAGGCTGCGCTGGAAGGCCTGAAGGCCGGGGTGGCGGGTGTCCTCCTTCAGTGCGTGATCGAGGCGTTGCTGCAGCAGTTCGGGCGACTGACGTCCGAGTTGGGGCTCCAGTTCGGCGAGTGCGGCATCCTGCCGGCGGGTGGTGGCCACCTCGGCCAGCAGAGCGTGAATGCGCGGATTGCCGGGGTCGAGATCACGGGCGCGAACGAGCAGTTCCTGCAGGGCATCAGGCCTGCCCTGGGACCGCAGGCTCGCGGCCTGGGACAGCAGGCGGGACATCGCCTGCGTCCGGGCCTGCAACAGGCTGCTGCGCAGCGCCGTGCTCTCGGGGTGGTCGCGAAGGCCTGCTTCGAGACGCTGCACCGCGCCTTCATGGTCCCCGCGAGCCATCGCGCTCTGCGACTCGCGGTGGATCGTCTTCTCGGCACACCCGCCCAGGCCCGCGGACAAGGCGGCCCAGAGCCAGAGCCAGAGCCAGAGCCAGGCCCAGGCCCAACTGCGCAACGGTGGCCTCACCGGCCCGCCTCGGCGGCTGGCGGAACAGGAATCTCGGCCAGCCCGTCGAGCAAGGGGTGGCGGAGTCGGATGGCCTGCGGCCCGATGCTCTCCACCACGTAGCCGTCCGGCAACAGCGTTCCCGGGCCGATTTCGTGGTTCGCATCACCGCTGGCCACATAGACACGTGGGAGCGCGCCGGGGCCGACAAAGGTGCCGACGAATCGGTAACTGACCGGCGGCGCCACCGGCGTCACTGGCTCCGGCGCAGGCACCTGCGCCGTTGCCGCGCCTGGCGCGAATGCCGGCAGGACCACCGCATTCGCGCCCTCGGGCACCGGCAAGGGCGGCTGAACGGACGGCGACATGCCGGTGAAAGGGTCCTTGCCGGACGAGGAGAGCACGAGCAGCGGCCAGCGGGCCGGGAGCGGCAGCGCAACAGGAGCGCCGGGCGGCTTGCCGGCCTGCGCATGGCCGGCCCCGGCGAAGGCATCGAAGGCAGGCGGCTCCGCAGAGGGCGCCGCCTGGGATTCCCACCACCACGCAATCAACGCCAGGCAGGCGCTGCCGACGAGCAGAGCGACGAGCCGGGGGCGAACCCGAGGTCTCATCGCCTTGGCACGGCCGCGAAGGCGTCGTTCATGGCATCACTCGGGTGGGCAGCCACCAATCGACCTGCGCCTCGACGTCGGTGCCCGTGTCTGTTCGCTGCATCGCGAGCCTGTGCAGGATCGGCGCTGACGGGTCGGCCGCGGTGTGCGAGATCAGCGCGCGAAGCTGCGGGTAGCCCCCGCGCAATGTGAGCCGGATCTCCGCTCGGCCGGGCTGCCGCTCCTGCGCGGGGCGCTGCGCCACGGAGACAGCCATGAGCGTGACGCCGGCGCTCTGGCTGGCGCGCTGAAGCCCCTGCAGCAGTGCCCACGTGGGTGCCGCAAGGGGCAACGCATCGAGGAGGCTCTGCCTGCGCAGAGGTTCGGGCTGCGGCAGAGATGTCGCTTGCAACACCGCCAGCGGACTTGCGGCGACCGCGCGCGCCCGAACGACCGCCTGGTGTGCCTGCCAGCCATTCAGCCCGCCGAGCCCCGCCATCAACGCAAGGACCCACACCGCCCGAAACAGGAACCGCCTGCGATGGCGCTGCACGCTGCACGATGCGGACGTCCAGCTCCCGTTGTTGAATCGCACGTTCATGCGCAGTCGGGGCGGCGACTCAGACCAGCGCGGCCAACTGCAGCCAGCAGTTCCCGGTGGTTTCCGGCGGCGTGTAGCCGACACGGACCTTCTGACCGGTGGTCTTCGCCACGGTCAGCGTCGCGAACAGCGCCTTGCCAAGCGGCGTAGCGAGGTCGAAATAGAGGTGGCCATGAACACATGTGGCAGGCACCGGCTCGGCAAGGCTGACGAAGCCGACCGGAGACTCGTGCACCCCGATCATCCGGACCGTGCGCGGCGACTCGTCCATCGTCCATGCGCCGGCGCCGCACAGGAAGGTCGACAGGGCGCCGAGGACCGCGGCGCGCGCACCGTATCGCCGCATCGGAACGGATGGAATCATGGCGTCTCTCCTGTGAAGATGGGCGGGGCCTGGGTCGAAGGTGCAGCGCAAGGACGCAACACCCGGCCCCGTGTGCCGATGGTTTCCGGTTCCGCGAAACGGATCAAGGCCCGAGCCCGAGGCTCGTCATCGATAGAGGTGACGGCCGCATCGCGCGCATCCCGCCGCGCGAGCCATTAAGCTCGCCCCATGCGCAACTGGCTCCCCCTGGCCCTGCTGGCCACCGCCCCCGCGTGGGCACAGGAAGAAGTCCCCTTCATCACGACGCCCGACCAGGTCACGCTGGCCATGCTGCAGGCGGCGGGGGTGAAGGCGTCTGACCACGTGATCGATCTCGGCTCCGGCGACGGCCGCATCGTCATCACCGCGGCACGGCGCTTCGGCGCCAGCGGCCTGGGGGTCGAGATCGTGCCGGAGCTGGTGGTGCAGAGCCGGGCCAATGCGCGGCGCGCAGGCGTGGCGCAGCGCGTCGAGTTCCTGGAGCAGGACCTCTTCCGCACCGACCTCGCCCGCGCCACCGTGGTGACGATGTACCTGCTGCCCGAGGTGAACCTGCAGCTGCGCCCGCGCCTGCTGGCGCTGGCACCCGGCACGCGCATCGTCTCCCACGACTGGGACATGGGCGACTGGGCGCCCGACCGCACGCTCACCATCGACGTGCCGGACAAGGCCATCGGGCGCGAGAAGCTCTCCCGCGTGCACCTCTGGACCGTGCCCGCGCAGGTGCAGGGCCTGTGGTGCGCCACTGGCGCGCAGCTGGAGATCACGCAGCGCTTCCAGGCGTTTTCCGCCACGCTGACAGCGCGCGGGCAGGCGGCCAGCGGGCAGGCCGCGCCGGTGCGCGTCTTCGACGGCCGCATCGAGGGCGCGCGGCTGCAGGCCGTGGGCGTGCACGGCGACCGACTGCAGTGGCAGGGTGGCGCCCTGCAGCAGGACGACGGGCGCCGCTTCGTCCGCGCCGGGGCCGCCGGCTGCCCCTGATCAGCCGCGCCGGGGCATCCGGAAGGGCAGCATCATCCGCACGGGCCACGATTCGAGGCGGGGCACGCTCAGCGTCTCGTGCACCGACATCACGCGCTCGCCGAAGAGCGTGGAATCGAGCATCGAGCGTGTGTAGAACGGCGTGTCCTCCAGCGTCTGCGTCACGCGTGCGGGCTCGCCGGGCTCCGTGCGCATGGTCCGGTCGATGCGCCAGCCGGTGCGCGGCAGCGCCTGGCGCGGCGGTGGCTCGAAGGCGACATCGCTGCCATCGGGCGAGAAGCGGCGTGCGATGACACGGTCTGCGCCGGCCCGGGGGCGCACGTCGTAGATCACGGCCGTGCTGCCGTCGGGCATCAGCGAGCGCGACCAGTCCCAGCTCGCGAACGGGCGCTCGATGGGTTCGTCGCCTTCGTTGCTGTCCAGGTAGGCGTGGCCGCCCCAGCTCGTGCCGGGTGATGCCAGGTCGACCTCGACGCGCGCGCAGGGCGCGATCGGGCCCCAGCGATGCCGGCCGGCTGCGTCCAGGTCGGCGACGAACCGGCACGGCGCGCCCTGCGGCGTCACCCGCACGGTGCCGCGCACGCGCTGCGGAATCGGCACGCCCACTTCGTCGATGTCGATCAGCAGGCTGCGGCCGTCCCAGCGCAGGTGGCTCGGGCCGACGTCGAAACGCTCGGGCGTGCGACGCACCCAGCGCGCGCCGCGTTCGGTCATGGTCCAGCGGCGGCCGCCGGCGCCGTACAGCGCGACGTTGATGGCGCAGTGGTCGTCCGGGTTCACGGCGGCGCCCTTGCCGTGCCGCGCCATGGCATACCAGCTCGAGAAGACGCTGCCGACGAACGCGATGATGGTCAGCGCGTGGCGGCCGTCATCGCTGACGGCGTCGACGTACCACCAGAGGTAGCCGCCGGGTGCCACCGGCGCGTCGAAGCGAGGGCCGCCATCGTGGCCTCGGCCGCGCGCCAGCCCGAGAGCGCCGCCATCGGCACCCCCGGCCCCGGGTGCACGCTGCCCCCCGCCAGGAAGAGCCCCGGTATCGCGCTCGCCGAACCCGGCCGACGGAACGATGACATCCAGCCGTGCGTCGCCATGCCGTAGAGCGCTCCCGCGCTGCCCGGGAACAGGCGGTTGAAGTCGTGCGGGGTCGTCCGCACCACCTGGTGTGCGCGAGGCGCCAGTTCCAGGCCGCAGTGGCGCAGCAGCGCCAGGCTCCGGTGCTCGCATGGGTCAGTCTCCTCGGGGTCGAAACGCCGCTGGTCGCCGTCGGCCGGCGCGTTCACCAGGCACAGCAGGCGTTCGGGGCCGGCAGGCGCCGGACCGGCATCGCTGCGGTCCTGTGCGCAGACGTAGACCGTGCCCTGCTGCGGCAGCCGGCGGCGGCGGAAGATGTCGTCGAACTCCGAACGGTAGTCGTCGTCGAAGAACACGTTGTGGCGCACGAGCGGGAAGCCGCCCGTGCGGGCGTGGATGGCCCAGGTCACGGCCGAGAGCGAGCGCTGCGCGGGCTTGCGGGCGGGCACGGCGCGCTGCACCGGCTCGCCCAGCAGGCCGAGCGCAAGCGCCTGCGCATCGCCATTGAAGACTACGGCGTCGGCCTGCAGCCGCTCGCCGTCCGCGAGTTCCACACCGGTGGCTCGCCCGTTCTCGACGACGATGCGCTGGACGGGGCAACCGTAGCGCGACGTGACGCCGCGCCCTTCGCCCAGCGCGGCGAATGCCTGCGCCACGGCGTGCATGCCGCCCTTGACGCCCCAGACACCTGCCAGCTCGACCTGCGCCACCAGCATCAGCGTGGCCGGCGCCTGCCACGGCGATGCGCCGCAGTAGGTGGCGTAGCGGCCGAAGAGCTGCTGCAGGCGGGGATCATGGAAGTGCGTGGCCAGCGATCGCCACAGGCTGGCGAACGGGCCCAGACCGGCCAGCGTGGCCAGGCCGCGCGGCCCGAGGCTTCGGCCCAGGCCCAGCAGGCTCGGCCGCTCGCCGCGGATGTAGGGGCCTTCGAGGGCGTTGTAGACCTCGCGGGCCTGGCGGCAGAAGGCCGAGAAGCGCCGCGCCTCGGCCGGGCTGCTGAAGGCCGCGATGGCCTCGGCGGAGCGCGCGGGGTCGGCGTGCAGGTCCAGCGTGTCGGGCTGGCCGCGCCACGCGTGACGGGCCAGGATGTCGAGCGGGCTCAGTTGCAGCGTCTGGTCCAGCGTGGTGCCGGCCATGGCGAGGATCTCGTCGAAGACCCAGCGCATCGTGAAGACCGTGGGGCCCGCGTCGATCCAGGCGCCGTCGACCGCGACGCGGCGCATCTTGCCGCCCGGCTCGGGCTGCGCCTCGACCAGCGTGACGGCCACGCCGCGCGAGGCCAGCAGCAGTGCGCTGACGAGCCCGCCGATGCCGGCGCCGACGACGATGACCCGGGGTTCGGCCGACCTGCTCATTGGAATGCCTTCGTGCCGCGCAGGGCGTTGTCCACCCTCGAGGCGGCCAGACGGTGGAATGCGCCCTGCCCGGCCATCCAGCCCATGCGGGTTCGCTCAGTTGGCTCAGCCATAGGCACGCCCCTTCCACTGGCCCTGCAGCGCCAGCGGCACGAACCGGGCGAACAGGCTCTCGCTGAAACAGCTACCCGAGTAGGCGGCGCGGGCCGCTTCGCCGTGGGCTGCGCCGCGGGCGTAGGCCTGCATGTCGGCCACGCTGTCCCAGACGCTGAACGTGGCCTGGCGCAGCAGCGGCGCCTCGCCCAGGCCGACGGCGAGCCGGCAGCCGGGTGAGCGCGCCAGCGCGGCTTCGGACGGGGGCGCGTGGCGCCAGAAGGCGAAGATGCGGCTGGGGCGGATGGACGCACGGGTGAGCACGGCCACCGCGCCGGGGGCGAGCCCGGCGTTGCCATTGCCGTTGTAGTTTCGATTGCCGCTGGAGACAGCGTCAGCGTGGGAAACCGGGGACTGACGTTCTGGCGAGTCACCTTCGGGCGAAGGCGGCGCCACCTCGAGCACGTGACCATCCCACTGCCCGCGGGCCGAGGTCGTGCGCAGGAGCGCCACGCAGCATTCGCAGGCGTGCCGGCGCCAGGCCTGCAGGTGGGCGGATCGATCGATGAACCCACGTGCCGAGGCTTCGCCGTCGAAGAGCAGGAAGAGGCCCAGGCGAGACGCACTCGGGCGCAGCCCGAAGCCGCCTTCGTGGCCGCTGCCCAGGACCTTGGCAAAACGGAGCCCGGGTTCGCGTCTGAGCGCGCCCGGGCCGCGGACGATGCGCCACCAACCCCAGGCGCGGGCGCCCGGCGCCATCTGCGCCAGCACCACGACGGCCACCTCGCCGGTGGCTGCGGACGGCGGGTTCATGCGCCGTCCCGCCAGCGTCACTTCTTCGGCGTGGCCGGCTGCGCCGGAGCCATGCCGACCACTGTGGGGGCCGAGGCCGCGTCGGCAGCAGGCGCCGGAACGATCGGGCCCAGCAGCTCCGGGTAGTCCTTGGCCATCTTCGCACCGTACAGGGGCTTGTAGGCGCCCTGGTGGCAGGTGCTGCAGTTCACCTTGGCGACATCACCCGTGGGCCCCTTGCGGTTGGCCGGGAAGGTGTCGGTCAGCGGCACCATGTGCTTCTGGTTGAGCTCGCGAGCCATGCGGATGCCGTGCCAGGCCGTCACACGCTGCGTCGAGCTGCCGTCCCAGGTCGCGAAGTTCCGCGTGTTGTGGCAGTAGGTGCAGTTCACGCCCAGCGAGGTGGACATGTGGTCCATCAGCGAATACGTGAACTCGGCCTGCTTGATGGATTGCCGGTTGCCCGTGGGCAGTGCCGTCTCGCCGTTCACGCGGATCGGCAGGTCGTTGAGCAGGTACGGCGTGAACGGGTCGTACGGCAGCGATGCCAGGCCGACCACCGGCGAAGGCTGGTTCTGCTGCGCGAGGTCGCCGATGAAGTTGGAGCCGTTCTGCTGAGCCGGGGCGGTGAACCACACCTGCTGCGGAATGTTGTTCCCGCGGTGGCAGGTGTAGCAGGTGACGCCAGTCTCCGCCACGTGAGGCTTCCACTGTGCGTTGATCTGCTGCGTCATCAGCAGCATCTTGCGCGCCACCACCTTGGTGTACTTGCCGTCGTCCGCCAGGTTCTGCAGGTTGTGGCAGTAGGCGCAACCTTCCTGCGGCGCCACCCACGACGTGATCGCCGTCATGTGGCGCGTGAACTGCGTGACGCTGAGATCACCCAGGACCTGCACGTTCTGGAAGATGTCCCTGGCCTTCGGGCCTTCGGACGATGCCGCGGGCAAGGCCGCCGGAGGCTGGTTGCCGGGAATCTGCTCGGCGATCGTGCGCGGGTTGTAGACCTGCAGCATGCCCGTGCCGCGGTAGCCGTGCTGGACACTGTCGACCGGCGGGCGCTCGCAGGCGGTCAGCACGAGGCCGGCGGCTGCGGCCATCAGGATGCGGATGATTCGGTTCATGGCTTGACCCCCAGCGTCAGAGCGGGATCCACGACCCCCGGGAACACCTGCGGATACGGCGGCGCCACACCGTGCTGCACGGCCCACAGATACCAGTTGTCGACGACGGTGCCGGTCAGCAGGATGCCGATGCCGCCGGTCAGCGGGCACAGCACCGCGAACCACCAGGCCCAGCGGTGGATGGATTCCATCGTCGCGTTGAAGCCCATCGTCCAGCGCCAGAAGAGCGCCGCGCGTTCGCTGGCCGTGCCGCGGTCGGTGATCTGCTCGATCTCGCGCTCGCCGCCGAAGCGGCTGACCGCCAGGATGGTGGCGCCGTGCATTGCGAAGAGCAGCGCAGAGCCGTACAGGAAGGCGATGCTCAGCGCATGGAACGGGTTGTAGAACAGGTTGCCGTAGCGCAGCGAGAAGGCCGCCGTCCAGTCCAGGTGCGGGAAGATGCCGAACGGCACCGCCTCGCCCCAGCTGCCCATCAGCACGGGGCGGAAGAATCCGAGCACCAGGAAAAGCCAGATGGCTGCAGCGAATGCCCAGGGCACATGCGTTCCCATGCCGAGCTCGCGGGCGCGCCGGTACATGCGGGCCCACCACAGCAGCAGCGAGATCGTCAGGAACAGGCCGGAGATCAGCCACCAGCCGCCCTGGTTCAGGGGGGGCAAGCTGAGGCCATACCCAGGCGGCGGCGGCTCCAGCGACAGCCAGAACAGCTGGCGCACGAACTGGATCGGATCCCAGCCGACTTGCGCCAGCATGTTGAAGCCGATGATGTTGAACGACAGCATCCCGAAGATCAGGGACGCGAGGCCCAGGCCACCCAGGTAGATGGGGCCGATCTGGGCGTTGCCGAGGCGGCCGATCAGGTGGATGTGCAGCGGCACGCGACCGGTCCGCTCGCTGTTGCCAGCGGGCAGCGGGATGCCCATGTGCACCGGCCCGACGGGCTGCACTGTGGTGAAGAGGTTCTGGTATTCCATGTCTATTCTCCTCGTGGGCTCACTTGGCGAGCGGCCACTGGGCCCAGATCGGAAGGTTCAGCCACCAGCCCCACCACTCGGGCCAGCCGCGCGTCCAGAAGGGACCGCTGATCACGATGCAGACGGCGCTGAAGAACACCGCGGCCAGCGCCAGGAACAGGCCCAGGCGGTGGATGCCCAGCGTGCCGACCGAGTAGCCGATGGCGTCGCGGAAGAACGTGTCCTCGTGCTCGGGCGTCTTCACCGTCTCGCCCGGGGCGGGGTTGGTGGACGAGAGCACCAGGGCGCCGTGCAGGCTCAATGCGAAGGTGGTGGCGAAGAAGAAGCTCACCGCCAGCATGTGCGCCGGGTTGTAGTGGAAGTGCAGGTACTGATAGCCGACGTTGGACACCCAGTCGAGGTGACTGAAGATGCCGTACGGGAAGCCGTGGCCCCAGGCGCCCATGAGCACCGGGCGGATCACCACCAGCGTGAAGTACGCGAAGATCGCGAAGCCGAAGGCGACGGGAACGTGGTACCCCATGCCGAGCTTGCGGCAGATCTCCACCTCGCGCAGGGCCCAGGAGGCGAATGCCCCGAGCGCGCAGACGGTGATGACCTGCCAGAGCCCGCCCTCGGCCAATGGCGCAAGCGACAAGCCGTAGCTGAGGTCAGGTGGCGCGATGTTGATCTGCCACAGGTTCCAGGTCGGGCCCGTCGCTGCACCCCAGAGGATCAGCGCGGTTCCGAGGAAGCTGAAGAAGATGGTCGTGACCCCGAAGAAGCCGACGTAGAACGGCCCCATCCAGAAGTCGAAAAGATCACCGCCGATCAGCGTGCCACCGCGTACGCGGTACTTGCGCTCGAAGCTCAGCATGGCCATGTCGTCTACCTCCGACCGGACGCCGCAGCGCCAGTCTGTGTTCAGTTGGCCGGCCCCGGACGACGGTCACCCGTCACCGTGGACCGGCCTTTCGGCTGTGAAGCCCTTACTTGCCTGTGACGGCGGCAGCAACTGCCGTCGGCATCGGGGCGTTCTGCGACGCCACGGCCTTGGCCCGGGGGCCGTCCAGCCAGTTGAACTTGTTCGTGCTGAGCAGGACGAGATGGATCATCGCCGCCAGCGCGAAGAGGAAGATGCCTTGTACGACCATCGCTCGCAGCGGGTCGTAGAGACGCCAGATTCTCCACATGATTTGTGTTCCTAAGAGAGGTTGGACATGAAGGTGTAGACCGCAGCCTTGACACCGCCATGCAGGGACTTCACACCTTCTGCACCCGGCAGCCAGGAGCGCCATTGCCACCCGAGCAGTTGGCCCGCCACGGCAATCGTCATGAAGACGGCGAAGCTGAGCGCGAAGATCGGCCAGAAGCTTCGTCGGTCCTTCTGGACGACGGACTTGTGCAGGACATTGAGGGATTGAGCCATGTCGTTTCCTTTGCTGAGCACGGATGCGTCAGGTGATCAGAGCCAGGGGCGCCAGATCCAGACGAGCAGGTGAGCCACGACGGCGACAGCCGTGAAGCCCACGAAGCCTTGAACCCAAAACTTATGGAATTCCTGGGCTTCGTCGTCGGTCAGGCCTGAGATCGAAGTTCTTCGTTCAGCCATGGGACTTGTCCTTTAAACCGGCCTTGCAGCCGAGGTCGCGCCGAGGGCCCGCGCGCCAGGGGCAGCCGCGGCAGAACGCCGCGTCATCTTGTGTGGGGCGCTGGCTCATGCCGGCTCCCCGAGTTTCAGTGCCGCACCGCTGCGCGCCACGCGTTCCGCGGTGACGCGGGGTTCGCCTGCGGCGCGGGCTTCGAGCTCGGCGCGGTCGCGCAGGGCCTTGGCGGCGGAGATCTGCACGAGCACCGGCTGGCGCTGCACGAGCGTCTGCAGCAGGGTCTGCGCTTCTTCGTCCCAGGGCCGCGTGTCGCCGCGATGGTCGCGGGCGGGAGTGGCCTCGATGCGGTCGAGCTCGGTGCCCAGAGGCAGGATGTGGAACAGCGCATCGAACAGCGCGTTGCAGAACTCCTGCACCAGGTAGGTGGCGCCGGCGTAGCCCATGAACGGCGTGCCGGTGGCGCGCCGGATGATGGCGCCCGGGAACGATGCAGGGATGTAGGCCGGCTTCGGGCCGTGGCCCGCGCCGCCGACCTCGGCCAGGTACATGCGCTCGTTGTAGGAGCCGAACATCACCAGCGGCGGCTGCGCGTGGACCATCTCGCGCACGGCGGCGTTGTCGGTCTTCTGGCCCGGCAGGCGCGACACCGCGAAGTTGCACGGCAGTCCGAGCTCGTCTTCCAGGAAGTGGCGGATACCGCGTGCGTAGGTCTCGCCGGCCACGACCGCGAAGTTCGCGGTGCCGAAGAAATCCTGCGTGACCGAGCGCCACAGGTCCCAGATCGGCTTGATGGTGGTGTGCTTCTCGCGCTCGATGAAGGGCTCGGGGTCGAGGTGCAGCAGTTCGCCGAGCTGGCGCAGGAAGGCAGTGGTGCTGTGCAGGCCGATGGGGGCCTGCAGGTAGGGCCGCTCGAGCGCTTCGCACAGCATGCGGCCGTACTCGCGGTACATGCAGACGTTGACGTCGGCGTCGGCCAGCTTGGCGACATCCGCCAGGTGGCTGCCGAGCGGGAAGACCATGTTGATCTCGCCGCCGATGCCCTCGACCAGGCGCCGGATCTCGGCCAGGTCGCTGGGCATGTTGAACTGCCCGTAGCAGGGGCCGATGATGTTCACGCGCGGCTTCTCGCCGGCGGGGCGCTCAGCGAACGGCGTACGGGCCGGCACGCGCTTGACGCCGTACTCCGTCCACAGCCAGTACATCGCGCGGTTGGCGCACTGCCACTGGTCTTCGTCGATGGTGCGCGGCAGGAAGCGCGCGATCGTCGTGCCTTCGGGCGTGACGCCGCCGCCGATCATCTCGGAGATGGAGCCCGTGACGACGACGCTGGGCAGGTCGGGGTCCAGCGTGGCGTGCGCCCGCTTCATGGAGCCTTCGGTGCCTTCGCGGCCGAGCTGTTCCTCGCCGAGGCCGGTGACGACGATGGGCAGTTCGTGCGGCGGCAGGCCGTCGGTGTAGTGCAGGACGCTGGTGACGGGCAGGTTCTCGCAACCCACCGGCCCGTCGATGACGACCTGCAGGCCCTTGATGGCCGTGAAGACGTAGACGGCTCCCCAGTAGCCGCCGGCGCGATCGTGATCGAGGACGTACATGTCAGCGCCCGCCCATCCGCCCGGCGGGCGTCGAGAACCCGGATCCCGGGCGGCGAAGGGTGTGGACGAGACGGCTCATATCATCTCCTCGGCCTTGCGACGCTTCTGGATGCGGATGACCTGGCGCTTCGTCTCGGCGCGGAACTCGGGGCGCGCCACGGGGGTGTCTTCCCACACGCCGGCGTTGTCGCCCTGGCCGGTTTCGCCGAAGAACTCGCGCATCGTGTCGAAGCGGCCCTTGTTGGCGATCGCGGCGTTGATCACCTGCGCCAGCGAACCTGCGCCCATCGGGCCCATCAACGGCCGGGCGGAGATGAGGTTCGTGAAGTACAGCGACGGGATCGTGGCTTCCTTCGCGGCCTGCACCACGGGCGTGGTGCCGATGGCGAGGTCGGGCTTGCATTCGCGCATCGCGGCCAGGTCCTGCTCGAGCGAGGCGCGGTACTGCACGTGCACGCCGCGCGACTCCAGCCAGTCGAGGTCGGGCGCGCTCCATTCGGTCTTCGGGCAAGCGGTGCCGACGTAGGGCACTTCGGCGCCGCTCTCGACCAGCAGCCGTGCCACGAGCAGCTCGCTGCCCTCGTAGCCGCTGACGGTGATGCGGCCCTTGATGGGCTTGGCGGCCAGCGCGGCGCGGATGGCACGCAGCCACTTGTTCTTGGACGCGTCGATCATGGCCTGGGGCACGTTGCACGCGACGCCGATCGCCTGCAGCCAGGCCTCGGTGCCGTCGTGGCCCACGGGCGCCGAAGGCACCACGCTGCGGCCGGCAGCCTTGAACTCGCGCACGCTGGCGGTATAGAAGGGGTGGATGGCGGCCACGGCGGCGCAATCGAGCGCGGCGTACAGCTCGCGCCATTCGCGCGTGGGCACCACGGGGCCGGCGGCCAGGCCCATGGGCTCGAGCATCATGCCGATGCCCACCGGGTCGGCCGGGAACATCTCGCCGAGCAGCGTGATGGTGGGCTTGTCACTGACGCCGCCGCGGGGCGCGGTCACGGGGCCGGCCTCTGCCTCGGCGCGCGCGTATTTCAGCATCGCACCGGCGAGAACGTCCTTGGCTTCCGCATGCGTGGGCACGCCGAAACCGGGCACGTCGATGCCGATGATGCGCACGCCGTTGATCTCTTTGGGCAGCAGCTGCAGCGGCACGCCGCTGGCCGTGGGCACGCAGAGGTTGATGATGACGATGGCGTCCAGCTTGGCTGGGTCGGCCTGCTTGTAGACGGCCTCGCGGATGTCCTCGAACAGCTTGCCGGTGACGAGGGTCTCGCTGTTGAAGGGCACGTAGCCCACGCTGCGGCGGGCGCCGTAGAAGTGCGAGGTGAAGGTCAGGCCGTACACGCAACACGCCGAACCCGAGAGGATGGTCTCGGTGCGCCGCATGCGCAGCCCCACGCGCAGCGACCCGAAGGCAGGGCACATGCTCTGCGGCTGGTCGTGCGGGCCCTTGGGGTAGTCCTGCGCGTACTGTTCCAGCGTGGCGCGGGTCGCCTCGGCGACGGCCTTGGCTTGTTCGGGGGCGGCGTGGCAGCTCATGATCAGGCCGCGTCGTAGATGACTTCGAGGGTGGGCTTGATGATTTCCGTCTTGCCCACCATGTCGAACAGCGTGGCCGGCTCCATCTTGAAGTCGCGCCCGGTCACTTCGGCCGAGAACAGGCCCAGGAGCTGGTCCTGCGTCTGCGGCTTCGGGCGCACCGGGGGCGCTTCGGCCACGTTGATGGCCAGTTCCTCGAACAGCGGCGCCCACTGCGTGCCGGGGCGGCCGATGATTTCGTAGCTGGCGCTCTTGCGGCGGATGTCCTCGTTGGCCGGGATGGTGGCCAGCACCGGGATGCCGGCGTTCTCGGCGAAGAGCTTGGCCTCGCCGGTGCCGTCGTCGCGGTTGATCACCACGCCGGCGACGCCGACGTTGCCGCCGAGCTTGCGGAAGTACTCGACCGCGCTGCAGACGTTGTTGGCGACATACAGCGACTGCAGGTCGTTGCTGGCGACGACGATGACCTTCTGGCACATGTCGCGCGCGATCGGCAGGCCGAAGCCGCCGCAGACGACGTCGCCCAGGAAGTCGAGCAGAACGAAGTCGAAGCCCCAGTCGTGGAAGCCCAGCTTTTCCAGCGTCTCGAAGCCGTGGATGATCCCGCGGCCGCCGCAGCCGCGGCCCACTTCTGGCCCGCCGAGTTCCATCGCGTAGACGCCGTCACGCTTGAAGCAGACGTCGCCGATGGCCACCGCTTCGCCGGCGAGCTTCTTCTTGCTGCTGGTCTCGATGATGGTGGGGCAGGCCTTGCCGCCGAACAGCAGGCTGGTGGTGTCGCTCTTCGGATCGCAGCCGATCAGCAGGACCTTCTTGCCCTGCTGGGCCATCATGTAGCTGAGGTTTGCGAGCGTGAAGCTCTTGCCGATGCCGCCCTTGCCGTAGATCGCGATGATCTGGGTCGTCTTCGTGGCGGGCGACGTGGCGACCGGATCGGGCTCGATGGCGGCTTCTGCCTTCAGGCGCTCGTCGCGCATGAAGATCACGGGCGTGCCCTTCGAAACTTCGGTGGCATTCATTGGCAGTGTCTCCAGTCGAGAACCATCTTCAGACAGCCCGCGTCGTCGAACGCGGTGCGGTAGGCGGCTTCGGCGTGCATGGGCTCGTCGAGGTGCGTGATGAGGCCGCCCAGTGAAAGGCGTCCGCCGTCGACGAGCTCCCGCACGGCCAGCAGATCGGGGCGCTGCCATTCGGCGGCGCAGCGGATCTGCGCTTCGCGCATGAAGGCCGGCGCGAACGCGAAGTTGAGCGGCTCGGTGTAGAAGCCCGCCAGCACGATCTCGCCGCCCGGGGCGAGACGCGCGACCAGGCGGTCAAGGATGCTGGCGTCGCCGCTGACGTCGTAGACGCTGCGGTAGTCGCGCCGCGTGTCGTCCTCGGGGCGCACGACGGCGTAGCCCTCGGTGCCACCGCTGCGCTGCGGATTCGTTTCCCAGACCGTGGGCGGCGCGAAGCCCGCGACCACCGTCATGCGGGCCAGGAGACGGCCCAGGACGCCGTGTCCGACGATGAGGTCGGGTGGCGTGATGCGCTCGCGCTTGCCGCCGCCCGCCACCGCGTGATAGGCCGTCGCGGCAAGTGCCAGCAGGACGGATTCCGCGCCTTGATCGGCCACGGTCATGACGCGGGATGCGTCGGAGACCAGGCGTCGCCCGGCACCACCGAACAGGCCGCGCACCTCGCCCCAGCACCGGGCGCCCGGCACGAAGACCCGCTCGCCGATGCGGTGCTGCGCGCTCGGGCCGGCATCGACCACCCGGCCCACCGATTCGTAGCCCGGCACCAGCGGATAGCCCATGCCCGGGAAGGCCGGCATGCGGCCGCTGAAGAGCAGTTTCTCGGTCCCGGTGCTGATGCCGCTGTACTCGACCTCGACAACGACGTCGTTGTCGGCCGGGGGCGTGATCTCGAGCGTGCTCAGCACGATGCGCTCGGGGCGTTCGAGCACGATGGCCTGCGTCTTCATGGTGCGCGCCTCGGGTTCACCGGCGAAGGCGAAGCAGCCCCGGGGGGCTTCGTCGTTGTCGGGTGTTTTGCTGAACTCACAGTGTCATCCTAACGTGACACTGCGCTATGTCAAGCAACGTGTACATATCGGAACTTGGTGTTTACACGGAGCGACAGCGCGCCACGAGCAGGCCCGTCTGCAAGGGCAGATTCAGCTTGAGCTGACGCACCGGCCCGAAGCCCGCGGCCTCCATCAGAGCCGACAGTTCCGCGGCGGTGCGCGGCCTGCCGTGGCCCATGGCCAGCAGGTAGAAGCCGAAGTAGGCGTCGCCCATGGCCTCGGCGCCGGTGACACCGGCCATCGGCTCGGCGAGCAGCACGGTGCCGTCGTCCGGCAGGGCGCGGCGCACGGCGCGCAGCAGGCGCAGCACGCGATCGTCCGGATGGTCGAAGGCCACGCGGATGAGCGAGACGATGTCCGCTCCGCGCGGGAGCTCGTCGTTGAAGAAGTCGCCGCCCAGGGCCTGCGAACGGCCACCCAGGCCGCAGGCCGCGAGCTGCGCGTGCGCCCGGTCGGCCACGGCGGGCAGATCGAAGAGCATCAGCTGCAGAGCCGGCGCCTGCGCCGCCACGGCCGCCAGGAAGCGGCCCTCGCCGCCGCCGACGTCGAGCAGCCGGGTGTGGGCGCGGAAGTCGTAGGCCGCCAGAACCTCCTGGGCGACCAGCGGCTGCGAGGCCGACATCAGGCGCGAGTACTCGGCCACGCGCTCGGGCGACAAGGCCGACACCGGTGCTGCGGCATCCACGGCCGCGTAGGGCCAGTAGCCGGCCATCGCCGCCTGGCGGTCGCCGCGAAGCAGGGCCACGGGGTCGGCCAGGTCGGCATAGAGCGTGGCGTGGTGTTCGATCATCGCGTGCAGGCCGGTGTTGCCCACCAGCGGCGCGCCAAGGCGGCCCAGCGCGTAGCGGCCGCCGGAGCGCGCGTCGAGCAGTTCCAATGCCGCGGCGGCAGCGCACAGGCGCTCGGCCATGGCCACGGGCAGACCGGTCAACTGCGCGATCTCGCCCAGCGTACGCGGGCCGCCGGCCAGCCGGTCGAAAAGGTGCAGCCGCACGCAGGCCAGCAGCACTTGCGTGTAGACGAATCCGGCCATCAGGTCGAAGAGTTCTCCGGCCTGGCGGCGCACCACGGGCCGCGTGAGCGCGAAGGCCGCCGCGCGCCGCTGGAACGCGGGGTCGGCCACCTGCCGGTTGCGCCAGTCGCGCCAGCGCTCGCGCCATTGCGCCAGCCAGCCTACGGGCGCCGCCCGCGGCGGAATGATCGCGGTCACTGGCGCCGTCATGTCACGAAGCAGCCGTGGCCAGCTTGCGCACGCGCTCGCCCCAGGCGCGGGGCACCAGGCGCTCGCCCTCGGCATGCACCAGGGCGCGCAGCTGCGAGGCGCCGCGGCAAGGCGGCACCGCCTCGATGGCGCAGGCCACCAGACGGTCGAAGTGGGCAATGGCGCCGGCCAGGCCGTGCTCGGCGGCGGAACTGGGCCGGCCGAGGGCGACGTCCCGGCCGGTGGGCTTGCCCA
Source organism: uncultured beta proteobacterium (assembly GCA_903938815.1). Lineage (GTDB taxonomy): Bacteria > Pseudomonadota > Gammaproteobacteria > Burkholderiales > Burkholderiaceae_C > Rubrivivax. Next base: position 30,116 of record CAJAES010000121.1, read on the forward strand.
GCAGCACGGGGTCGGCCATCACGTCGCGGATGTCGTCGGCCACCTGGTAGGCCTCGCCCAGCCACTCACCCAGTGCGCGCCAGATGTCGCCGTGCGAGCCGGCGGCTTCGGCGCCCGCCATGGTGGCGGCGGAAAAGAGCGCGCCGGTCTTGGCGCGCTGGTAATCCGACAGCGCCACCCGGGGTTCGCACTCCCAGGCCTGCCCTGCGGTGATGCCGTGAGGCGCGCCGACCCCGCGCGCCAGCGTGCCCAGCAGGCGCGGCAGACGCAGGGGGCTGCGGGTGCCGCCCATGCCCAGCGCCTGGAAGGCCAGCACGATGAGGCCGTCGCCACTGAGCACGGCCAGGCGTTCGCCGAAGGCCGCGTGCACGGACGGCTGGCCGCGGCGCAGAGGCGCGTCGTCGAAGCAAGGCAGGTCGTCGTGCACGAGCGACGCGCAGTGCAGCAGCTCGATGGCGGCTGCGGCGGCGTCGGTCAGGCCGGGGTCGTCGTCGCCGCAGGCGCGGGCCACGGCCACGCACAGCTGTGGGCGGATGCGGGCGCCGCCCGGAAACACCGCGTGGCGCATGGCCGCAGCCAGTCTGGGCGGGCTGCCCGGCGCCTCGCAGAGGGCGACAGCGGCCTGAAGTGCCTGCTCGATGCGGGTCAAGGTCTCCATCACGATCCTCCGCCCGACGGGAGGACCGCCAGGTGTCAATCTCGCGATACAGACGCGAGTGTCAATCTATTCTGACACTCTGTTGAGGCCTGTCAAGCCAAGGTGTGATTCAGTGGTCGATGGACCGAGTCGGAAGCAGACACCCGGTCCCGACACGCGACATCGACGAAGCAGTCCTTGCCACCGGTCACCACTCTCGCTTGCCCCTTGGCGTAGAAGCTCGGCGAATCAACGAGTCGACGGGGTCCCACTGGCCTCAGCCAGTCGATCAGGACGCTTGCCGAGGCGGCGGAGTCCACCGCGAGGGGAAACACCTGCCGTCGACCTCTTGCCAGGCCCATGAACCGCCCCACGGGCAGCGATCTGGTGACCCATGGTCCCTGACCGATTCGTGGTCCGATGAAGTATCAGCTTACGACTGCATCCCTGAGCCGTGTTGCAAGTTCATCCGAAATTCCAACCCACCAACTTAGTCCCACGCGATTCGCCATCACGACCATTGGCGCATAAATCCAGAGGGCTGACGGATGCCCATTATTTGTCGCGATGAAAATACCACCCGTACGTGCCTCCGTCATTCCGAGACTCTTCATTTCCAAACAGTTCTTCCGCCCCGAAAAATAGGTGCCATGCCAACTACGCGCAACTGCCACATATCGACCGGAGGACACTGTGTACTCGTTGTAGACCCGCATACGTCCGACGCGCCCAGTAATTCTGATGGACTCAGGAACATCCACACGGGCTTTGTCATCGCGCACCCATCGGAACTCCTGGGTTGCATAGTCCGCTTCAACCATGGGCAAAGTCGGATTGCCGTCCTCAGCGTAAGACGCGCAACCAGCAACCAAGGAAAATGTTGGCAAGATCGATGAAACGATGAAGTGCCGTCGATCACTTGAATTTCTCATGGCAGGCCAAAACCAATCCAGCAGTTGATCTCAAATTTCCGAGCGCTCAAGACATGTCAAAGCATTACGTTCAGAAATGAAATGGACAGGTGGTCAGGAGAAGAATGAAACTCATAGGCGCACGACTTTATTGAATCGCAGCTGACATAAAATCAGAACTCAACAGGAGTTGAGTCAACCTAGAGTAAATATCCCTGCCACCGTCACCTCATACTTTCGCGGATGGTTGGCCTCTTCCACATCCACCACACGGGCGATGACACAGCGATCTGCGGTCAATCCGGACGCACGCGCCGCTGTCAGGTTGGGTTGTCAGGGGACTCCATCCGCAAACGGGCCGAGGCGGCACTGAGCGTCCGCTCCAGCAGCGCCGTGGCGGCGTGCACGGCCTCGATGGTGGGCGTGGGCGTGCCCGTGACCTGACCGAGTTCGATCACGGCGCCGACCAGGGCCGCGAGCTCCAGCGCGCGGCCGGCCTCGACGTCCTGCAGCATCGATGTCTTGTGCGCGCCCACGGCCTCGGCGCCGGCGATGCGCTGGGCCAGCGTGATGCGAAAGCGCACCCCCAGCGCCTCGGCCACGGCCTGCGCCTCGGTCATCATGCGTTCGGCCAGCGCCCGGGTGGGCGGGAAGCGGCAGATGTCTTCCAGCGTGGCGTGGGTCAGCGCGCTGATGGGGTTGAAGCTCAGGTTGCCCCAGAGCTTGACCCAGAGTTCGCCGCGGATGTCGCGGCTGACCGGCGCCTTGAAGCCGGCGCTCATCAGCGCCTGCGACAGGCCCTCGATGCGCTCGCTGCGCGTGCCGTCGAGTTCGCCCACGCTGAAGCGGTTGCCCTCGATGACCCTGACCACGCCGGGCGACACCAGTTCGGCTGCCGGGTAGACCACGCTGCCGATGATGCGCCCGGTCTCGATGGCCTCTGCCAGCCGGCCGCCCGGGTCGACGCTCTCGAGCCGGCGCCCTTCCCAGGGGCCGGCCAGACGCTGGAAGTACCACCAGGGCACGCCGTTGATCATCGTCACCAGCATCGTCTGCGGGCCGAACAACGCCCTCAGCTCGGGCAGCAGGTCCACCACCTGGTGCGCCTTGACGGTGAGCAGCACGGCGTCCTGCGGGCCGGCATCGGCCATGGACTGCACGGCCTTCACGGCGCAGGTGTGCTGCTCGCGGCCGTCTTCCTCGATCAGGCGGAAGCCGTGCTCGCGGATGGCGGCCAGGTTGCGGTTGCGCGCAATAAAGGTCACCTCGTGGCCGGCCAGGGCCAGCCGGGCGCCCAGGAAACCGCCGATCGCGCCGGCGCCGACGACGGCGAACCTCATGTGCCTGCCAGCCCCAGCTTCGCAGCCAGGCCGATGCGCTGCAGCTTTCCGGTGGCGCCCTTCGGGATTTCGTCCATGAAGAGGATCTTGGCCGGCACCTTGAAATCGGCGGCGCGCGTGGCGACGAAGGTCTGCAGCTCGCGCTCGGTGGCGCTGGCACCTTCGCGCAGCACGACCACGGCAGCCACCTCCTCACCCAGCTTGGCGTGGGGCAGGCCGAAGCACACCACCTGCGAGACGGCCGGGTGGTCCATCAGGATCTCGTCCACCTCGCGCGGGCTGATCTTCTCGCCGCCGCGGTTGATGATCTCCTTCAGCCGGCCGGTCAGGCTGAGGTAGCCGTCTGCGTCCAGCACGCCCTGGTCGCCGGTGCGGAACCAGCCGTTGACGAACGCCTCGGCGTTGGCCTTGGGGTTGCTCTCGTAGCCCGCGGTCACGTTGGGGCCGCGGATGACGATCTCGCCGGTCTCGCCGCGCGCCAGCAGCGCCCCGGATTCATCCATGATGGCGATCTCGGGGCCGGCGGCCACACCCACGCTGCCGGGCTTGCGCACGGCGGGCGGCAGCGGGTTGGACGCCATCTGGTGCGTGGCCTCGGTCATGCCGTACGACTCGATCAGCGGCGCGTGGAAGACCTCCTCCAGTTCGCGGATCACCTGCGGCGGGATCGAGGAACTGGACGAGCGCAGGAAGCGCAGCGGGTGCCGCGCGATGACATCGGCGTTCTTCGAGGCCCGGCCCAGGATGGCCTGGTGCATGGTGGGCACTGCCGTGTACCAGGTCGGCTTGGCCTCTTCCATCCAGCCGAAGAACTTCAGCGCATTGAAGCCCTGCGTGCAGAACACCTGGGAACCCGCCGCGAGCGGCGCCATCACGCCGGCGATCAGCCCGTGGATGTGGAACAGCGGCATGATGTTCAGGCCGCAGTCGACGGAGGTGAACCGCAGCGTGTCGCGGATGTGGCGCGCCGATGCGGCCAGGTTGCGCTGCGACAGCGGCACGATCTTCGGCCGCGAGGTGGTGCCCGAGGTGTGCAGCACCATCGAGACATCGTCGGGCAGCGCGCGGCCGCCGTGCGCGGCCGGCGACAGGGGCAGGCCGGCAGACTGCAGCGTGAAGCGGCCGGCAGCGGCGCCGGGAACCAGCTCGATCAGCTGCACGCCCAGCTTCGCGGCCACCGCCAGCGAAGGCGAGGTGCTGCCCTGCTCGACGATGAGCGCCTTGGCGTTCAGGTCCGACAGGTAGAACTCGAACTCCTCGGCGCGGTAGGCCGGGTTCAGCGGCGCGCTGGTGACGCCGCTGGCGCAGGCCAGGAAGCAGCTGGCCATCTCGGGGCCGTTGGGCAGCACGATGGCGACGCGGTCGTTGCGGCCGATGCCGCGGGCGTTCAGCCAGGCCAGCGTTTCGTCGATCTGCAGGCGCAGATCACCGTGGCTGAGGGCGGGCCGGCCGGGCGCCGACAGCGCGGGCGCGGCAGGAGAGGCGGTGAGCAGCAGCTCGTTCAGGGTGGCATTCATGCAGCCAGTGTAGAGTCCTCCGCGTGCTTGCTGTCCAGGATCTCGAGGCCCGCCGAGGCCGCCGTGTGCTGTTCTCGGGGCTCGCCTTCCAGGCAGCGCCGGGCCAGATGCTGCGCGTCACCGGCCCCAACGGCGCCGGAAAGACCACGCTGCTGCGCATGCTGGTGGGGCTGGGAACGGCCGACACCGGGCGCGTGCTGTGGCGCGGCCAGCCCCTGCGTGGCCAGCGCGAGGACTTCCACCGCGAACTCGCCTGGCTCGGCCACGCCGCCTCCCTGAAGGACGACCTGACCGCGCTGGAGAACCTGCGCGCCATCGCGATGCTGGGCGGCGACGACATCACCCCCGCCGAGGCCGGGGCGGCCCTGGCCGAAGCCGGCCTCAAGGGGCGGGAGCGGCTGCCCGCGCGCGTGCTGTCGGCCGGGCAGCGGCGGCGCGTGGTGCTGGCGCGCCTGGCTTTCGCGGCGCACCGCCCGCTGTGGGTGCTGGACGAACCCTTCAACGCGCTGGACACCGCTGCCACCGACTGGCTCGCCGGCCTGGTGCGCAGGCGCCTGGCCAGCGGCGGCATCGTCGTGCTCACCAGCCACCAGGCGGTGCCGGTGGACGGCGTGGCCGACCAGATCACGGTGGCGCTTTGAAGCCGGCCTCCACACTGGGCGCGATGCGCGCCCTCTTCATGCGCGACCTGCGCCTGGCACAGCGGCGCAAGGCGGACACGCTCGGCGCAGCCGTGTTCTTCCTGATCGTGACGAGCCTCTTCCCGCTGGGCGTGGGGCCTGAACCCGCACTGCTGCAGCGCATGGGCCCGGGCATCGTCTGGGTAGCGGCGCTGCTGGCCTCGATGCTGGCCATGCCGCGTCTGTTCGCCGACGACGCGACCGACGGCACGCTGGAACAGCTGCTGCTTTCCGGCACGCCGCTCGCGCTGCTGGTCCTGGCCAAGGTGGCGGCACACTGGCTGCTGTCCGGCGTGCTCCTGGTGGCAGTGGCGCCGGTGGTGGCGCTTCAGTACGGGCTGCCGGCCGATCAGATCGGCCTGCTGATGTTGTCGCTGCTGCTGGGCACGCCGGTGCTGAGCCTGGTGGGCGCCATCGGCGCGGCGCTGACGGTGGGCGTGCGCGGCGCGGCCGTGCTGCTCTCGCTGCTGGTGCTGCCGCTGGTGACGCCGGTGCTGATTTTCGGCGCCGGCGCCGTGGAGGCTGTCGGGTCCGGCCTGGATGCCGGCGGACACCTCTCGCTGCTGGGTGCGATGCTGGCGCTCGCGCTGTTCGGCGCACCGCTTGCCGCAGCAGCCGCACTACGTATAAGCCTTGACTGATATATGGTCTTGCTTGCGGCACAATCTTGTTTGCCCATGAGCATCAACTGGTTCTATTACGCCGCGCCTCAGCGCTTCTACGGTCTGGCCGGGAAGCTGGTGCCCTGGTGCGCCGCGCTGGCCGTGCTGCTGACGGTCTGGGGCCTGTACATCGGCCTGGGGGTCGCCCCGACCGATTTCCAGCAGGGCGACAGTTACCGCATCATCTTCATCCATGTGCCGGTGTCCTGGATGTCGATGGTGCTGTACCTGGCGATGGCATTCTGGGCTGCGGTCGGCCTGGTATTCAACGCGCGCCTGGCCTCGATGGTGGCGCAGGCCATCGCGCCCACCGGCGCGCTGATGGCGCTGCTGTCGCTGGGCACGGGGTCGCTCTGGGGCAAGCCCACCTGGGGTACGTGGTGGGTCTGGGATGCCCGGCTGACCTCCGAACTCATCCTTCTCTTCCTGTACATCGGCTATCTGTCGCTGCGCGGCGCGATCGAGGACGAACGCCGTGCTGACCGCGCCTCGGCCGTGCTCGCCATCGTCGGCGTGATCAACGTCCCCATCATCTATTTTTCGGTGAAGTGGTGGAACACGCTGCACCAGGGTGCTTCGGTCAGCCTGACGAAAGCGCCCGCGATGGCCGCCGTCATGCTGGAAGGCATGCTGATCATGGCGCTGGCGTTCTGGGCCTATTGCTTCGCCGTGGTGTTCGCCCGCGTGCGCACCATCATCCTGGAGCGCGAGCGCGGCGCTGCCTGGACGCTGCCCCACATGCCGAAGGCCGACTGGACATGAACCTGTACTGGAAGAGCCTGGATGACTTCCTGGCCATGGGCGGCTACGGCCTCTATGTGTGGGGCTCCTTCGGTTTGACGGCATTTGTCATCGCAGCGGAACTTTGGAGCCTGCGCCTGCGTCGCAAGGCACTGGCATCGGAGATCGAAGAATGAAACCCCGTCACAAGCGCGCGTTGGCCATCCTGGCCGGCGTCGCCACCCTCGGCGTCGCCACGGCACTGGTGCTGAACGCCTTCCAGAGCAATCTCGTCTTCTTCTTCAGCCCCACTCAGGTGGCGGCCAAGGAAGCGCCGCGGGACCGCGCCTTCCGCGTGGGCGGCCTCGTGGAAGCCGGCAGCCTGCAGCGCGACACCAACGGCCTGACCGTGCGATTCACCGTCACCGACACCGCCAAGACCGTGCCCGTCACCTACACCGGGATGCTGCCGGACCTGTTCCAGGAGGGCAAGGGCGTGGTCGCCCAGGGCAAGCTGGGGCCGGACGGCGTCTTCGTCGCCGACCAGGTGCTGGCCAAGCACGATGAGAACTACATGCCGCCCGAGGCCGCCGACGCGCTGGCCAAGGCCAAGCAGGGCCAGATGCCTTCGCTTTCGCAGCAGATGGGCCAGCAAGCGGGCGGTCGCCAGTGATCCCCGAACTCGGCCACTTCGCGCTGGTCCTGGCGCTGGCGGTGGTGCTGCTGGCGCAGAGCGTGCTGCCCCTGGTGGGGTCCTGGCGCGGCAACGCCGGCTGGATCGCGCTGGCCCGCCCGGCGGCGCTGCTGCACTTCGCGCTGCTGGTCTTCTCGTACGGCTGCCTGACCACGGCCTTCGTGCAGAACGACTTCTCCGTCATGCTGGCCGCGGAGCACTCCAACACCGCCCTGCCCGTCTACTACAAGGTCACCGCCGTCTGGGGCAACCACGAAGGCTCGATCCTGATGTGGGCCGTCATCCTGGCCGGCTGGACCGTCGCGGTGGCTCTCTTCTCGAAGCAGTTGCCACAGGTGATGGTCGCCCGCGTGATCGGCATCATGGGCCTCATCAGCGTGGGTTTCCTGCTGTTCACGCTGTTCACCTCCAACCCGTTCGAGCGCCTCCTGCCCGCAGCCCCCGACGGGCGCGACCTGAACCCGCTGCTGCAGGACCCGGGCATGATCTTCCACCCGCCCTTGCTCTACATGGGCTACGTGGGCTTCTCGGTGGCGTTCTCGTTCGCCATCGCCGCGCTCATCTCCGGCCGGCTGGACGCCACCTGGGCGCGCTGGTCGCGCCCATGGACGACCGCCGCCTGGGTCTTCCTGACGCTGGGCATCGCACTCGGCAGCGCCTGGGCCTACTACGAGCTGGGCTGGGGCGGCTGGTGGTTCTGGGATCCGGTGGAGAACGCGTCCTTCATGCCCTGGCTGGCCGGCACGGCCCTGATCCACTCGCTGGCCGTGACCGAGAAGCGCGGCGGCTTCAAGATGTGGACGGTGCTGCTGGCGATCCTGGCGTTCTCGCTGAGCCTGATGGGCACCTTCCTCGTGCGCTCGGGCGTGCTGTCGTCGGTGCATGCGTTCGCCACCGACCCTGCTCGCGGCATCTTCATACTGAGCTTCCTGTTCGTCGTCATCGGCGGATCGCTCGCGCTGTTCGCGTGGCGCGGCCCGAAGGTGGGCGTGGGCGGCGTGTTCGAGGCCGTCTCGCGCGAAGGCATGCTGCTGGCCAACAACGTGCTGCTGATGGTCGCGACGGCGGCGGTCCTGCTGGGCACGCTGTACCCGCTGGCTCTCGATGCGCTGGGCCTGGGCAAGATCTCGGTCGGCCCCTCGTACTTCAACGCGGTCTTCGTGCCGCTGATGGTGCCGGCGCTGTTCCTGATGGGCGTCGGCCCGATCGCGCGCTGGAAGAAGGCCTCCCTGCCTGAACTCGCGGTGCAGTTGCGCTGGGCCGCCGCGGCGAGCTTCGTGGCTGCGCTGGTGGCGCCCTTCGTGCTGGGCAAGTGGACGCCGATGATCGCGTTCTCGCTGATGCTGGCGTTCTGGGTGCTGGGCACGACCGTCCACACCCTGTGGCTGCGCGTGAAGGGCCAGCCGCTCGCACAGTGGGGCCAACGTCTGCGCACGCAGACGGGCAGTTGGTACGGCATGCTGCTGGCCCACGCCGGCGTGGGCGTGTTCGTCATCGGTGTCACGCTCGTGGGTGGCTACCAGACGGAGCAGGACCTGCGCATGGAGGTCGGCAGCACCGCGGAGGCCGGCGGGCACAGCTTCAAGCTGGTCGGCCTGCGCGACGTGCGGGGCCCCAACTACCAGGCCGTGCGCGCCACCTTCGAGGTCTCGAAGAACGGTCGTCTCGTCGACACCCTCTACCCCGAGAAGCGCGTCTACACGGTCAGCCGCATGCCGATGACCGAAGTGTCGATCGACCGCGGCGTGCTGCGCGACCTGTATGTGTCCATGGGCGAGCCGCTGGACGGCGGCAAGGCCTGGAGCGTGCGCCTGTACGTCAAGCCCTTCGTGAACTGGATCTGGGGCGGCTGCGTACTGATGGCGCTGGGCGGGATGCTCGCACTGGCCGACCGCCGCTATCGCGTGTCCAGCCGTCAGGCCGCCGAGCTGCCCTCGGGCGCCGCGACGCGATGAAGCGCTACCTGATCCCGCTGGGCATCTTCATCGTGCTCGCCGGCTTCCTGGGCGTGGGCCTGAAGCTCAATCCGCGGGAAGTGCCTTCGCCGCTGGTCGACAAGCCCGCGCCTGCGTTCAGCCTGCCGATGCTGGCCGACCCCGCGGTGCGCATGACGGCCGCCGAGATGAAGGGGCAGGTCTGGGTGCTCAACGTCTGGGCCTCGTGGTGCGTGCCCTGCCTGGCCGAGCACCCGTACGTCACCCAGATGGCGCGCACCGCCGGGGTCAAGGTGATCGGCCTGAACTACAAGGACAAGCCGCAGGACGCTGCCGCCTGGCTCGCCAGGCATGGCGACCCGTACACCGGAATCGTTGCCGACCGCGACGGCCGGGTCGGCATCGACTACGGCGTGTATGGCGTCCCCGAGACCTTCATCATCGACCGCGACGGCATCATCCGCTACAAGCAGATCGGCCCGATCACGCCCGAAGCGCTGCGCGACAAGCTGCTGCCGCTGCTGAAGAAGCTCGATGTCTAGGCTGGCCCTGCTCCTGGCGCTGCTGTGGGCTGCAGTGGCCTTCGCACCTGCCGACGCGCAGCAGGCGCGCCCGATGGCGGCCGACCCGGCGCTGGAGGAGAAGGTGCTGCGCATCGCCACCGAACTGCGCTGCCTCGTGTGCCAGAACGAGACCATCGCGGCCTCGCACGCCGACCTCGCCATCGACCTGAAGAACCAGATCCGCGAGCAGCTCCAGGCCGGCCGCAGCGAACGCGAGATCCTCGACTACATGGTCCAGCGCTACGGCGACTTCGTCCTCTACAACCCGCCCGTCAAGCCCGTCACCTGGCTTCTGTGGGGCGGGCCCTTCGTGCTGCTGGTGGGCATGCTGTCCTGGCTGTGGGTGACGCTGCGCCGCCGCCGCGCACTGGCCGAACCACCGCCCCTGAGCGACGATGAACTGCGGCGCGCCCGCGAACTGCTGGGCTCGACCCCGAAATGACTCTGTTCTGGATCCTTTGTGCCGCGCTCGTCGTGGGGGTGCTGCTCGCGCTGCTGCGCCCGCTGCTGCGGCCTCCGGTGCATGCCGCCGACGACACCGCAGCCAGCAACCAGCGCCTGCTGCGCGAGCAACGCACCGAGCTCGACGCCGAGCTCGCCGCCGGCACCCTGGCGCCCGACCAGCATGCCGCCGGCCTGGCCGAACTGGAACGCCGGGTGCTGGTCGAGACCCGGCAGACCGGCGCCACCGTGCAGTCGCGCCCGGGCCGCGTCAGCGCCCTGGCGCTGGCCGTGGCGGTGCCGGCCATGGCGGTGCTGGTGTACGCGCAACTCGGCAACCGCGCCGCACTCGACCCGCTGCTGGCCACGCCGCCGGCCCAGGCCAGCGCGGAGGACGTCGAGGTTCTGGTGCAGCGACTGGCCGACCGGATGAAGGCCAACCCGGAAGACCCGGCGGGCTGGATGCTGCTGGGCCGTGCCTATGCCGGCCTGCAGCGCTTTGACCTGTCGCGTGACGCCTACGCGCAGGCCATCCAGCGCAAGGCGCCCGACGCGCAGCTCCTGGCCGACTACGCCGACGTCCTGGCCATGACGCAGGGCGGCAAGCTGGCCGGAGAGCCCGAAAAACTGGTTCTCCAGGCGCTTGCGCTGGAGCCCGACCACCTGAAGGCGCTGGCGCTCGCCGGGTCGGCCGCCATGGAGCGCGGCGATTTCAAGACCGCGGTCAGGCACTGGACGCGCGCCAAGACCGTCGCCCCGGAAGGCAGCCCCTTTGCCAGCGGGCTGGACCCGAGCATCGCGGAAGCCCGCGCGGCGGCTGGCATGCCGCCCGCCCAGGCTGCCGCCGCCCAGCCCTCACCGCAGGCACCGCCCGCACCGCAGGCAGCGGCCTCCGCGGCGGCTCCGCTGCGCGTGACCGTGACGCTGGCGCCCGCGCTGGCCGCCCGTGTGCAGGCCGGCGACACGCTCTTTGTCTTCGCCCGCGCCGCCGAAGGCCCGCGCATGCCGCTGGCCATCGTGCGCCAGGCGGCCGGCACGGCGCCCGTGCAGGTGGTTCTCGACGACGCCTCGGCGATGTCGCCCCAGATGAAGCTTTCGGGCTTCCCGCAGGTGGTGGTGGGCGCGCGCATCTCGAAGAGCGGGAACGCAACGCCGCAGCCTGGTGATCTGGAAGGCCTGGGGCAGCCCATCGCCTCCAGCGGAACCACCTCGGTCACGATCGATCGCGTCAGGGAATAGCCGTGACCGGACGGTACTGTGGTACCTTCAGCCGTTCGGTCGGCGATCCTGCCGCCCCCGAATACCGGGCCGGTGTCGAACTCTTCGGCGCACCTGGCCCCTGGGGAGAATCCGAGTGCTAACGAGGCCTGAAGCGGCCGCCGACCTCAGCGCCTTGTCGGCGCTGGCGCCTGAGCTGGCCACCACGGTGGCCTCGCTGGCGGGCGATATCGCGCTCGTGGTCGACGCGGACGGCGTCGTACGCAACGTCGCTGCCACGGAAGCCGCCCTCGGCGCCTCCGCCAATGCCTGGATCGGGCGCCCCTGGGCCGAAACCGTGACCGGTGACACCCGGCGCAAGATCGAAGACCTGCTGACCGAAACACGCAACGCCGGCCGTTCACGCCGCCGCGAGGTCAACCACCCTTCCGCCACCGGCCTCGACATCCCCGTGGCCTGGGCCGCCGTACGCCTGGGCGACAACGGCCCGATGCTCGCCGTCGGCCGAGACCTTCGCGCCGTCGCCGCCATCCAGCAACGTTTCATCGATTCCCAGCAGGAGCTCGAGCGCGACTACTGGCAGCGCCGCCAGACCGAAGCCCGCTACCGGCTGCTGTTCCAGGTGGCGACCGATGCCGTTCTGGTGCTGGACGCCTACACCCACCGCATCGTCGAGGCCAACGCCGCGGCCGCGAAGATGTTCGGTCAGCCCGTGGACCAGCTCGCGGGCCTGCCGGCCCACGACACCATCGACGCCAGTTCCAGGCCGGCGCTGGAGCAACTGCTCGTCAATGCCCGGACCACCGGGCGTGCTGGCGAGATCCGCCTGCGCCTGAGCGAAGACGGCGCCGCCGTCGAGATCTCGGCCACGCCCTTCCGCGCCGAGCAGAGCCTGTTGCTGCTGGTGCGGGCCCGCGAAGCCGGGCCATCCGACACCCAGGTGCTGCTGGCCGACTATGTCGAGCGCGCGCCGGAAGGCGTGATCGTCACCGACACCTCCGGCCGCGTTCTGGCGGCGAACCCGGCCTTCATGGCCCTGGTGCGCCGCCCCGAGGGCTCCACGGTCGATGGCCAGGCGCTCGAGATCCTGCTCGGCGACACCGCCGGCCGCATCAACGCACTGATCGCCGACGCCCGCCGCCATGGCATCGCCGCCCGCACGGTGGTGCCGCGCGCCGGGGATGCCTCGCTCGAAGCCTCGGCCATGCTGCTGCCGGAAGGCGACCAGGAGCGCATCGGTTTCACGCTGCGCGCCATCGACCCCCGGGACATCCGCCTGCCGCAGCCACTGGGCCCGGCCGCAGACCTTGTCGCAGCCATCGAACACCTCGCTGAACAGGTGGGGCAACGCCCCCTGCCCCAGCTGATGCGCCAGGCGACCGACATCGCCGAACGCCATCTGGTGGAAGTGGCCCTGCAGCGCCATGGCCTCGATGGCGATGCCGCCGCGGCCGCGCTCGGCCTGACGCGCGACAACCTGGATCTGCGCATGCGCCGCCTGGGCCTGCTGCCCGGCCAGAGCGGCCTGCCCACCTTGGTCGACTGACCCTCGCCGCATGTCGGACAGCCCTGCCTTCGGTCAGGCGGACCTGACCAACTGCGAGCGGGAGCTGATCCATCTCGCCGGCTCGGTGCAGCCGCATGGCCTGCTGCTGACGCTGCGCGAGAGCGACCGTGTCATCCTGCAGATCACCGACAACGCCACCGTGCTGCTCGGCCAGGCACCGCAGGACTGCCTGGAGCGCCCCCTCTCGGCGCTGGGCGGCGACCTCGACGAAGCCGTGGCCGCCCTGCAGGCCGCCGCGGACCTGTCGCAGCCGCAGCCCCTGCTCGCGGGCACCGCCGTCGGCCGTTTCGAGGGCCTGCTGCACCGCGCCGCGCCGGATGTGCTGGCGCTGGAACTGGAGCCCCTGGCCACGCCGCCCGGGCAGGTGGAAGCCGCCGGTCTGGACGCCGCGCTGCTGCAGGATCGCCTGGCCCAGGCCGTGCGGCGCTTCGGCGATTCACCCAGCCAGGGCGCACTGGCCGACGCCGCCGCGCAGACCGTGCGCGATCTCACCGGCTACGACCGCGTGATGGTCTACCGCTTCGACCCCGACGGCCACGGCCAGGTGATCGCCGAAGCGCGCGACCCGCGTATCGACCCCCTGCTCGGCCACCGCTACCCGGCCACCGACATCCCGCAGCGGGCGCGTCAGCTCTACATCCGGCAGCGTGTGCGCGTGCTGGCGGACGTGCACTATCGGCCTTCGCCGCTGGTGCCGGTGCTCACGCCGCCCACCGGGGCCGAACTCGACATGTCGCTGTGCGGGCTGCGCAGCATGTCTCCGCTGCACCTGCAGTACCTCAAGAACATGGGCGTGACGGCGACGCTGGTGATCTCGCTGGTGCTGGGCGGCCGGCTCTGGGGCCTGATCGCGGCGCACCACTACCGCCCGCGCAACCTGCGGCTGCCGCTGCGCGCCGCCTGCGCGCTGCTGGCCGAGGTCATGACCACGCGCCTGGCCGCGATCGAGAACTACGCTCATGCGCAGGTCGGGCTGCTGGTGCGCCGCCTGCAGCAGCGGCTCGTCGAGGCCACGTCCACCGAGGGCGACTGGCGCCTCGCGCTGTTTCGCCACCCGCAGACCCTGCTGCAGCCGCTGGAGGCCACGGGTGCGGTGCTGTTCCACGACCACGAGGTCATGAGCACCGGCGACGTGCCATCGACCCCGGAACTGCGCGCGCTGCGCGACTGGGTGGACGAGCAGTCGGCCAACGCGCCCGGTCCCTTCGCGTGCGGCGCACTGGCCCAGGCCAACCCCGCGCTCGGCTCGCTGGCGCCGCTGGCCAGTGGCGTGCTGGCCGTGCGCCTGGCCACGGATCGGCCCGACTGGCTGATCTGGCTGCGCAAGGAGCAGTTGCACAGCGTCACCTGGGCCGGCGACCCGGCCAAGCCCATGGTCGACAACGACCCGCTGAAGCTGTCGCCGAGACGTTCGTTCGCGGCCTGGTCCGAGATGGTCCGCGGCACGGCCGTGCCCTGGTCGACTGCCGAGCTGGCCCTGGCGCGCGCCATCGGCAGCGCACTCGTCGACATCATCCTGCAGGTGCACGCCGTGCGCCTGCTGGTGGCCGAGCACCAGCTGGCGCGCACCCGCTCGACCATGCAGGGTTCGCACGAACCCGTCCTGGTCTGCGACGGTGAAGGCCGTCCCATCTTCGCCAACCCGGCCTTCGAGCGACTGGCCGGGCGCCAACTGGCCAGCCTGCCCGACTGGGCTGCCGTGGGCACGCTGTTCACGACCCCCGAGGCGCTGGCGCCGCTGCGCCAGGCCCGCCAGCGCTGGCAGGGCCCGATGCAGCTGCAGGTGCCGCACGGCGCGCCGGTGCCGGTGCAACTGCACGCCGAAGTGGTGCCCGCCCGCGACGGCACGCTTCTAGGCCTGATCCTGACACTGGACGACCGGCGGGAAGCCGAACGCACCCAGGCCGCACGGGAGGCGCTGGAGCTCAGCATCGCGCGCCGACCGATCGAGAGCGCGTCCGACCCTCTGATGCAGGCCATCCTGACGAACGCACGTCTGGCGGCGATGGACATCGCCGAAGCCTCGCCGGACGCGCCCGTCGCGCCGGTGCTGGCCGAACTGGGCGGCGCCACAGAGCGGGCCGCCGAGATGCTGAGCTGGATCCGGAAGTTCTAGAGCAGTCCGGACCGCGAACCCGCCAGCGGCGCTGCCGGCGCCCGGCAAGGTGCTACGCCAGCGCCTCGAACAGATCGATATGGCGACCGAAGGCCGCCTGCGCTTCGGCCACGATCGCGGGCTGCTCGGCTTCAGGCAGGGCATCCAGCACCTCACGCAGGCCGAGCACCAGGGTCGGCGCATCCGCTTCGAACCGGTAGAACGCCAGGCCCTCCTGCTGCAGCCCGTAGGCCCGGCCCACGATGCGGGCCAGGACCTGCCCGCCCGCCAGGTCACCGAGGTAGCGCACGTAGGCATGCGCGGCCAGCTGCACCGGCGGCAGGGTCTGCAGGCGCGCCACGTACTCCCGGGCGGGATGGGTGAGCGGGTCGGCCGGGCCCTGCGGGGCCAGCCAGGCGATGTCCGCCCGCAGTGCGGCGGCACGCGCCATCCCGGGGTCGAACTCCGGCGCGCCCGGCTGGCGCAGCGCCGACTCCAGCGCTTCGTAGATGGCCAGCAGCTGCCGCAACAGCAGCACGTAGCGCTCGAGCGGGAGTTCGCCGCGCAGCAGGCGCGGCATGAGGCCCGCACGTTCGGCTTGCGTGTGCAGCGCCTTCGTGGCGGAACGCAACTGCTGAGACAGCGTCATGCGGCTTCCAGGTCGGGCTGCAAGGCCAGCAGGTGGGCCGCCACCGTCGATGGCGATTCCTCGTGCGCGAGATGCCCCAGGCCCGACAGCAGCGTCAGCGTGGAGCGCGGCGCCAAGGCGGCCACGCGACGCGCCTGGGCGGGTGGCACGGCACGGTCGTTCGTGCCGGCCAGCAGGTGCAACGGAACCGCCAGGCGCGGCAGCGCACGCGCCAGCGGCTGAAGCTCCCAGTGCGCCATCATGGCCAGCGCGGCGCGGGTGTGGCCCGGGTCGCGCATGAGGCGCGCATACAATGCCTGCCCCGCATCGTCCAGGCGGGAGCCGGTGCCTTCGAGCAGCCGCCGCACCACGGCCGGATCGGCCGCGCGCTGGGAGAACAGTCCTGGAACGCCGGGCACGGCATACAGCAGCCGCGCCAGCGGGGACAGCAGCGGCGCCGCCACGCCGCCGAAAGGCAAGAATGCGCCGTTGACGGACACCAGCGCCGGCACCCGCAGGCCCGCGTGCAAGACGGCCTGGACCAGGATGGCCGCCCCGGCGGAGTGGCCGACGGCCAGGGCGGGCTCCGCGCCCGCCTGCCGCAGCAAGGCCACCAGTTGTCTTGCCAGCCCCGGCAGCGACCAGTCGCCACCAGCAGGCGGCGCCGAGAAGCCATGCCCCGGGAGGTCGATCGCCAGCACGGTGAACCGGGCCGCCATCAGCGGCATCAGCTCGCGGAAGGAATGCGTCGAGGCACCAGTGCCGTGCACCAGCAGCAGAAGCGGCGCGTCAGGGGTGGGCCCGGGCAGCTGCTGGACATGCCAGCGCTGGCCAGCCACATCGATGAAGCGGCTGTGGGCGCCGTGCGGCCAGGCCGCGCCGTCCTGCGCCCAATCCATCAGGCCCGTCCCCGCGCGTGCGCCGCCACGACGCCGGACAGCGCGGCAGCGCCGGCATGCGGCAGGGGCAGGTAGGTAGCCCGCAGCGCGGCGGCGAGCGCGGAGGCGGCCGCCTGTGGCTGCGGCGAGGTGTCCACCACCAGCGTGGCCACGCCCTCGGCGGCGAGCGAACGCGCGGATGCCAGCGCTTCCTGTTCGGCGCGCGCACGGCCACCGGTGCCGTCGCGCGCGACGTTGGCGCGGCCGTCGGTCAGAAGCACGAGCACTGGCGTCTCGCCGCGGCGCTTCACGGCGCGGACGATGTCGGCCGCGGCGTCCACCGCCGATGCGAGCGGCGTGCCGCCGCCGCCCGGCAGGCCCGCCAGGCCGCGCTTGGCGCGCACCAGCGAGCGCGTCGGCGGCAGCAGCAGCTCGGCGGCGCGGCCGCGGAAGGCCAGCACGGCGACACGGTCGCGGCGCACGTAGCAGTCGGCCAGCAGCAGCTCGACGGCACCCTTGGCCTCGGCCAGCCGGTGCAGTGCCGACGAGCCCGAGGCGTCGACGACGAAGATGGTGGTCGTGGAGCGACGCTGACGGTAGCGGCGCACGTGGAAATCCTCGGGGCGCACGCGGATCAGCGGGCCGGCGCCCGCCCCGGCGGCATCCGCCGCCAGGCTGCGGCGCAGGCGCTGCCAGGGCGCCGC
>CAJAES010000122.1 GCA_903938815.1 uncultured beta proteobacterium
GCCAGGGCCAGCGCGGTGGCGCGCTTGAGGCCGGGGCGTACCCCGCGCGCGGCGGCGGCGGCATTGACGGCGCCGATGCGGTGCTGCGCCACCAGGGCCAGAGGCGTGGCGCGTTCGGCCTGCGTCAGCGTGGCGGCGAAGGCCTCCAGCGACAGCAGCGGCAGGTGCAGGGCGAGCCAGGGCATGGGGGCCGCATGCCTTTCGGGCTTCAGGCCGGGACGGTTTCAGGCGACTGCAGCACGCGGCGCGGCGCCAGGGCACGCTCGCGCGCGGCGGCGGACAGCACGGGTGGCAGCGCCAGCGCCAGCGGCTCGGTGCGCGGCGGGCCGCGGCGCTTGACGATGCGCAGCAGCAGCTGGTCGGGGATGCCGGCGGCCAGCTGCAGCCGCAGCGGGGCGGCGCTGGGCTTGAGCCGGGCCTCGATCTCGCGGAACAGGAACACCGGCCCCGCGTGCGCCTGGGCCGCCAGCTGCAGCCGGCGCAGGGCGTCGCCGCGCAGCCGGGCGGGCAGCCAGGCCAGCACCGCCCCCACCTGCCCGCTGGACAGGGCCTGCTCCAGCGCCCAGAGCGTGTCCATGGCCGGCAATGCCGCGCCCATGCGCGAACGGCCGCGCGGCTGCGCCCGCCCCTGCACGATGACGAGCTGGGACAGGTCCAGGCCCAGCGCGGCCAGCGTCCATGCGCAAGGCCGGGCCGGGGGGTCGAAGAGCATCACGGGGCGGGGCACGTCGGCGCCGATGCCGCCCCGGCCTGCATGGCCGCCTGGGGCGCCAAGCGCGCCTGGAACGCCAGGCCCGCGCGAGCCTGCGCGGCTTCCCGGGCTGCCTGGGCTGGCAGGGCTCACGGGATCATCGCCACGCTGCAGCGCCGCCAGCACCGGCGCCAGCAGCCGCCATTCGCCCACGCCGGGGTGCGGCAGCAGCAGCTCGGTCAGGGCCTGGCGCGGCCAGCCGCCGCCGGGGAGCTCGGCGTCCAGGGCCGGGAAGCCGGTGGGCAGGCCCGCGCCCGTGGCGCGCCCGAGCTGCGCCGCGCGCCACAGCGCGGGGTGCAGGCTTTCAGGCCGCAGCGCGGGGCGGGGGTCGCAGGCCCATGCGGGGGCCGGAAGGGGGGCGCCCGCCAGGGCGCCAGCAGGCATGGCGGCAGGAACTGCCGGAGGAGGAACAACGGGAACGGGAACGCGGGAGGTCTTCACCGGAACACTGTACGCCCATACAGTCTTCCGGGCAAGACATCGCGCTCAGCCGAATCGGCGCTTCAGCACGGCCGCGCACAGTTCGACGGCGGTGCCGGCCTCGTCGATCACCCGCCCCATCGTGATGAAGCCGTGGATCTGGCGCTCGAAGCACACGTATTGCACGCTGTTGCCGGCGGCGGAGAGCGCATCGGCGTACTGGCGGCCTTCATCGCGCAGCGGGTCGAAACCAGCGGTCAGCACCAGAGCGGGCGGCAGGGCGGCATGGCTGGCGGCCAGGAGGGGGGAGGCGCGCGGGTCGGTCCACTGGGCGGAATCGGTGATGTAGTGGCTGCGGTAGTACGCCATGCTGTCCACCGTGAGCAGGTAGCCCTGCCCGTTCGTGGTGTGCGAGGGCGCCCCGGCGCGCATGTCGGTGGCAGGGTAGATGAGCAGCTGGAACACGGGCGGCGGCGCGCCGGCATCGCGCTGCACCAGGCACACCGCCGCGGCCAGGTTGCCGCCGGCGCTGTCGCCCCCCACGGCGATGCGCGCGGGGTCGATGCGGAGCGTGGCCGCCTGGGCCTGCGCGAAACGCAGCGCGGCCACGCAGTCGTCCACCGCGGCGGGAAACGGGTGCTCCGGGCCCATGCGGTAGTCCACCGCCAGCACGGCGCAGCCGGCGGCGGCGGCCAGAGAGCGGCACAGCACGTCGTGCGTGTCCAGGTCACCGATGACCCAGCCGCCGCCATGGAAGTACACGAGCAGCGGCAGCACGGCATCCACGGGCACGCCCGCTGGGCGCACCAGCCGCAGCGGGATGCCGTCGGCGTCGAGGTCGCGCACCAGGCTCATGGCCGGCGCGTCGGGCTGCGTGAAGGTCCGGCGGTCGCGGTAGGCGGCGCGGGCCTCGGCGGGCGTCTGGGTGTGCACGGGCGGCACGTCGCGCTCGATCATCAGGTCGAGCAGCGCACGGGCTTGGGGGTCGAGCATCGGTAGCCTTTCAGTGACGGCACAGTTTAGGTGGCAGGGGGTGGCACGGGGTGACACGGCAGAATGCGCCCATGGACGACACCCTGCGCCTGCGCCCCCACCGCCCGGGTGACATCGGCTGGATCGTGATGCGCCACGGCGCGCTGTACGCCGCCGAGTACGGCTGGGACAGCAGTTTCGAGGCCATGGTGGCCCGCATCGGCGCCGACTTCATCGACCGTTTCGACCCCGCACGCGAGGCCTGCTGGATCGCCGAGCGCCCCGGCGCGCCGGCCGCACTGCCCGTGCCGCCCGTGCCGCCCGAGCCCCTAGGCTGCGTGTGCCTGGTGCAGGCGCGCGACGAGGCCACGGGCGCCGTCCAGCCCGGCATTGCCCAGCTGCGCCTGCTCCTGGTGGAGCCCGCCGCACGCGGCCTGGGCGTGGGCAAGGCGCTGGTGGGCGCGTGCGAGGCCTTCGCCCGCGCCGCCGGCTACGAACGCATCCGCCTGTGGACGAACGCCAACCTGCTGGCGGCCCGCGGCATCTACCAATCCGCCGGCTACCGGCTCACGGCCAGCGAAGCGCACCACAGCTTCGGCCATGCGCTGATCGGCGAAACCTGGGAATCCCCGCCCCTCACATGAGCGCCGACCCCTGCCCCTGCGGCCGCCCCCTGGACTACGCCGCCTGCTGCGGCCGCTGGCACGCCGGCGCCCCCGCGCCCGATGCCGAGACGCTGATGCGCTCGCGCTACACGGCCTACGTGCGCGGCCTGGACGATTACGTGCGCGCCACCTGGGCGCCCGAGACCTGCCCGCCCACGATCGACCCCGACCCGCCGGGGCTGCGATGGCTGGGGCTGGACGTGAAACGCCACCGGATGATCGACGCCGACCACGCGACGGTGGAGTTCGTCGCGCGCAGCAAGCTCGGCGGCCGCGCGCACCGGCTGCACGAGCTCAGCCGCTTCGAGCGACGCGACGGCCGCTGGCTCTACGTGGACGGCGACCTCGCCTGACCGGACGGCTCGGCCCGTCAGCCGAACCGTACCGCGTGGATCATCGGCAGGTTCAGCGACACCGTGCGCCAGTGGTCGCCCGCGTCGTCGCTGGCCCACAGGCCGCCCGTGGTGCTGCCCATCAGCAGGCTGCGGCCGTCGGCTGCCACGTCGAGCGCATGGCGGTACATCAGGTCGTAGGCGTGCGTCTGCGGCAGGCCGGCGCGCAGGGTCTCGAACGTGCGGCCGCCGTCACGCGTGCGGTTGACCACCAGCGCACCGTCCACGGGCACGCGGGTCTGGTCGGCGATGGCCGGCACGAACCACGCGGTGTCGGGGTCCTGCGGGTCGACGGCGACAGTGAAGCCGAACTTCGACACCGGCGCGGTGGTGATCTCGTCCCAGGACTGGCCGGAATCCGTGCTGCGCCAGATGCCGCAATGGTGCTGGCACCACAGCACCTGCGGCACCGCGGCGCAGCGCACGATGCAGTGCGGGTCCTGGATGTTGGGGTTGCCGGCCTGCTCGGGCGGCATGAAGTCGGCGCGCATGCCGCCGGCGCTGCTCATCCAGCTTGCGCCACCGTCGCGCGTGGTCCAGGCGCCGCCGCAGCTGATGCCCACCAGCAGTTCGTCGGCATCGGCCGGGTGCACGCAGATCGAGTGGATGCCCGGAACATCGTAGCCGCCGCCCATCCATTCGGCTCGCTCGGGGCGGTCCCACAGCGAGCGCACCAGCTGCCAGCTGCCGCCGAAGTCGTCGGAGCGGAACAGCCCGCCCGGCAGCGTGCCCGCCCAGACGGTGCCGCCCACGGCCTGCAGCGTCCACACCTGCACCAGCTTCCAGGGCACACCCGCGGCCTCGGGCGGCTGCTCGGGGTAGGCGGGCGTGGCCACTTCCGTCCAGGTGGCGCCGGCATCGCCGGACCGGTGCACCTTGACGCCGAAATGCCCCAGCTTCAGCGCGGCGAGCATGCGGCCATCGGCACGCGGCGGCAGCAGCATGCTGACCGGCTCGCCGAGAAAGCTGCTGCGCTCGATTCGCCACCCGCCATCCCGGCGGCGCAACTCGAACAGGCCCTTGCGGGTGGCCACCCAGGCACGGTCATTGGTCATCGGGTCATCCTCCTGAGAGCGCCTGCATCACCCACACCTGGCTGTCGGGGGCGAGCGGGTCGGATTGACTGCGGTCATCGGCGCAGCGGCGGCCGTCGATGAAGATGGCGACGTTGGGCCGCACATGGCCCTGATCGTCGAGCACATAGCCCCGCAGCCGCGGGTTCAGCGCGAAGGCCGCGAGCAGCGCCTCACGCAGCGTGGCGGCGGCGCATTCGAGTTCGGGTGTCTCGGTGAAACGCCGCAATTGCGGCGTGAAGCGCACGCTGACCATGGCCCATGATGGCCCCGACCGGGGGGCGTTGACAATGCGACCCCCCCTCACTCGCCGGCCCTGCATGCACCAAGGACTGATCTCCGCCGCCCTCGCCTACATCCTGTGGGGCCTGTTCCCGCTGTACATCAAGCAGGTGTCGCACGTGAGCGCGGTCGAGGTGGTGGTGCATCGTTCGGTGTGGTCGCTGGTCTTCGTGTTTGCGCTGCTGGCCGCGCTGCGGCGGCTCGGCTGGCTGAAGGCGGCGCTGACCGACCGGCATACGCTGACCGTCTTCGCGGCCTCGGCCGTGCTGCTGGCGGTCAACTGGGGCGTCTACGTCTGGGCCGTCGCCGCGGGCCGCATCGTCGACGCCAGCCTCGGCTACTTCATCAACCCGCTGGTCAACGTGCTGCTGGGCGTGCTGGTGCTGCACGAGCGCCCGCGCCCGCTGCAATGGGCCGCGGTGGCGCTGGCGGCCTGCGGCGTGCTGTGGCTCATCGTCGGTGCCGGCGAGTGGCCCTGGATCGCGCTGGTGCTGGCCGCGAGCTTCGGGCTGTACGGCCTGCTGCGCAAGACGGCCCCGCTGGGCGCGACCGAAGGTCTGGCGCTGGAGACGCTGATGCAGGCGCCGCTGGCCGTCGCGCTGCTGGCCTGGTGGACATGGCAAGGCACCAGCGCGCTGTCGGCGCAGGACCCCGCGACGAGCGCGTGGCTGCTGCTGGCCGGGCCGTTCACGGCGATCCCGCTGCTGCTCTTCGCCGCCGGCGCGCGGCGCCTGACGATGGCCACGCTGGGCCTGATGCAGTACCTCGGGCCGACCATCCAGTTCGCGCTGGGCGTCTTCGTCTACGACGAGCCCTTCAGCGCGCAGCGCGCCGTCGGGTTCGCGCTGATCTGGTCGGCCCTGGCGCTGTACAGCGCGGAGTCGCTCCGCGGCTGGCGGCAGCGGGGCCAGTCGGCTTAAGATACCCCTCACCGTACCACGAGAGATCTCATGAAGCCGCTCCCCCGCCACCTGCTTGCCTCGCTGATCCTGGGCCTGTGCCTGCCCGGCCACGCGGCCGATGCCGTGACCGACGAGATGCAGGCTGCCTACGCGCCCTACCGCGTCGCGCTCTTCGCGACGAACACCAAGGACGCGGACGGCTCGGCGCGCAGCATCGGGCAGGCGCAGCAGGCCTGGGCGGCGCTGATCTCGCGCCATGCGACCGCGCCCGCGGCCCCCTACGACCGGGACCCCCGGTTCGCCGCCACGCTGAGCCAGGTGGCCGCCGTCTATGCCGAGGCCGCGACGCAGGTGCGCGCCGGCCAGTTGCCGGCCGCCCACGAGACGCTGGAGGCCGCCCGTGACCTGATGGCGGACCTTCGCCGCCGCAACCAGGTGATCGTCTACAGCGACCACATGAACGCCTATCACGCCGAAATGGAGCACGTGCTGCAACAGGGCCCGGCCCTGCTGGCGCAGCCGCAGGGCGCGATGCAGTTGATGGCCCGGGTGGGCGCGCTCGCGTACCTGGCCGGGCAACTCAAGGCGCAGGCCCCCGCCGCCCTGGCCGGGGACGCCGGCTTTGCGGGCGGCGTCAGCGCCGTGGCGGCCTCGGTGGATGCCTTGCGCGCGTCCCTGCTGGGCAGCGATGCCGCGGCGGTGCGTGCCGCGCTGGCGGGTCTGAAGCAACCCTACAGCAAGCTGTTCCTGAAGTTCGGTTGACCGGCGGCCCCCAACGTCGGGACGGGCCGGGCCGGCGATGTGGACTGCGGCGAGGCCGATAGCCGTGGACGATCGGCTGGATTCGATCAATCAATCCCGCTGATGCTGCACTGCAACCAGAATAGCGTTCATCGCAGGTTTCATCCTTTCTCTTCAACCCCTCAGGAGCATTCACATGTCCATCATCAACACGCAAGTCCAGCCGTTCAAGGCCCAGGCGTTCCAGAACGGCAAGTTCATCGAAGTCACGGAAGCCAGCCTGAAGGGCAAGTGGTCCACGCTGATCTTCATGCCGGCCGCCTTCACCTTCAACTGCCCGACCGAAGTGGAAGACGCCGCCCAGAACTACGCCGAGTTCCAGAAGCTCGAGACCGAGGTCTACATCGTCACGACCGACACGCACTTCGCGCACAAGGTCTGGCACGAGACGTCCCCGGCCGTCGGCAAGGCGAAGTTTCCCCTGGTCGGCGACCCGACGCACCAGCTGACCCGCGCGTTCGGCGTGCACATCGAGGAAGAAGGCCTGGCGCTGCGCGGCACCTTCATCATCAACCCCGAAGGCATCGTCAAGACCGCCGAGATCCACGACAACGCCATCGCGCGTGACGTCAAGGAAACCCTGCGCAAGCTGAAGGCCGCCCAGTACGTGGCCAAGAACCCGGGCCAGGTCTGCCCCGCCAAGTGGAACGAGGGCGCCGCCACGCTGACCCCGTCGCTGGACCTGGTCGGCAAGATCTAAGTCCCTGCATCGCGCGCGGCACCGGGCCTGCGGGCCCCGCCGCCGGCACGCCCGGCAGGCCCCCCCCCGGGGCCTCGCGTCAAGAACCTCGACAGGACCTTCGGGCCCTGTCGTCAGCGCCCCACCCGGGGCGTTGACGACCGGGCCGGAACACCCACGCCCCCACGCTTCACAGGAGATCACCATGCTCGACGCCAACATGCAAGCCCAGCTCAAGGCCTACCTGGAGCGCATCACGCAGCCGGTGGAGATGATCGCCTCGCTCGACGACCGTGCGGAGTCGGCGCAGATGCGCACGCTGCTCGAGCAGATCGCCGGGCTGTCCGAGCACGTCTCGGCCCGCTTCGACGGCCAGGACACGCGTCGCCCGTCATTCCAGATCACGCGCCAGGGCGCCGACATGGGTGTGCGCTTCGCTGCCATCCCGATGGGCCATGAGTTCACCTCGCTGGTGCTGGCGCTGCTGCAGGCCGGCGGCTACCCGCCCAAGGTCGAGGCCGAGCTCATCGAGCAGATCAAGGCACTGGAAGGCGATTTCAGCTTCGAGACCTGGATGAGCCTGACCTGCCACAACTGCCCGGACGTGGTGCAGGCCATCAACCTGATGGCCGTGCTGAACCCGCGCATCAAGCATGTGGCAATCGACGGCGGTCTGTTCCAGGACGAGGTCGAGCAGCGCCAGATCATGGCCGTGCCCAGCATCTTCCTGAACGGGCAGCCCTTCGGCGCCGGCCGCATGGAGCTGGCCGAGATCCTGGCCAAGGTGGACACCGGCACCGCCGCTCGCGACGCCGCCAAGCTCGGCGCCAAGGAAGCCTTCGACGTGCTGATCGTCGGCGGCGGCCCGGCCGGCGCCGCGGCGGCCGTGTACGCGGCGCGCAAGGGCATCCGCACCGGCATCGTCGCCGAGCGTTTCGGCGGCCAGACGCTGGACACGCTGGGCATCGAGAACTACATCTCCGTGATGCACACCGAGGGCCCGAAGTTCGCGGCGGCACTGGAAGCCCAGGTGCGCGCCAACGACGTCGACCTCATCAACGGCCAGCGCGTCGCGGCGCTCGAGCCCATCGGCGCTGACGGTCTGGCGGGCATCAGGCTGGAGAACGGGGCCGTGCTGAAGAGCAAGACCGTGATCCTGGCCACCGGCGCGCGCTGGCGCAACGTCAACGTTCCGGGCGAGGAGCAGTACAAGACCAAGGGCGTGGCCTACTGCCCGCACTGCGACGGCCCGCTCTTCAAGGGCAAGAAGGTCTCGGTCATCGGCGGCGGCAACTCGGGTGTCGAGGCCGCCATCGACCTGGCCGGCGTGGTGCAGCACGTGACGCTGATCGAGTTCGCCGAGCAGCTCAAGGCCGACGCCGTGCTGGTGCGCAAGCTGAAGAGCCTGCCCAACGTCACGATCCACACGAACGCCCAGACGACCGAGATCACCGGCGACGGCCAGAAGGTCAATGGCCTGCGCTGGAAGGACCGCGCCACCGGCGCCGAGCACCACGAGGAGCTGGCCGGCGTGTTCGTGCAGATCGGCCTGCTGCCCAACACCGACTTCCTGAAGGGCGCGCTGGAGCTGAGCCGCTTCGGCGAGATCATCATCGACGAGCGCTGCGCCACCAGCCTGCCGGGCGTGTTTGCCGCCGGCGACGCGACGACCGTGCCCTACAAGCAGATCATCATCGCCGCGGGCGAAGGCTCGAAGGCCGCGCTGAGCGCCTTCGACCACCTGATCCGCCACTCCGCCGGCTGAAGCGCCGGGGAGCAGGCGCGGCCACCGGCCAATGACGCCGGCCGGCGCTGCCTACTTCAGGTCGCCTGCCAGGCTGGCCAGCGTCTCCGGCACGATGGCCACGTGCGCCGGGTAGTTGGTGTGGTCGCAGCCCATCTTGACGGCCGCACCGGCCAGGACGGCCTGCTTCATCGGCGGCGTGAACTCGAAGCGCACGAAGTGCACCGCCGAGGTCTTCTCGGCGTTCTCGCGGTCGAGATCCTCGTCGGCGATGGCGTAGACGCGCGGGTGCCCCTCCACCTCGACGAACATGCGGTCCTCGATGCCGATCAGGCGTGACAGTTCCCGCTTGCGCTCGTGCGCGTCGGGGTACTCGATCAGCATCGTCGCCTTCCAGTTGGCGCCGTCGGGCACCAGCGGCGCGTAGGCCTCGATCTCGCCCAGGATGCCTTCCTCGTCGAAGATCTTCTCGATGTGCAGCATCTCCTGGATCTGGCGGCGGATGGTGCGTTCGTCC
This sequence comes from uncultured beta proteobacterium, assembly GCA_903938815.1. Classification (GTDB taxonomy): domain Bacteria; phylum Pseudomonadota; class Gammaproteobacteria; order Burkholderiales; family Burkholderiaceae_C; genus Rubrivivax. The sequence goes on from CAJAES010000122.1 coordinate 9,199, forward strand.
TCGAACTGCAGCGTCACGTGGTCGCCCAGGTGCACGCTGCGCTGGCGGCGGTGCGCGATGGCCTCCGGCTTGGAGCTCTTGCGGATCTTGGAATAGGCCTCCAGCGTGAGGAGGTTGTCGCGGGTGATGGTCATGTCGTTCATCCTCGGGTTCAGAGGCCGTAGGCCATGCGCACCAGGCTCAGCGGGTGCTGCAGCGCCTTCGCGGGCGTGCCGGCCAGCTGCATGCCCTGCGCGATGTGGTGGCCGGCCAGCGCGCAATCGCTGCTGATGAAGTCGGGTTCGTCCCGGGCCATGGCCTTGAAGACGGGCTTGCCGATCTTCATCGCCACCGGGTGGTAGGGCTTCTTCACGCCGTAGGTGCCGGCGTGGCCGGAACAACGCTCCACCGTGTTGAGCTTCACCTCGACGCGGGTGCCGATGAGCTTGAACATCTCCTCGGTCTTCTTGCCGATGTTCTGCACCCGGCCGTGGCAGGGGATGTGATAACTCACCTTGCCCAGCGCGGTGCTGAAGTCGGTCTTCAGGAGCCCGTCCTTGTGGCGCGCCACCAGGTACTCGAAGGGGTCGAACATGGCCGCCTTCACCGCCTGCGTGTCCGCGCAGCCAGGAAACATCAGCGGCAGCTCCTGCTTGAACATCAGCGTGCAGCTCGGCACGGCGCTGACGATGGCATAGCCCTCCTTCGCATAGCGCGCCAGCACGGGCATGTTGTCGGCCTTGTGCCGGGCCACGCCTTCCAGGTCGCCGAGCTCCAGCTTGGGCATGCCGCAACAGCTCTCCTTGTCGACGATGACGTAGGGGATGTCGTTGTGCGTCAGGACCTTGAGCAGGTCGTGCCCGATGCCGGGCTCGTTGTAGTTGACGTAGCAGGTCGAGAAGATGGCCACCTTGCCGGGCGTGCGCTGCCCGTTGGTGACCACGGTCACGGGCGACTTGTCGGCGCTCCAGCGGAAGCGCTGGGGCGCAAGCTCGGGCATCCAGGCGTCGGGGTGCACGCCGAGCAGCTTGTCCATCTGCTTGCGCGCGAACTTCGTCCTGTTGATGGCGTTGACCGCCTGCACCACGATGGGAATGCCGGCAAAGCTGCCATGCGTGTCGGTGGAGGCGAGGAACTTCTCGGCGGCGCCGACCTCGCCCTTGCGGTACTTGATGGCCTTGGCGCGCAGCATCAGGTGCGGGAAGTCCAGATTCCACTGGTGCGGCGGCGTGTACGGGCACTTCGTCATGTAGCAGAGGTCGCACAGGTAGCACTGGTCGACCACGCTCCAGTAGGCCTCCTTCTTCACGCCGTGCACCTCGCCGTCCTCGGTGGCGTCCACCAGGTCGAAGAGGTTCGGGAAACTCTGGCACAGGCTCACGCAGCGGCGGCAGCCGTGGCAGATATCGAAGACACGCTCCATTTCCTTGAGCGCCGAGGCCTCGTCGTAGAACTCAGGGTTCTGCCAGTCGAGCGGGTGGCGGGTCGGTGCTTCGAGGTTGCCTTCGCGCATGGGGCGTGCCTTTTGATGTGTGCTGGAAACGAACAAGGGGCCGTGTAGACCCCTTGCTCCATGCCGTCAGTGCATCTCAGTCGACCAGGGCGTCGAGGGCCTTCTGGTAGCGGTTGGCGTGCGAGCGCTCGGCCTTGGCCAGCGTCTCGAACCAGTCGGCGATCTCGTCGAAGCCCTCGTCGCGCGCCGTCTTGGCCATGCCCGGGTACATGTCGGTGTACTCGTGCGTCTCGCCGGCGACGGCGGCCATCAGGTTCTGGCGGCTGCTGCCGATGGGCAGGCCGGTGGCCGGGTCGCCGGAGCCGTTCTCCAGGAACTCCAGGTGGCCGTGCGCGTGGCCCGTCTCGCCTTCGGCGGTGGAACGGAACAGCATCGCGACGTCGTTCTGGCCTTCCACGTCGGCCTTGTTCGCGAAATACAGGTAACGGCGGTTCGCCTGGGACTCACCCGCGAAGGCGTCCTTCAGGTTCTGCTCGGTCTTGGAACCCTTCAAAGCCATTTCGTGCTCCTTTGTGTACCCGTGGTGTGCCGTTCCGCGCAGCGTTCGGACTGCGCTTCGTCCGGCGTTTTCCGGCGTCCGTGCATCCATCGCACGGCAGTTGCTCGGCAGTCGCCAGCCAATCGTCAGATGGCGCTGCCGCACCGCCTGACCCGCACCTTAGCAAGGTCGGCGGCATCGACGCAATTCAAAGCTTCAATGCACCGCATAGCTTTGAGCAATGACAAGGATAGTGTCAATTGATGCACTGCAACATCAATGACACTCAACGCAGGCCGAGTTGACGCAGCGCCAGATCGTGCGTGCGCGCGGCGGGGTTGGCCAGGTTGTGCAGCACGGTGAGGTGGTTCGTGCCCGGAATCGTCTCGCAGACCGGCACGCTGGTCGGGCCCCAGACATCGCGGATCAGGCGGTTCTGCCGCAGGAACTCTTCGCTCTCGTCGGCGCCGACCACCGCATACAGCTGCCCCTTGGGGCGCGGAAAGAAGGCAGGGCTCAGGCGCGCCACGGCGGCAGGTGTGAGCTGCAGGTCGGGCTGCAGGAAGCTCGTGTGGCGCAGCGGCTCCATGTCGTACAGGCCCGATATCGACAGCGCGCGGCTCACCAGGTTCGCGGGCAGGTCGTCGGCCACCTGCTTCCAGCGGCAGCTCAGCAGCATGGCAGCGGCGTGACCGCCAGCCGAGTGCCCGGCGACGACGATGCGCCGCGGGTCGCCGCCGTGCGCGGCGGCGTTGCGCCATACCCAGGCCAGCGCGCGCGCCATCTGCAGCGTGATGTGCTCCACCGTCACCGCGGGCGCGAGCGCGTAGTTGGGCACCACCACGAGCGCGCCGTCCTGCGTGAAGGAAGGCGCGACGAACGAGTGGTCGGCCTTGTCCAGCGAACGCCAGTAGCCACCGTGGATGAACACCAGCACCGGCGCGCCGCCCGCAGTCGGCGCCATGGGCGGAAACAGGTCCAGCGCCTCGCCGGCGCCGTCACCGTAGGGTAGGTCCAGCTGGGCGCCGGCCTGTGTGCGCGCCAGCGCCGAGGCCTGCTTCCAGCGCTCGAAGATCGCGGCGTGCTCGGGGATGCGGGCGCGGTTGTTGTACTGGGCGTCAAGCGCCTGGGTATCGGGCCCGGTCGGGGTCTTCTTCATGCGTGCCTCGGGTCAGGGACAGAGGGGCGCATGCTACACTCGGGAGCTGAATGGGGGCGTAGCTCAGCTGGGAGAGCGTCGCGTTCGCAATGCGAAGGTCAGGAGTTCGATCCTCCTCGTCTCCACCACCATCCTGCCAAAGCCGTTGCCCCGCAACGGCTTTTTCTTTGGCGGCGCTGACTTTGGCGGCGCTGACGGTGTGTCGATACCGCAACCGGCCACGCTTCGGGCCGGTCCGGCACTTCACGATTGCCAGCCAACGCGCCGACCTTGCCCTCCCGGACCTGCACTTGCCCAAACTCAGTCAAGCCTCTCCCCGCCTGCTCTTCTGGGGCCCGACCCTCATCTGGGCGTCCACCTGGCACGTCATCCTGTACCAGCTGGTCGAGGTGGCGGCGGTCAGCGCCGTGGCGTGGCGGTTCGCGCTCTCGTCGATCCTGCTGTTCGGTATCGCCGCCTTTCGGGGTGAATCCTGGGCGCTGCCCGGGCGGCTGCACCCGTGGCTGGCGCTCGCGGGCGTGGTCCAGTTCGGGCTGAACTACCTGGGCGTGTACGAAGCCGAGCGCTACATCCCTTCCGGGCTGGTGGCGGTGCTGTTCTCGCTGATGGTGTTCGGCAACGCCGCCACCGGGGCCTGGTTCTTCGGCCAGCCGGTCACGCGGCGCTTCGCGGCGTCGGCCGTGGCCGGGGTCGCGGGCGTCACGCTCATCTTCTGGCCCGAGGTGCTGGCCGCCGGCGCGCGGCCTCAGGCCGGACTCGGGCTGGCCCTGGGCCTGGGGGCAGTGGTCTGCGCGTGCACCGGCAATGCGCTCACGCTGATGCTCTCGCGCCGCGGCGTGGCCCTGGTGCCGATGCTGGCCTGGTGCATGGCCTACGGCGCCCTGGGCCTGCTGGGGGCCGCGGGCGTGTCGGGGTCGGGCTGGCAGGTCGGCCACACGGTGGCCTGGTGGGGCTCGCTGGTCTACCTGGCCGCAGTGGGCTCGGTGCTGGCCTTCCTGCTGTACTTCAAGCTGGTGCAGCGTGAGGGGCCCGGGCGCGCGGCGCTCACCGGCGTCCTGGTGCCGGTGATCGCGCTGGCGGTATCGGCGGCCTTCGAAGGCTGGCGGCCAAGCCCGGCCTCCTGGGCCGGGATGGCGCTGTGCCTGGGCAGCGTCTATGTGGCGACACGGCCGGCGCGCCCTGCCCCACGGGCGGACTGACCGCCCGCGGGAGAGGCCCAGCCTGTAGCCGGACGTCTTGGCCGAGGCCCGGGCCGACGCCTGGCCGGCCGGCCGATCAGTTGATCGTGACCTTGGCCTTGGTGACGATGTCCGCGAAGAGCTTCAGGCTCTTGCGCATGTGGGCGTCGAACTGCTCGGGCGTGGAGCCGGTGACCGACAGGCCCATCTCCTTCAGGCGCGGGGCCAGCGCTTCCGAGCGGATGGCCTTGTTCACGTCGGCGTTGATCTTGGCGATGATCTCCGGCGGCGTGCCGCGGGGCAGGCCGATGCCCAGGTTGCTGGCGAAGTCGAAGTCGGGGAACATTTCGCCGGCCGCCTGGATCTGCGGCGCAGCCGGGTCCCGGCTCAGGCCCATGACCGCGATCGGCTTGAGACGGTTGTTCTTGACGTGCGGCATCGAGCTGAACAGAGGGTCCAGCAACAAGGGCACGCGGCCCTCGAACACGTCGCCATAGGCGCCGCCGGCGCCCTTGTACGGAATGTGGACCATCTCCATGCCCGTCAGCAGATTCAGCTGCTCGGCCGCGAGGTGCATCGAACTGCCCGCGCCCGCCGTCGCGTAGCTGAGCTTGCCCTTGTTCGCCTTGCCGTACGCGATCAGCCCCGCGAGGTCGTTGAAGGGCATCGAAGGCGATGCCGTCATCAGGATGTTGCCCACCACGAGCATCGTGCCCGACAGGTCCTTCAAGGTGTCGAAGGGCATGTCCTTGCGCAGCGCGGGCTGGATGCCCAGCACGCCGACGGCCAGGATGCCGAGCGTGTAGCCGTCCGGCGCGGACTTGGCCACGAAGTCGGTGCCCGTGATGGTGCCGGCACCGGGTTTGAACTCGACGACGATGGGCTGCTTCCAGGTCTTGGCCAGCTCGGACTCGAGCATGCGGGCCAGGATGTCCAGCGCGCCGCCGGGAACGTTGGGCACGACGATGCGGACGGGCTTGCTCGGCCAGTTGGCGGCAGCGTTCTGGGCCTGCGCCAGCAGCGGCGTTCCGCCCAGGGCGGCCAGGCTGGCGGCGCCAGCAAGAAGGGTGCGGCGGGAAGTGTTCAAGGACGGTCTCCGTTGGTGGTGGATCTCTTGCGGACGTGGGCAATCCCGTGCGCGCGTGAGGGCAGCGCCAAGCGCCATCTTCGTGGTCATCCCGTTGAACAGCATGGCCGCCGGTGCCACGCCCAGCGTGCACGTCAGGTGGAATGCATTGGACCAGCCCGCGAAGCCCTTGGCACCCGGGAACACCAGCACCTTGCCCGCGAAACTGAACTCGCGCAGCTTACGCCGGGCCTAGACCTTCGTCCGACAGGGCTCGCCCCACCGCCTCTTCCAACGCGGGCGAGAGCACCCACTCCAGGTGCATGCGCGCCCGCGTCATGCCCACGAAGAGCAGCCGGCGCGTCATGTCGTCGAGCGCAGGCCCCTCGCACTCGGTCAGCACGACGGCCAGCGCCGCCTGACCCTTGAAGCGCCGCACGGATTCGACCAGCAGGTCGCCGTCGGTCCAGATCGCGGCGCCGCCCGCATCGAAACGCCCCGTGAAGCGCCGCAGCGGCCATCGACCCAGCCGCTCCAACTGCTGCAGCGCCGAGCGTTCGCGGCCCTTCAGGCTGACGACGGCGATGTCCCCGAGCGCGTGGCCGCAGTCCAGGCAGCGCTGCACGGCGCGCTCGGTGGCGCGGGCCATGTCGTCCGTGCCGTCGGCGACGATGGGATCGGGCAGTTCGCCTTCCCAGGCCGACAGCGGTTCGATCTCGCGTCCGGTGAGTCTCAAGGCGTTGATCAGCCGGACCAGCGCGCGCGGAGAGCGGAAGTTCTCGTCGGAGCGCACGGTCACCGCGCCGTCGATGTCGAAGGGCTCGCGGTCCTTGTAGAGCTGCTGGGCCGGGTCTTCCAGCAGCACCGCCCTGCCCTGCGGCCGCAGCCGCCCCAGCAAGGCCTGGACCCACTCGGGCTGCAGGTCCTGCACCTCGTCGAGCACGATGAGGTCCAGGTCCGGTGGGTCTTCCGCCACGCGGGTGAGGCAGTGGTCGGCCAGCGCGGCGAACGAGCCGGGATCGCTCAGATCGGGCACGATGCCGTCCCGCCTTGCAACGCGCAGCGCGAATTCGTGGAAGGTCTCGGCCGGCGTGCGCACGGGCGCCAGGCGCGCCATGTGGTCGGCCAGCGGCCGGTTGAAGCAGAGGTAGGCGGCCCGGCCGCCGGCGGCATCTGCCTCGCGCAGCAAGCGGAGCGCCAGCTGCGACTTGCCCGAACCGGCGGTGCCGACCACGCGGACGACGCCGCCCGGCGCCTCGATGCGCGGCACCCAGGTCGCGAGCCCGGCCGACATGCGGGTGGCGGCCAGCGTGACGCGCCCGGCCAGCGCCGACACATCGGGCTCGACCCGGAAGCGGTTCTCGAAGAACGCGACCACGCGGGGCAGGGCCTGCGCGTCGTGCTCCCCCGGCCCGAGCACCTCGGTCACCCGGGACACGATGCGCGGCAGGTCGCCGCTGTCGACGATGCGCTGGCGCGGCCATTGCACGGTTTCGGAATGCACCACGACATCGGTCAGCACCAGGAGATGGCTCACCCGGTCAGGCAGTCCGCTGTCCTGCAGCCGCCGCCGGATGGCGCTGTACTGCAGCCCGATCTGGGACCTGACCTCCCGGGTGCGCGCCCCGTAGCGCTTGAAGATGCCATCGGGCAGAAACTCCACCTCGCCGGACTTCACCTCCACCAGCAGCACCTCGCCGGCCCGGTTGAGCACCACGATGTCGATCTCGCCGTGCTGTTCTCGGGGGCCGTCGGCAAGCGCCCAGTCGACGCTGTGGAAGAGCGTGTAGGCATCGGACAAGCCGCGCTCGAGCGTCTCGAGCAGGTCGAGCTCGGCGTGATCCCCGGCGGACAATGCCGCCCTGGGAGGAAGTGCCGGACACAGTCGCGCCATCGGATGCCTGATCGAGGAATTGCGGCCATCGTAACCAAGCCGGGAAAGAGCCGTATGGGCCCGGTCAGGCTCACTCCATGAGCCAAAGGGGGGACAAGATCGCGTCCAGCCGATGCCCCCGGGCACCGCCAGACGGGTCAGGCACCCTAGCATCGGTGCCCGGACCGCCTGAATCGACACCACCCCAACCCCCAAAGACCCGGCCGATGCTGCACATCCACTTCTCGAACCGCTACGAGGTCCTGACGCGCCGGCTGCTGGAGCAGCTCGACGCCCGGCCTGCCGGCGTGTTCGCGGCCGAGCAGCTCATCGTGCCCAGCGCGGCGGTGCGCCGCTCGGTGACGCTGGCCATCGCCCGGGCGCAGGGGGTCTGCGCCAATGTCGCCTTTTCCTATCTGGCCCCCTGGCTGTGGCGGCAGATGGGAACGCTGCTGCCCGGCGTCGCCCCGGAATCGCCCTTCGCGCCCGAAGTCCTCGGCTGGCGCGTCCACGCCGCCCTGGGAGACGCCGGATTCGTCGCCGCACACCCCCGCCTGGCGTCCTACATGGGCGGCGCCGACGAGGTCATGCGCTTCGAGCTCGCCCGGCGCATCGCCGGCCTGCTGGACCAGTACCTCACCTACCGCCCCGACTGGCTCGAGGCCTGGCAGCAGGGGCTCGCGGTCGATGTCGGCGCGCAGTCCGACGGCGAGCGGGCCGACGAGCGCTGGCAGGCCGACCTGTGGCAGCGGCTCGCGGCCTGCAGCGTCGCGCCGGACTCCGGGCCCGCCTTCATCGAGGCCCTGAAGTCCCTGCAGGACATCAGCCCCGAATCCGCAGGCGCCGCCGGCCTGCCCGCCTGCGCGCATGTCTTCGCCCTGCCGACGATGCCCGCGCTGCACATCGCCTGGCTGCAGCAGCTCGGCCGCCTCATCGACGTGCACGTCTACGTGCTCAACCCCTGCCAGGAGTACTGGTTCGAGCTGATCGACCGCCGCCGCCTGAGCCACCTGGCGCTGGCCCGCCGGGCGGACCACCAGGAGGAAGGCAACCGCCTGCTGGCGGCCTGGGGCCGGCAGACGCAGGCGCACGTCGACGGCCTGGTGGACAGCGCCGGCACCGGCGCCACGGACGATGCCGAATTCCTGCCGAACGAGGCCGGCACCCTGCTGGCGCGGCTGCAGAACGCCATCCTCGAACTGGTCGAGCTCACGCCGGGCTCGGTGGCGCTGGCAGACGACGACCGCAGCATCGAGCTGCATGTCTGCCACTCGCTGACCCGCGAGCTCGAAGTGCTGCAGGACCACCTGCTCGGCCTGCTGGCCAGCGGCAGGCTGCGGCACCCGTCCGAGGTGCTCGTCGTGACCCCCGATCTCGACGCGGCGGCACCGCTGATCGACGCGGTCTTCGGCACCGCGCCACGCGACCGGCTCATCCCGTACACGGTCTCCGGGCGGGCGCGCAGCACGGTCAACGCGCCGGCGCGCGCGCTGCTGTCCCTGCTGTCGCTGGTGGCCTCGCGCTTCACGGCGGGCGATGTGTTCGCCGCCCTGCAGCAGGACATCGTGGCGCGCCGCTTCCAGCTCCAGGACGGCTCCCTGGCGCAGGTGCACGAATGGTTGCTGGCCAGCGGCACGCGCTGGGGGCTGGACGCCTCCCACCGCGCGAGCTTCGGCGTGCCGGGCACGGCGGGCCACACCTGGGCCGACGGGCTGGACCGCCTGTTCCTGGGCTACGCGCTGCCCACCGACGTGCCCGAGCCCATCGCCGGCCTGCTGCCTGCCGGCGACGCGCAGGGGTCCGAGGCGCTGGCGCTGGGGCGCCTGCAGCACTTCATGTCGTGCCTGCAGGCGCTGCATGCGGCGGTGGCCGTGGCGCGGCCGCCGTCGTCCTGGCGCGGCCTGCTGCTGGACGCGGTCGAGACCTTCCTGGCGCCCGAGGGCGACGAACTCGAGGACCTGCGCGAGCTCCAGGGCGCGCTGCGGGAACTCTTCGACGCACAGCAGAGCGCCGGGCTCGACGACGCCGGTGCGCACCCCCTGCCGCTGGCCGTGATGCGGGCCGCGCTGGAGCATCAGCTCGACGACCCCGCGCGCGGCGGCGTGCCCACGGGCGGCGTCACGTTCTCGTCGATGACCAGCCTGCACGGCCTGCCCTATGCGGTGGTCTGCGTGATCGGCCTGAACGACGGCGCCTTCCCCACCGCCAGGCGCCCGCCGGAATTCGACCTGCTGGCACTGCGCCCGCGCCGTGGCGACCGCCAGCGCCGCACCGACGAGCGCAATCTGTTTCTCGACCTGCTGCTGGCCGCGCGGGGCAGCCTGTACCTCAGCCACACCGGCCGCAGCGTCCGCGACAACGCCCCGCTGCCGCCCTCGGTGCTGGTGTCGGAACTGCTGGAAGTCCTGACCCCGGCAGTGGCGCAGGAGCCTGATTCCGCCGCCAGCCTGGCGCAGGCGCGCAGGCGCCTGGTGGTGGAGCACCCGCTGCAGCCCTTCGCGAGCGCGGGCTTCGAGCTCGGCGGCGACGAACGCCTGCGCAGTTTCAACCGCGAACTCGCCGACGCCCTGCGGGCCAGCCTGCAGCCTGGAACGGTCGCGTCGGGATCCCTCACCGACGTGTCGGGCCAGGCCGCCGGCGAGGTCGCGGGTGAGGAAGCGGCGACAGAAGGCGGGCTGGCGGAGACGGACACCTCCGCGAAGTCACCGGCTTCGGATTCCGCTGACGACTCCGCGGAAGCGCCCGACGATGACGACGATGAGGCCGCGCCCGAGCCGCTGCCCGCGTTCTTCACGCAGCCGCTTTCCGAACCGGGCCCCGAGTGGCGCGACGTGTCGGTGGAGCAACTGGTCGAGTTCTTCGCCAACCCGAGCCGCTATCTGCTCAAGCATCGCCTGGGCATCGAACTCGGCCGCGCCGCAGCCGATTTGCAGGACGACGAGCCCTTCCTGCCGGATTGGCCCGGGCGCATGGCGCTCGCGGCGCGGCTGCTCGGGCCGATGTTGCAGGGCATGCCGCAGGAGGCGGTGCTGCGGCTCGCCGAGGCAGGCCACGAACTGCCTTCGGGCGCTCTCGGGGCCAGGCAGCTGGCGCGCGAACTGGACACGCTGGACGCCTTTGCCAACCAGGTGCGCGCCCTCGCCGCACCGGCCTGCCTGCCCCCGCACCAGGTGCGCCTGGAACTCGACATCGACGGCGAGGCCTGGCGGCTGGCAGGCAGCTTTGCCGGCCTGCGGCCCGACGGCCTGGTGCGCTGGCGCTACGACACCCTGCGCCCGCGCGACGTGCTCGCGGCCTGGATCCCGCACCTGGCACTGTGCGCCGCGCCGGCGCCGGGGGCGCCGGCCAGGACGGTCTGGCTGGCGACCGACAAGACCCTGCGGTTCGGCATGCCGCCAGACCCGGCCGCCCTGCTGCACGATCTCGTGCGCCTGTACCGCCAGGGCCTGCGCGAGCCGCTCGCGTTCTACCCGAAGGCCGCCTGGGCCTATGTGGAGAACGGCGACTCCATGACCCGGGCCACGCAGGCCTGGGCCGTAAGCACAACCCACCCCCACGGCGAATCCGCCGACCCGGCCTACCGCCTGGCGCTGCGCGGGCACGACGACCCCCTCGGCCAGGCCTTCATGGACATCGCCAGGCGGGTGTTCGGCCCCGCCCACGCCCCGCAGGATCTCGGAGACTGAGCCATGAGCACGCACGCCGCAACCCGAGCCAGGCCGAAAGCGCGCACGATGGGAGCAGCTCGATGAGCGCAACGCCCCTGAACGTCTTCACCTGCAAGCTGTCCGGCACCAGCCTCATCGAGGCCTCGGCCGGCACCGGCAAGACCTGGAACATCTGCGGTCTGTACCTGCGCCTGCTGCTCGAAGCCAGGCTCGAGGTGCAGCAGATCCTGGTCGTGACCTTCACCAAGGCCGCCACCGCCGAACTGCGTGAACGCATCCGCTCCCGCATCGCCGAGACGCTGGCCCGCCTGCGTGGCGCGGCAGCGGCAGCCGGCGACCCCTTCGTCGACCAGTTGCTGCAATCGCTGCGAGAGCAGCACGGCCTCGCCGACGACGACCTGATGCTGAGGCTCGATCTCGCGCTGCAGACCTTCGACGAAGCGTCCATCTTCACGATCCACGGCTTCTGCCAGCGCGCGCTGGCCGACACGGCCTTCACCGCGGGCCTGCCGATGGCGGTGGAACTGCTCGCCGACGACACCGACCTGCGCATGCAGGTGGTGCACGATTTCTGGCGCAGCCACGTGGCGGCCGAGGCCCTGCCCGTCGCGCTGGGCAACTACCTGCTGTCGAGGAAGGACACCCCCGAGAAGTGGGGCGCGCTGCTGAAGCGCCAGCTGGCCAAGCCGCTGTCCCGGGTCATCTGGCCGGCGGCACTGGACACGGCCGCCCCGGTCGACACCGCCGCGCTGAACGCCGCGCACGCCGCCGCTGCGGCGTTGTGGCAGTCGGACCGGCCAGGCATCGTCGATACCGTGACGGAGGCGTTGCCGCGCCTGAACGGCGTCTCCTACAAGGCGTCGACGGTCGAGACGGCCTTCGCCAGCTGGGACGCCCTGCTCGCCGCACGCGACCCGCTCGCCGCCCCTGGCAAGCTCGACAAGCTCGACCTGCTGACGCCTGAGCGGCTGAAGCCCAAGGCGGGCCAGCAGCCGCCGCAGCATCACCCCTTCTTCGAGCAGGCCGCCACCCTGCTGGCCTGCCTGGACGAAACGAACCAGACCCTGGCCCTCGCGCGCCAGCGCCTGCTGCGCCAGTTGCTCGCCGAAGGGCCCGGACAGCTTGGCGCGCTCAAGCGCGAACGCCGCGTGGTGGCCTTCGACGACATGCTCCAGAACCTGCACGAGCGCGTCACGAGCCCGTCGCAACCCTGGCTGGCCGCTGCGCTGCGCAAGCGCTTCCCGGCGGCCCTGATCGACGAGTTCCAGGACACCGACCCGCTGCAGTTCGCCATCTTCAAGACGATCTACGGCGGCAGCGGCCTGCCGCTGTTCATGGTCGGCGACCCCAAGCAGGCGATCTACAGCTTCCGCAATGCCGACCTGCACACCTACCTGCAGGCGCGCCACGAGGCCGCCGCCGAATACACGCTGGCGGAGAACCAGCGCTCGACGCAGGCGCTGCTGACGGGGCTCAACGCGCTGTTCAGCGCGAACCCGCGGGCCTTCGTGCTGGACGGCCTGAGCTACCAGCCCGTGGGCTGCGGCCAGAAGCCGCGCAAGACATGGCAGGACACCACGCAGCCGCGCTCGCCGCTGCAGCTCTGGCAGCTGCCGCCCGCGGCCGACGGCCGGCCAGCGAACAAGCGGGCGGCGCAGCGCGCAGCGGCCGAAGCCTGCGCCGGCGAGGTGGCGCGGCTGATCAACGGCGCGCAGCGCGGGGAGATCCTGCAGGGCGGCAAGCCGCTGGCCGGCGGCGACATCGCGGTGCTGGTGCGCAGCCACGCCCAGGGCGGCGCGATGCGCCAGGCGCTGGCAGCGCTCGGCGTCGGCAGCGTGGAGCTTTCGCAGGCCAGTGTCTTCCAGAGCACCGATGCCGAGGACCTGGAACGCGTGCTCGCCGCCGTCCTGGAACCCGCGCGGGAGCGCATGCTGCGCGCGGCGCTGTCGACCGTGATGCTCGGCTTCGATGCCGCCGCGATCGAGGCCGCGTCGGCCCAGGAGGGCCAGCTGCTCGGCTTCGTCACCCGGTTCACCGAGTACCGCGAGCAATGGCTTCGGCGCGGTGTGGGCGTGATGCTGCGCAGCCTGATGGTGCGCGAAGGCGTGGCGGCGCGGATGCTGGCCCGCGCCGACGGTGAACGCCGGCTGACCAACCTGCTGCACCTGTCGGAGGGCCTGCACCAGGCGTCCGAGACGCACGCCTCGCCGGAACTGCAGCTGCGCTGGCTGCAGACACAGCGCGCCGAGCGCAGCGGTGAAGACGCCGCGCAGCTGCGCCTGGAATCCGATCGCAACCTGGTGCAGATCATCACCATCCACAAGTCCAAGGGGCTCGAGTACCCGGTCGTGTTCTGCCCGTTCCTCTGGAACGGCCATCCCGGCGGCGCGCCCGACGGCCTGGAGGGCCGGGAGTACCACGACGACGACGGCCTGCCCGTGCTGGACTTCAGCATCGAGCCCAAGGCAACGAACAAGGGAAAGAGCAAGAGCAAGGATGCGCCGGAGGACCCCGAAGACCGCATCAAGCAGCGGCTCGCGCTGGAAAAGGCGGCAGAGAACCTGCGTCTCGTCTACGTGGCCCTGACCCGCGCGGTACAGCGCCTGTACCTCGTCGTCGGCACCTACACGAACAAGTCCGGCCGGGGAACCGGCACGACCGAGAGCACCCGCAGCCCGCTGAACTCCCTGGTGGCGGGCGCGGGTCAGTCGCCTGCCGAGTGGCGGGAGAGCAAGCTCGAACCCGATGCCGTGCACGCGGCCTGGCAACTCATGCAGGAGGCCCACCCCGGCTGCATCGGGCTCGAGCCGCTGCCCGCGGGCCCGTGGGCGCGTGTCGAGCCCGTGCGCCTGGCGCCGGACGCACTGGCCGCGTTGCCCGCGCCGGGCAGGATCCCGTCCGCCTGGTGGATCGGCAGCTACAGCAGCCTGTCACAGGGCGTGCGCCACGAGGGCGCCGCGGTCGACCACGATGCGCGAGTCGCCCTGTCCACGCCGCTCGCCGAGCGCAGCGAGAGCCTCCCGGACCAGAGCGTGGAAGCGGACGACATCCTGAATTTTCCGCGCGGCGCCGAAGCCGGCAACTGCATGCATGCGGTGTTCGAACGCGTGGATTTCACCGACCCGGCCACCTGGCCTGCGGCGATCGACACCGCGCTGCGCGAGCAGCCCCAGGCCCAGGCCCAGGCCCACGCCGGCAGCGAGCTCTCGGCCCTGCTGCCCCGCATGCTGAACCGCATGCTGGCCGACGTGCTGAACACCCGGCTGCCCGGCGGCCTGGTGCTGTCCGGCGTGACGCGGGCGCGGCGACTGGTGGAGCTGGAATTCAACCTGCCGGCCACGCAACTGGCGGCCGGCGCGATGACGGCCCTGCTGCGCGAGTACGGCTACCCCGTTCCGCTGCTCGGCTTCGGCACGCTCGACGGCTACCTGCGGGGGTTCATCGACCTGATCGTCGAGCACGAAGGCAGGTTCCACATCCTGGACTGGAAGTCGAACCACCTCGGCCGGGTGCCCGCCGCCTACGCCGCCGCGCCGGTGGGCCGCGCGATGCGGGAGCACGGCTACCACCTGCAGTTCCTGCTCTACACGGTGGCGCTGCACCGCTACCTGGGACGCCGGCTGCCCGGCTATCGCTACGAGGACCACTTCGGCGGCGCGATGTACCTCTTCGTGCGCGGCGTACGGCCCGGCTGGATGGGCGCCGACGGCGGCGCCCTCGGCGTCCACGTCGATCGCCCACCACAGGAACTGGTCGAACGCCTGTCGGCGCTGTTCGCAGGCCACGACATCGCACGGGAGGCCGCATGACATCCACCCTCGAACCGGGCCGCGCCAGCTCGCCGTCCGACTGGCTTGCCGAGGGCTTCGCGGCGCATCTGTCGGGCTGGGCGCGCAAGCAGGGTGGCGACGAGGCCGCGCAGCGCCTGGCGGGCCGGGCCGGGGCTGCCGTGAGCCGGGCGACGAGCGAGGGGCACGTGTGCCTGTCGCTGCAGGAACTGGCCGCCGAGCCCGGGTTCGGGGCTGGCCTGGCCGCGGATCTCGAGGCGGAATCGGCGTCGGTGACTGGATCCGCGCCTGCATCTGCATCCGCATCGGACACAGCCCAGGCCGCGAGTTCGATCGCGTCATCGGCCAGCGCCCGGGCCGCCGACCCGGCAAGGCCCGAGTCCATGCCGCGCCTGCGCGCCGCGCTGCTCGCGTCGGGCGTCGTGGGCACCCCCGCCGAGCCGGGCGCCATGCCGCTGATCCTGGACGCCGAAGGCCGCCTCTACCTGCACCGCTACTTCGACTACGAGCGCAGGCTGGCGGCTCGGCTGGCGCGCGCTGCCGGCGCGCCGCCGTTCCCGCTGGACGACGCCACGCGCGAGCGGCTGGGTGAGCTCTTCCGCGCCAACGAGGCCGCGCTCCAGGGCGCCACCGACTGGCAGAAGGTCGCGGCGGCCCTGGCGCTGCGCGGCAGGCTCACCGTCATCAGCGGCGGCCCCGGCACGGGCAAGACCACCACGGTGGTGAACCTGCTGGCCTGCCTGATCGCACAGGACCCGGATTGCCGCATCGCGCTGGCCGCCCCCACCGGCAAGGCCGCCGCGCGCATGACAGACGCCATCCGCGACCGCGCCGCCCACCTGCCCGAAGCCCTGCGCGCGCGCCTGCCCACCGAGTCGTCCACTGTCCACAGGCTGCTGGGCGTCACGACGGCGGCAGGCGGGTTCCGCCACCATGCGGGCCGGCCACTGGCCATTGATGCGCTGGTGGTCGACGAAGCCTCGATGCTGGACCTGGCGCTGGCCACGCAACTGCTGGAAGCCGTGCCGGAATCGGCCCGCATCATCCTGCTGGGCGACAAGGACCAGCTCTCGGCCGTGGAATCGGGGGCCGTGTTCGCCGAACTCAGTGCCGACCCCGGGCTCGGCGCCGAATGCTGCGACGCCCTGGCGTCCCTGACCGGCCAGCCGGCCGACCTGCTGCGCCCGCCAGCCCCCGCGCGGGCCAGCAGCCTGCAGGACACCGTGGTCTGGTTCACCCAGAACTTCCGCTTCGCTGCCGATTCAGGCATCGGAAGGCTGGCCGCGGACATCAACGGCAACCGGGCCCGCGAGGCGCTGGCCTGGCTGCGCAACAGCGACGACCCGTCGGTCCGCTGGCTGGACGACGGCGGCGCGCAGCCGGGAGACGAGACCCTGCGGACCCTGTACGACGGCTACGCGCGTTATCTGCAGACGGTTCTGAGCGACCCCGCCGACCGCGCGGCCGTCACGGCCGCCTTCGGCAAGTTTCGCGCCTTGTGCGCGGTGCGCGAAGGCCCCCGCGGCATGCAGGCGCTCAACGACCGCATGACCCGGCAGGCCCGCCAGGCCCTGGAGCCGCTGTGGTCGGCCACGGGCTACGACGCCCGCTCGCCCTGGTTCCCCGGTCGGCCGGTGATGGTGCTGCGCAACGACCCGGTGCTGAAGCTATTCAACGGCGACATCGGCATCGCACTGCCGGACGCGGCGGGCGTACTGAGCGTGGTGTTCCCCGTTGGCCCCGTCGGCCCCGTCGGGCCCGGCGCCTCGGGCGCCTCGGGCACATCGGGCACATCGGGCGGCTTCCGCGCCGTGCCCACGGTGCGCATGCCCGAGCACCAGACCGCCTTCGCGATGACGGTGCACAAGTCCCAGGGGTCGGAGTTCGACGAAGTGCTCGTGCTGCTGCCGGAGCGCCGCAGCCCGGTGCTCACGCGCGAACTGGTCTACACGGGCGTGACGCGGGCACGCAGCCGGGTCACGCTGTCCTGCAGCGCGGACGTTCTGGCCGGTGCCATCCTGTCGCCCACGCGACGCCGCTCCGGCCTGCTCGCGCGCCTGCGCGATACCACCGGCACCGCGCCGGCTCACACCTCGGGCGGCCTGACAGCCGACGCCGCCGGCCGCACCACGGACAGCACGGACGGCACGGACAGCACGGACATCACTGCAACCACGGCCACCAGGCCCAGCACGCCCACAGCCCACCCATGACAAGAATCCTCCACAGCGGCGATTGGCACCTGGGCCGCTACCTCCACGGCGTCTCGCTGCTCGAGGACCAGGCCCATGTGCTGAAGCAGTTCGTGGCGCTGGCGCGCGAGGAGCGCGTGGATGCCGTCGTGATCGCGGGGGATGTCTACGACCGTTCGGTGCCCCCGGCGGACGCGGTCGCGCTGCTCGACGAAGTGCTGGCCAAGCTTGTCATCGAGGCGCGCATCCCGGTGATCATGATCGCCGGTAACCACGACAGCGCAGAGCGCATCGGCTTCGGCGGGCGCATCTTCTCGGGCCAGGGCCTGCACCTGCGCGGCACGCTGGACGATCTTTCGCCCATCCGCCTGCCGGGCGCGCACGGCACGGTGGCCTTCCATGCCCTGCCCTACACCGAGCCGGTGTTCGCGCGCGCCCTGCCGGGTGGCGAGGCGGTCAGCGACCACCAGAGCGCGATGGCGCACGCGGTCTCGATCCTGCGCGCGCAGCGGCGCCCGGGCGAGCGCAACGTGCTCGTCGGCCACGCCTTCGTCACCGGCGGCAGCGAATCCGAATCGGAGCGGCCGCTGTCGGTGGGCGGCTCGGGCAACGTCGCCGCCGACACCTTCGAAGGCTTCGACTACGTGGCGCTGGGCCACCTGCACCGCCCGCAGAACATCGGTTCGTCCCGCATCCACTACCCGGGCTCGCTGCTGAAGTACTCCTTCAACGAGGTGGCCCACGCCAAGGGCGTTTCGCTGGTGGAGATCGGCACGGAAGGGTTGCCCATGATCCGCAGCATCCCGCTGGCGGCCCGCCGCGATGTGCGCATCGTCAGGGGCACGCTGGCCGACCTGCTGGCGCAGCCCGACCCCACGCGCAGCCGCGAGGACTACCTCTGCGCCCATCTCACCGACGACGGCCCCGTGCTCGACCCGATGGCCCGCCTGCGCGAGGTCTACCCCAACATGATGGAGCTGCAGTTCACGCGCACGCGCACCGGCGACGCCTCGGCGCACGCCGGCGGCGACCACCGGCGGCGCGAACCTGCGGAACTCTTCCAGGCCTTCTACCGCGACATGGTGGGCGCCGAACTGGGCGAGGCGGCGCTCGAGGTCTTCAGGGACAGCGTGCGCAGTGCGTCCAGCCCCGCCGAGAAAGGCGCCGCATGAAGCCGCTGCTGCTGGAACTCCAGGCCTTCGGGCCCTTTGCGCACCGACAGGTCATCGACTTCCGCCTGCTGGGCGCCAAGACCTTCTTCCTGATCCACGGCCCCACCGGCGCCGGCAAGACGAGCCTGCTTGACGGCATGTGCTTCGCGCTCTTCGGCGACAGCTCGGGCGGGGAGCGCCAGGGCCACCAGATGCGCAGCCACCATGCCGACGACGACATCCTGACCGAGGTGCGGTACAGCTTCGCCCTGGGCGCCGACACCTACCGCGTTCGACGCGTCCCCGACCAGATGCGCAAGTCCCGGCGCGGCGGCGGTGAGACGAAGCAGCAGCAGATCGCCGAGCTGTGGCGCATCGAGACGGTGGACGGCATCGAGACCGAGCGCCCGCTGGCGTCGGGGTGGATCAAGGTCACCGAGGCCGTGAAGCGCCTGCTGGGCTTCGACAGCCAGCAGTTCCGGCAGGTCATCATGCTGCCCCAGGGCAAGTTCTTCGAGTTCCTGAAGAGCAGCTCGCAGGACCGCGAGAAGATCCTGCAGACGCTGTTCGGCACCGAGCTCTACAAGCGCATCGAGGAGCAGCTGAAGCACGCGGCCAACGATCTCTCGCGTCAGGCGGAGAACGTGGGTATCCAGCGCCAGACGCTGCTGCGGCAGGCCGATGCCGAGAGCCTCGAGGCCGTGCAGGCGCGGCGCGGCCAGCAGACCGAGGAGCTCGCCCTGCGGCAGGCCGCCGAGCAGGCCGCCGCCGCCGCGGCGCTGGGCGCCGAGAAGGCGCTGGCCGAGGCGCGCGGCGTGGCCGTCCGTTTCCAGGAACTCGATCAGGCCGGGTCGTCGCTGCTGTCGCTGCGCGCCCAGGAAGCCGGCTGGGCCACGCAGCGCGACCGCCTCGCGCAGGCTCGACGCGCGGCGACCATCGAGCCGCACGCCGATGCGGTGGCCGACCTCGACCGCCAGCTGGCGCAGGCCGCCAGCCTGGGCCAGACGCTGGCCACGCAAGCCGCTGCGGCGCTGCAGGCGCGCGAGAAGGCGGACGCCGCGCTCGCCGCCGAACGGGCACGCAGCCCGGAGCTCGAACGGGCGGTCACGCGCGTTCTCGAACTCGAGTCGCTGCGCGAGAAGGTGGCGGCACTCGACGCCGCCCGCGACGGCCAGGCCAAGGCCGGCGCCGACGCGGCCCGGGCGGGCGCGGCACTGAACGCGGCACGGCAGGCCCGGGATGCGGCCGCGCAGACCCTGGCGAAGCTGAACATCGACCTTCAGGCGCAACGCCTCCAGGCAGCGGCGATCGAAGGGCTGCAGGCCGCCCAGGCGCAACTCTCGGCCCAGCTCGGCCATGCGAGGGCGCTGGAAGAGCGCCTGTCGGAACAGGCCGATGCGGTGCGGCTCACCGAAGCCGCCACCACGCGCGTGAACACCGCAAGCACCCGCAGCGCCGAAGCACGCCTGCAGCGGGATCGTCTGCGCCAGGCCTGGCTGGCCGGGCAGGCGGCGCGGCTGGCCCTGGCGCTGGCTGAAGGCGAACCCTGCCCGGTCTGCGGCGGGCACGAACACCCCGCGCCGGCGCATGCCGCGCAAGCCCTGGTGAGCGACGATTCGCTGAAGGCCGCCGAGGACGCCGCGACACAGGCCGAGACCGCGCAACGCGCTGCCGAACATGCCCTGGCTTCCGCACGCGAGGCCGAGAGCCTGCTGAAGGCGCGGATCGAAGACGCGCGCCGGGCACTCGGCGATGCCGCGCAGCAGGCACCCGGCGACAGCCCGAACACAGCCGCGACTTTGGCGGCGCAGGCCAGGAGCGTGCACGACCGCCTGGCAACGGCACAAGCCGCAGCCCGGTCCGTGAAGGATCTCGAATCCCGGCTGCACGGCGTCACGGCCACGGCGGACGAGGCCGAGCGGGCCACGCAGACGGCCGAGACCCAGGCTCAGGCCGCCCAGTCGGCGCTGGAGCGCCTGAAGGGGCAGCTGGCCGAACGCGAGGCCGGCGTTCCGGCCGAGCTGTCCGCCCCCGCGGCGCTTGAGGCAGCGCGCAAGGCCGCTGCTGACGCGCGCGACCGGCTCACGCGCTCACTCGAAGCAGCCACGGCCGCCGCCAGGACCGCCAGCGAGCAGCACATCGAGGCCGCCACGCGCCTGCAGGCGCACGAACAGGCACGCACCGCATTGACCGCGCAGCGCGCCACCCGCGAGGCCGATCTGCGCACGCGCCTGCACGACGCCGGCTTCGCCGATGCCGGCGCATTCGCCGCGGCCCGCCTGGACGAGCGCGCCATCGCGAAGCTGGCCGCCGACATCGAGGCCTTCGCAGCATCGCTGGCGGCAGCCGTCGAACGCGCGCTGCGCGCCGCCGAGGCCACGCGCGAACTCACCCGACCCGATCTGGCCAGCCGCACCGAGGCCCACGAAGCCGGCAAGGCCGCGCAGCAGGCCGCCGGCAATGCCGTGCGCGACACGATGGCCGCGCTGAAG
Organism: uncultured beta proteobacterium; assembly: GCA_903938815.1. Lineage (GTDB taxonomy): Bacteria > Pseudomonadota > Gammaproteobacteria > Burkholderiales > Burkholderiaceae_C > Rubrivivax. The sequence goes on from CAJAES010000122.1 coordinate 29,736, forward strand.
GCGACCGCAGGTTTCGCCGACGCCCTGCAGCGCATGGCAGACGAATACCGTGCCATCGAGGACCGGTACACCGTGCTGAAGGAGGTGTCCGACGTGGCCGGCGGCAACAACCCGCAGCGCATGTCCCTGCAGCGCTACGTTCTGGCCACCCTGCTGGAGGAAGTGCTGGCGGCCACCACGCTGCGACTGCGCGTGATGAGCCGGGGCCGCTACGAGATGCGGCGCAAGCTGGCGGCCACCGACCAGCGCGCGGCCGCGGGCCTGGACCTGGAGGTCTTCGACCAGTACACCGGCACCACGCGGGCGGTCAGCACGCTGTCGGGTGGCGAATCCTTCCTGGCCTCCCTGGCGCTGGCGCTCGGCCTGTCCGACGTGGTGCAGTCCCACGCGGGCGGCATCCACCTCGATGCGATCTTTGTCGACGAAGGCTTCGGCACCCTCGACCCCGAAGCCCTGGCCTCGGCGATCCGGTCGCTTCAGGACCTGCAGCAGGCCGGGCGCATGGTGGGCATCATCTCGCACGTGGCCGAGCTGAAGGAGTGGATCGACGCGCGGCTGGAACTGCGGTCGACCCCCTCGGGCAGCGTGGCCGAGTTCAGGCTCTGAACTGGCCGCGCCACCGATGTCGATGTCGATGTCGATGTCGATGTCGATGTCGATGTCGATGTCGACCGTGAAGCAGATGCCGCCCCCGCCTCACGGCTGCGGGCAGGAACCGTCAGCCAAATGGAAGAGCCAGGCGCTTTCGTGCTGACAAAGCGCCCAGCGCATCACCCACCCGACCGCAGCGCCTTCGCCAGGCGCTGCTGCCGTTGCGATGCAGGCGCATCGGTCGGACACGAGGCCAGTTCACGGTCGAAGACCGTCCATGCGGCAGTGCGGAGGTCCTGGGCGATGGCGCCGGCATGCGGCCTCAGCACGGCCGCAGCCACCGTGTCGCCCTCGCGGCCCGGGCGCAGCGCCACCCAGTAGGCCAACAGCAGCCAGGCCACTGCGTCGGCCACGCCGAGCTGGCGCGTGGCAGCCAGGATGTGCAGCGATTCGCGCCCGGGTTTCAGGCGCAGGCAGCAGCGGGAGACGTCGTTCAGCGAGCCCCCGGAGCCCAGCAGGTTCGCGACAGCCACCATCAGCTGACGCAGGCTGGCCGTCTGGCGGACCGGGAGGTCGGGAGGCGATACCCAGGGCGGGATGGATGTCGCCCGGACGGACGCGGGAACGGTCTTGGAACCGGTCTTGGGAAGGGACGGGACCGGGGCCGACCGGGCGGTCGATTCGACAGCCGAGTCCGAAGACACGCCGGCGATCGACAACCGATCGAAGAGCGCCCACGCGTCCCCCGCCCCGGACGGGCTACGGAACGCCCTCATGCTCAAGGAAGGGCCCGACGAATCCAGGGAATAGGAGACGAGTGCGCTCCGGGGCAGCCCGGCCGAACGCAGGACGGTCCCGTTCCCGCCCCAGCCGGCAGCGAGCATCGAAGCCACACGGTGCAGTTCCGCTTCCTCGTCGCACTTGTCGGCCTCGGCGCGCGGGTGCACCAGCACGCAGTGGGTCTGCTGCGTCAGCAGGCGGTAGCCCACGGCGAGGCCGAGCGCCTCTTCCTCGGTCGCCGCGCGCAGCCGTCGGCTGGCACCCAGGCGCGCCAGCGTGTCGCCGCCTTCGGTCTCGGCCGATCGCGCCAGATGCGGCGTCTCGAACACCGGCCCGCCGTCAGCGGGCGTCACGAGCCGGGGCTGCGGCTCACCCGCGCCCGCGTCGAAACCCGCCATGACCACCATCGTGTCGCCGCCGAAGACGATCGCCTGCGGCTCCGAGCGCCAGGTGGTCTGTGCGCCCCAGTCGACCTGCACGCCGTCCCAGTGCTGCTGGCGCATGCGGCGCAGCATGCGGGTGGCGGCGTCCTGCATGTCCTCGCCGGGCGAGACGAATTCGCAGGCGCCGCCGGTGGCGTCCACCAGCTGCTGCAGGGCGCCGCCCGCGGGCGCGCTGCCGACCCCGATGGCGAAGACACGGTGCCCGCGCGGACGTGCCGACCGGACGATGTCGGGCATGTCGTAGACCTCGCCATCGGTGATCAGCAGCACGTCCACACCTTCGGTCAGTGGCGCGGCGTCCGCAGCATTGGACCGCTTCGGAAGGATCGTGTCGAAGACCCCCGCCAGCGCGTTCTCCATCTCGGTGCCACCCATCGACGCCGCGGTGCCGTCGATCAGCCGCTGCAGGCGGCGCACCGCGACCGGGGTGCAGGGCGTCGCGGCCCAGACATGGTCGACATCGCTGCCGAAGCGCGAGAGGCCCACTTCGTCGGCCTCGGTCAGGCCGGCCAGGACGGCCCGCAGCGCCTCCCGGGCCGAGGCGATGCTGTCGCCGTTCATGGACCCGGAGCAGTCGACCAGCAGCCGCAGCCGGACCGAGGCACGCTCGGCGCCGCGCGGCATCTCGAACGCCGCCACCGACACCCGATAGCCGCTGCCGGCGCGGGTGTCGTCACCGGTCACCAGCACCCCACCGTACGGCGACGGCGGGGTGACCGTGAACACGACGTCGCGGTCCAGCGCCGCGCCGGGCTGCAGCGAGACACGCGTGAGGGCGCCCGTCCGCTCGCGCGAGGTGGCGTGGGTGGGGCATGACACCACGGCGTCCGCCAGCGAGGCCCCGAGCGTGAGCGACAGGGCCAGCGGGTGCTGGGTCGCCATCGACACCGGCGGCACCTGGTGCGGCTGCAGGCCGGCGCACGCAGGGTCGCCGTAGCGCGGCGCGATGGTGGTGGGGATCGCGATGCGCAGGCGCCCATGGTCGAAGGCCAGCCATTGCGCGGTGCGGATCTCCAGCACGGCCTCCTCGCCAGGCTTCAGGTTGCCGATGTTGGCGGTGTGGATGCCATCCCCAGAGGTCTCCAGCAAGGCCGGCAGGTCACCGTCGGCCAGCGCGGATTCATAGGTCTGCTCGGCCTCGGCGCGCGGCACGATGACGCCCTGGCGCCGCTGGCCGCCCAGTTCGGCGGCGAACTCCAGCAGGACGGCATCGTGAGGCAACGGGAAGGTGTAGACCACCTCCAGGAGTGCGGCGCTCTCGTTGCGATAGCGCTGGCGCAAGGTCAGCGTGAGCAGCACGCCGTCCAGGCGCGCGTCGGCCTCGACGCCGGCCAGGACCGGCGGGCGGCCGCCGTTGCGCGCCTGGAGCAGGAAGCCGGATTCCCGGGTCTCGTTCATGTCGTGGTTCCCTGAGCATGTGGTTGTTGTCGATCACCGCCGACTCGTTAAGGCTCAGTTGCAATATACAGTCCACTGATACAAAACGGAAAGCAAGGCCTGACTCGGGCCATCGCCATCGGTGAGCTCATGCTCGCGGCCTGCTGGCTCAAGGAGTGAGCCTGCAGGGCGGAGCCACCTGCTTCAGGGACTGTTCGTTTGTACAGTTGATTGTCGAATACCGCGCAGGGCGGCATCGAGGCAGGCCCGGATCAGCGTCCCGGGTCGCGCGCCCGGTGGTACGCGGCGGTGACCTCGCGCAGCAGTTCGCGCAACTGCTCGGGGCTCAGGCCGGCGCGCCCGGGCTCTACCTGCAGTTCCAGCCCGTCGGCCAGCGTGATGCGGCTCCAGACTTCCACGGTGCCCGGCCGCGCGGGGCGCGGCGGGGCGTCCTCGGGCGCGCCGGCCTGCAGTTCGCGCACGCGGTCCAGGCTCAGGCCGGCGTCGGTCCAGCGCCGGATCAGCAGCAGTTGCTCCAGGTGCCTCTGCACGTACCAGGCACCGCGCTTGGTGCCGAGGGGGCGGTCGACCAGGGCCTCGGCGATGTAGTAGCGCACGGTGCGCGTGCTCAGGCCCGCCAGGGAGGCAATCTCGTGGATGGTGTAGCGCCGGCTCTCTTCCGGTGTGGGGTCGGGGGTCATGCGGATCCGGTGGCAGTGCGAGGGTGCAGTGCACGCTGAGTGGCGGAGTTTCCACCCAAACGGCGCCGGCGGCGTTGACCTCGACGTGCCTCGGCGCAGAATCGGGGCATGAAACCCCCACCGCGCCTGCAATCCCTGGTCGAAGAAGGCCTGATCGATGCGGTGATCCGCCAGCTGATGAGCGGCAAGGAGGCCACCGTGTACGTGGTGCGCTGCGGCGACGACATGCGCTGCGCCAAGGTCTACAAGGAAGCCACCAACCGCAGCTTCCGCCAGGCCGTGGACTACACCGAGAACCGCAAGGTCAAGAACACGCGCCAGGCGCGCGCCATGGCCAAGGGCACGCGCTACGGCCGGCAGGCCCAGGAAGCCGCCTGGCAGAGCGCAGAGGTGGACGCGCTCTACCGCCTGGCCGCCGCCGGCGTGCGGGTTCCGAGGCCGCACCAGTTCCACGACGGCGTGCTGCTGATGGAACTCGTCACCGACGCCGAAGGCAATGCCGCGCCGCGCCTGAACGACTGCGACTTCACACCCGAGGAAGCCCGCGCGCACCACGCCAGCCTTCTGACGGAAGTGGTGCGCATGCTCTGCGCCGGGGTCGTGCACGGCGACCTGTCGGAGTTCAACATCCTGCTGTCGGCCGACGGCCCCGTCATCATCGACCTCCCGCAGGCGGTGGACGCGGCCGGCAACAACCACGCCAGCCGCATGCTGCTGCGCGATGTCGACAACCTGCGCGATTTCTTCGGCCGTTCGGCGCCGGAACTGCTGGACACCGACTACGCCCGCGAGATCTGGAGCCTGTACGCCGGCGGCCTGCTGCGCACCGACACCCCGCTCACGGGCCGCTACGAGCGGCCGACCGGCAAGGTGGACCTGGGCGGCGTGATGCGCGAGATCGACGACGCCCGCGCCGAGGAGGCCGAGCGCCGCCTGCGCCAGACCACCCCGTTCTGAGGGGGCGCCGTGGCGGGTGCCGTGACTCGCGCGCCCGACAATATCGCCATGACCGTTCCCACAGAAAAACAGATCGCCATCATCGGCGCCGGCCCGTCGGGCCTGGCGGGCGCCCGCTGCCTGGACAGGCTGGGCATTCCCTTCCAGGGCTTCGAAGGCCACACCGACGTCGGCGGCCTGTGGAACATCGAGAACCCGCGCTCGACCGTCTACGACTCCGCGCACCTGATCTCCAGCAAGCGGATGACGGAGTTCACCGAATTCCCGATGCCCGAGCACGTGGCCGACTACCCCGGGCACGCCGCGCTGCTGCAGTACTTCCGGGACTTCGCCGAGCACTTCGACCTGAAGCGGCACTTTCGTTTCGGCACCCTGGTGCGCCGCATCGAGCCCCTGAGCGAACGGCCCGACACCCTCTGGCGCGTCACCTTCGACGCCGGGTCGGGCCCCGAGACGGCCGACTTCAAGGGCGTCATCGTGGCCAACGGCACGCTGTCCGAGCCCAACATGCCGCGCTTTGCCGGCCGCTTCGACGGCGAACTGCTGCACACCAGCGACTACAAGCACGCCGATCAACTCCGGGGCAAGCGGGTGCTGATCGTCGGCGCCGGCAACTCGGGGTGCGACATCGCCGTGGACGCCGTGCACCATGCCAAGTACGTCGACATCTCCGTGCGCCGCGGCTACTACTTCGTGCCCAAGTACGTGTTCGGCCGCCCGGCCGACACGGTGGGCGGCCGCATCCGGCTGCCGCCCTGGCTGAAGCAGCGCCTGGATGCGCGCATCCTGCGCTGGTTCACCGGCGACCCGGTGCGTTTCGGGTTCCCGAAGCCGGCCTACCGCATGTACGAGTCGCACCCGGTCGTGAACTCGCTGATCCTGCACCACCTGGGCCACGGCGACCTGCACGTGCGGCCCGACATCGAGCGCTTCGAAGGCCGCACGGTGCACTTCAAGGACGGCAGCCAGCGCGAGTACGACATGGTCATGGCCGCCACCGGCTACAAGCTGCACTACCCGTTCCTGAAGGCGGACTGGCTCAACTGGCAGGGCCCGGCGCCGCGCATCTACCTGAACATCTTCGCCCCGCACTACCGTCGCCTGGCGGTGCTGGGCATGGTGGAAGCCGCGGGCCTGGGCTGGCAGGGCCGCTACGAGCAGGCCGAGCTGGTGGCGCGCTACTTCAAGGCGCTGGATTCGGCACAGGACAAGGCCAAGGCCTTCGAGACCCGCATCCGTGGCCCGCTGCCCGACCTCTCCGGCGGCTACCGCTACCTGAAGCTCGACCGCATGGCCTACTACGTGCACCGGGAAACCTATCGACAGGCCGTGCGCGAGGCCACGGCCAGCCTGGCCTGACCCTGCCGTGACCCTGCCGTGACCCTGCTGTGACGATCCACGCTCCCGTTGCCGCCCCCGCGGCGCGCCGCCTGCTGGTCACGGGGGCAGACGGCTTCCTGGGCTGCAGCCTGGTCGCGGCGCTGGCGTCGGCCGGGCTCGAGAAGCTGGTGGCCGCCGACGTGCGCGAAGTGCCTGCCAACCGCCGCCTGCCCGGCGTCGAATATCGCCTGCTCGACGTTCGCGACCCCGCACTGGCCGATGCCTTCGCGGGCATCGACACGGTCGTGCACCTGGCGTCCATCGTCACGCCGGGTCGTGATTCATCCCGCGCGCTCGAGTACGCGGTCGACGTCGAGGGCAGCCGCAACGTGCTGCAGGCCTGCCTTCGGCACGGTGTGCGGCATCTGGTGGTCTCGTCCAGCGGCGCCGCCTACGGCTATCACGCGGACAACCCCGCCTGGATCACCGAGGACTGCCCGCTGCGCGGCAACGAGGCCTTCGCCTACGCCCACCACAAGCGGCTGGTCGAGGAGATGCTGGCCGAAGCCCGCGTTCGCCACCCGGCCCTGCGGCAGACGGTGCTGCGCATCGGCACCATCCTCGGCGAGCGCGTGGACAACCAGATCACCGCGCTCTTCGAGAAGCCGCGCCTGCTGGCCGTGCGCGGCCACGCCAGCCCCTTCGTCTTCGTCTGGGACGAGGACGTCGTGGGCGCCATCCGCCACACCATCGGGGGCCGGGGGCTGCCCGGCTGCTGGAACCTCGCCGGCGACGGCGCGCTCACCGTGGCGCAGATCGCCGCCCGGCTGAACAAGCCGGTGCTGGCCCTGCCCGCCGCGCTGCTGAAGGCGGGGTTGGCCGCGGGTCACGCGCTGGGGCTCACCCGCTACGGACCGGCACAGCTCGACTTTCTCCGGTACCGGCCCGTGCTGGACAACACCGCGCTGAAATCGCGCTTCGGCTATGTGCCGGTCAGAACCAGCGCGCAGGCCTTCGAGGGGCTGGTCGCCTCCCGCGCGGCTCGGGGTAACCCCCTAGAACGATGAGCCACCGGGTTGATCTCCCACAAGGACTCAGCCCAGCCGAGTGGTGATAATGGGATTACTTTCCCAAATTTTAGGTTCTGCCGTGATGAAGCCCCTTGCACTCCTGCTCTCGCTGGCCGCTGGCGCCGCGTGTGCCCAGGTCCAGACGGCCTGGGTGAACCAGCCCGGCGGCGTCTCGGTGGCGCGTGACGCGGCCGACAACGTCTACACCGCGAGCTGGGACTACAACCCTGCCGGCGACATCTACCTGGCCAAGCGCAACGCGGCCGGCGCGCTGCTCTGGGAGGTCCGGTACGACAACCTCGACACCACGCGCCATGAAGTGGCAACCTGGGTGGGCACCGACAGCGCGGGCAACGCCTGGGTGTCGGGCACCATCCGCTCGGGCTACTCGAACCCCGTGAACGCCAACAGCCTGCTGATGAAGTTCTCGCCGAGCGGCCAGCTGCTGTGGCGCCGTGTCTACGACGCGAGCTTCGACGGTTCGTCGACGCGCCGCTTTGTCTTCGACGCGCAGGACCGCGCCTACGTGCTGGGCATCGGCACCGGCCCCAACGGGCAGGTGAGCACCGTGCGCCAGTTCCTGCCGGATGGCAGCACGGGCTGGGTCTGGTACGACAGCCTGGGCATCGGCTCGCCGGTGCTGATCAAGCGCACGCCCGACCAGCAGTTCCTGGTCACGGCGCGCAGCGTCACGGGCATCAACAACGGCTACGCGAAGATCGACGCCAGCGGCCAGACCGTGTGGACGCTGACTGCCGTCAACAGCCCGACCGCCGGCGACGCCGTCGGCGACGCGGCGGGCAACACCTACACGGTCGACGGCACCGGCACCGGCACCGTGCTGCGCCGCTTCTCGCCCACCGGCGAGGGCGTCTGGATGCGCACGCACCCGATGCAGGCATTCCGCGTGGAAACCGGGCCCGACCAGGCCCCGGTGATGAGCGGCTTCCCGACGGCGGGCGCCGGCCTGCTGGGCGCGGCCTTCGCGAAGTTCTCGCCGGACGGCACGCTGCTGTGGACCAACCTCGACGCCGACGGCCCCACCATCAACCTGCTCAGCCCGGCGCAGATGCTGGTGGACAGCGCCGGCAGCGCCTATGTGGCCGGCACCACGCTCTTCGAGATGGGCGTCACCAAGGTCCTGATCGACGGCACCTCGGCAGGCACCGGCCTCGCGGCCGGCGGCACCAGCTTTGCCATGACGCTGGGCAGCCAGAACCAGGTCTACCTGACCGGCGGCCAGACGGCGCGGCTGAACTTCGGTGCGTCGCCGCCGCCTCCTCCTCCGACAGTCGATGTCGCGCTGACCCTCACCGACGCACCCGACCCCGTGAAGGTGGGCGCGACGCTGGTGTACACGCTGACGGTGCGCAGCCTGGGCACCGCTGCGGCGCCGGGCGTGGCCACCACGCAGGTTCTTCCGAAGAGCGTCACGTGGCTCGGCGCCACGCCGTCGCAGGGCAGTTGCACCGGCGGCACCACCGTGCGGTGCACCCTGGGCACGCTCAACGCAGGCGCAACGGCCACCGTGTCGGTGATGGTCAAGCCCAAGGCGCGCGGCACGCTGACCGGCAGTGCCAGCGTCGCCACCACGGCGGCCGACACCAATCCGGCGAACAACAACGCGACCACCACCACCACGGTCAGCCGCCGCTGAGATCGCCGCGCTCAGCAGCCCGGCGGCAGGAGCCGGGTGCGGGCCTGCGGCTCCAGCCCCGCGCAGAGCTTTCGCAGCAGGCCCTGAAGCTGCTCGCGCTCGTCGCCGGCCAGCGGCGCCATGAGCCGCTCGGTCACGTTCGCCGCGAGTTCGCGCGCCCGCCCGAGCGTTGCCACGCCGTCCTCGGTCAGCGTCAGCTGCAGCCGTCGGCCGTCGGCCGTCGAGGGCTGGCGCGCCACCAGCCCGCGCGTCTGCAGGCCGCGCACGATGCGCAGCGTGGTCACGCGGTCGAAGCCGAGCGCGCGCGCCACCGTGGCCTGGTCGCAGCCGCCCGCATGGGCGACGATCGTCAGCACGCCGTACTGCGGCGGTGTCAGGCCGAGCTCGCGGCAGCCCTCCTCGAACAGGCCCACCGAGAGCTGATGCGCGCGCCTGAGCAGGAAGCCCGGGCGCAGGTAGAGGCCTTGCAGCAGATCGGCGGGCGAGTCGGACATGTCACTCCGGCAGGATGTTGTTGGCCTTGGCCACGCCCATCCACAGCGGGATCTCGGCGGCGATGACGCGGGCGAACTCCTCGGGCGTGCTGCCCTCGGGCTCGATCCCCAATTGCAGCATGCGCTCGCGCACGTCCGGCAGCTTGACGATGCGCGCCACTTCGGTCTGCAGCTTCTGGATGATGGCGGGCGGCGTGCCGGCGGGCGCCAGCAGGCCGCTCCACAGCGTGACCTGCAGGTCCACGCCCTGCTCGGCCATGGTGGGGATGTCCGGCAGCAGCGGCATGCGTTTGCCGGACGTCACCGCCAGCCCGCGCAGCAGGCCGCCCTTGATGGCGCCGGCCGCGGGCCCGGAATCGACCAGGGTCATGAGCACCTCGCCCGAGGCCACCGCCTGCACGGCCGGCGCGCTGCCCTTGTACGGAATGTGCTCGGCGCTGATGCCGGCCTTTTGCTTGAGCAGTTCGGTCACGAGGCGGAACGACGCGGCGCTGGAGCCGTAGTTCGACTTCGCCGGGTTGGCCTTGCTGTACGTGGCGAGTTCCTTCACGCTGCGGTGCGGGCCGCTGGCCTGCACCACCAGGATCAGCGGGAACGAGCCGACCATCGACACCGGCGCCAGGTCCCGCATCGAGTCGTAGGGCAGCTTGGCGTACAGGGACGGGTTGAACACGATGGGGCCGCTCGCACCCATGGTCAGGGTGTAGCCGTCCGGGGCCGCCTTGGCCACGGCATCGGTGCCGATGATGGCGCCCGTGCTGGGCCGGTTCTCCACGATCACCTGCTGCCCGAAGGCCTCGCCCATCTTCTGGCCCACCAGGCGGGCCAGGATGTCGTTCGCGCCGCCGGGCGTGTAGCCCACGATGATGCGGATGGGCTTGCTGGGGAAGCCGGCGGCCGGGTTCTGCGCAAACGCCGCGGACGCGGCGCAGCCGAGAACGGCAGCGCCCAGGCCCTTCAGGAAGGTGTGTCGTTTCATGGTGTCGTGGTCTCCGTCTTGGTTGGAATGGAATGGCGCAGACGCGCCGCGAACTCGAGCCCCTTGCAGAGGCGCAACACCGTGCGGCAGGCCGGCACCGGCACGCCCAGGCGGTCTGCCTCGCGCACGATGTAGCCGGTGAGCTCCTCGATCTCGGTGTCGGCCCCGCGCGCGATGTCCAGCGCCATCGAGCCGGCATGCGCCGAGACCGGCAGCAGGCCCTGGCGCACCTGCTGCACGTATTCCATGGGGTCGAACGCGAAGCGGCCGCCCAGGGCCAGCACCACGGCGCGGCACTCCGCCGCCATGTCGTCAACCAGGGCGCGCACCTCGGGCACCTCGTAGCGGGCGGCGTTGACGCCCAGCAGCAGCGCGCCCAGCGGGTTCATCACCGCGTTGAAGACGAACTTGGACCACACCGCGTCCATCGGGTCGGCGATGGCCTCGCAGGGCAGGCCGGCAGCCTGCAGCAGCGCGGCGAAGGGCCGGACATCGTCCAGCGTGCCGCGCACCGGCCCCAGCCAGGTGCAGCGGCCGCGGATCAGGTGCGCCGCCCGCCCGGGGCCCAGGTAGCGTGCGGCGTCCATCGAGACACCCCGCGCCACCGGCAGGCCCGGCACGGTCAGCAGGGCCTCGGCATTGCCCATGCCGTTCTGCAGCGTCACCAGCAGCGGCCTCGCGCCCGGTTCGGCCAGCACCGGCGCCAGGGTGCGCAGGGCGGCGGCCGTGGCGCCGGACTTCACGAGAAAGACGATGGCGTCGAAGCGGCAACCGGCCAGCGCCTCGACACGGTCGGTGGCACCAACGCGCGCCTGCAGCGCGCTGACGCCCTCCACCCGCAGACCACCGGCCTGGATGGCCGCGACCTGAGCGGCGTCGATGTCGAAGGCGCTGACCTGCGCCACGGCGGCCAGGTGCGCGGCCAGCAGCGTGCCAATGGCGCCGCAGCCGACGACGAGGACGTGCGGCCGGCTCACAGCGGCGCCACCGAGACGGTCAGCACCGCAGCCTGCCCGCGGTCGACGGCCGCCAGGCAGCGTGCGATGGCGGCGGGCACATCGGCCGGGTCGGACACGGCCTCGCCGTGCGCGCCGAACGCGGCACCCACCTGCTCGAAGTGCCGATGCTCGCCGCCCAGGCGCGCCTGGAACTGCTGCGCCTGCTCGGCCTCGCCGCCCGGGTGCACGCGCAGCACGGCTTCCTTGACGGCCTGCCAGCCGCCGTTGTCCAGCACCACGGTGAAGATGGGCAGGCCGTAGCGCTGCGCCACCGCATACACCGACGTGGGCGTGGAGAAGTGGAACCCGCCGTCACCCACCACCTGCAGCACGCGCACGCCGGGGCGGGCCAACCGCGCGCCCAGCGCCATGCCGCCGCTGTAGCCCAGGCCGCCGCCGGCGCAGCCGATGAGCGTGCCGGGCTCGGTTCGCATGATCTGCCCCAGCACCGCGGGCGAGTTGCGGATGGCTTCGTTGACGACGATGTCCTGCGGGTTCAGCGCCGCACCCAGCTGCGCGCACAGCCAGGCGGGCGAGATGGCGCCCGGCGTGCCGGTGTCGGCCGCAGCGGCGTCGCGCGCCCGCAGGCGGGCCGCGCGCGCCACCTGCAGCGCGGCCAGGCGCCCTGCCACCTTGGTGCGCCAAGCGTCGTCTGCTCGCGCCTGCACCGCAGCCAGCACCTGCGCCAGTGCCGTGCCGCAGTCGGCCTGCAGCCGCAGGTCGGTCGGGAAGCCCCACATCGGGAAATCCTGCTTCAGCGGGTCGACGTCGATGTGGATGAAGGTGGCGCCGGCGTCGGGCGTGACGAACTTCGGCAGCCAGGGCACGTCGATGTCGAGCAGCAGGCCGAGGTCCGCGCCGGGCAGCACGCGGGCGGGGTCGAAACCGGCAAAGCACGGCGAATCGCGCGAGATGCTCAGCGAGGCGGGCATGAACTCCACCACCTTCATGCCGATGGCCAGCGCAAGCGCTTCCAGCACCGGCACGGCCTCGGGCTTGCGGCCCAGGTAGCTGGTGATGACGACCGGGTTCTCGGCGGCCATCAGCCGCTCGGCGATCAGCGCCGCCTGATCAGGCGCGATGCCGCCCGCCGCCACGGGGCCGTAGCGCGTGCCCGGAAAGCTGGCCACGCGGCCGGGCTCCCAGGTCTCGGCCAGCGTCTCGCGGGGCAGGGTCAGGTAGACCGGCCCGGGCGGGTCGCTCTGCATCACGGTGTGGGCGCGGCGCAGAACCTCCTTCGCCGTGACACCGGTGGGCAGCGAGTATTCCCACTTGACGTAGGGGCGCACCAGGCTGCCGATGTCGAACGGGTCCTGCACGAAGTGGATGTAGTTGTCGCGCGAGCCGGGCAACTCGCCGCGCAGCGTGAAGGGCGAGCGCCCCGCCATCAGCAGCACCGGCAACCGCGAGCGGAACAGGTTGTGCAGGCCCATCGCCGCATTGGCGGTGCCGGCGTCGACGTGCACCATCACGCCCTGCCCGCGCCCCGTGACGGCGGCAAACCCCGCCGCCATGTGAACCGCCACGTTCTCGTGCGGGCACAGCATCACCTGGGGCTGCGGACGCCCCTGGCGCTCGAAGGCCGCCATCGCCTCGATCAGCGACACATGGTCGGTGCCGAGGTTGCAGAACAGGTGCTCGATGCCGCACTCCTGCAGGCCGTCAAGGAAGTGGGCGGCGGTGGTCGGGACGGGCACGGGGTGGGACATGGATGCGTTCATCGGTGAGGTCAGGCGGGCAAATCCAGGGGCAGGCGGGTCACGTCGTGCTCGAACAGCCAGTCGTAGCGCTGACGCACGCGGCCGGGCTCCCATTCGCGGTCGATGTAGGCCGCGGCGGCGGTGGGGTCGGCCAGAACCGGGTTGTGGAAGCGGGTGGTGTTGTCGTCCGCGCCCTGCACGATGCGCGTGGTGCGCGGCAGGCGCAGCGCCACGAATCGCGCCAGCGCGCCCGGCGCATCCGACGCGTCAGGCAGTTCGGTCAGGCAGCGGGCGAGCAGCAGCGCATCCTCGAGCGCCATGTTCGCGCCCTGCGCCAGGAAGGGCAGCGTCGGGTGCGCTGCGTCGCCGATGAGAACGCTGCGGCCGTCCAGCCAGCCGGCCAGCGGCGGCCGGCTCAGCAGGGCCCAGCGGAACGGCGTGTCCATCGCGTCGATCAGGCGGTGCAGGTCGGGGTGCCAGCCGGAAAGATCGCGGTGCACCTCCTCGTGGGTGCCCGCGTCCGACCAGGATTCGCCGCGCCACTCGGGTTTCTCGACGATGGCGACCACATTGAGCAACTCGCCCCGGCGCAGCGGGTAGGTGATGACGTGCCCGCCGGGCCCGACCCAGTTGACGCCGACAGGCTCGCAAAGCTCGGGTTCCAGGCGGGCGGTGGGCACCACGCCACGCCAGGCCATCAGCCCCGTGAAGCGGGCCGAACCCTCGCCGAAGACAGCCCGGCGCTGTGCCGAATGCACGCCGTCGGCTGCCACCATCACGTCCGCATGGAATTCACGGCCGTCGGCAGCCGTGACGCGAACGGCATCGCCGATCGTCTCGGCGCGCGTCACGCGCACGCCGGTCTGCAACGCGCCCGGCGCCGCCGACTCGAAGGCCGCCCGAAGCACCTGATGGAGGTCGCCCCTGTGCAGCATCCAGTACGGCGCGCCGAAGCGCGCACGCGCGTCGGAACCCAGATCGAAGAGCGGCCAGCGCCGCCCCGTGTTCCACAGGCGCACCTCCTTGGCAGCGGCTTCGCAGGCCACGGCCTCGATGGCGGCGCCCAGGCCGAGCGACTGCAGCACCCGGCTGCCGTTGGGCGCGATCTGCAGGCCCGCGCCGACCTCGCGCAACTGCCCTGCCTGCTCCAGCACCTCGACATCCACTCCGCGCTGCCGCAGCGCCAGCGCCGTGGCCAGGCCGGCGATGCCGGCACCGGAGATGATGACCTTGCGAACGGAAGACATCGGCATCGGCGCCAGTTGGATGGCGAAAGAGGATCGGCGACGGGAAGTCGGCCAAGGGGAACCGGCAACCTGCGCCGGCTGAAACGACGCGGTCGTTAGCATGCTAATTTCACGTCGTTTCATGACCCAGCGCAAACCGGGTTAGCCCCGATGCAGGCATCAGCCAGATCGTTAGCATGCCACCCATCGGGCCTGGCGCCCGGAGGAAGCTCCATGTCGATGCACCGCCGAACATTGCTCGGTTCACTGATAGCGCTCGCGGGCGCGCCGGTCTGGGCTCAGACGGCACCGCAGCCGCTGCGCCTGATCGTGCCCTTCACGCCCGGCACCGGCATCGACCTCATCGCGCGCCAGATAGGCCCCCACCTCGCGGAGCGGCTGGGCCGCCCGGTGGTCGTCGAGAACCGCGCGGGAGCCTCTGGCAACATCGGCACCGAGGCCGTGGTGCGGGCGCCCGCCGACGGCAGCACGCTGCTCGTGACGGTCAACACGATGGTGATGAACCGCGCGCTCTACCCGAAGCTCGCGTTCGACCCCGTTCGCGACCTCGACCCCGTCACGCTCACGAGCTGGGGCACGCTGCTGCTGGTGGCCGGCAAGAGCGCGGGCGTTGCCACGGCGCAGGAACTGCTGGCCAAGGCACGCGCCCGGCCCGGCGCCCTCAACTACGGCTCTCCGGGCGCCGGCACACCGCACCACCTGGCGATGGAACTGCTGAAGAACCGCACCGGCAGCTTCATCACCCACATTCCCTACCGCGGCACCGGCCCGGCGCTGACCGATCTCCTGGGTGGCCAGATCGACGTGATGTTCCTGCCCATCCACGTGGCGCTGCAGCACGTGCGAACCGGCAACCTCAAGGCCCTGGGCATCAGCAGCGAGAAGCCGAGCCCGCTGCTGCCCGGCGTGCCGCCGCTGCGCGACCTCAAGCTCGGCGAACTCGATGTCGAGATGTGGTACGGCGTGCTCGCCCCCAAGGGCACGCCCGCCCCGGTGGTGGAGCGCCTGAACCGCGAGCTGAAGGACATCCTCGCCCGGCCCGACGTGAAGGCCGCCTTCGAGACCCAGGGCATGCTGCCCACGCACAGCACGCCGGGCGAGTTCCGCGCGCTGGTCGAGAAGGACGCCGCCCGCTGGGCGCAGGTCATCCAGGCCCAGGGCATCAAGCCGGACTGAACCAGGGCCCCCATGGACATCGTCATCATCGGCGCCGGCATCGGCGGTCTCGCGGCGGCGGCCTGCCTGCTGCAGGACGGCCACCGCGTGCGCGTCTTCGAGCAGGCGCCCCAGCTCGGCGAGGTGGGCGCGGGCATCCAGATGAGCGCCAACGCCGTCAAGGTGCTCGACCATCTCGGCCTGCGCGCCGCCATCGAGCCCGACGCCGTGCGCCCGCTGGCATTCGAGTTCCGGCGCTTCGACACCGGCGAGGTGCTGCACCGCATCCCGCTGGGCGAACCGCACGAGAAGGCGCACGGTGCGCCCTATTTCCAGATCCACCGCGCCGACCTGCACCGCGCGCTGCAGGCCGCCGTGGAGCGGCTGTCGCCGGGCTGCGTCACGCTGAACGCGCGCGCCGTGAGCCTGGACGACGGCCCCGACGGCGTGCGCGTGGCGTTCGACGGCGCGCCACCCGTGCAGACCGAACTCCTGGTGGGCGCCGACGGCATCAAGTCGGTGGTGCGCCAGCACGTCATCGGCGCCGACGCCCCCAACTTCACCGGGCAGGTGGCGTGGCGCTGCACGGTGCCCATCGAGCGCATCGCGCCCGAGCTGCGCACCGACATCGTCTCCACCATCTGGTGCGGCCCGCACAACCACGCGGTGATGTATTACCTGCGCGGCGGCCGGGTGCTCAACTTCGTGGGCTGCGTCGAGCGCGCGGACGAGGAAGAGTCCTGGACGGCGAAGCGCCCCTGGGAGGAACTGGACGCCGACTACCGCGACTGGCACCCGATGGTGCGCGCCGTGATCGACACCGTGGACCGCGACCAGTGCTTCCGCTGGGCACTCAACAACCGCGTCCCGAGCCTCGTCTGGAGCCGCGGGCGCTGCACGATGCTGGGCGACGCGGTGCACGCCACCCTGCCCTACATGGCCCAGGGCGCCGCGATGGCCATCGAGGACGCCGCCGTGCTGGCCCGTGCCGTGGCGCTGGACGGCCCGCTGGAAGATCGCCTGCGCCGCTACGAGCAGCACCGCGCGCCGCGCACCGCGCGCGTAGTGCACGAATCCAGCGAGATGGGCGAGCTGTATCACATCAGCGATGCGGCGCAGATGCGCCAGGCCTTCCACGACCGCAACATCGCGCGCTCGCGCAACGAGTGGCTCTACCCGTATGACCCGCTGAACGTGGCCATTCCCTGATGGAAACGCCGTGAAGGATTCGGGCGGATTCGACACCGACGTGCTCATCGTCGGCGCCGGCCCGGTGGGCCTGACGCTCGCGATGAACCTGGCGCAGCGCGGCCTGCGCGCCACGCTGGTCGAGATGCGTTCGCGCGGCCAGCCGCCCGAGCCCAAGTGCAACCACGTCTCGGCGCGCTCGATGGAGATCTTCCGCCGCCTCGGCGTGGCCCCGGCGCTGCGCGCGGCCGGCCTGCCGGACGACTACCCGCACGACGTCTCCTACCGCACCACGACCACCGGCCGCGAGATCACGCGCATCCGCATCCCGGGCCGCGTCGACCGCTTCACCGACCGCTCCGGCCCCGACGGCTGGTGGCCCACGCCCGAGCCGCCGCACCGCGTCAACCAGCGCTACCTGGAGCCCATCCTGGTCGAGCATGCCGCAGCCATGCCCGGCGTGGTGATGCT
The DNA here is from genome assembly GCA_903938815.1 of uncultured beta proteobacterium. Taxonomy (GTDB): domain Bacteria; phylum Pseudomonadota; class Gammaproteobacteria; order Burkholderiales; family Burkholderiaceae_C; genus Rubrivivax. Next base: position 46,864 of record CAJAES010000122.1, read on the forward strand.
CAACCGCACCCGAGTCGACGGCTTCACGCAGGATGCCGACGGCGTCACGGTGCAGGCCACGCAACTCGACGGCGAACAGCCCGTCACGCTGCGCGCGCGTTTCCTGGCCGGCTGCGACGGCGGCCGCTCCCTGGTGCGCAAGGGCATCGGCGCACGGCTGGTGGGCGACGACGTCATCCAGCGCGTGCAGTCCAGCTTCATCCGCGCGCCGGGGCTCATCGGGCTCATGCAGGCGCCGCCGGCCTGGGGCCTGTTTTCCTTCAACCCGCGGCGCTCGGGCGTGCTCTACGCCATCGACGGCCGCGAGCTCTGGCTGGTGCACAACTACCTGCGCGACGACGAACCCGACTTCGAATCGGTGGACCGCGACTGGGCGCTGCGCACCATCCTCGGCGTCGGCTCCGACTTCGAGTACGAACTGCTCAGCAAGGAAGATTGGTTCGGCCGACGCCTGGTGGCGGACAGCTTCCGCGGGCAGCGCGCCTACCTCTGCGGGGACGCAGCCCACCTGTGGGTGCCCTACGCCGGCTACGGCATGAACGCCGGCATCGCCGACGCCGACAACCTGGCCTGGCACCTGGCCGGCGTGCTGGAAGGCTGGGCCGGGCCGGCTGCGCTCGACGCCTACGTGCGCGAGCGCCAGCCCATCACCGAGCAGGTGTCGCGCTTCGCGATGGACCACGCGCATGCGATGGCCAGGCGCCGCCGCGCCGTGCCCGATGGCCTGGAGGCCGATGGCCCGGAAGGCGACCGCCTGCGCGCCGAGGTGGGCCGCGACCTGTACGAACTGAACGTGCAGCAGTACTGCTGCGCGGGCCTGAACTTCGGCTACTACTACGACCAGTCCCCCGTGATCGCCTACGACGACGAGACCGCGCCGGGCTACAGCATGGGCGCCTTCACGCCTTCCACGGTGCCGGGCTGCCGGCTGCCGCACCTGTGGCTGCCCGACGGGCGATCGATCCAGGACGCGCTCGGGCCGGCCTTCACGCTGCTGCGCATCGACCCCACCGCGCCCGTTCAGGCCCTGCTGGACGCCGCGCGGGAGCGCGGGGTTCCCATGACGCTCCTGGACCTGCCTTCCGCCGGCCTGCCTTCCTCCGGCCTGCAATCCGCCAGCCTTCCGCCTGAATACCGCCACCCGCTATTGATGGCGCGCCAGGACTCGCACGTGGTCTGGCGCGGCAGCGCGCCCGGCCCGCAGGCGGCCGCGGCGCTGCTGGAGCGCCTGCGCGGCGGCGTGCCGGCCGGCTGAGCCCGCGGGCGGGCGCTCAGTCCTTCTCGCGGCCTGCGCGCCCCTGGCGCTTGTCCTGCCCGCCGCGCTCGTCGGGCTCCACGCCGGGGTCGCGATGGCATTCGACGCAGTTCTCGAAGTCGGAGATGCCTTCCTTCTCGTGCTTCGCGCGGATGTTGGCCGGCGTGTGCTCGTGGCAGCCGTAGCAGGTGAAGCGGCGGTAGTCGTTGTTCTGGTGGCAGGTCACGCAGGTCGTGTCGTGGTCGCGGTCCAGCACGAAGAACTCGGCGTGCTCGAAGGTCGCCGGCTTCCAGGCCTCCTGCCCGTGACAGGACTGGCAGTTGCCCGTGATCTGCCGGTGCAGGCTGTCCGTCGGGGCCTTGTGGCAGCTGTCGCACTGGTCCTGCACGGCCTGGCGCAGCAGCGCGTGCGAAAACGGCTTGCGCTGGCGTTGCGTCAGCCGGGGCGCCTGATGGTCGCTGTGGCAGGCCATGCAGTCCTGCTCGATCAGGTCCTGGTGGAACGACGCCTTCAGGCCCTTGGCGGGCAGCGCGACGCCCTTCGTGGTGCGCAGGCCGATGTCCGGCAGCGCATGGCAATCGATGCACAGCGCCGCCGATGCGCCGCGCCAAGGCGCGTGGCAGGCAAAGCAGTCGGTCGCCACCTCGGCATGCGCCTTCATCACCGGCCCCGGCGCGACCATGAGGTGCGGATACGCGAACACGAGGCCCACCAGCGCCGCCAGGTTGGCGCCGATGATGAGCAGCAGCCAGCGGCGCTTCATGCCCAGCCCCAGAACAGGAACACCGCCACGATGTGCGCGATGGCCAGCACGCCGAAAGCCAGCGTGATCGGGAAGTGCACCAGGCGCCACTTCTTCACGGCATCGAAGGTCAGGCTGTCCCAGTAGGTGCGCTCAGCCATCTCCGACGCCGACAGGCCGCTTTCGCGCATGCGCAGGCGCGCCGCCTCGAGCCGGCTGCGGGAGCGCCCGAGCAGGAACTTGCCGGTCAGCCCGCTGCCGACATTGATCAGCATCGCGCCCACCGCCAGCCAGCCGAGGATCGAGCTGAAGTGGATGCCGGCATGCACGAGGATCAGCAGCGAACCCAGCCAGGCCAGCCCTTCGTGCCAGCGCAGCAGGCCGGCCGGCGTTCCCGACTGGATGAGCTTGCGCTTGCGCATCGAGTACCCGAAGGAGCCGATGATCAGCAGCGTGCCGGGAATGCCCAGATAGCGTCCGACCCACACGATGCCCAGCAAATGAAGCGCCGCATCGATCAGGCCGGTGGCCGCGATCAGCACCACCATGTACAGCACGAAGGGAATCACCTCGTGCCGCATCAGACGAGCCTGGAGCGCTGCCATCAGGCCTCCAGCACCAGGGCCGACGTCGGCCTGGCGACGCAGGGCAGGCAATGCCCTCGCTTCACGTCGTGGTCGGGCGGGCTGTCGTAGCGGACGGTGCCCGACACCATCCGCGTCTCGCAGGTGCCGCAGCCGCCCGAGCGGCAGCCCGATTCGAGCGCCACGCCGTTGCGTTCGGCGAAGTCGAGCAGGCTGGCGTCCTGGCCGTCCCAGGCCAGCGTCCGGCCCGAGCGCGTGAAGGCAACGTCCAGCGGCACGCTGGGTACAGTCTCCGGCGTCGCTGAAGTGCCGGCCGCGGCGGGCGCCGCATTGCGCACGGAAGCCGGGCCGAAAGCCTCGAAGTGGATGTCGGCATCGGGCACGCCCCAGGCGGCCAGCGCAGGCACCAGTGTCTCCATCATCGGCCCCGGGCCGCAGATGTAGAACTGATGGCGGCCGTGCGGCAGGCTGCGCTGCAGCAGGGCCAGGTCGATGCGGCCGAGGTGCTGGTAGTCGTCCGGCTGGCGGTCGTCCGGGTCGGGCCGGCTGTACACCACATGCAGCCTGAACGCCGGGTTCGCGGCGGCCAGGGCTTCGAGATCGGCCTTGAAGGCGTGCTCGCCGCCATTGCGCAGACCGTAGAAGAGGTGAACCGGGCGCCCGGGCTGCGTCGACAGGCACCAGCGCAGCATGCTCATCATCGGCGTGATGCCGATGCCGCCGGCGACCAGCGCCACCGGCGCGGAAGGGTCGGGGTCGATGTGGAAGTGGCCCCCCGGAGCCTTGACCTCCAGAACATCGCCCGGGTGCACCCGGTCATGGAAGTGGTTCGAGGCGACGCCGGGCGGCAGGCCCGGGCGGTCCGGCGGCGGCGGCACCCGCTTGATGGTGACCCGGTAGCTTGAGGGCGTCGGGCCGTCCGACAGCGAATAGCAGCGCGTGACCGGGCGAACGCCGCCCGGCAGTGCCGCGTCGGGAACCGCAAGCATGAAGGTCAGGAACTGGCCCGGCTTGAACTCGGGGAGCGGCCGGCCATCGGCGGGCTCGAGCAGGAACGAGCACTGCGAGTTCGATGCATCCTCGAACTGCCGGGCGGCGACGCGGAAAGCACGGGTTCCGGGCCAGGCTGCCGTCGTCGGCGTCAGGGTGGGAACTGGCGCTTCGTCAGGCTGCCGCGCATCCGCCGGTGCGGTCCTGCGCCGCCACAGCGCCACAGCAACGCCGAGGCTGACTTGCAGCAGCAGAGCGGCCAGGATCCAGAGCAGCAATCGGGAGGTAGTCACTGAGAAGAAGCTTCTTCCTGGGTGGAACAACCCGCACAGTCTGCGCACAACTCATCGGTCGCACCGTGCGGTACCGCAAGCAGGACGGCGATTCAGTCGTCGTCGTCACCACCCGCCGACTGGCTCCAGGCCTGCGCCGGCACCAGCCCCTCCGGCGCCTGTCGCCATTCCCAGGCCACGAAGGCCAGCACCGCCGCGAGCAGCAGCACGGCAAGCCAGCCGCGGTTGTCACGCACCAGGTCGGGGCCGACGCCGCGAATGCGGCCGGTGAGCATCGGCAGAGCCTGGTTCTTGCGGCGCAGGAGGCTCAGGCCTGCGATGAGCGCCAGATGGCCGAGCACCACGGCCAGGAAGGCGTTGCCGAAGAACTCGTGCACCTCTGCGAGCCAGTCGCCGCCCAGCGCCTCGCCCCATTCGTTGAAGGTGCCATAGCCGCTCAGGGTGAGCGGAATCACCAGCACGAGCATCGCCACCACGGCAGTGGCCATCAGCAGGTTCTGCGCCTGCAGCCACGAAACACCCTGCAGGGAGCCCTGCCTGAAGGCCTGCACCGCGGAGCGCACCCACGCGGGGGCGCCGCGCAGCTTGCGAAACAGCATGCCGATGCCCGCCTGCCGTGGGCCGAACAGGCCGTACAGCACCCGGAAGGCCAGCAGGCCAGCGAAGACATACCCGAGCGTGACGTGCAGTGCACGCCAGCGCTCGCCTTCGGCGGTGAGGTAGGCGCCCAGGAAGCTCAGCGCGAAGAGCCAGTGGAACATCCGCGTCGGCGCATCGGTGACGAGCCGGCCGGGGGCCTTCGCGGCCGGGGCGCCGCGGTCGGCAGCCGACGGGAACGCGGGGGTGGCGGGGCTGGCGGTGGTGCCGGCGGTGGTGCCGGCTGTAGCGCTGGCTATAGAGCTGGCGGAAGTGCTGGTCGTCATGGTCGAGCCTTTCGGGATTCAGTCGTTCCAGGGGCGGCGCAGGCGGGCGTCGAGCCCGGCTGGAAGCTTCAGCCGGTCGTCGTCGAAGTCGCCCTGATCCGCCCCGCCGTGGCAGGCGCCGCAGTTGGCGGCGCTCTTCACGCTGGCGAGCTTCCAGACCGAAGCGTCGATCTCGCGGTGCTTGCGCTGGAACCAGTCGGCCTTCGTGATGCGGTCCTGCGGCGGCTCCTCGCGCACACGCTTGTAGGTGCCGGCGTTGGCCTGCAACCAGGCGGCGATCTGCGCCGCCGTGGCGGCGTCGAGCGAGGCATCGGTGCCGTAGTGCTTGTCCAGGCCCGCCATCACACGCTGCCAGGACCGCGCGGGCAGCAGGCCCGGGGCGTAGGCCGTGTGGCAGGCGGCGCACTCCTGCGCGAAGGCGGGCGGTGCGTTGCGCGGCATCAAGCGGCCGCCATCGGCCAACGCGGCCGGGCTGGCCGCGAGCGCCGCCAGGAGGGCGGCCAGGATCTCTGCCGAGCGCAGGGCGGAACGCAGGTGGGAATTCGAGGCGGCTTGAGGCGCAGCGTTCGGGGCCAGGCGCGGCGCAGGGTGCAGAGCAGCTTGCGGAGCAGCAGGCGCCATCGGGCGGGTCAGGTTCGGGCGCTTCATGGTTTCACGCTCGTCAGGTACGCCAGCACGTCGGCCTTCTCGGCGGCGCTGCACTCGCGGCTCAGCACGTCCTTGCAATTGCGGCGGAACCACTTGTCCACCTTGGCGGTGTCGGTGAAGGCGCGCGGGTTGGCTGCGGGTGCCAGCGGGTCGATGGCCTTGCCGGTGCTGGCGTGCTTGCCGGGCTGCAGCGGCGGCGCTCCGTGGCACGACGAGCAGGACCACTCCCCGCCGTGGCGCGCCGCGAAGAACGCCCGGCCGCGCTCGGCCTGGCCGGGGGCGCCGGCCTCGGCACTGAAACGCGAAAGCTGCTGGGCGGGCGAGGTGTCGGCGGCCAGCGCGGGCCAGCACGACAGCGCCAGGACGGCAACGCCCGCCAGCAGCGGCCAGCGGTGAATGGAACAGGGGGTCAGGTTCATTTCGGCTCCGGGTCGGACCACCCTGGGGTGATCGATGGAAAGCATTCTTGGGTTCCGCCCTTGAACCGAAGCTGAAGGCGCCGTTCATCTGGCGTTCAGCCGGCTGACACCACAATCCCGGCATGAGAGCGTTCACCTCACTTGTCCGTGTGGCAGCCGCCCTGCTTCTGGCGTCAAGCCTGCTGCAGTCGGCGGCAGCCAGCGGCAAGGGCGACCACGACCGCGCGCGTGCGGCCGTGCAGGCCGGCGAGGTGATGCCGCTGTCCGCGCTGCTCGAGCGGCTGCAGCGCAGCCACCCCGGGCAGGTTCTCGAGCTCGAGCTCGAGCGCGAGGACGAGCGCTGGATCTATGAAGTGAAGCTCCTGCAGGCCGATGGCCAGTTGCTGAAGCTGGAACTCGACGCCCGCACGGCGGAGGTACTGAAACTCCGGCGCAGGCCCGCGCGAGACGGCGGGAAAGACCCGGCACGATGAAGCTGCTGCTGGTGGAGGACGACCCCACGCTGCGCTCGCAACTGCGAACCGGCCTGGAGGAAGCGGGCTACGCGCTCGACGAAGCCGACAACGGCCGCGACGCGCAGCACCTGGGCGAGACCGAAGCCTTCGACGCCGTCGTGCTCGACCTCGGCTTGCCCGTCGTGGACGGCCTGACCGTGCTCAAGCGCTGGCGCGAGGCCGGCCGGACGATGCCCGTGCTCATCCTGACCGCCCGCGACAGCTGGCACGAGAAGGTGGCGGGCATCGACGCGGGCGCGGACGACTACCTGGCCAAGCCCTTCCACATGGAAGAGCTGCTGGCCCGCGTGCGGGCGCTGATACGCCGCGCACAGGGCCTGGCTTCGCCGCTGCTGAAGTGCGGCGAGCTGACGCTGGACACGCGCAGCAGCCGCGTCACGCTCGACGGCCAGCCCGTGACGCTGACCAGCCACGAGTTCCGGCTGCTGGCCTACCTGATGCACCGGCCGGGCAGCGTGGTGTCGCGCACCGAACTGACGGAGCACCTGTACGCGCAGGACTTCGACCGCGACTCCAACACCATCGAGGTCTTCATCGGCCGCCTGCGCCGCAAGCTGCCGGCCGACACCATCGAGACCGTGCGCGGCATGGGCTACCGGCTGGCGACCCCGCCGTGACCCCCACGAACCCGGGAACCGGCCGCCGCTGGGCGCTGTCGCTGCGCTGGCGGCTGCTGGCCGCGACCCTGGTGGCGCTGCTGGTGGCCCTGGTGCTGGCGGGGCTGCTGCTGGCAGGCCTGTTCAAGGACCATGTGCACCGCCAGTTCGCCACGGCGCTGACAGTGCAGCTCGACGAACTGACCGCACGGCTGGAGTTCGACGCCGCCGGAACCCCGCAGCTGGACGCCGGGAGCCTGAGCGACCCTCGCTGGCGGCGCCCGTACTCGGGCCTGTACTGGCAGCTGGACGCCTGGGCGGGCGAAGCGAAGAGCGGCGTCCTGCGTTCGCGCTCGCTCTGGGACACCACGCTCGCAGCACCACGCGACGCCCTGCCCGACGGCAGGGTGCATCAGCACGAGATCGCCGGGCCGGGCGACACGAAGCTGCTGCTGCTGGAGCGCACCCTGAGGCGCGGCGGGAGCACGAGCCCCTGGCGGCTGCTGGTGGCCGCCGATCTCCAGGCCACCGATGCCGCGGTGCAGCGCTTCAACGGCATGCTGGCCCTGTCGCTGGGTGGCCTGCTGCTGCTGCTGTGCGCCGCCGCCGCGGCCCAGCTCGCCGTGGGCCTGGCGCCCCTGCGCGCGCTGCAGCGGGCCGTGGGCGCGGTGCAGGCCGGCGAGTCGCCGCGCCTCGAAGGCCGCTTCCCCGCCGAAGTGCAACCGCTTATCGACGATTTCAACGGCGTGCTCGACCGCAATGCCGAGATCGTGGCGCGCGCCCGCACCCAGGCCGGCAACCTGGCGCATGCGATCAAGACACCCCTGGCCGCGATGTCGCAGGCCGCCGCCACGGCCCGGCGCCAGCCCGATACGGCAGCCGACCTCGCCATGCTGGTACAGGAGCAGGTGGTGGTGGCGCAGCGACATGTCGACTGGCACCTGGCGCGCGCACGCGCTGCGGCGGCCCACGGCCTGCCGGGCGCGCACGCCCCGCTGGCACCGGTCGTGGAAGGACTCGTCCGCGTGATGGCGCGCGTGCACGCCGAGCGCGGCCTGGGCCTGTACTGCACGGCCATCGCGCCGGGCCTGGCCTTCGCGGGCGAGGCGCAGGACCTGCAGGAAATGCTCGGGAACCTGCTGGACAACGCCTGCAAGTGGGCGCGCCATGAAGTGACGTTGCGTGCGGACGCCGTACCGAAAGCCCGGCAGCCGCGCTTGCGCATCGTGATCGAGGACGACGGGCCCGGCATCGACCCCGCACGCCGCGATGCCGTGCTGATTCGCGGCGCACGGCTGGACGAATCCGTGCCCGGCAGCGGCCTGGGCCTGGCCATCGTGCGCGAACTCGCGGGCCTGTACGGCGGAACGCTGGCCATCGCCAGCTCGGCCGCAGGTGGCGTGAGTGTGACGCTGGAACTGCCGGCGGCGGACGCCCGCTGACGAGACCCCTCAGGAAGGCTCCAGCGCGCGGGCCACCGTGGCAAGCAGCACCTGCCGCTCGATGGGCTTGAACAGGTAGTCGCACATTCCGGCTTCGATGCCGGACTCCCGGTCGCCGGCCAGCGCCATCGCGCTGACGCCGATGATGGGCAGGCTCAGCATGCGGCGCTGCCCCACCAGGCCCGATTCACCCAGCGCACGGATCGCGCGGGTGGCCGTCAGGCCGTCCATGCCGGGCATCGAGACATCCATCAGCACCACGTCGAAGGCTTCGACGGCCACCCGGTCCAGCGCCGACTCGCCCGAGCTCGCCAGATGGACGGACATGCCGGCGGACTCGAGCATGCGCTGCAGCACCTTCTGGTTGATGCGGTTGTCGTCCACGACCAGCACGCTGCGGCCGGCCAGCGAGGCCGGTGCCGCCTGCGCGCTGGCGGCCGCCTCGGCATCCCGGGCCGGTGTTTGCGCGCTGGGTGCCAGTGCGCACGGCAGCACCACCAGGAAGCGGCTGCCCTGGCCGGGTTCACTCTCGACGGAGATCTCGCCCCCCATGTGCTGACACAGCTCGCGGCACAGCGCCAGGCCGAGGCCGGTGCCCCCGAAACGCCGCGCCACCGAGGAGTCGGCCTGCTTGAAGCTCTGGAAGATGAGCGCCTGCTGCTCGGGGGCGATGCCGACCCCGGTGTCGCCGATCGCCATGCTCAACTCGCACAGGCCCGTGGCGGGGTCGACCCACTGCGCGCCGATCTCGACCGAGATCCTGCCGGCCGGCGTGAACTTCAGGGCGTTGTCGAGCAGATTGCGCAGGATCTGGGCGATGCGGTTCGGGTCACCGTGCAGCCAGCGCTGCGGCGTGTGCAGGCTCACCTCGAAGCCCAGCCCGCGCTCGACGGCCAGTTGCCGGAACGGCTCGATACACTCGACGATCTGCGCCCGGATGTCGAACGGCACCGCTTCGATCTGGAATCGGCCAGCCTCCATCTTGGCCAAGTCCAGCGAGTCATCCAGCAGGCTGCGCAGCTGGCGCGACGACACGCGGGCGGTGTTGAGCAGGTCTTGCTGGTCCGCACTCAGTGGGGTAGTCCCGAGGATCTGCAACATGCCCGACAAGCCATTGAGCGGCGTGCGGATCTCGTGGCTGATCAGCGCCAGGAATCGGCCGCGCGCCTCGTTCGAGGCCTCGGCCTTGCGCAGCGCATCGCTCAGCTCGCACGTGCGATCGATCACCCTCTGCTCGAGCCGCTCGTTGGCGTTCACGAGCGCCCTCTCGCCCGCCTCGCGGGCCGTCACCTCCCGCACGAGTCGGGCCTGTTCGCGCAGATAGTTCGTCCGGATCACGAACAGCAGGAACAGCAGCATGGGCGCCATCGTCACGAACGGCCTCAAGGCGCCCCAGGCGCCCAGGACGAACGCTCCCAGGTACGCCAGCGGAATGAACAAGCCCGCCAATGCCACACCACTGTGGCCGACCGCAGGTTCACTGCGCGCCGCCCGGAACCCGATGCCCGATATCAGAAGGAGACTGAAATATCCCCAGGACACGAACCACATCCTGGACACGACGCCACCAGAGAACACCAAAGACCAGGCGGCGACCACCGACAGGACCGGCGGCGCCATCACGGCCAGCGTGACCCACCGCCTGGCATTCGCAGGCAGGCCGAAGTGCCCCAGCAGGCCGACCCAGAACGCGCCGAAACCCAGCAAGCCGGATACCGAGGCGGCGGCATGCCTGAAGTCCAGGTGCGAGATCTCAGGTTGGTCCAACGGGGCGATCGCCAACCGAAACAGCGTGAGGGAGACGCTCGCGGCCAGCCAGAGGTAATGGCGCCGGCCTGCGCGCATGCCGAGCTGCACCAGGGCAACGATGACCGGTACGGCAACGACGATAGCGCCGTCGAACGCCGTGAAGTGGTCCGCCAGCAGCAACATCACGCCTCCGGGGTGCCGGTGCGCACAGGCGGAGACACCACCACCGTGACCACTACCCCGCTAGCCCAAGCTGCTGGCACGGCGCTGCCTCTGCCCGATGGCCTGGGACATCCGGCTGAGCAGCGTCATGCGCTCGATCGGCTTGGTGACGTAGTCATTCATGCCAGCCTCCAGGCATCGCTCCCGGTCGCCGCCCATGGCGTGCGCCGAGATGCCGATGATGGGGAGCTGGGCATAGCGGGCGGACTCCGCCAGCTGCGGCAAGGCCAGCGCCCGGATGGCGCGTGTCGCGTCGATCCCGTTCATCACGGGCATGGAGATGTCCATCAGCACGACGTCGAAGGGCTGGCTGCAAACCGCCTTCAAGGCTGCCGCGCCGTCACCCGCGGACAAGGTGTTCATGCCCTCGGCACGCAGCCAGCGCTTGAGCAGCGCCTGGTTGATGTTGTTGTCGTCCACGATGAGAACCTGCAGCCCCTGCAACGACGAAGCGTCCTCGTCCATCACGGGCTGGGTGTCTTCGAACTGGGTCACCTTGTACGCCATCCCGCACATCGCCGTAGCAATGAAGGCTGCGCCACCGCCGCTGCGCTGGACCAGGGTGACATCGCCCCCCATCCGGCGGCACAGCTGACGACACAGCGAGAGCCCGAGGCCGCTGCCGCCGCGAAGCCGCGACGTGGCCACGTCGGCCTGGGTGAAGGGCTCGAAGATGGCTTCCGCGCGCTCGGCCGGCACGCCTATGCCCGTGTCGAACACGGAAATGCGAAGTTCGCAACTCCCGGCTTCATCGTCCAGCAGGCGCGTGGACACCTCCACCGTCACGCCGCCGTGGTCGGTGAACTTCACCGCGTTGTCCAGCAGGTTGCTCAGCACCTGGACGATGCGGTGCGGGTCGCCGCTCAGAAGGGTCTGCGGCGTCAGCCAGGACACAGCCAGACTCAGGCCACGGGCGCGTGCGACCGCGCCAAAGTTGCCGAGCACATGTTCAAGCTGGGCATGCACGTCGAAGTCGATGTTCTCCAGCTCCAGCCGGCCAGCCTCGATCTTGGACATGTCCAGCAGGTCGTTGAGCATGGTCCGGAGGTGGCGGGCAGAACGGGTGGCCGTGCCGAGCAGGGTGCGCTGGTCGCCGCTCAGGGGGCTCTTTCCCAACAGGTCGAGCATGCCTGACAGGCCATTCAAGGGCGTGCGGATCTCATGGCTCATCGTGGCGAGGAACCGCGTCTTGGCCTCTCCCGAAGCGCGGGACTGCGCGAGCGCGGCGGCCAGGACCTCGGTACGCTCCTGCTCCGGCCGCATGTCCACGAGGTACAGGCACTGGTAACTCTGGCCGGACATCTCGACCGTGGCCACGTGCACGCGCGTCGGGAAACTGGCACCCCCCGGGACATTCAACTCCATTTCCAGGGGTTCGGCCCCGTCCCAGAGCGTGGTGTCACGCCACTGCAGCAGAAGCTCGGCCCGCAGTCGCGCACGGTCGGCAGCACCGAAGAAGCGATCCATCGCCTGGCCCTGAAGCGCCTGGCGCGGCAAGCCCAGCATGCGCTCCACGGCAGGGTTGACCTGAACGACATAGCCAGTCGTGTCCAGCAGCATCCAGCCGTCGGGCGATGCATTGCCGACCACCTGAAGCACTGCCTGGCGATCGCGCAGTTCGTGCTCAATGCTGCCGCGGGCCAGTTGCTCGCGTTCCAGCCGCCGCTGCTCGCGGATGTACCCCGCCGGAATGACTGCCAGCACCATCAGCATGAACGGCACCATGCCCAGGTTGCGGTACACGGTCACATCGGGAGCCAGCAGGGCCATCGGAACCGCAACAACCGGGGCAAGCAATGCCGCGAATCCCACTGCCGCATGGCCCAGCCCGGGCTCGCGCCGCTGCGCGCAGAAAGCGGCTGCCGCAATGACAAGCAAGTACACCGACAGCAAACAGCGGAACGTCGTGCGCAGCGCCGGCTCCGGTATCAGCATGGGAATGCTGCTGACCACCCCATAGGCTGCGGTGTGGATGCACAGCGCCACCGTCATCCAGCGCAACACCCGGGCGGGCAAACCGAAGTGCTGGAGCATGCCGTAGGTGAACGCAGCCATGCTCAGGAATGCCAGCAGATTGCCGAGCCAGACATGCCAGTCCACGAAGAGTCCCGGCTGCCCGTGAAGGCGGTTCGTGGCCCAGACGAGCGCCTTCAGTGCGCAGCCGGCGGACAGCCAGAACTGCTCGGGGCGCCCCTTCAGGCGCGTGCCGGCGTAGAAGAACATGGCCGCCGCCGCCGCACAGAAGATGGCTGAAAGATCAGCGGTGCCGAGCATCCAGGTCCTCCGAGGCGTGCCGCAGCGGGTACCCTTCGGTGAGATCCATGGTCAAGCCCGGCGCGTGCCGAGCCACAGAGCCAGTGCTGCACCGGAGCGCGCCATGGCCTCGGCGGTCATGCGGGCCGCGACATCCGGAGCCACGGGGCCGCCCGCACGCAAGGACTCTTCCATGGCCCGGATGTGCTGTGCATAGAGCCGTGCCCCGATGACGCCCAGCGTGTTGGCGGCCTCGTGCAACAGCGGGAGCAGATGCTCGGCACGGCCACTGCCGTCCTGAAGCAGCTGCAATTGCCTTGGGAGCTCCTCCCGGTAGATGGATTCGAGTTCCCGGAACGCACCGAGATCGTTGTCCATGTCCGCGAGCGCACTGCCGAAGGCGTACTCGGGTTCGTCAAGCCAGTTCATTGGTTCCCTCACTTCGAAGACGCCCGGATTGCATGCGACTGTGCACCTTCATTGTGCCGCCGAACTGCGCTCACCATGATCTGAATCAGTTCATGTCTTTTGAGAGGTTTTGTGATGTATTCGTTCATTCCGGAGTTCATGCAGGCTTCGCGGTCGCCGGGCAGAGCATGCGCCGTGACCCCGATGATGGGAAGCGTGGCCAGTTCGGTGCGCCGCGACGAAGACTTCCCGGCCAGTTGCCGGATGGTGCGGGTGGCATCCAGCCCGTTCATCACGGGCATCGACAGGTCCATCAGGATGATGTCCAGGCCGCCCTCGGCCGCGCGCCTGACGGCCTGCTCGCCATCCACCGCCAGTTCCACCTCCACGCCTTCGTGCTGCAGCCATCGGGTCAGCAGCATCTGGTTGATGCGGTTGTCGTCGGCCACGAGCGCACGGCAGCCTTTCAGCGCCGGCTCGGCATCGGCCCATTCGAAAGGCAGGGTGTCGACGAAGGACTTCGCGACTTCGCCACGCCGCAGATCGAGCCAAACGGAGAAGGTCGAGCCCTTGCCGCGGCCGGGCTGCAGTGCGATGCCGCCGTTCATGGCGCTGCACAGGTCACGGCACAGAGAAAGGCCGAGCCCGCTGCCGCCGTACTGCCGCGTGGTGGAACTGTCGGCCTGCCGGTAGGGCTCGAAGATGCCGGTTTCCAGGCCGGCAGCCACCCCGATGCCGGTGTCCGAGACCTCCAGCCTGAGCCGCAGGTCGGCGCCCTGCCCTGGCGCCGCCTCGACGGCCAGGCGCACCCGCACCGTGCCCTCGGAGGTGAACTTCACCGCGTTGTCGAGCAGGTTGTTCAGGACCTGACCCACGCGCAGAGGGTCCCCCATGACCACCAGCACCGGAACCTCCGACTGCAGGCTGAGCTTGATCCCCTTGTTCCTGGCAACGGCCTGAAAGGCATCGACGCAGCGCTTGACCTGCGCGCAGACGTCGAAGGGGATGTTCTCCATCCGGAGCTGCCCGGCTTCCGACTTGCCTGCGTCGAGGATGTCGTTGAGCAGCGCCCTGAGTTGCCGCGTGCTGGTGCGCAGGGTGGACAGGATCTCCTTCTGGTCGGGCAGCAGCGGCGTGTCGGCAAGGAGGTCGGTCATGCCGATGATGCCGTTGAGCGGCGTGCGGATCTCGTGGCTCACGTTGGCGATCAGGCGTTCGGGTGCTGTCCCGGACGCGGACGCGGACGCGGACGCCGCTGCAGGCGCACTCGCCACCGCCGCAGGAGCAGCGACCTGGGGCTTCAGGAATATCTGGAAGATGGGCTGCTCCTCGATGGCGCAGAGCGTCACGAGCGCATCCGCGAGGACCGTCGTGCCGTCAGGCCGCACCAGGGGCACGGCCCAGTTGTCCTGCTCCGAACCGCCCGCGCGCACCGTCAGGCTCTCGACCGAGGTGGAGGCCAGCAGTCGGCCGATGTCCAGCCCCAGCAGAGTCCCGGCGCCGCCACGAAGCAAGGCCTGCGCCGCCGGGTTGACATACGAGACCACGCCGTGCGCGTCCACGATGACCACCGCTTCGCTGCCGAAGTGCCAGGTCTGCCGCAGGAGTTCAAGCGCCTCGTTCGTCCGCACATCCTGCCTGCGTCGTTCCGAGAGGATCTCGAGGAATCGCTCCTGCAGCCGAAGCAGTTCCTCGCAGACCCAGACACCGCCGAGGCTGGCCGAAGCCCGGCCGCCGCGCCGCGCTGCGCCGGCAGGCGCCGGGGAGCCGTAAAGGCGCGCCAGCGCCTGCGCCTGGGGCAGCAGCACCGCGACGGTCAAGGTCAGCAGCACGGCGATGATCCAGGCCCGGGAGGCTGCGGATTGCCTGAGCGCCTGCTCGATTGCGCCCGAGGCCGCCGCCGTGTCGAACACCAGCGCGACGGCCGTCGCGCCGCCCTGCCCGCCCTGCACGCCCAGACGCCACACGGCATGGCGGCCCTGCCCCAGCGGCAAGGTCGTGAAGGCACCGTCGGCGGCCGACAGGTCGGCCGGCCTGGCGGGGCAGTCGCCGGCCGTCCAGGAGGGCGACAGCGCCACGGACCGGATCACTGCATCACGCGCGAACCGGCACGCGCCCAGCCAGCCGCCCGCGGCCAGCATCGTCTCGCCGGCCCGCGACAGCGGGGCGCCGTCGGCATCGGGCTCGTCGGGCAGCGACAGGACCTGGCGCGCCTGCTGCGCCCGGTCGGCAACCACCAGGCTGTCGGCCAGCGAGCCATGGCCGTGCAGGACGACCACGAGCACGAAGCCCAGCAGGACCGCAGCGAAAACGATCAGTTGCCACAGGCGCGGCCCGGAACGGCGGCGGCGCCGGTCGGGCGGGGGCCCGAGGCTGTCACGCTCCTCGGGATCGGCAAAAACGGACGGGATAACCATTGGATAGGCTCAAACCATTGAAAGATGGCTGCGGGGCAGGTGGCTGCCGGCGCGGCAAGGGTTGAAACGCACAGCGGAATTACGCGAAATCGGACCCAGATCCTGTATAAGTCTGTGGGAAACAATTTCGCCAAAAACATAAACATGCCGAGAAAGCAAATCACGACCGCCCGAATCGATGAACCCGAGGATTTCGTCGGTACCAAGGAAGCGGCGTTGATCCTCGGGGTATCGATTTCGACCGTTCAGAAGCTGGTGGACTCCGGCGTCATCCGGGCGTGGCGGACCAACGGCGGCCACCGCCGGCTGGCGCTGGCCTCCCTGAAACAGGCGGCGATCGGGCTGAGCGGGGACACCACCGGGCCGCGGGCGCGGGCCGCAGCGTCGACGTCGAATTCCGGCCAGTTGCGCGTGCTGGTCGTCGAGGACAACGCCGTCGTCACCAAGTCGATCGCGAAGATGCTGTCGGCCTACGAGCCGCGGCTGAGGGCCAGCTACGCCAAGGATGCCGCCGAGGCCCTGCTGATGTGCGCCGAGATCCAGCCCGATCTCATCATCACCGATCTGGTCATGGAGCCATTCGACGGCTTCCACCTGGTGCGGGTCATCAGGAGCTCCGAGCGCCTGCGCCACGTGAGCATCGTGGTGGTCACGGGCATGAGCGCCAAGGACATGGCCGACCGCGGTGGCCTCGACCCGGACATCCTCGTCTACCGCAAGCCGCTTTCCAGCGATCGGCTCTGCGGGTTCCTGGACGGCTTCCTCGCGACACGTCGCTGAGTATCGCGCCCGCTGGGGGCGCATGTCTCGCGGGTCATGCATCCACCTGCTCCTTGGCGGGCTCGTCACCCAGCGCGAACTTCACATCCAGGATCATCGGTAGCGCGGCGTCGAACGCGCGCACCACGGCTGGATCGAACTGCGTCCCGGAATTCGCGCGGATGAAGTTCACGGCAGCTTCAGTGTCCCAGGCGGCCTTGTAGGGGCGGCGGGTGGTGAGCGCATCGAAGACATCCGCCACCGCGACGATCCGGGCTTCCAGCGGAGTCGCCTCGCCGGCGAGGCCCTGCGGATATCCGCCACCGTCGAAGCGTTCGTGGTGGCACAGCGCGATGGCGCGCGCCATGACCAGCGTGGCGGAGCCTGCGCCGCGCAGCACTGCCGCACCATAGGCTGCGTGGCGCCGCATCAGCGCCATCTCGTCGGGCTCCAGCGCGCCGGGCTTGTTGAGGATGCGGTCCGGCACGCCGATCTTGCCGATGTCGTGCAGCGGCGCGGCCAAGAGCAGCGCGTCGCGATGCGACTGCGAGCAGCCGAGCTGCTGCGCGATGCAGACCGAGTAGCGGGCCATGCGCCGCACGTGGCTGCCGGTGGTGTCGTCGCGCAGGCGGGCCAGCCGCGCAAGCACGTCGAACAGGTCCGACTCGGGCAGCCGGGCGCCAGCGTGCGTCTCGCCAGCCGGGCCCCAGGCTGCCGCGAGCGTCAGCGCCTTGCGCACGCGGCGCCGCAGTTCCTCGCCACGCAGCGGCATTTCCAGCACATCCGACGCACCCAGACCGCGCGCCTGCGCTTCGATCTCATCGGTGATGCGGCCGGTCATCAGTATCCAGCGGATGGGGTCCTCGGGGTGCAGTGACGAGAGCGTGGCGCCGACCTCCAGACCGTCCACCAGCGGCATCTGATAGTTGACGAGCACCAGCCGCGGGCGCTCGCCCGCCATGACGGCCGCCAGAAACCGGCGGGAATCACGGTGGACGCTCACCAGGCAACCCTCGAGTGGGCGCAAGGCTGTCCGGATCCAGTGGCAATCGGCCGCGTTGTCGTCGACGACCGCCACCGGCCGCTCATCGCTGTCGGAATGAGTGATCAATTCCACTGTTTCCAATCTCGCACCTTCACTTTGATAGGACTTGGATCGTTTGCGTCAGTTTACTCGCTATGATGTCGGCACACCCCCACCAGACCGGGCGCCTGCCGCGACTTATTGATCAATATGGCTCCTGACCTTGGCTCGCCAGACCCGGGCCAGCGGCGCTGACAGACCCAGATGCACACACGACCCCCGCCCCGCCGCAGTTCAGTGGCGAGCAGCCGCCGCAGCCGCGACATCCGGGTGCTCACCGCCGCGCTGCTCGCCTTGTTGCTGGTGGTCGTATGGGGCCTCGTCGGCCTGCTGATCCATCTGCAGTACGCGGATGCGGACCGCGCGTTGGCGCGCCGCGCCCAGGCTCTTGCAGGAACGCTCGCCCACCATGTGGGCCTGCGAACCGCGAGCCTCGAAGCCCTGGGGGACCTGCTCCTGGCGCGGGCCGATGCCACTGTTGCCGAGGCCCCCGATCTGGCCCGCCTGATGTCGGAACTGGAACCGCCACCCGAAGTCCGCCGGATCACGCTCATGGATCGTGAGGGCCGGCTCATCGCAGCCACCGGAGCCGCCCCCCAACGGGAAGACCTCGCCGTCGAATCACTGGGCAGGCCTGCGGCCGCGGATGGCAGACGCATCGTGATCAGCGCCGATGCCTCGCGCCTGCTGGCCCTGGCCGCGGGGCCGACGCTCCGGTCCGAAGGGGTCGCCCTGCTGGTGCGCGGCGGGGACCGTGCCCTGAGCGTCTACCCGGCCACCGGGTCCTATGCGGGCGAAGCCGTCTGGGACGCTCCGTTCCAGCCCAGGACGATCGGCCATGACGGCGTAGACCGCCACTGGGCATCGAGCCTCCTGTCGAACAGCACGCTGGAACTGCGGGTGGGCATAGCCAGCGACGAGACCTACCGTGAGCTGCGCGAACGCGCCAGCGGCCTCATTGCCGCGGCCGCGATCGAATCCGGGGTCGCCGTCGCGCTGGCCCTGTTCGTGCTGGCGCAGGCCCGCCGGCGGGACCGCCTGCTGATGCGGCTGGAATTCGGGCGGCACCGCTTGCGCGTGGCCAACACGGCCAAGATGCGCTTCCTGCAGAGCATCTCGCACGAGCTCAGGACACCCCTGAACGGCATCCTGTGCACGTCGGAGCTGATGGTTCAACTGGCCATGAACGACGAGCAGGCCGAGGTGATCGAGATCATCAGCCAGAGCGCCTCCGATCTGGCCAACATGATCGACATGCTCATCGACGTGGCCGAGCTGCAGGCCGGCAGCGCCCGGATCGTCAGCCAACCTGTCCAGGTGCTGCACATCATCGACGCCGCGGGCAAGAAGTGCCTCTCGGCCATCTGGTCTCGCGGTGGCACGCTGACGCAACGCTGCGCCCCCGACCTGCCAGCCACCCTTCGACTCGATCCAACCCGGCTCGAGCGAATCCTCAGAACACTGCTGGACGCCGCGGCCAATGTCTACGAGAACCCCGCCATCACGCTACAGGCCGGCATGGGCGGCACGGGTGGCACTGCACCGATGCTGCTTCTGCGCGTCGCGGTGACCTCTCGCGTCGTGGATGACGGCGTTGCCGCACCCGCCACGATGCAGGCCAGGGCGATGCCCGGCGACGCAGCCCGGGAGGCCGCCGCCACGGAGAGCCTGAAGGCAACCCTCGGTGTCCTGTTGCTGCAGGATCTGGTGGTGGTGCTCGGCGGCCGGCTGACGGCCTCGACGCCGCGACCGGGCGAGCAGATCGTGGAGGTGCTCCTGCCGGTGGAACCCGCGACAGTGGCAGCAGACGCAGCAGACGCAGCTCACGCCTCGGGCTCCGCCCCGAAGAAAGTCGAGCCATGATCCCGACAGTGCTCATCGTTGACGACAACCGGGTCAACCGACTGGCTGCCATGAAGGTCTGCGGCGGCATCGGCGTTCTCAGCCGCGAAGCGCACAACGGCGAGGAGGCCCTGCGGCTGGTGCATCAGCACCGCTTCGGCGCCATCCTGCTCGATCTGCGGATGCCGGGCATGTCCGGCGAGGAGGTCTGTGGCCGCATCCGGGCGGACGAGCGCATACGCGAGGTCCCCATCATCGCCTACACCGCCCACGTCCAGAGCACGGACATCGCCCGGCTGCTCGATGCCGGCTTCGACGCCGTCCTGATCAAGCCCGTCCGGTTCTGGGACTTCGAGCGCGTCCTGCGCGGCTTCGGGCTGCTGCCTGCATGAGCCCGCAGGGCCGCCCCAAGGGCGAATACCGGAATGCGCAGCATGCAGGGTAGTCCAATGCACCCGCAGGGCCGCCCCAAGGGCGAATACCGGAATGCGCAGCATGCAGGGTAGTCCGGTAAGTTCCGATGCGACATTCCGGCTGGCGCTGGCGGAGGCGGTCGACGCCGCGCTGACGAGCGGCATCGCGGTGGTCGACCGGACGGGGATGAAGATCCACGTCAACGATGCCTTCTGCCGCATGGTGGGCTGGCCGCGCGAGTGCCTGCTGAACCGACGCCCGCCGTTCGTCTACTGGCCGGCGGAATCACAGCCGGACGTCGAATCGGTGTTTGCAGCCGCGCTGAACGGTGAAGTCATGTCCCGGGGCGAGCCCGTGACGCTGGCGCGGCGGGACGGCCAGCGATTCACGGCGCGCGTCTTCGTCAGCCCGCTCACCGTGGACGGGCAGGCTGCCGGCTGGGTTGCCAACGTCGTCGACACCTCGTCCAGCGAATCGGCCATGCGCGAGCTCCAGGCCAGCGAAGCCAGGTTCCGCCAGCTCGTGGAGCGCATCCGCGAGGTGTTCTACATCCACGACGTCCACGCCCGGCGGCTGAGCTTCGTCAGCCCCTCGTTCGAGGCAGTGTGGGGGCGCCCTGCCGCCGAGGTGCAGGCCGATCCGCAGCTCTACCTCGACGCCATCGAACCCGCCTGCCGCCCGGCTGCAGCGCAGGCCTTCGAGCGTCAGTTGCAGGGCCACAGCACGGCGATCGAGTACGCCATCCAGCGCCCGGACGGCAGCCGGGCCTGGATCTGGGATCAGAGCTTTCCCATCGTCGAGGACGGTCGCGTCCACCGCATCGTGGGCATCGCCGCCGACATCACCCGGCGCAAGAGCGCCGAGGAGCACCTGCAGCGCAACCGCGACGTGCTGGCCGAGGCCGAACTCATCGCGGGCTTCGGCACCTGCGAGATCGAGGTCGAGCAGCGCACGCTCACCCTGTCCGACGGGCTCCGGCGCATCCTCGACCTGCCGCCGGGCGCCGCGCCCGGCTACCGCGCGCTGATGCGCAAGGTCGACCCATCCGACCGCAGACGCCTGGGTCTTGCCCACCGGCAACTCATGCACGACGCCGCCGCGACGGCCGACACCCGAACGCTCGACCTCACCTACCGCATACGCACCGCCCGCGGGCTGCGGCACATCCGTGAGCGTGCGCGCAGCTGGGTGCGCCCCGATGGCCGCCCCGAGCGCGCCATCCTGACGCTGCAGGACGTCACGGAACTGCTGGAGACCCGCGAACGCGTGAACATGCTCTCCCAGGCACTCGAACAGAGTCCGCAGCCCATGATGATCACCAACAGCGATGCCAGCATCGAGTACGTGAACGAAGCCTTCGTGCAACATCTCGGCTACAGGCGCGAGGAAATCGCTGGCCGGAACGCACGCACCCTCAAGACAGGCAGCACATCGCCAGAAGCCTACGAAGACTTGTGGGCGCAACTCAAGAGCGGGCAGGCCTGGCGGGGCAAGGTCGTCAACCGCCACCACAGTGGCGAGCTGAGATCGGCCTTCCTGACGGCTGGGCCGGTGCGCGACCGCAGCGGCGTCATCACGCACTACGTCTGCACCGAGGAAGACATCACCGACCGCGAGCGCATGGGCGCCGAGCTCGACCGCCACCGCCACCACCTCGAGGAGCTCGTCGCGCAACGCACCGCCGAACTGGTGCAAGCCATGCAGCGCGCCGAAGCCGCCAGCCGGGCCAAGAGCGACTTCCTGGCGAACATCAGCCACGAGATCCGCACGCCGATGAACGCCATCGTCGGCCTGACCCACCTGCTGCTGTCCGAGGCGCCTGACGCGTTGCAGACGGAACGCCTGCAGAGCATCGACACCGCCGCGGAACAACTGGTGGCCATGCTCACCGATGTTCTCGACCTCTCCAAGATCGAAGCCGGCCGCCTGGACATCGAACATGCCCGCTTCAACCTGGGCAACGTCGTGCGCAGCATCTTCAACGTGTTGTGGTCCCAGGCCGAAGAGAAGGGACTGATCGCTTCAGCACGCATCGACGCCGACATTCCTGCAACGCTGCGCGGCGATGCCCTGCGGCTGGGTCAGATCCTGCTCAACCTGCTGAGCAACGCGGTGAAGTTCACCGACCACGGTACGGTCGAACTGCGGGCATCGCTTGCCCGTCTGAGCCCATCGCACGCTACCCTCCGGTTCGAGGTGAGCGATACCGGCATCGGCATCGACCCCGCCCATCAGGCCCGGCTGTTTCGCCCCTTCGAGCAGGCGGATGGGTCCACGAGCCGGCGGTTTGGCGGCACCGGCCTCGGCCTGGCCATCTCCAGCCGGCTGGTCGAACTGATGGGCGGCACCATCGGCCTGAACAGCCGACCCGGCGCCGGCAGCACCTTCTGGTTCGAGTTGCCGCTGGAGATCGACACGCTGCAGGCCGACGCGGCGCCGGCGCGTCGCGAGACCTTCTTGGCACGTCCCCATGCACGGCAACCCGTGGCCGGCCAGCCGCGGCTGCTGCTGGTGGACGACAACCGCCTGAACCGCCGCGTGAGTGCCGAGATGCTGGCCAGGCACGGATACACCGTCGACCAGGCACAGAACGGGGAAGAGGCGGTTGCCCTGGCCGGGGCCGGCGACTACGCAATGATCCTGATGGACCTGCAGATGCCCGGGCTGGACGGCATTGCCGCATCTCGCCTGATCCGCAAGTTTCCCCGCCAGAACGGCACGCCCATCCTCGCGCTCAGCGGCAACGTGCTGGCTGACCACCGCGAACGCTGCCTGGACGCCGGCATGGACGACTTCATCGCCAAGCCCGTCCGCCCCGACGCACTCTTCGCCAAGGTGGACACCTGGCTCCAGCGCGGGCGACGGGGGCAGTGAACAACTTTCAACAGAAGGTCGCCGGTCAGACGTTAGCCCTGCCATCCCACCGGAAACTCCGAACGAGCATGCACCCGACCCGAGGTTCCGCGCCGTCTGCATGGCGCCTGGCCGTGATGCTGTGCTGCCTGCCTGTGCTGGCGCAGGCCCGCGCGCTTCAGCCCGACTGCGTGGATGCGGCGGCAAGGCATCACGGCGTGAACGCGCGGGTTCTGCAGGCCGTGGCGTGGCACGAATCACGCTGGCGCGCCGATGCCGTGGCCCATAACGCCAACGGCACCACCGATCACGGCGCATTCCAGATCAACAGCGTGCACCTGCCCGAGCTTCAACAGCAGGGCATCGGCACCCGGGAGCTGATGGACCCGTGTCTGTCGGCCTACGTGGGCGCGTGGCACCTGGCCCGGCAGATGCGAAGCCTGGGCAACAACTGGGCGGCCGTCGGCGCCTACCACTCGCGCACGCCGGCGCGCCAGCGCTGGTACGCCAACCAGATCGCGGGCGTCCTGATGCAATGGCGGGTCATCCCGGTGGGGCCGCTACCCTACCGCTCGGCAGACACGCTCCCACCCGGGTCGCGCTGAGTACGGCACGCGTTGGCCGCTGGGGCGCTGGGGCGCCCGACAGCTGGAACGGCTGCACCATTTCACGCTGGAAGGCAAGCTGCAAAGGCCGGCAGTAGGCCGGCCGGCCGAGCTGTGGGATTCTGAGATCCGGGTTGCGACTCCTCGTACTCGACGGGCGCGAAACAACGGCAGACACCCGCCGTCTTGCCAGAGATCCAGCGATGAACCTCAGCCAGACCCTTCATGCACGGGCGCGAATCTCGCAAGGCGACCTCACGCTCGCCTGGGCGGCCTGCACCTGCGCCCTGCTTGACGGGCTCACGACGCTGATCTCGCTGTCGCAGGGCGGTGTCGAGGTCAACCCCCTCATCGGCCCGCAGCCCGGCACGATGCTGCTTGCCGTGCTGAGCGTTGGCAAGATGCTGGCCGTCCGCGCGTCTCTTGTCACGCCCCGCATGTTCCGCCGGCCATTCCTGGCCGGCGCCGTGGTGGTCTGGGGCGGCGTCTCGGTGAACAACCTGCTGGTGGCCACCCCCTGGCCCGACCCGCTGCCCGTAGTCGGCGGCGCGCTCGCCGCCCTGTGCCTGCTGGCCTGGGCGGCGCGCAGCACACTGCGGGTCAGCCCGTCCGCAGCCAGCTAGCCTTGACCTTCTTCGACGCCGCCACTACGCCCACCTTGGTACCCTGGGCCACGAGGTCGATGCCCTCCGAGGCGGACGGCATCACGCGCAGCTGGCCACCGGCGCGCACCACCGTGGCGCTGGCATAGCTGCCGTCGCTGGAGGTGAGCGTCACGACGAAGTGCGCGCCTTCGGGCACCTCGAACAAGGGCGCGATCGAGCCGAGCGACACGAAGAGTTCCCGGCCACCCGAAGCCACCTTCTGCGCATTCACTGACCTGGCCTGCAGGCTGCCCGTCATGCGGCCCTCCTCGGCCTCGACGGTCTTGAACTTCGCTTCCTCGGCCTCGATGCGCCGGGCAATGAGCAATTCCACCTCGGCGCGCTCGGCGGTGAGGTTGTTCACCTGGAAGGTGGGCGCACGCACTGCCACCGTACCCTCCACCGAGGTGTCGAAACGGGCCACGAAACTGTCCACACCGTCGGCACGCTCGGTCAGGCGCGCGATGACCTCGTCCGCCTTGCCCATGCGAAATTCGATCTTGCCGGTGCGCTCGTCGAGCGTACCCAAGGCTTTCTCGGCCGTGTCCAACCGGCGGCCATGCTGCGCCAGCGTGTTCTGCGCCTCGGCGATCTGCCCCTGCTGCGCTTTCATGCCCTCGATCAGCAGCGGGACGAAACCCGTGTAGTTCACCGACTTGTAGCCTATCGCGTCGGTGTCCACCAGTTGCGGCAGCACGGTTTCCACCTGCTGCGCAAGGACCCCGAGCTGCGGCTTGGCCGAGAAGTTGCGCTCGGGGAAGGCCGCACGGTTCCAGTCGAAGCTCACTCCCTGGATCCGCTGCACCAGCGCAAGCGCGTCGAGCACGGGCTGCACGTTCGTCTTGAAGCGGGCGTCGGAGGTGAGCAGCGTGGCGCCCGCATAGACGGTGGTGCCGCGGATTTTTCCGTTGACATCGAGGGCAAAGCCGGCCCCAGGTGCCGTGCCGATGCCCATGCGGCCGTCGGAAGCCACCTGCAGCAAGGCCAGCTCCGCGTTGTTCTGGACCTCGAAGAGATTGCCCGTCTGGCCGGAGGCCGCACGAACGACCAGCCCCTTGTCGGCCGCTGCCAGGACGTTGATCTGGAGCGCCGCCGTGAGTGCAGCGGGCCCGGCCACAGCGTTGATCATCGTCTTGCCAGTATCGAACTCGCCATACATGAGGTTGGCGCCGATCGAGTTGGCGATGAACAGTCGGTTGTTGACGGCACCCGCTCCGCCACCGGCACCGTAGCCCAGGGCGACGTTGCCGAATCCGGTGGTGTTGCCGAGGAGCGTGCTGTGACCGACGGCGGTGTTCTGATAGCCGGTGGTGGTGGCCATCAAGGCGTCAGAACCCAGAGCAACGTTGTTGCGACCCGTGGTGGTGTCCTGCATCGCCCGGTAGCCCACAGCCGTGTTCTCATTGGCGGTTTGCGCCTCAGAAAGCGCGGCAAAGCCAACGGCCGTGTTGTTCCAACCCCCTACGTTGTGCAGCAGGGCCGTGACGCCGATGGCAGTGTTCCGGCTGCCGGTCGCGTTTACCCGGAGCGCCTGATAGCCCAGCGCCGCGTTGTTGTAGCCACTCGAATTGATCTGCAAGGCCTCGAAGCCCACGGTGGTGTTCGATGCAACATAGCTGCCTCCGCGACCCACCCGCACACCGCCAAGGAAGGCATCTCCGGACGTGTCGATCGAAGCGATGGCAGCACCAGCCGGGTCCTGGATCTCGAACGGCATTCCTGTCTGGCTGGCCACCATCTTCACGAGCAGCCCCTGGTCTTCAGCGTTGGCCACGTTCACCTGCAGCGCGGCCGTCAGCGCCGCTGGCCCAGCGGCCGCGTTGATCATCGTTCGGCCTGTGTCGAACTCGCCATAAATGAGGTTGGCGGCGGTCGAGTTGGCGATGAACAGGCGGTCGTTGAGCGCAGTCGTACCCGCGCCAGCGCCGGCGCCATAGCCCAGCGCCACGTTGCCGAATCCGGTGGTGTTGCCGAGGAGCGTGCTGTGACCGACGGCGGTGTTCTGATAGCCGGTGGTGGTGGCCCTCAAGGCGTCATAACCCAGAGCAACGTTGTTGCCACCCGTGGTGGTGCCCTGCATCGCCCGGAAGCCCACAGCCGTGTTGCCGCTGGCCGTCGAGGCTGTCAACGCAGCAAAGCCGACCGCGGTGTTGTACAAGCCCGTGACGTTGGCAGCCAGTGCCGTTGAACCGATGGCGGTATTCTGCCTACCCGTGGTGTTGGCCTTGAGCGCTTGATTGCCCAACGCCGTGTTGTTGGAACCGGACGTGTTGACCAGCAAGCCCTCGAAGCCCAAGGCCGTATTCGACGCCACCCCACTCCCCCCGCGGCCAAGCGTCGCGCCGTTGACGAGCATGTCGAGTTGCGTGGAGAGTTGCCCCGCCTGGCTGATGACGGCCCGCACGACGTTGCTGGTCACCAACCGCAAGTCGTTGCCGGCGGCGCTGTTCGTGCTGCCCAGGAAGGTGCCCGTAGGCGCCGCGCCCAGCGCGCCCGCGCTGTTGGTGTAGCTGTTGCCGGTGAGCGACCATTCGGTGCTCGCGCCACCGCCCGCAGCGGCAACCACCGCGCTGAAGCTGGCCTCGCTCAGCAGGCCCGCGCTGTTGGCAATGACGATGCGGTCGAAGCCCGTGGTGCTGGCCGTGGGCGTGGCGCCGCCCAGGTCCGTCAGCGTGGTGGCGCCCGTCACGCCCAGCGTGCCGGCCACGGCGGTGTTGCCCGTGGAGC
>CAJAES010000123.1 GCA_903938815.1 uncultured beta proteobacterium
AGCGTTCCCTCGTTGAACGGCGGCAGGAAGGTCGTCGGGAAGAACGGCACGGCGGCTGCGGCCACCAGCACGGCAGCACCGGCCGCCGCCATGGCAGCCTTGGGCCGGTCCAGCACGCCCTGCAAGCTGCTGCGGTAGCGCGCCTTCAGCCAGGCCAGGACCTTGGTGTCGCCGTGGTCCAGGTTCTTCATCCGCGGCAGCAGGTAGAAGCTGAGCACCGGCGTCACCGTCACCGACACGATCAGCGAGGCCAGCGTCGACACGATGAAGGCGATGCCCAGCGGCACGAACAGCTTGCCTTCCAGCCCCGGCAGCGCGAACAGCGGGATGAAGACGAGCACAATGATGACCGTCGCATACAGGATGGCCGACCGCACTTCCATCGTGGCGTGCGCGACGATCTCGATCGGGTGCAGACGACTGTGCGGATGGTTCGCGCGGTCGGCCTTCAGCCGCCGAAGCACGTTCTCCACACCCACCACCGCGTCGTCGACCAGGCCGCCGATGGCGATGGCCAATCCGCCCAGCGTCATCGTGTTGATCGACAGGCCGAAATACTTGAAGACCAGCGCGGTGATGAAGATCGACACCGGGATGGCCGTCAGCGCGATGATGGTCGGCCGCAAGGTCCCCAGGAAGAAGAACAGGATGACAGCCACGAAGATCGATGCGCCAATCAGCTTGCCCTGCAGCGTGGTGATCGAGGCCTCGATGAAGCTGGCCTGGCGGAAGGTCACGCGCGGTGCCTCCATGCCAGCCGGCAGCGAGGCTTTGAGCCCCACCAGTGCTTCTTCGATGGACTTCGTGAGCGCGATGGTGTCGGCGGTCGGCTGCTTCTGGATGCCCAGGATCACGGCCGGCTTGCCTTCATACCCGGCGTCGCCGCGCTTGAGTGCGGCGGCGAAAGTCACCTCGGCGATCTGGCGCATCAGGATGGGTTGTCCGCCCTTGGATGTCAGTGCCAGGTTCTTCAGGTCATCGAGGCGCGAGGTGCGACCGAGGTTGCGGATGAGGTACTCGCGGCCGTTCAGCTCCAGGAATCCGCCCGAAGTGTTGGACGAGTAGCCCTTCAGCGCGCCTTCCAGCTGGTCATGTGTGATGCCCAGCTCGGCCATGCGCGTGGTGTTCGGCTGCACCTGGAACTGCCGCACCTCGCCGCCGATGGGGATGACCTGTGCGACGCCGGGCACCGACAGCAGCCGAGGGCGCAACACCCAGTCGGCGTACTCGCGCACGGCCATCGGGCTGATCTTGCTCGGATCGACCGGAATGGCGATCTGCATGATCTCGCCCATGATCGAGCTGATCGGGCCCATGCGCGGCACCACGCCTTCGGCAATGCCTTCCTCCATCGACGACAGCCGCTCCGACACCAGCTGCCGGGCACGGAAGATGTCGGTGCTCCAGTCGAAGGTGACGTAGAGGAAGGACAGGCCGGCTGACGAGGTTGAGCGCACGCTCTCCACGCCGGGCAGACCGTTCATGGTCGTCTCCAGCGGGAAGGTGATGAGCTGCTCCACCTCCTCGGCGGCCATGCCACCGGCCTCCGTCATGATGGTGACGGTCGGCTTATTGAGGTCGGGGAACACGTCCACCGGGGTGCGCGAGAGCGTGAACGCGCCGTAAGCCATCAGCACGACGCTGGCGATGATCACCAGCAGCCGGTTCGTCAGGCTGTTGTCGAGTAGCCACTTGAACATGTCAGCGCACCTGGTTGATCAGGGTGGCGCCTTGCGTGGCGATGCGGTCCCCGGCCTTCAGGCCCGACGTGACCGCGACGTTCACGCCGTCGAGGGCCTCGGTCGTGATGCTGCGAGGCTCGAATCGCTCGGGGGCGGTCTTGACCCAGACGACAGTCTGGTTGGCCGGGTTCTTCATCAGCGACGCAACCGGGACCGCGATGCCCTTAAGCTTCTGCTTCGTCTGCACGAAGACGCGCACAGGCTGTCCGACGGCGAGGCTGTTCAGGGCCTCTCCCTGGGCGCGGAAGCCCAGCGGCAGGGCCTGCTCGCGCAGGCTGCGCGCCGCACCCAGGTACTCCAGCGGCACACGCTGATCGCCGACCGCCAGCGTGGCGTTGCCAACATTGGCCGCGAGCGAGGGCTCGAAGGCCAGTGCCTCGATGCGCAAGCGGCTCGGGTCGATGATCTCGAACAGCAGTTCGCGGGCATCGACCACCTGACCGGCCACCACGTGGGCCGAGGCGATCACGCCCGACACCGGGGCCACCAGCGCTTCCCGCGTTGCCAGGCCGCCGCCAACGGCCGACATGCGCTCGGCCAAACTGGCTGCCTCGCTCTCGGCCGCCTCGATGTCCTTGCGCGGCACGGTATCCGCCAGTTCCTTCAGCCGCGCCACACGCTTGTCGGCGAGCGACTTGGCCGCACGCAGTTCGGCCAGTTGAGCCGACTGATTGGAGCGCTCGATGGGCGCGGTCGATGGCGTCACAAAGGCCAGCACCTCACCCTTGCGCACCACCTGCCCGGGATTCGGCAGGCCGCGCGGCCCGGGCTCGATGCGCCCGGCGTTCAGCGGCTGTACCTTGCCACCCGCGTTAGGGTCCATCAGCACCTTGCCGTTCAGCTCGACCGAGCGCGGCAGCTCGGCCTCAGCAGCCACCATGGTGCGCACACCCAGCTGGCGCTGGGCCGGCTTGGGCAGGAACACGCTGCCGTCAGGCTGGCGCTGCGGGCCGTTCGCGCTGGGCGCAGCGGGCGCGTCGCCGTGGTCATGGCCGTCACCGGCCTGCGCGGACAGTGGGCCAACGAGTGCCAGCACCACGCCGAGCGAGGCCAGGCGATGCAAAGAAGCGCACTTCATGCTGCACCTCCGGCGCGAACCTGGCGGACAGCCATCAGGCGTCTCCCGCCGAACACCAGGACGGCAAGGACGGCCAGGCCGCCGGCGGCCCATCCGCCGTACACCTTCCAAGAATGTTCATGCGCGGGCTCGTCGGTGTGGGCGGCTTCGTGCAGGTCGAGTTCGCCGGCCAGCAGATCGACCTCCGCGCCAGCGGTCACGGTTGCGGTGATCGGCAGCACACCGGGCTTGGGCGCTTCCTTCAGCACCACTTCATAGGCGTCGTCGCCGTGGGCCTCGGCCTTGAACTTGGCCCCCGCGATTTCGAGTTCGATCTGCGCGCCGCGCACCGGGGCGTTGTCGGCAAAGCGGTCGAGGTAGAGCGTGATCTGCTTGCCGTCGAGCACGCCGACGAGCTCGAAGATCTCGGACACCGCTGCAAAGCGCGGCAGCGCCGTGCCCGTGGAGGCGGGTGCTGCATCACCGTGGTCATGGCCTTCGCCGGCAATCGCCGGCAGGCCGGTACCGAGCAGCACGGCCGCGAGGCTGAACGCAGCCAGGGAGTGGAGGGACTTCATTGGATGGGATTCCTGAATGGGTTCGCTGAGCGTGTTCATGGGGGCGTGTTCTGGGTGCGTATGCCGTTGGCTCACTGCGGAAGCAGGCCCAGGGCCTGACGCCACGCCGAGATGGCTGCGGCGAGTTCGATGCGGGCGCGCACGGCCTGTCGCTCGGCGTCTGCAGCCTCGGCCTCGATGCGCAGGCGCGTGGGCAGATCGGTTTCGCCCAGACGGAAGGACTTGTCGAAGAAGCCGCGCGACTCGCGCGCCAGTTGGGCGCGACGATCGGCAGCGGACAACTGCGTTCGCGCGGCATCGGTGCGTGCGCGGGCGGCTTCGCGCTCGCCTGCGAGTCGGGCGCGTTCCAACGCCATCTGCGCCTGCAGTTCAATCGCATCGGCTCGTGCCGTTGCCACGCGTGCATCGTGTCGGGGACCAGCACCGAACGGGATGCGCACCCCCAACGTGAACGTCTGCTGGTAGGACTCCCCGTAGGTGCCCCGATCGCGGGTGGCGGCAATGGTGAGTTCCGGGCTGGCTCGAGACTGCGTGGCCGCGAGTGCGGCAACATCGTCTGCGACCGCCGTGCGGTCCTTCAACGAGAGCAGTTCGGCATGCGTGTCCGGGCCGTCTGCGGAAGCGGTCGCCGTGGTTGGCTCGGGTTCGGCGTCAGGGCTCGCCGCGTCGCGGGCTGCGGCAGTCCCTGGCATGGCGAAGAGGGGGCGGAGCTGCTGCCAGGCGGCCGTGACCGCGCCTTCGGCCTGCGCCACGACGGCTTCGGCCGCCGCCACGGCGCCGTCGGCCTGGTGCTGGTCGGCCCGGGCCAGGTCACCGGCCTTCAGCCGTTTGCCGACATCGGCGGCGATGCGGCGGACGTTGTCGAGCTGGCCGCGTGCTGCATCGAGTTCTACGCGGGCTCGCTGCCACGTCCACCAGGCTTCGCGGACGGTGGCAGCCAGGCGCAGCTGTGCCGCCGTGGCGCGGCTCTCGATGGCACGTCCCTCGGCGTCAGCCAGGGCTTGGCTGCGGCCTCGTTCGCCGGGCAGCCACAACGGGATGGCGACGCCGACCTCGTATTCACGGGTGCCGAGGTTGCCGTTCAGGCGGTCCGTCTTGGTGGACAGCTCCATGGCCACCGGCTCGGGCGTCCACGATTGGGCCGCCCTCGCGTGAGCGCGAGCCACGTCCCGGCGGGCCGCCAGGGCCTGCGCTTCGGGTTGACTCGCCCATGCCGTTTCGAAGGCACCGCGCAGCGTCGGCCGGTCCTGCACGGTGGACGCTGCCGCGGTCTGCGCGTGCGCCTCGATCAGACCGCTCGTGAGTGCTGCGGCAAGTGCCAGGTTCAGGGTGGCACAGGCGGTGTGTTGCCACCGTCCGGCGGATAGAAATCTTCTTCGGTGCATCCGATGCTCCAGTGTTGAAAACAACCCACGGGAGATCGGCAAGGAGCGACGCTGAATGACTCAGGGTCGGATCGGGCCCGGCACGGCGCCACTGACGTGAACGTCAAATGGCGCGCACTCAGGCGCGAACGGGCTTCAGAAAAAGAGGAGGCCCGCCTCGCCGATCAGGCGAGGGGCAGCCACTGAGGGCGTTCGGGCGGGCTTTGCGCAAGGGTGCGCACGATGCCTTCGACAGGCGTCACGGGGTGTGACGCCAGAGCCAGCGGCGACGTGTCGCCCAAGGGCGCAGGCATGCTGGCACAGGTGCCGTGGCAATGGCCGCAGTCGAAGTCGAAACCGGCAGGCGCCTTCTGGTCCGCCGACGCGCTGTCCTGGTCGGCCTTGGTCTGGTCCCCGTGCCGGTGCTCGTGGTGGCCCAGGTGCTCGGCGTGCTGACCGGTTTCGTGCCCGCAATACGCCGCCACGGCCGCCCAGCTGAACTGGAGCGGCAGGAGGGCGAGCATGAGGATCGCGAGCCAACGGCGCATGAAAAGGGTCTAGCAGCTACAGAGTTTGAGACGGGTCCGAAGGGCTGATCGTCGTGACGGGCATCACCAGTTTTCGACGCGGACCGGCTGAACTTGAGACCTTCGAAGTGGGAGATGACGTTTGCACATCCGAAGTGCGATGCGCATCGTTTGGACGGGGCCGAGAGTTCATCTTCTCGGCCCCTGAGCGAAGCCAGTTCTGTTCGCTCTAACTGCTGCTACTTACCAGCAGCAGGGAAGCATGCCAGCGCAGCATGCAGCGCCAGCGACGCAGCATGAGGCTGCGAATGCTGTAACCGAAAAGGCGGAAGCGCCGACGGCGGCCACCGCCTTGAGGTAGATCGATTTCATGGACTTACTCCAGTTGATGAATGAGGGTGATCGGAACGGTCAACCATCAACCGTCAGTCCGGCGGCTTCCATGGTGGAAGGGGCGCTGCGCTCCGATGTGGCGAATGAACCGTTTCATGTTCCTCAGACGCCGACGCGCGCGGAACATCGAGCTGCGCGGCAACCATTGCTGGAACAGTGGAACAAGCCGCACAGCCCTGACCAGACGGAGACAGTACACAGCAAGGTTCTTGGCCCGCGCAGCACGCAGTCAACGGCGCTGCAATGGCACTCAGGGCCATCCAAGCGAGCAGCGCCATGGCAACAAGGCGGAAGCAGGAGACCTGAACGCGGCGCATGAAGCAAGTCTAGCGGAGGTCGGGGGTCCAACCGACGGCGTGCGAGTTGCGGTGCCTAGTTGCTGGCCGAAGCACGCATCAGCCGCAGGCCGTTGAAGACCACCAGCAGGCTGGCCCCCATGTCGGCGAAGACGGCCATCCACATGCTGGCGTTGTCGAACAGCGCCAGGAGGAGGAACACGGCCTTGATGCCTAGAGCGAGCACGATGTTCTGCCACAGCACTGCGTGCGTGCGTTGCGACAGGCGCACCGTCTCGGCGATGCGCCGCAGGTCGTCGTTCATCACCACCACGTCGGCGGCTTCCATCGCGATGTCGGTGCCGGCCGCGCCCATGGCCACGCCGATGTCGGCCTGGGCCAGCGCCGGTGCATCGTTGATGCCGTCGCCGGTCATCGCCGTCGCGCCGTACTGCTTCTGCATCGCCTGGATCGCTGCGAGCTTGTCCTCGGGCAGCAGGTTGCCGCGGATGTCCGTCAGTCCGGCCTCGCGGCCGATGGCCTCGGCAGTGGCCTGGTTGTCGCCGGTCAGCATCACTGGCGTGATGCCCATGGCCTTCAGTTCGCCAATGGCGGCGGCCGACGAGGGCTTGATCGTGTCGGCTACCGCGAAGAGCGCCAGCACGCCGGACGCGGTGGCCAGCAGGCTGACCGTGCGACCCGCCTCCTCGTGACGGTGAAGCACGGCCTCGATCTCGGCGGAGCACTGGCCGCGCTCCTCGATCAGGCGGTGGTTGCCAAGGACGTAGCGCTGGCCGCCGATGTCGGCCTCGATGCCGCGGCCGGACAGCGCAGAGAAGTTGCGGGCCTCGACACTGTTCGGCTTGAGGCCGGCGGCGATGGCGCGCGACACCGGATGGTCCGAGTGCGCGGCCAGCGCGGCAGCGATGTGTTCGGCCTGCGACCTGGGCAAGCTGCTGGTCAGCATCTCCCACTCGACGAGGCGCGGCTTGCCCTCAGTGATGGTGCCGGTCTTGTCGAGCGCGACAGCCTTGATCAGGCGCGCCTGCTCCAGGTGAACACCCCCTTTGATCAGGATGCCCCGCTTGGCCGCCGACGCCAGGCCGCTGACGACGGTGACAGGCGTCGAGATCACGAGGGCGCACGGGCAGGCGATGACCAGCAGCACCAGCGCCTTGTAGACCGCAGCCAGTACCGTCCAGCCGAATAGCCAGGGACCGGCGATGGCGACGGCCAGCGCCAGCACGAACACGGCCGGCGTGTAGACGGCCGCGAAGCGGTCGACGAAGCGCTGCGTGGGTGCACGGCTGCCCTGGGCCTGCTCGACGGCGTGGATGATGCGGGCCAGCGTCGACTGCGACGCTGCGGCGGTCACGCGGCACTCGATCGTGCCGGTCTGGTTGATGGTGCCGGCGAAGACCGCATCGCCGGGCCCCTTGTCCACCGGCAGGCTCTCGCCAGTGACGGGCGCCTGGTCCAGGCTGGTGCTGCCTTCGGTGACGACGGCGTCCATCGCGACGCGCTCGCCGGGTCTGACTCGTACCTTGGCGCCGATGGGCACGTCACCGACGGGCACTGTTTTCCAGGTGCCGTCCAACTGCCGCAGGTCGGCGGTGTCGGGTGAGAGCGCCAGCAGGCCGCTGATGGCATTGCGCGCGCGGTCCACGGAACGGGCTTCGATCAGCTCGGCGATGGCGTAAAGCGCCATGACCATGGCTGCCTCGGGCCATTGCCCGATGACGAAGGCTCCCGCGACGGCCACCGACATCAGCGCGTTGATGTTCAGGCGGCCGTGCCGCAGGGCGGTCAGACCCTTGCTGAAGGTGCTGAATCCGGCCAGTGCGATGGCTGCGGCAGCGACCGCCAGGCCCACCCACTTCGACCAGGGTGCGTCCGGGACCAGGAAGGACAGGCCCTCGGCTGCCGTGGCAAGGGCGAGTGCAGCGAGCAGGCGGGGCAAGCCGGAGCCGGTGGCGGCAGCGTGCTCGCGTTCGTGTTCGTGGTCCGATCCAACCCCGGCGCTGGTCGACTCCGGAGCATCGGGCCACGCATGAACCTCGAATCCGGTGTTTCGGATGGCCTCCACTGCTGCCAGTGCAGCCTGCGGCTCGCCGGCAATGCGCAGGCTGCGTTCACCCAACTGGAAACGCAACCCCAGGACACCAGGGACGCCCTCGACAGCGCGACGGATCTCGGACTCCTCGCTGGCACAGTCCATCGCCGGGATTCGGAAGCGCTGGCCACCACCGGGCGGTGCGGGGACGGAAGCGACGGGCGCGGGTTCCGCGGCGCCACAGCACGGACCACATGCGGGCGCTGGCGCCGTGCCGGTCCGATTCGGTTGGATGTCTTGCGGATGATCGTGAGCCATGTCGCCATTGAAAACCCTAAAGTGGGTATAGAGTCAAGGGGCGTCGTGAACTTTCACTGGCACAAGGGAAATCGCACATGCGCATCGGCGAACTGGCCCAGACCAGCGGAACGCCCATCGAGACGATCCGCTTCTACGAACGCGAGGGCCTGCTGCCGGCCGCCGCGCGCACGGAGGGCAACTACCGCATCTACACCCCGCAGCATGCGGACCGGCTGGGGTTCATCCGCCAGTGCCGCAGCCTGGACATGACGCTTGACGAGGTGCGGGTGCTGCTGCGTTTCAAGGACCAACCCTTGGCCGATTGCGGCGAGGTGAACAGCCTGCTCGACGAACACATCGGTCATGTGGCCGAGCGGATCAAGGCCCTGCGTGCCCTGGAGAAGGAACTGAGGACGCTTCGAGCGGCCTGCACAGTGCCGCATGCCGCCGCCGACTGCGGCATCCTGCAGGGCATCGATCACGCGGGGGCGAAACCTGCGGCGGCTTCCAAGCGCCATGTGCGTGGCGCGCACTGAGCGTTGTCCGGGATCGGTGTCTGCTTCCGACTGGTTGTCTGGCCGAAGGCAAGAAGGTGCCTGACCGGGACCTCCCGACCGGGATCTGGAGTCGAGATCAAACTGACGTTGAGTGGCAGGTTTCTGGCGCTGGCGTGGCCGACTGCTTGTGGCCGGGACGCGCCGCCCACCAGATTGCGGCGACCGACCGCTAAACTGCACGGACCGGTCGTCCAGGCAACCCCGCATGC
Organism: uncultured beta proteobacterium; assembly: GCA_903938815.1. Lineage (GTDB taxonomy): Bacteria > Pseudomonadota > Gammaproteobacteria > Burkholderiales > Burkholderiaceae_C > Rubrivivax. The sequence goes on from CAJAES010000123.1 coordinate 9,056, forward strand.
GCTCGTCATGCGCAGCGATGGGCGCATATTTTTTGCTTCACGCCCCGAGGAGTTTTCTCAAGGCCGACTCAATATCAGCGACTTTCAAGTCATTTGCCTTGATCTCAATGCTGTAACCGGCCTGGGTTCGGTTGATGGTTGCAAGCTCTTGTCGTGCCGCGTTGCGAATCACAAGTTTCTGGGTGTGGAACGGTTCCACACCCCCCGTGTCCACCAGTGTCGCGAAGATGGCTTTCGGCTTTGGACGTGCTCCAGCAGACTCCTGGACGCGCTTGGCTCGAGCTGCGATGCCGGCAGGATCTCGTTTGTATGCTGCCTCTAGATCACCTGCCCAATTTACTTGAATGTCGTTTGGAGAGGCGAAAGCTGAAATGACATCCTTTGGTAAATTTGCAATCCGAATTACTTTTGCTGCTTGGCTGACGTCGACCCCGATCGCCTCAGCAAGTTTCCGGGTCGATGGATATAAGCCTTCTGCAAGAGCCACTTTGTACTGACAACCTTGCTCGAAAGGGCTGAGGTCGGCACGCGACCGATTCTCACGTTCCATTTCTTCCCACAGACCACGATCATTCAAGTCGACCAAGGTAGCGAGCAGCTCCAATCCCAGTTCATTGCAGGCCTTGTGACGACGGTGACCAAAGACAATCTCGAAGTCGCCATCGCTGCGAGCCCTGACTTTGATCGGCTGCACGTTACCGCCAGCCGAGGCAATTTCGTCCTTCAGCTTCTTGAACGCGTCGTTGGCGAACGAAGTTTCATGGCGGTTTGCCCAACGGGATGGATGGACCTTTTTAGGGTCCAGCAGGCGAGTCTGCATAAATTCCATGTTTATCATTTCCCCGACTGCGTAATCTCGCCCTTGATAAGCCGAGTAAAGTTCGCCTCGTCGAGCGACCGACATACTATGACCGCAACAAGTTCTTCGCGGCGCAAACATGCTGCGAACTTCAGTTCGGTGCGCTCTGCCAAGCTCTGCGCGAATGCCTCTACCGCGGCCATATCGACGCCAGATTTCATCAGTGAGGGCACCGAGACGCCAGGGCCTGTCTCGACCCACAAGTCATCGACGCGCGTGCTGCCGATGTCCCCCAGCCGGAGTGCAAGAGCGCTGTTGACCGCTCCGCCGGCGAAGGTCCACCAACGAAGTCGACCCGAGGGCAGATGTTCGAGCAACAGCGAGCCCTGCCGTTCAGGTGCGGTGATCAGTTCGCGGACCTCGTCGAGTTGCAAGGTGGCCCGCTTCGACAGCCCCAGATCCGCGTCGCCTTCACTCAGCAGCACGCGCCGCATGGCCTGACAGACCTCGAAACCCAGCCAGCGCGAAGTGCCGAGCCAGCGCGACTTTCCCTTGTCGTCCGTCGGCTCCACCGCCACGGTGCGCTTCGACCAGTCGACGGAGGTGACCTTCCAGCTTCGTCCACCGAGCAGCAGCACGGTCGGCCCGTCCTTCTGCTGCTGTACCGCCATCGGGTCGACGTACCCGAGTTCGGTGGCACCGTGTCGCGCCGCAAGCACCATCGGGCTGGCGAACGCCGACAACAGGTCGAGGAAGTGGCCACGCCCGAACAGCTTCTCGCCCTCGGGCCCCATCGATGCCAGGCCGCTGCTGATGAACAGGATGCCCTTACCGACCATGAAGTCGAAGACCGTCGAGACCGTCGCCGGGTCGAGTTCTGGGAACTGTGCCTTTGCCACGCCCACGACCTCGTGAGCCGGCATACCGGGCCGCTCCAGCACGAGCGCCATCATCTGCTGCGCCACCATGTGCCAAGGCAGCGGCGGCGGCTTGATGTGCTCAACAAATTTTTCCCGCCACAGCGTCGTGACCGCGCAGGCCAGCAGGAAGGCTTCGTCGGTCGTGGTCAAGAACAGGAAGCTCCGCCGGCTGCCGCTGCGCCGGCCGGTTCGCCCCATGCGCTGCAGGAACGACGACACGGTGCTGGGCGCGTCGATCTGGATCACGTAGTCCAGGTCACCCACGTCGATGCCCAGTTCCAGCGTGCTGGTTGCGACGATCACGCAGTCCCGTTCTTCGGCGAATGCCGTCTCGGCCAGCTTGCGCTCGGAAGCGCTCAACGATGAATGCGAAACGAAGGTCCGCGTGTTCATCGTGCGCAACGACACCGCCAGCTCTTCCACCTTCGATCGGCTGTCGCAGAAGACCAGACGCTTGGCCCCCCGGTGCAGTCGCGAGATCACCGTCGCCGCGTTGGCCATTGAGCCGACGTGGTCGATCGTGACGTCGGCATCCGTGGTCACCGACGATGAACCGACGATCTGTCGCTCACCCGACCCGGCGAACCAGTCCAGCAATTCGCCTGGGTTACCCACCGTCGCCGACAGGCCGATGCGCTGGATCGGCTGCCTGGCGTAGGCCTCGATGCGCTTGATCACGGCGCGCAGGTGCCAGCCGCGGTCGTCGCCGGCAAACGCGTGCAACTCGTCAACGATGACCGCGCGCACGTTGCCGAACCAGGATGCCCGGTCCACCTTGGTGGAAATCAGCATCCCCTCCAGCGATTCGGGCGTGGTCAGCAGGATGTCCGGCGGTGTGCGCTTCGCGCGCGCCTTGGCGCCTTGCCCGACATCGCCGTGCCAGACCTGCACCGTCCTGCCGACGAAGCCGGCGTAGCGCGACAGGCGGGATTCCAGGTTGTTCAGCAGCGCCTTGATCGGGCACACGTACAACACGCTCGGTCCAGGCCACTCCTCGGTCGCCATGCGCGACAGCACGGGGATGGTGGCTGCCTCGGTCTTACCGCCGGCCGTCGGCGCGAGGATCAGGCAGTGCTTGCCCGCCAGGATCGGCGCCACCGCATCAGCCTGCGTCGAGCGCAAGCCCGTCCAGCCCATCGAATTGACGATGTGGTACTGCAGCGCGCCGTGCAGGCGGTCGAAGGCCTCCTGGCTCATGGGCCGCCCTCAGTAAGCCTCGGAGGGCTACAACTCGATGTCATCGACCGAGCCCACGCCGACCGAGGCACGCTCTTGCGCCGTCATCTCCGCCTCGGTGATGGTCAACGCGTAGTGCTTGCGGGGCTCGAAGTCCGCGAACTGATCGACGCGGTCCATCACGTCCGCCACCAACTTCTTCAGGAATAGCCTGGGCGAGACCCCCACCTTGCCGCCCAGGTTCCCGGTGACGGCCTTGGCCAGCGACTCGACGTAAGCATCGTCGACCAGCGTGCGGACCCTGTCGCCTGCCACGGCACCCTCGGCGTAGATGTCGCGCACCTTGCGGCCAACTTCGAGCAAGGACTCGTGCCCGAACGCAGGCAGGCGAACCTGCACCGCGCGTGGATTGTCGAAGCGCGAGTCCGTGCCGAAGTCGACATGCAGTCGCTGGGCCAGAGGTGCCAGGCGCTGAACGCCCTGCGCGCCCTCGTAGAAGGCTTGGGTGCCGGTGATCAAGAGGTACAGGCCTGGGAAGTGGCCGGCATCGATCTCGTCGATCCATTGCCGCAGAGCGTTCAGGCCCTTTTCGCGTGTGTCGGCACGCATGCGCTGCAAGGTCTCGACTTCGTCCAGCACCAACAGCAGGCCGCCGTAGCCGGAATCGCGCAGCATGGTCAGCAGCCCGGACAGGAAGTTGGTCGCACCGAAGTGGTCGATGTCCCCCTTCACGCCAGCAGTACGCTTGATCGAAGCCGACACGTTGGGCTGGCCGCTCAGCCAGGCCATCAAGCCGTCGGCGATCGCGTTGTCACCGGCCTGCAGCGCGCGACGGTAGGCCCGCAGCGTGGCGGAGAAGGCCGGCGCCACCTTGGTCACGCTGGCCAGCCGGGCCTCCATCAGCGCCTCGGTCTTGGCAAGCAGCGTCGCTTCGTCGTTCGGGTCCAGGCTGGTGTCTTCCAGCACGTCGCGTTCCAGCGCGTAGAACCAGCCGTCCACGATCCCGCGGAACGCACCTTCACCACTGTCCGCCGTGGCGATGCGCTCCACCAGGCGGCGGTAGACCGTTTCCAGGCGATGCAGCGGTGTCTCGGTCTCGGAGATCTGCACTTCGCTGGTGGCCAGGCCACGCGCTCGCGCCCGCTCCTGCAGCCAGCGGCCGAAGAAGGTCTTGCCTGAGCCGTACTCACCGCGGATGGCTTTGAAGGCGCCCCGACCAGACGCCACAGCGTCCAGTTCCTCGTCGAGCGTGCCTTGAAGCCGGCCGTAGCCGACGGCCAGCGCATCCAGTCCAGCTTTGGGCACCGTGCCGCGCCTCAAGGCTTCAACGACCTCGGCTCTGCGTTGTGAGCTGATCATGGTTCGGCCCTCATCGCACCGTCACCCGGAACTGGCGGGACAGCAGATCCCGGTTCAGTTCCACCGTACCGGCCGTCTCGTCGAGCACCAGCACTGCTGCCTGGTCGACGTTCAGCACGCGCTTCGCGGCGTTCACGAAGCCGCTGATGCGCATGGCGGGCATGCCCAGGCGTTGCGCGAGCGCTGCTTTCGAGAGCTTGCCCCCGCGGGCCGCCAGCGCGTCCAGCAGCGATCGCACATCGGCATCTGCAGGGGCCACGCGCGCGGCCAGGGCCTTCTGCGCCAGATAGGCGGGCGACGTTTGCAACGCGTCGATCCAGTGCACGCCGGGCGCCGGCGCCACCACGGCAGCGGCTCCACCGAACAGGTCTGGCTGCGGCAACGGCACCGGCTTGGGCTTCGGGGGCTTACGAGCCAATGCCGGTGCTTCGGGTGCGAGCGCCAGTGCAACAGCTTCCAGCGGCGCCCACCAGTCCGGTTGCGACGCTGCCGCCACCTGCCAGCCTTTCAGCGCCATGTTTCTCGGCGTGAACACACTCAAGGGCACCACCACCTCCTGCGCCGAGACGCCACCGTGGTACCCGTTCTTCTTGGCGCCGTGCCTCACGCCTTCCGACCAGGAGCAGACCACCGTGTTGCCAGAGGCCGTCTTCACGCGGCCACCCTCGTAGACCAGCTCGCTCTCATCGGGCGCTCCTGCCGGCAGCCGCCAGCGGTCGCCGTCACCTTGACCACGCTGCACCGTGCCATCGTCGATCACATGGCCATGGTCGGCGGTGACGATCACCACGCGCCGTGCCCGCCGTGCTTCGCTCAGCAGCGGCCCGAGCAACCTCAGATCGTCGATCGTCCAGCGCACATGAATCTGGTTCGAGCCGCTCAGGTGGTCGTCGACGGCGTTGTAGACCACGGCCACCACCTGCTGCTGCATCGAAGCGATGGCATCGCGCACCGTGGACGACAGGCCCTCAGAGTCAGCGAGATCGCCCTTGTGGAACACAACCGGTGCGGTGCCTGCTCGAGACACAGCCACCAAAGCCGCGTGGGTGGCAAACGCCGACTTTTCCTGCGATGCCGCCCCAACGACCAGCCGACCCGACAGCAGGCTGGTGCGGCTCACCTCGGTGATCGTCGGCAGGGCCGCAACACCCACCGCCAGTGTCGGCGATGGCCCGGCCACATGCTCGTCCCAGCCCAGCGCCTCCAGGTCCTCACAAAGCTCGCGGAAGATGCTGTAGCTCAGGCCATCGGCCACCAGCAACAGAACCGGTGCTTGTTGCGCCAGCGGGGCCACCAACCGCTCCAGGACCGCCTCCACCGGCATGCAGGCGGCCTCGGCCCTGGGCTCGCGGTTCCACACCTGCAGCGCCTGTGCGAAGGTCTGGTTGAAGGCATCGGCCTTCCTGCGCGCCGCATCGCGAAGCGCGACGTAGGCGGACGACAGGCCAGGCAGGTCGTCGCCGCCGATCAGCTTGAAGCGCGCCCAATCGACGAAGGCGCCTTCACGGGCGTACATCTGCGCCAGATCCTGAAATCCAGGCGCCGCCCGCCCGCCGCGGCCCTTGCCCTCCGCCGGGTCTGCCACCATCCAGCGGCACAGGCGCACCGCCATCTTCACGCGCAGCATGCGTGTGCTGGCCGCGTCGGCGTGGGCATGCCTCGCCGCTGAATCTGCAGCGCGTTCGGCGGCCTGCAGCAGCACCGTGGACGGCTCGGCGATGAAGGCTTTCAGCGCCTCCGCCAGCAGCCCGAGCCGTTGCTCCAGGCCCAACGGCAACACGTCGCTCAGGTGCGCGTAGGTCTCGACGTGCAGCTCACGCAGCAGTGACTCGGCGCGTTCGTTCACGGCGTGGCGCATGGCTGGGGCCAAGGGGTTCAATGCGCTCGCGTTCAACAGCCTCGCCGCATCGCTGGCCCAGGCCCGGCCATCGGCGATGCCGATCCGCTTGTCGCCCATGAAGCGCTCCAGGCGAATCGCCGCCGCGGCGAGTTCATGGACGCCTTCACCTTGCGGCGACAACACCACGCCGCACACCAGGCCCAGCGGCACCGCGTCCTGCGTGTTGCCGGCCAGCACGCACTGCATCACCAGCGTGCCCACGGCCCCGGCGGAGTCGCCAAGCCAGGCCGCGATCTGCGGTTTAGCGGTGTCAGGCAGGTCGTCAAACAGTGCGGCCGATTCGGCACCTAGTGACCAGTTCAGCAGCATCGCCGCGTCGGGCTTCGATGCATCCAGCCTCAGGCATCGGCCCAGAACATGACGCCACGCCGTGTCCATGTCCAGGAAGCCGTTGGGCACCGGCGGGTAGGCACCCATGCCAGCGCGCTCCACCAGTAGCTGGGCCATCCACCGGAAGCGGCTGAGCCGTGCGTCGATCTCCCGTGCCTTGAAGAGCTGCTGCACCATGCCCCAGGCGTCGGGCTGGAACACCTGGGCGCGCGCCAGCCGGGCCAGCACATCGCCCCCCAGCTCGCGTGCCGCCAGCGGCGTCAACAGGATGAGCCCAGGTGCCGCGTGCCCATCACCCGCGTCGTCCAGCGTGGACAGCGCTTCCCGGGCCATCAAGGGGCTCTCGCACCAACGCAACTGGAAAGGCCTGCCCGACAGCGTGATCGCATCGGGCCACAGTGCCTTGGTCTTGGCTTGGATGGCGATGACCTTGGCATCGCTCGCGCGATCCAGCACCGCGAGTGCCTGGGCCTCGATCTGTGGCAGCGACAAGGGCACGACCGCTGCTGTCACTTGGTGGCCCCCGGCTTCTCCAACCGCCATGAGATCGAAAGCCGCAGGTCCGCGTCGCCGTCCAGTTTGGCGTGCAGGTCGTCCAATAAGGCCAGCGCCTGCGCGCTTTCCAGATCAGCCGCGGTGGACTCTTGCACGACGACGGCCGCCTTCGCACCCTTGTCGCCGGGCTCCGTGGGGGGCAACGGCGGGGCAGGAGGCGCCGGCGGCTGCGGATTTGGCGCCGGCGTTGGGGGCGGCGGAGGTGGTGGGGGCGGAGGCGGCGGCGGCGCCACAGTCAGCAGCCGAACGGCCTTGCTGCGCTGGTCGTCCAGCGCCGCCTTCAACCCGATGGCGTGCTCATCGGCTGCCAGGGTCTCGCTCACCTTCGCCACGATGGTTTTCGCCGCCGTCTGCCGGGCGTCGGTCAACGCCTTCATCGCCTCGAAGATTTCCCAGGCGCCGGTGCGGACCGCCTCATCCAGCTCGCGCGCCTTGGCCAGCGTCTGGCGCATCGCCACCTCGGACGTCTCGACCGTCGCACGGGCGAGCGTCGTCACCAACACAGCGCCTTCTGCGCTCAGCAGGCCGGCCAGCAAGGCCAGCGCCGAGCGTGCCGTCTGCAGCCGATGGTTGTCACCGCCTGAGGGGAACAGCGCCGACTTCTCGTCCAGCGTCCTGAGCAAGCTGCCCATCGCCTCCCGCGTCTCACGGGCCTTGGCCTGAACGTCTTCCACCAGCTTGGCTACATTGCTCGCGTTGCGCGAGGTCGGGATCGTCAGGCCGAACAAGGCCGCAGCGCGTTTGCAGGCCGTCTCCCAGTCACCCGCCTCCGGCAGGGTCTGCTCGCGCAATTCCAGGTCGTCGGCCATCTGGTCGATGCTGGTCGGGTAGGGCGCGTTGCCCTTCACGAAGCTGCGGTTGGTCTGCCCGGCAAATGTCAGGATGATCAGGTTCTGCGCCTCCACGGGCAACCCCATCGCCAGCGGCTCGTTCATCCACTTGCGCAGGTTGCCCACCGTGAACGGCTCACCTTTCTTCGCCTGTTCGCGCAGAAAGTGCGAGCGCCAGTGGTCACCCAGCACAAAGTGCGTTTCACCGGTCTTGCCCAGCTGCACCGGGTCGGCGATCGAGCGAATCAGTTGCCGCACCACGCGGTCGCCCACCGGCGCACGCCCGTCGGCAGTGCCGATGGCCCGCTCCAGTTCCGGCCACACCTTCTTCACTGCCGCCGGCTTCACCTCGGCATCGAAGACCGGGTGCGCCGGGTACTGGTGCCTGAACAACTGGTCCAGCAGCGCCTCGAAGGCCGACTTCAGGTTCGCGCCCACCGGCGGCAGTGGCGTCAGCGTCTGGTCCAGCGACCGGAACTGGTCTTCGGGCGACAGCGGGTTCACCACCGCGTCGCGCGAGTCGCCGGCAATGCCGTAGGCCACCTCCAGGTACTGCCGTACCCGCTGCACCAGCTGGTCACGCTGGTTGCGCAGCAGCGCCTGTGCCGGGCCGCGGTCCACCAGCGCCAGGTGGGCGGCCAGTTCGTTGAAGCGCTCGCCGGTCAGGATGTAGTCCAGCACCACCAGGCGGCCCAGGTCGTGTTGTGCCTTGGCGCTGAAGAACGACGGCATCCACACCAGCGTCTGCGTGTCGTCACCGTGGTAGGCCGCCAGGCGCGCCAGGTCATCGGCGGGCGTGAACTTCTGGTCATCGAACGGGAAGTCGATCACCACCGTCCAAGTGCCCGCGCGCCCGCGCAGTTTCTCGTCCGACATCTCGCGGACGTTTTCGTACAGCACCTCTACCTCGCGCCGCGTGCCGCGCCACAGCACCGGGTAGGTGGCAAACATGTCGTTGGTGTCGGTCACGCCCAGCTGCTCGAACAGCATCTCGCGGATGCGGCGCCGCCGGTTGCCCGGGTTGTCGCTGGACGCCGCCGGACCGCGCACGATGGGCTCGATGTCGACGCCGGTGACCTGGATCGAGATCAACGAGTTGGTGTCGTCGGTGACCTTGATCTCGCCGATGTCGGCCGCCCACTCCTTGCACTTGCGCAACACGTCCTGCGCTTCGCGCCCGGGGATGGGCGAGCGGATCGTGCCGTGGTTCAGCGCGGCCAGGCGCTGCGCCGTCAGGGCCTTCAGCGACTCCACCTCGGGCACCAGCGCGCTCAGCAGCAGCGTCTTGATCAGCCGCGCATCGTTGCGCAGCAGCTTGGCCTTGGCCGGGTCGGCATTGCCGATGCGGATGTTCTCCCAGGTCACACCATGCTGCCGCTCCAGGTGTGGCAGCAGCTTCTGCTTGTAGAGCCGCTTGGCGTTGTCGAAGTGGATGCGCATCGCTTCCGAGAACGGCTCGTCACCGTCGGCGATCACGTCGAACAGGTCGCCCACCGGGATGATCTGGCCCAGCTCCAGGTCGTCGCGCCGGTCCACCAGCAACTGCAGCATCAGCTTCAGGGCCGTGCGCTCGCGCTGCAGCGCGGCCGACACGGCAATCAAGGTCTGCACCAGCGCCGGGCTGAACGGGTAGACCTTGCGAAACATCTCCTTGTCCGCGGTCTCGGTCAGCAGCGTGTTCCAGACCTCGGGCCTGACCTTCTGGAACTCATCGAAGGCGTTGCCCAGCGTCTGGCGCGCGGCCTCAGACACCGGCTTGAGCACGCGCTTCTCGACGATGGCCGGCAGGTTCCGGTCTTCGAGTCGGATGGTGTGGAACCGCGCCTCCCAGTGCCGAAGCGAATCGCTGAACTGCAACTGCAGCGAGCCGGCCAGGTTCTCGCCCACCAACTCACGCAAGTCGCGCTGGCGCGCCACGAAGCTCACCAGCGGAATGGGCCGGTCGGCGTTGCTGGCTTCCACAAGCTTCACGAGCTTGGTGCCCTCGCTGCTGACGAAGCTGGCATCGGCCGCACGGCTGGCCAGCCACAGGATCAGCTCGTCCAGGAACAGGATCACCGCGTCGTAGCCCAGCGCCTTGGCATGGCGGCTCATGATGCTGAGCCCGTCGTCCAGCGGCACGAAGGCCTCACCGCGGCTTTCGGCCACGTCGGCAATGGCCGTGAAGAAGTGGCTGATCAGGTCGCCGACCAGGCGCACACGGTCGTCGCCGCTGGGGGGCTCCAGCATCGCGGCCTCAAAGCTGTTCGCATCCCACCCGCCGCTGAGTTCGCCCCAACCGCTGCTGTCGCCGCCAGCCTCTGAACCCGCGTTCAGGTCGCGGAAGAAGGCCTCGTCGCCGCTGCGCTTGCGCATGCGGACGGCATCCTCGAAGAGCCGCTCCGACAGGTAGAAGCCCGGCACCGGTGCATCCGGATGCCGCTTGCGCACGAACTCGGCATAGCCGCCCAGGATGGCTGACTCCATGCTGCGCGCGCCGATCATGTGGTAAGGCACCAGCAGGAACTTGCGGCCTTGCGTCCACCCGTTGTGCTGGGCTACTACGCTGGCCAGTTCGGGGATCGAGCGTGCCGTGACGTTGTTGTCGAGCAGCAGGTTCAGCACCGCCATGAAGTGGCTCTTGCCGGAACCGAAACTGCCATGCAGGTAGGCCGCCTTGCTGGTGCCACCCTGCACCGACTGCTTAATGAAGGTCAGCGCGTCGTTGAAGCAGGCGTTCAGCTGGGGCGTCACCACGTAGTCGCGCAGCGTCGCCTCCGCATGCGCCACGCCGTCGGCCAGTTTGAGGACGAAGTCGCCCTGGTGCACCTGTTCCGGGATGGCGATCAGTTCTCTGATCAGTGTCATGTTCGTTGTTCTCCCTGGGTCGTGCCTTGTGGCCGATGCGGTGTGCGGGTCATGCCGCCTTCTTGCGTCCACGTTTGGCGGTGGTCACCGGCGGCTTCCATGCGCGCAGGTCGTCCAGCGTGAACTGCAGGGCCCGTGCCTCGTCGGTGACGAAGCTCTCGTAGTAATCGCCCATGCGTGCGCCGAAGTCGGGGTTCATCTCGTTGTGCCATTGCTTGAGCCAGGGCACCAATTCGAGCAGGCCTGCCAGCAGGGGCTGAAGACGCTCGGGACTCCAGCCTTCGCGTTCCTTCATGTCGATGAAGTACGAGGCCAAGGCCATGGCCTGTTGCAGATGGTCCCAGCCAGCCCAGGCGATGGGCAGGCTGCCGTCGGCGCCACGTTCGCAGCCCGGGTAGCTCATCCAACGTTCTTTCGGCACATCCAGGCCACCGCGCAGGCGCCAGACGTCGGCCTTGAGGAAGTCCTTGCTCTGGTACTTGGGCGGCACCGGGATCTTGCCGACCTCCTCGGCCTTGCGCTCGTCCTGGTACCGCTTGACCTCGGCCGCAAGGCGCTGATCGACCCACTCAGTGGCCTCAAGCGTGAGGGGTGCCTCGGCGACCAGGTTGAAGCGCGTGTGGGCTTCGATGGCGAGCTCGGCGCTCCAGCCGGGTAATTCCTGCGCCAGCACCTCGGCGTCGATGGCGTCCTCGCGCCGCTGCAGCGTCCAGGTGTCCTCCCACTGCGCGCGCTTGCGCAGGCCCGTGTCGGTGTAGCGCAGCACGGGGAGGAAGGGCACGGCTTCGCTTGCGCCGAGTTCGGCCACGATCTGGCCGACGTCGAAGCCCGAGTGGCCGGCGTACAGCTCGGCGATCTGCATGAAGCGGGCGTCGCTACGCACCGCGTCGGCCAGGCGGTTGACGGTCGTGAGCTGCGGCGGGTGGTCGGCGCTGGCGGGCCACAGGTGCGGGGCTTCTAGGCGGTCGAGCAGCCAGTCGCGCAGAGCGGCGCGCTCCAGGTCATCCCATGCCGGCGTCTCCCAGCGGCGCTTGCAGTTCATGCTCTCGATAAGGCCGATGTTTCGATCCCCCTCAATCAAGGCGATGCGGCGCTCGACCACGCGTCGATACTCTGCCGGCCATAAGGGTGGAATCGCGACTGTGGGCGTGATATTCAGCCACTCGAACCAGCGGGTGTCGAGCAAGCCTGCTGCAACGCGACGGGCGATGACAATCTCGAACGCGCGCTGACCCGGGGCGACCTCCGGTGGGTTTGCATGAGACAAGTCCGCAAGGCTGGTCTCCGGAAGAACGCCATAGAGCGCGTAGCAATGCCAGTCAAGCTCCTCCTGCCAAGCCACCATTTGTCGGTGGATGCTGTCTGCCCGGGCTTTTTCTGCGTTCAGGTCTGCGCGATCGGGCAACCGATCGGCGGAGACGGACCTTAGGGTGGCGGCTGGCATGCTCCTGGAAAGCTCGATTGCCAACTGGTGAATGCGGTGCGCCGATCCGACGGGAAGTTGATCGACCAAAGGGAACTCGGCCAGTGCAGTACCCGCAAATTCGTAGAAATCGTGCCACTTCTCGTCCTTTGAACTCCCGCCGCCCGGTCCACCCTTGTTGTGCATAACCTGTTGGCACCAGAAGGAAGCGACGGACGAATTGAGTACACCGAGCAACGCAATGTGCCTGTCCTCTTCAGCGCCAGGCGGCAGCTTTATTACCGGTGCTGAGCGGTTAAATACACACCGACCGCGTTCAAGGACGAAGTGGTTGTGGGTGGCGACAAATGCAAAGGTGATCGCGAGAGGGTCGCGAAGTTTGCTGATCGTCAGGCGGCCAAACTCCCACCACTTCAGCCCAGCCTCAACCTTCGTCTGCTTGCCGAACATCTTGTTGTTCGAAAGGTTGACGCGATAGGGCCACATGAATCGGTATGGAGACTCAAGAGAAGGCAAATCGAGCGGTCGAAAGTTGTCGTCGTACGGAAATAGCGCGACGTTACCGTCCACCCGCTGCCAATCCCGCAACTCTTCCCCACTCACAGAAGTTCGAAGCATCTCAGCTGAGATGCCCGCCCTGCGAAAAGCAGAGCTCCGATTCAAATAGACCTCATCCTCCAAAGTAAAGGACGTGATGCCGATGGACTGAACAGCCGTTCCCAGTTTGGGACGATCAAGCTCAATCAGTTCATAGAGATCAGCCGCACCACCACCGCCAATGCTCCACGGATGCTTAGCGAACGTAGTCCTCGGCGTTTCCGCGACGCTGACGAACTCGCTCTCCGACCCCGCCCGGTCGATCTGTCCGACGATGGCTGACCAGACCAGCCCGTGCGCCGGATCGTCCGGCGTGCTGGGCTCGCCCTTGATCCCCATGACTGTCCGCACCGCGTCTGCCACCGGCGCACGATGGCGGCCGAACAGGATCACTGTCGGCGTGCCGTGCCCAGGGATGTAGGCGCCTGAGGTGTCGACGACATGCGTCAGGTCCAGCCGCGGCAGCACCTGCTCGATGAGCTTGCTGCCGAACTCGCGCTTCATAAAGCTGTTGGCAGTGATCAGCCCGACGAAGCCGGCCGGCTGGACGTTGCCGGTCATCGCCAGCTCGAAGAAGCGCTCGGTGAAGGGTGCGCCGAGCGAATACTTCATGTGGCAACTGGCGTAGCGCTGCCGGTAGGCCGCATTCAGCGCGGCGTCCTTGACGACGATGTAGGGCGGGTTGCCGACCACCGCGTGGTACTGCCGGCCGAGGATGCGGTTGACGTCCGCCAGATCCTCGCTGGCGTAGGCGTGCGCAAGCCCGGTGCCCGCGAAGTGCTCGGCACCTTCGAACATGCCGGTGGTCGCGGTCAGGCCGAAACGCGCGCCGTGCAGCAGGCTGTCGCCGATGGCCACGTTCGGCTTGAAGTCCGGCGCCCCGTGGCTCAGTCCACCATGCCATTCGCTCACCCTCAGCGCCGCCATCCACAGCCGGAAGCGTGCGATGGCCACCGCAAAGGGGTTCAGGTCCACCCCGGCCACGGCATCCAGCGCCTTCTGCGCGATGTCGCGCCGGTTGCGCCCCGGCTCGTTGCGCGCCCATTCCTCGACCAGGCGGTGGAACGCGCCGAGCAAGAAGTGGCCCGAGCCGCAGGTCGGGTCGATCAGCCGCGCCTCGCGGTAGCCGAACTCTTGGATGGCCGGCGTCAAGGTCCTGTCGAGGATGAACTCCTCGACGAACTCTGGCGTCTGCAGCAGCGCATAGCGCTTGCGCGTTGCCTCGGACAGGTCCTGGTACAGGTCGCCGAGGAAGCGGGTGTTCCAGGCGGGGTCCGTGAAGTCACGGACCAGCAAGCCGGAATCTGCAGCGACCTCTTGCCAGAACTGCATCACCGCCATCGCCGCGTCGCCGCTGATGCCCAACCGAAAGACAGGGTTGTGGCCTTCGTCAAAGAACGTGTGCAGGCCAGGCAACGCGCCGGCCTCCCGGAAGCTGGCAATCAGGAAATCGCGATCGTTCTGGTGCGGGTGCGCGCGAAAGTACGCGTCATGGCTGTCGCGCGCCAGGGCGAGCCGGCCCGACTGCGGTGTGCCGCTGATCCAGGGCCGGTCCACCAGCCCGTTGTCTTCGATGAAACGCAAGAACACGCAACTCAGCAGCCAGTGCACCCCCGCCTGTGTGATGACCTGTTCGGCCCAGGATTCGAAGGTCTCTGCCGTGCGCTCGGCATCACGGGCCGCCTGCCACTCGGCCTGCAACTGGCCGCGCAGTTCGGGTACCTCGCTGGTGGGGCTGAGGGCGCGCTCGCGCAGGTCGTCTTCCAGCCGCTTGAGCAGGCGGGTCAGGTCAGCGAGCAGGACTTTGGCATCGATCATCGGTGGGCTTCAATTCGTGCGGTTCAGGCGCGGTTCTGGGTCAGGCCGCTGCGCGGTGCAGGTTCTTGGCCCAAGCCACAGGCACGGAAGCCCACTGGGTGGAGGTGAGAACGGGGACGGGCACGTCGTCGATCGTCGGCAGGCCGTTGGCCGCCATCGGCAGCAGCATCCACAGGCTGCTGAGCTTGCCTGGCCGCCCCACCTGGTCGCGGAGGTCGTCGATGAGCGGCATCAGGCCGTATCGTGCGATGAGCCCGGCGTTGACCAACAGAACCGGGGCCGTGGCGTCGAGCAGGGCCTGCTTCACTTGCGGCAAGGCCTTGTGCACCAGGCGCATCAGCCGGCCCCAGTCGGCGCTGGTGGGTGCGGCGCCATCGGCCATCAGCACCACGTTCCAGTTGACCTTCAGCGCGTCGGCCTGCTGGCGCAGCGCCTTGATCATCAGCGTGTCGAAGCTCATGCGCTGGCGCCCGAAACGGCGCAGCAACTCGGCTTCGACGTGGTGCGCCATGCGGGGCTCGACGGTCAGCACCAGAAAGCCGCCGGCCTTGTGCGCGTAGGCCAGCCGGTCTTCCAGCTTCTGCGCATCAATGGCCGCGGCCGTGGCTTCATCGGAGCCCGCGGCCGGCATCTGCTGGCCACGGTCCATGACCGTGCTGGCGCGGGAGTATTGGGTGGTGGTGCCGGCGGAGGGGCCGAGCGCCTGCGTGGAAGGCACGTAGCCCGGGCCGGTGGGTTCGTCGTCGCGCCAGACCAGCAGCGCACCGACGTCGCCCAGCAGCGTGTCCAGCAGCGGCCGTGGCGGCAGGGGCTGTGCCTCGGGGTAGCGGCCGGCCACCCGGTCTTGCACGTCTTTCAGCTTGAGGAAGCGCACGCCCATCAGCGCACCCAGCGATTGCCGCAGCGCCAAGGACGCCGCCATGCCGCGCGGGTAGATCTCTTGCCGGCTGGACAGGGCCGCGCGCTGTGACGATGCGGTGGCCAGCCGCAGCAGGCGTTGTGCCGAGAGCGCCGGGTTGGTTGCGGGGGCGGGTACCGACTCCAGCGTTTCGAGTGCGCGTTGGGGCGTGAGCAGTGGCTCGGCCTGCGCACAGGCATCGGCCGAGCTGCCCAGGCGCTGGGCGTACTCGGCCAGCTCGGCAGACAAGGCGATCAGCGGCAAGGGGCGGTGGTCGAATTCCTGGAAGCGAAGGCGCTCCAGGTGGGCTTCGGCCTCGCAGCAGGCGCGAACGACGGCGGTGGCCAGGCGCATGCGTTCAGCGTCGTCCTGCGAGGCGCAACCCCGCTCGACCAGCAGCGCCGAGGCCAGTTCAGGCACCGTCATCACGCCGCCCTGGGTGGAGAGCAGGCTTTCGAAGTGGTTGCGCAGTTCGGTGAGCTGCGGCGTCTTCAGCCAGCGCTCACGGGCCTTCAGCAGCGCGCCGGATACCTCGTTGCGATCGATGGCAAGGGCAGTCGCCGCCACGCCCAAGGGCGTCCACAGCGTGGAGCCTTCAGCCTCTTCGAGACCGAGGTAGATGGCCAGCGCGGCTTCTTCGGGACGGTCGTCACCGGCCGGCCGGCGCGGCAGCAGTTGTGCGGCCAGTTCGTTGACGCTGGTGGCGCCCGCTGACGCGGTGTCGTCATCGGCTTCGTGCAGCGTCGGGCGGCCTTGCACCAGGTCCGGCCGAACGGCGGCCAGCGCCTTCGCCTTGAGTCGGATTTCCTTGCGGATGCGGTCACCCACGCCGCGTAGGTAGCGGAACCGCACCCGGTCCACAGCCAGCAACTCGCGGGCATTGTGGATGGCCATAGCTTCGAGCACGTTCTGCGCCTCCACGCTGTAGCCCAGCTCGGCCATGTTGGTGTTGGCGGTGGCCAGGCGGGCCACGGCCTCGAACGGGTCTGACGCCGGCTGGGCCGTCGATGCGCCGGCCTCGAACACCCGGCGCCAGTCGCGCAGCATGTCTTCGGCGTTGTCGAAGCGCTTGAGCGGGTTGCGGTTCAGTGCCCTGGCGAAGAAGGCGGTGAAACCATCACGCAGCAGGGGGTCGAAACGCTCAGTGGCCAGCGTGGCTTCGCAATCGAGCATCGACGCCTGCGTCTTGCCGTCGCCCCAACGTGGCAGCACGCTGGTCACCATCTCGTGCAGCGTGACGCCGAGGGCAAAGCGCTCGGCCTGCAGGTCCCAGCGGGGCGGCTTGCGCAGCGAAAGGAAGGGGTCGAGGTAGGGGTGCGTGCCGGCGGAGATGTTCTCGGCCGAGGTGCGTGTGAGCGAGAAGTCGAACAACACCAGCTGCAACTTGCCCCGGGTGCCGGCCTGCGACATGCCGATGTTGTCGGGCTTGATGTCGCGGTGGGCGACGCCTTGCTGTTCCAGGTAGTCGACCGCCTGGATCAGTTCTTCGCCGAAGCGCTGCAGCAGGTCGAGCGACAGGCGGGCTTCTTCGCGGATGCGGTGCGACAGGGTGGTGTCACCCGCCTTGCGCATCAGCAGCGCGGTGCGGCCGTTGACGCTGAGCGTGCGCTGCCACTCGACGATGTTGGGGTGGCGCAGCTTCGACAGCGCCTCGCCCTCGGCGGCGATGCGGTCGTTGAGGCTGGCGTCCAGCGCCACCTTCAGCACCATCTCTTCGCTGCTACCGTCCGGACGCACCAGCAGCACGTCGGCCGACGAGCCGCGGCCCATCTTGCGGATGACCGTAAAGCCACCCTCAAGGCGCTCTTCGGGCTTGGCCTCGGCGGGATCAACCGTGGCCTCGGGCTCGGGGGTCGTCAGTTCATCGACGACCTTGTCCAGGTCTTGCAGGAACTCATCGACGCTGCCGTACCGGCCCATCACGTCGGGGTTGGTGCTGTACTGGATGAGGTCTTGCAGCTGTTTGCCGCAACCGTCGAGCACATCCGACAGACGCAGGCCTTGCCCGATGCGCAGCTTCTCGGCGAGCTCCAGCACCGAGCCGGCGGGCGGGCGGCCCGAGAAGACGTGGTACGTGATGGCGCCCAGGCTGAACACGTCCAGGCTGGGGCCGTGCTGCGCTTCGGACTGCGAGGTTTCCGGGGCCAGGTAGACCAGGCCGGGGTCCTCGACGTACTCCTCGACATGCATGGTGCCGCCGACGGTGCGGCGCGCTGGGTCGATGGTGTCGCTGCTCTGCGTGCCCTCGCGTGTGCCGGTCTGCCAATTCATGATGCGCGGCCGTGGCGTGGCGCCGGCGACGTCTTGCACCAGGACGCTCTGAGGACACAAGGCTCGGTGGTACAGCTTCTTCTGGTGGGCGTACTTCAAGGTCTCGGCCAGGTCACGCACGATCTGCAGGCGCTGGTCGACGCTGAGAAGCTGGCCCATTTCGCGCAGCAGGAAGTCGAGGCGGATCGCCTTGGCGTCGTGGTCGAAGATGAGCGCCGGGCCAAGTTCGGTGTCCTGGTAGTCCTTGACCTTGACGATGCCGGAATGGTCGATGCCTTCCAGGATCTGAAACTCGCGCTGTGCCTGGCGGACCAGCGACTTGCGTGCGTCGGCCGTGGCGACAGCAGAGACGGTGTAAATGCGAACACGCCGGCGCACGGCGTCCATCGCCGTGTGCGTGCCCTCCCAGTCCTGGTACGACGCGCCTTCCGACAGCAGCGTGCCGAGCTGGTAGTCGCCCACCTTGCGGTGCTTGTTCGAAGGGCGTATGCCCGCTTCGGCCATGGCACGGGCCAACACACGGGCGTGCTGTTGGTCGACGCGGCTGGGCTCGATGTCGCGGACGCTTCCGGTGCCGTTGTGGAGCGCGCCGATGATGCCGGGGTCGGTCTCGGCGCCAGGCTGCCCGCGCAGGTAGGTGCCCGACCGGGCCGTGCCGGTGAGCTTGCAGTTCAGGCTGGTGGCGGACAGGAAGATCAAGGGCTCGACGAACGGTAGTCGCACCTTCGCCTTGAACACCGATGACTGGCGCCGCAGCAAGCTGGCCAGCCGCTTCGATTTGCGGTTGGCCAAGATCAGCGGGTTGTCGTAGGCCCGCTCGCGGCCATCCGTGACCCATGACCAGGTGTGGGCGTCACCGCTCACCGTGCCGGGCCGGCTCTTGATTTCGACGAGGAACAGGCCAGCCGTCGTGAGGATCAGCGCGTCGACCTCGTTGACCTTGCCTTCCTCGTCGATAAATTCGAAATTCGTCCAGGCGTGCCAGGGTTCCCGGTCGGGGAGTTGGTGGCGGAGCCAGTCGAGGGCTTCGCGTTCCCAGGCGAATTGCGACTGGGAAACGGCCTGCCAGCGGGTGAGACTCATGGGCATCTAAGTCGCTCCCGCGGAGTTGGCGTTCTGGCCCGACGGCGGTTCGTCAGGGACGATCTCAAGCAAATCGCCGAGCCCGCAACCGAGCACCGTGCAAATCCTCTCCAGCGCCGTCAGGTCGACTCGAGTCGCCCGGTCGCGCGTCAGTGCGGCGACCGTGCTTCGATTCACCTGGGCCAGCCGCGCCAGTTCCGCCGCCCGAAGTTCGTGGCGGTGCATGAGGTCTATGAGATGCGAGCGGATCATGGCGCCCTTGACGGTGGGGTGCTGCGCAGCATAGCAGCCTTGGTTGGCGCTGAGTCGTCGCACCCATTATCTTTCCAGGGCAAACAACTAGATTCGACCCCAGGGGTTTCCCTACGTTGTCGCATGAAACAAACATTCAACCCCCGCATGCAGCGAAAAGGTCAAGTTGGCGTGTAAGTCCCTGTCGTGCTTAGCATTTTTGGCGCGCGACTCCAGGCTTGATGGTGAATCAGGTAATGGCCATTCCAGAATTCATCCGCGGCCACCGCTGAGGCCGCTGGGACCTAATTCGTAGCATCTGGCGCAGCCGTCGCAGCGCCCCTAAGCTGCACCCGATGCAACCTGCGATTCCAATGAGACGGCATCCAAAAGTGCCAACGATAATCGTGATGAAATGTAGGCCCAGTTGTGAGAAGTTTGCCAAGTTGATGGAGAGCGAGAGCAAGGTCGCCCGCATAAAGTAAGGGCTACCGACAACCAGAAGCTGTCCCTTAATGGCCCACGCATCGATGAAGGACGGGTAAATTGCAAGGCGCGAGCTGGCTCGGCGATTGCTGCCACTCGTGCGCCCAGGCTGGGTCGCGTCGACGTCTGAAATGCCAGCACTGCTACTCATTGACACCAACGTATTGGGCATCGGTTCGATGCACCAGCATCGGTATCGGGACCTGAGCCATCACGGCATGGCGTCAGGGGCGATTCTGGGCATTGTCGAAAAGTTGGCGGAACTCGTTGCCAGCCATCCGGGCCACGTTCCCATCGCGCTTTGGGACGACCGCTGCAAGTGGCGGGAGGCGCTCCTTCCCAGCTATAAGCGGTACCGCTGGGTCACCCCGGAACAAGTGGCATTCCTCGAAAGT
Organism: uncultured beta proteobacterium; assembly: GCA_903938815.1. Taxonomy (GTDB): domain Bacteria; phylum Pseudomonadota; class Gammaproteobacteria; order Burkholderiales; family Burkholderiaceae_C; genus Rubrivivax. The sequence continues at coordinate 28,974 of CAJAES010000123.1, forward strand.
TACCTCCGGCAAGTGGAAATCGCGCGCGAGCTTCTTCGACACCTCGGAGTCCCGCAGGCCATCTGCCCGGGCTTCGAGGCTGACGACATCGTGGGTGTCATTTGCAGGCGCGCTGACCCCACCTGGCTGATCAAATTGGCGACAACCGATAGCGACTGGCTACAAGCCTTGCGGTCAAATGTCGAGTGGTACTCAGTTGCCACGGGCAGGATCGTTACTCACGAGGATCTTGTAAATCCGGACCGAGTCGCCGGCGGACCATTCGCATCAGTCGATCACTTCATTCAGGCGAAAGCGCTGGCTGGTGATCCGAGTGACGGCATCCCGGGCGTCGTTGGTGTTGGTATCAAAACAGCGGCGACGATCATTCGCGACCACGGCTCGGTGGAGGCGCTTTGGGCAAAGCATGATGCAGGCGACCGGATCAAGGGCGTCATTCTGCAGAGGGCCGCCGGTCACGAATACAGGGCGGTCTACCTGCGCAATCTGCAGATGATCGACTGGCGGTTAGCGCCTGTTGTTGGGATGGACGTTCAAGTGGACGTTGGAGCGACCGATGAGGCCGCGGCTTCACGCGTTTGCAATTTCTGGGGTATCCCGGCTGCTACGGTCCGTAGCTTGCAGCTGTCGCCGGATGCGGTCCAGCCGCTGGTCAGCAGCGTCCGAGAGATGTTGGCGGACCGTGACGACAGGGATTGGACACATGCCTCAGCCCATGAGCGTCTGGCCAACTGCAGCTGAAATTTCTAACGCAATACCTCGCATTTCCGCGATAAACCATGTTTAAGAGGTCCGATTTTGCGAGCGCCAGTGATATTCGCGCAACAGGATAAAGCTTGGATTTGGGCCAGGATTGGCACGCCATGGGCCCTTGCGGTGCTTCGACCGCATGGAGCGTCCAGATACCAGCCACTTGGTCCATTGGTGTCGGTGGCGATCCATGCAAAGTGGCAGGTGGCACTGATCTTGTATTGATGCCCATCAGTTTAAGAGTTGGACCGAGAAGCGTCCAGCATTCAGTTTTCAACTGTTCGTTCAAGTTTGTCTGCTAAATTTCGCAAGGCAGTCGCGGCGTCGGATTCCCGGCCAGCTTGAATATGCTTTGCAACCTCTTGAAGATCATGATACTGCCCAAGCCTGCGTACCACGGTACCTTCGTGCAACCTCAATTGACGCAATCGAGATGCAAGCTTCCCCGCCTTTGTCGAGTCCGACGTTTGAATTCGGCGGTTGAGCACATAGGTCAGGTAGGGTCGAAGCGATCGGGGGTCAGACTGCCCCATCATCTCTGCCGCTTTGACCAAAATGGTTTCGATCCAATTGGATTCGGAGCCGATGATTTTGTCCTCGAAAAGGGCATCGACGAGCGTTTCGATGGTTCGAACGGCAAAACGTGCGCGTAGACGGTGGATGTTCGCTTTCAGAATCCCCGCTTGCCGGAAAGTCCGTCGACCAATAGATGTAACACTGTCAGGATGCAGAGCGAGGCCAGTCTTGCTGGATAAAAAGACCTCATCAGGCTCGCGATAGCCAACAATTTCCCGTTGACACCTTTCTACGATTTCAGACCGTCCAAACTCAATAAAATCTTGGGTCCGAATGATCAGATCGCAGGGGACGGTCAGCGGTTTCGTTTTTCCACCCTTGCGCGTGACCATGATTACCCAGGGCTCGTCTCTTTCAATCAGATCGGCGAAAGTGTCGCTGGACGGCATATGAGACTTGCAGATCCGCAGAAACTCGGCGCGGCGTGAACCCACCTCTTCAGCCCAAGAGAACATCAGCGAGTCACGTTCACCCTGTAGCCGGTCGACAGCAATTTCATGCAACTCCTGAATCTGGCTCTCGGTTGGCGTGTGGCGTATGGGAGATTCCTGCTTTGCGCCACTGAAAGTCAAAGTCGTCGTCCAACTTCCAAAGATGCGCCCGTGCCGGCCTTTGGAGAAGCTTTGCTTGGCGCTGATCGGAAAGTTCGTGTGCTGCAGCTCGGCTGGAAGCTGATCAAGAGTGTAGATTCCGACTTGGAATCGAATGCGTTTCTTCTCTTCCGCCCATCGATAAAACGCAAAAATCGTCTTGAGGGCGGCGTTGACGCGATTAACCGAAGTTTTGAGCGTTCGATGTAGGTGTTCGCGCCACACGATCAAAAATTGGTCATCGACCGAATGCCACGCGCGTTTCCGTTGCCTACAAAAGCGCAGAAACGGTCGGATGATATTGGCATATTCCTGAGCGCTGCTGGGAGCAACACCGTACTCGACGACGATTGTTCGCAGCCAATCGGAAGCGGCTTCATCGATGCCGTCGGGCCAAACCAGTGTTGGAATGTTTGACCAAACCTGTCCGTTGATCTTGCAGCTCGAGTCAGTGCTGACAATCAAGCCGAGTTCGGGGTCAGAATAGGACATGTGATCGCAGCTCAGGCGTTTTCGGCTTGCTAACGATAGAAAACTGCGCGAGCCTTGAACCGAAATGCAATGGATTCCGACGACTTGAGGCGCGCAACGATCAAGGTCAACGCCACAGGAAAGCTGACTTCACCGAGCCAGGCGTTAACGAACCGACTGAACTCTGTTTTATCAACTTCCATGAAGTTTGCGTCGAAGCTCGGCTATTACCTTCGCTTGTTGGTCAACGCGGCGTTGGAGCACCGCTGCGGCGGCTTGAAGCTTGCTAAGTTCGGCCACCTGTTCATGCGGCTTAGAGATGGCGACAGATCCAAGGCCGCTGGCTTGCGCTGCCAATTGGCCATCAGCATCAGCCAGAAGCGCCTTGATCTTTGGGTTCTGCGTTGCGACAGACGCCGCACAGCCAATATTCCTGACCAAGTAGGCGCGACTGAAACGCCGACCCGCAACGGCAGTGGACCGCTCTTTGGGGTCAGTCAACGCCTCGCCAATCACCTGCTTGGCGCGCTCGTAGTAGACGCGACCGCGGTCTGCGTTTGAAAGCAGCTTGACGTCCACGGACCAGACGTTCTCGATGTCAGCGAACTTCATTCGACCGCCTTTAGGCCCTTGCGCGCCACAAGCTGACGGCGAAGATCAGCTATCAACTTTTCCATCTGAGCGTTTTCCTCGAGCAGCATCAAGCTTCGGGATTGCGCTGCATCGGCCCGATCCTTCTCTTGAATCCTTTGAGCCCGTTCTGAGTGCCACTGCGAGATTGCTTCCTCCAACAGCCTGTTAAAGGCGCTGCGATCAAACTTCTCGGTTGGCGCGGATCTTTTCGCCCGGGAACTGGATGCTGGCCGCGAGTAGCGCTTCCTCAGCTCTGTAAGAAGACCCGCTACATCGGCGACGAGCTTGCGATGCTGAGGATGAGTTGTCGTGAACTCATTGGGTGAGCTGATTTTTTGAATGCCAATATCAGGGTCGCTCCATTCGCGCGCGGCCGTAAGACTTCGCGGTACGACTTTGCCGGGAGGAATGCCTTCTTTCAGCCAGCTCCGCAGGACCACGAGTCGTCGCTCAATTCGATCTTGAACCGAGTGGGGCGTCGCTCCGGCCGGGGCCAGAAGGTCGGCTACGGGTGAAGCAGCGCGGCTCATCTCAGCGGCGGCTTACTGCTTGAGCGCCTGCGCAAGGGGCTTTGCGCCGTCGTACCGCATGTCGCGGACATGGCGCAGTTCAAGCACCCGGGCCGCCTCAAGCTCGCCAAACATGGTTTTCGCGCGGAGCCCACAGGCTGCGGCCTTCTCAAGGTGGATTACCTCTGAGTTGACCACCGATACGCGCGCCCCCTCCGTGATGGCGTGTGGGCAGTTGGAACACACGGACGGTCCCGCATGCGCGAAGTCTGGGCCGATTGCCCCCACGTCGCCGGGCTGCTGCCGGCGGCATGCCGCTTTGCTCGCAGCGGCGACTGTTAGTGGACAAGAACATGTGACCCATGGTTTGGGTGTCAGCACCATGCCCTGGCGTTGCATGATGAGCGTCAGGCTCGCGCCCACACGTTCCGGGGATACGATCTGAAGCTTGCGCCGAAAGAGATCGATCAGCCGGCTTGCAAGTTTCTTCAGTCGCTCACCTGCAGCGCCGGAGATGGAGCGCTCACCAGCGACGATGGACCGTGCAACGTCGCCCATGTAGCCCCATTCGACGTCGGTCCAAAGGGCAGCGACTTCTGGATCCTGGGTGACATACCGTTTCGTCATCTCCAGGTTGAAGTGCCTCAGAAAGTGCGCCAGAGCCTCAATGGTGGCGCCTTCGAAGCGGTAGAAATAGAGGATCGCGAAAAAGCGTCGGAACTGATGGGGGTGCCAATGCCACGCCACTGCCGGCTCACCACGCGGGCAATGCAGCGGCACATTCACTGCCGAGGCGAAATCGTCAAGGTGCCGTCCTACGTCCAGTTTGCGCACTTGACCATCAGGAGTGCACCATTGAAAAAGTCGATCACTATCTGACTTTTGACGGGCGACTGCACTGATCGACAACAAGGCTGCGATGGCTCGAGCCACGATCGAGGGAACTGGGATCCATTCCTTTCGCTGCAGCGTCTTTTCAATGTAGACATGCAGCCAGTATCCCGAGGCTTCATCGCCACGTATGCACCCCTCGCGCAGGTCGTCGATCTCTTCGTCCCGACGTGCGCTGAAGGCGGCGACCATGATCCAGCATGCGGTCGCCAGGCGCTCAATCGAAGCCCGTTCCATTGAATCGACGGGAATCTGACCACGGTCGAAGATCCAACGTGCAGACTGCTCGAGCAGATGAAGGGCAAGCTTTGGGGGCGGTATCGGCGTTCGGTCTGTACCCACACCCTTGACCGCAGCGACCCGTGCGGCGCCTTGAGGAAACGGCCTGAACTCGATGGATTCGGCCTCGAGTCGGCCCCGCATGGCGAAGAGTTGCTCCAGCGGCGCAAGCCAGCGCTGCATGGCTTGAACGGTTACGTTCACTACCGGGCGCACGTCATCACTATCGTACTTTGCCGACCTGGTAGTCAAGCCGTTTGCCTTTGCCGCCTTTGAAATCAGTGTCGACACGCAAGGAAGAACCGATGCATTCGAAGGCAGATTGCATGCGGCCAAGACTGCCGAAGTAGAAACAAGCTTCCCCGGTCGGCTGTGCCTTGGGTTGATGTACCTTGGAAGACCTCCGTAAGGTGCTGGATCAATCCCGTCCGCAATGGCGGCCAAAGTAGCCGCCTCGAGTGATTTAAGATACGCATCTACACGCTCCGACGCATGCAGAACCGCATCGACTCCGTATCGACATTCTTCGACGATCTCTGTCAGGTCATACGGTAGCAGTTGAGAAAATGAAGAAAGTTTGCGCAGTGTCAGAGCGTGTGCAATATGCATCAGACTGCGCACGGCTTGCGCGTGAGTTACAGCATCGTCGATGGAACCATATCGATCATCACGCAAAAAGAAAGCATACTCTTTGATCGTCGCGCACAGTCTCTCCCGTTCCAACAAGGATCGTCCATCTGCGAGCTTGTAGTCGAAGTCGATCGTCTCAATACGCGCGCTGTCCCAGGTATCGGCCACGATCCATTTCGGATTGGGGTAAGCACTTTGTAGCCATGGGGCTTTGCGGCGCCGGCTAATTTCCGATTCGTGGACCCGTTGAATCGAGCGTTCTGCGGATTTGCCTTGATCGTTCATAGCGTCACCACGGTTGGGGCGGTACAAAGTTTGGCTGAGACGATATTTTCGTCACCAGATCGCATGCCTGTTTCCATACTTTGATCAGTGGGCCTCGCGCCATTTTTTCGGCGACGACATCAGTCAGGCACAACCACGGCAGCCAAACTTCATCCCACCTCTCAGGCCGATCCCGTTCCCACTCGGGCCGAACGGCGCGGAGAGATGCCTGCCAGATTTGGAGCGCCGCGATGGCCTCTACTTCAGCCACGATCATGAGATGCGGGCAGTCGTTCCAACAGTCCATCGTCGGGCATTTGCTCGTACCCTGTCCAGGACGTCCCCTCTGGTCCTTGCAAAATGTGCCGAGCCCTGTCGGCCGCAGGTCGACCAGTCGAGCCTCAAATTGCTCCGCAGTGATGCCAAGCTTGTTCGCGGCGTCTTCGACTCCCGACATCACCAGCGTCTCGAACGCGGCTTGGAAGCGCCGAATGTTCTCGTCGTATAAAAGGATTGTTGGGAACTTTTTCTGATAACCCTGGGTGACGCTAAGACCATGCTGAGCAAGGGCCATCCCGGTCGCGAGCCGCCCGTCATTGCTCAGCGCCGCGTGCAGAAGAACGCTCGGCCGAAGCATGTTCGGGGTAATCCCAAGTCCTTGTAATCCTGGCGTCGAGGAGGCAAAGGTCTTGAACCACCCGGTGTACCAGTGGGGCGTCATCAACTGAACGCGAGAGCCGATCCGCATCAAAAAGAGCCTGTCGCTGTCATCGCCAGCACAGGCCCTGAGCCGTCCGGTGGCCGAACGCAACCATTGGATTGCTTGCACGGCGGGGGAGTCCTCCGGCAAGTCCACGATGATGGGTTTGCCTTTGGCCCGTGCCTTGCTTCCCGTGATTCGGCGGTGGCCTTCAAGGTCACTGGCCTCCTCACAGTCTTCGTCGAGGGTGCGGCCAACGCTCACGTTGGCGCCACCCTCGATGAGGTAGAGCGTGAGAACCGCTCCGACGGCCTCGGGTGCTGGAATGAGCAGCGGCGTGATGGTCCTCATTCCTCCGTACTCAAGGTAGCGTTTCGCAAAGAATTGGCCATGAGGACCGGTTTCGTGGGATCCACTAGGCGGCGGTATACCAGAATGTCGTTGCTCAATTAGTCCCAGTAAATTGGCAAGGCCTTGGATAACCTCATCGACGTTTGCGGTACTATGATTCGGGAAAGCCTCACGCATGATTTGCGCGCGCTCTCTATCATTCTTTGAATTTTCAAAATACTCATCTTCGAATCCTTTGCCATCGATGTTCGCCATCGACAGGAGTTCTTGACCGCGTTCGTATTCTATTTTTTCCGACCTGAACAGGCCTATTGCCGCAGTCTGCAAGGCATTGAGTCTGCGTTCGAGAACCAGCCGAATCGCTGATGCTGCGTCGGTCGGTAAGTTGGACGCTCGTTCGATCTCGGTAGCTAGCCCATCAAGAAAACCCGTTGATTCCTCAGCATCAATCAAGATGCCTTGTGCCTTGCACACTTCGTGGAATCGAGCGCGCGCGAATTCAACGTAATCGGTCTTGCTGCCCTCGTTCGACTGCGGGCTTGTCTCCGCAACACTGCGCAAATGTCCGCGGCGGTGACGCGCAAGCCTGATGCCGGGCAGAGGAACAGACGTTTCGGGAACAAGGCGACTTGTAGAAAGTATTGCAAGCGCTGAGCGCAGATTCGTCACGTGGGTGGCTACCGAAGTGGCCTCGACGTCACGGCCTTCAACACGAGCGAGCAAGTTATTTCGGTATGCGTGCAGCGCTTCTTCCCAATCGTCTTCTTGGACTATTCGGCCGGTTTCGATGGCTTCCTGGAGCACCCGAGTACAGTGGGGAATTTCGCTGGTCCCGATGAATTCAAGGGCAGCGTAGATTTGGAGGTATGACCCTTTCGCACTTTCTGCACTTCCGCCCGAGAAGCCCTTTTTGAACTCAAATCCGATTCTTTCCAAGAATCGAAAAGGCCAAGTCGAAGTCAGTGTGCTGAATGCATAAACGCGACCATGAAAATACGGGTCGATCCTGCTCGCACTTACGGCCTCCAATATCTCGGATTCCTTCAGTGCCAAGGCATCGGCGAACGCCTTGTCCCGAAAGCGATTTTTTGTAACCCCGAGCGTTCTCGCGAGCGCGACTTGATTGATGGTCAGCCGATCTTTGTTAAGTTCTGGCCCATCCGCCAACGCCTTCTGAAATCGATCCAATTCAGTCCGTACGACGGCTTGGAAATAGTTCTCACGTTGTGCACGGGCATCGAATTCTTCGAAGAGCGTACGAATCTCCGGGTGGCGTACCATGAATGTTCCGCCGCGTAATCCAAAACGACTTTGAAATTCTTTCCTGTCAACCTTTCCCTTGCTAAATTTTAGGCTTTTTGAATCGTAGGCTGAGCGCAGCCAGTGGCGCATCTGTTGAATGTGCCGCATCGGCCCAGTTGCGATTCCCAGTTCACGCTCATATTCCTTAAATACATCCTTGAATCTGCCGAGGGCTGAGGGTACACATCCGAGTTGCCGGGCGTAATGACTTCGGTGGATTTTTCCGCTACGCGCCGCAGGAATACCGGAGACACGGTCTTCATCGAGTAGGGCACGCAAGCGTGCCTCACTCAGGAATCCTCGCGTGGGTTCGGTAGCCAACGACTGACCTACACCGCTACGCTGGCCTTGATCGCAGCATGCGGCTCATAGCCCACAACCTCAAAATCTTCAATTCGAAAATCGTCGATGTTCGAAGCGCGGCGGGTGATCTGCATCTTTGGGAAAGGACGTGGCTGCCGTGTGAGTTGCTCCCGAGCTTGTTCCAAGTGGTTGAGATAGAGGTGAGCGTCGCCCCCGACCCATATAAGTTCGCCTGGCCGCAGGTCGGACTGCTGGGCAATCATCAGTTGCAGCGCTGCGGCGCCGACGTAGTTGAATGGGGCCCCAAGCAGCAGATCCACGGACCTTTGAAAAAGCAGACAGTTGAGCCGCCCATCAGAGGTAACGTGATATTGGTAGACCATATGGCATGGCGGAAGTGCCATGTCGCCGATCTCAGGGACGTTCCAAGCGTGAAACAGCATTCGACGGCTTGCAGGATTTTCTTTCAGTGTGCGCAGCAGGGTGGCGATCTGATCGTGCTCACGACCATCAACACCGAGCCACCGCCGCCATTGCTTTCCGTAAACCGGCCCCAGTTCGCCCCACCGTGCGGCAAACCCCTCATCCTCGACGATGCACTTCTCGAACTCTTCCTGTGTGATCTGTTTGCCCGTTTCGCGTCTGTAACTGGCCAGAGGCCAATCGGTCCAGATCTTCACGTTGTCAATCAGCAGTGGCCGGATGTTGGTGCCCCCGGTCATAAACCAGAGCATCTCCTTGACTGCAGTCTTCCAGTACACCCGCTTGGTCGTGAGGATGGGCACGGAGCCGTCGGAGAGATCAAACCGGACCATGGCGCCGAAGATCGAGCGCGTGCCCACACCTGTACGGTCAATGCGTTGGTCGCCGTGCGCGAGCACCTGCGAAAGCAGGTCGAGGTATTGGTGTTCTGGGTGTCGCATGCTGGATTTCTTCAGTGACGCCCCGGGCAGAGACTGGCGCCGTTGTACGTGGAGGGTCTTGGCATGATCAGCAATGGA
>CAJAES010000124.1 GCA_903938815.1 uncultured beta proteobacterium
CGCCTCGGTCGTACTGCGTCAGCCAAGTGTGGATGAGGGCTGCTGACAGGCTGTACTTCGTCTGGGCGTCTTTACGCCGCAGTTCGCCGGAACGAAGCTCCCTGCACAGCTGGAGCTTGAATTCCGGCGAGTGCCGCCGGGAGGGTGCTTTGGATGACATAAACCTTCTCCTGGTGAAGGCCCAGCCAGCGTAGCAGTCTCGAGGCCTCCAAGTGGTCCAGCTCGAAGGGTTCACTCCACGCTGCGCTCGGACAGCTGCGGCGAGTCAGATGACGAAGCGCGCTGCGCGCGCCCCCCTCGAGGCTGCGCTGCTCGGCGCCCCACATGGCGCCCGCCCCGCGCACCGCCTGCCGCTCAGGGAGACGTTGTGGTGTTCGCTCCGAAAGCCCGACCGCACAGCCCTTTGCCCCCGCGATGCCTCGAACGTGAAGCGAACGGAGGCGGCAGGGCTTCGACAGGCTCAGCCCGAACAGCCAGGGCAGACCGTCCGCAACGGGCCGCGAACTCCACTCCGAACACCGCCTGTCGAAGACTGCTTCAGGCCGGTCAAGCGCCCCGACGAACAAGAGGCTCCTGCACGGGGCGCGTCAGATCCGCATGGCCTGCTGCGGCGCGCGGCTGCCTTTGCGGTTGGCCGCCAGCGAGCCGCGAGCCAGCCAGCGGAGGCAGGTCTCCGACAGTTCGTCCCGCACGGCACGCAGCGCTTCGGCCTGCCAGAGGTTGTCGATCTCGCCGGGGTCGGCCTCAAGGTCGTACAGCTCGCCCGCCGCATCGTCGAGGTACAGCACGATCTTCCAGCGCCGGTCCCGGCGCATCAGGATGAACTCGCTGCCGGTCTGGATGTGGTCACGGGCCAGTTCGGCATAGACCGCGTCGCGAGGCTGGTAGCCGGGCTGGCCTGACAGCGCTGGCCAGAGCGTGCGCGCCTCGAAATCCGGCGGCACCGCGAGGCCGGCCGCCTCGAGGATGGTGGGTGCGATGTCGAACATCTGCACCAGGTCATCCCGGACGCCCCGCTCGATCGGCAGGTTCTTCGACCAGAAGATGAGCGGCACACGCACCACCGGGTCGTACATCGTCCACTTCTGGATGTGACCGTGTTCGCCCAGCGCATCCGCATGGTCGGAGGTGAAGATCACCAGCGCGTTGTCCAGGTAGCCGCGGGCATCCAGCGCGGCCAGGATGCGGCCGACCTGCTGGTCGATCATGCTCACGTTGGCGGCGTAGTGGCGGCGCAGGCGCAGCAGGTCGGCCGGGCTGGCGTCGCGACGCCAGGCGATCGAGTCGAAGTTGAACTCGACCATGTTGTCCCGCAGCTTTCGCTGGGCCGGCGGCTGCGCGAGCAGTTCGGCCTCGCTGACAGTCGGCACCGGGATGTCGACGTCGGCGTACGCCGCCAGTGCATCGGGTGTCGGGTCGTAGGGCGGGTGGGGGCCCGGAAACCCGATCTGCAGGAACAACGGGTCCTGGTTCTTGCGGTCGCCGATCCACCAGCAGGCGGTGTCGCCGATGAAGTTGTCCGGGTGCATGTCGGCATCCTGATCCCAGACGAACGCGCCCAGTGCGCGCTTGTAGCCTTCGGGGTCGGCTGCGTGCCGGTTGTAGCGGCTGGGCTTGACCAGCTTGCGCGCGCGCAGGGCCTTGTCCCATTCGTCGTAGATGGCGCGGTCGCGCTCTTCCAGGAACAGGGGCCGGTCCTTGTTCTCCATGATCAGGCGCTGATGAAACCCGCCTGGCGCGTCGTAGGGGTTGATGTGCATCTTGCCGATGTTCACGCAGTGGTAGCCCTGATCGGCCAGCGAACCCACCCAGGTGGGCTGCCAGGGCTGGAAATTGCTGAACACCTGGCAGCCGTGCGGGTACTTGCCCGTGAAGAGGCTGGCGCGCGCGCCCACGCACACGGGCGATGTGACGAAGCACTCGGTGAAGGCCGCCCCTTCGCGGGCCAGGCGGTCGAGATGCGGCGTCTGCATCCACGGCGCCCCCAGCGCGCCGATCGTGTCGGCACGCTGCTGGTCGGTCATGATGAGAATGATGTTCGGATGCTTCATCGGATCAATCCAGCTTCAGCGCCGGGTTCGTGAGGACCCGCCGCCACTTCTCCAGTTCCGCCACCTGGAAGGCCTGGAACCGGGCCGGCCCCTCGACCTTGACCTCATCGCCCTGGGCCGCCAGCTTCTCGCGCAGGGCGGCGGACTTGGCGGCCGCTGCGGTGGCCTGGTGGATGCGCTCGACCACCGCGGGCGGCGTGCCTGCGGGCACGAAGAGCCCGAACCATGCCGAGGCCACGACGTCGATGCCAGCTTCCTTGAGTGTCGGCACGTCCGGGAACGACGGCGAGCGGGTGGCCCCTGTCGTGGCCAGCACGCGCAATCGGCCCGACTTCACATGCGCCTGCACGACCGGGATGTGGTTCTGCGTGAACTGGACCTGCCCGCCCATGAGCGCGGTCACCGCCTGCGCGCCACCCGGAAACGGCACATGTTGCGGCTTCGCGCCAAGCACCTGGTTCATCAGCTCCACCGACAGATGCGGGAAGGTGCCGTTGCCGTTGGAGGCGTAGTTGAGTGCCGCGCCGCCCGCTTTCATCTGCTTCATGAAGTCGTCCAGCGTGCCGGTGCCCGACGTGGCGTTCACGCACAAGGCCAGCGGGCCCTCGGTGAACTGGGTGACGGCCATGAAGTCCTTGGTCGGGTCGTACTTCAACTGCTTGTAGACCCAGGGCGCGAAGGCATGCGTGGCGGCGCCGCCGAGCAGGATCGTGTAGCCATCGGCCGGTGCCCGGGCCACCTCTGCGGCACCGATCGTTCCGCCCGCGCCCACCTTGTTCTCGACGATCACGTTGACGCCCAGATGGCGGCCCAGTTCATCGGCCAGCAGCCGGCCGCTGATGTCCACCACGCCACCGGGTGGAAATGGCACGACGAGGCGCACCGCCCGGTTGGGATAATCCTGTGCCATCGCCCCGAGGGGCCAGCACAGGCACAGCACGAGCAGTTTCGACCAACGGGAAAGCAGGCTCATCGTTCCGTCCCTCAGCTTGTGATGCGGCCGACAACCGGCCCTTGAGCTTATCGTTCTACAGTTAATCAGACTGGTCAAGTCGGGGCAAGTACGGCCCAGGCAACAGGCAGCACACCATGCACGGCTACTTCAAGCACAGCGCGAGTCCCCTTTACGCCCAGGTGGCCGACGCCCTGCGCGAGCGCATCGTCCGGGGCACATGGCCCATCGGCTCGCAGATTCCGACCCTGCCCGAGCTGGCCCACGAGTTCGGCGTGGGCCTGATCACCGTGCGTCAGGCGGTGCAGCTGCTGAAGAACGAAAAGCTGGTCGTGCCGGAGCAGGGCCGCGGCACCTTCGTTCGCGACAAGCCGCAGACCCATCCCAAGATGCGTGTCGAGACCTCGCTGCAGGGGCTGGCCGATCTGTACCGCAAGCTCGCGCCGCGGGTGCTGCCGCTGGAGGAGGGCACCGCGATGCCGCGTCTGGACGCGGAAGACGGCTTGCCTGCGCCCGCCTACCGGTACCTGCGGCGCGTTCACGGCAGCGAGCGGCAGGTCACCTCGGTGATCTCGGCCTATCTCGACGAGCGGATCTTCAAGTTGGCTCCGAAGAGGTTCCGCAAGGAACTGATCATCCCGGTGCTGATGGACCTCGAGAAGGTGAAGATCGGCTCGGCCCGGCAGATCCTGACCATCGGCACCGCTGGCGTGGGTGCGGCCGCGGTGCTGAACGTCGCGGCGTCGGCGCCGGTGGCAGAGGTGCGGCGGGTGTTCTGCGACCCCGAGGGCACCGTCATCTACCTTGGCGAGCTGACCTATCGCGGCGACTTCATCCGCGTCGACATGGACCTGCTGGGATAGCCGGTTTCACCTCGGCGCCTGGGTCGCTCCCCGGCCGCTGCCCGGGGTGTTGTCTGCTCATTGCCCGTTCACTGCCCGTTCATCACCAGATCTTCGACATCGCTCAGGCGTCACGCTCCTCGATCAGGCGCCACAACAGGGCACCCGGCTCGATGGAAGGCATGGCCAGCGGACGTGTCGCCAGCTCTGCCGCTTCCTGCTCCGGCAGACCCAGCGCGCGCAGTATCGCGATGGCCGTCTGCTCTGCAAAGTCGCGCGGCACCCGCTCGTGAGTGATCGAGTGCATGGCGCCGACCATCGAGCCCGCCAGCACGTTGAGCGCGACCTCGCCGTGCATTCGCGCAAACCGCCCCTGGCGGATGCCCTTTCGCAGGTCCGCGCCGACGACCACGAAGAACTGCTGTGTGCGCTCGGACACCGGCCAGCCGGCGCGCACCATGAAGGCGCCCAGGACCGGGTACGCCCGAACGAGGCGCAGCGTCGCGCGCACGCCGGTGGCCATGCGCTCGGCCAGGTCGTCCAGCGGCTCCACCAGCGGATGCAGGCTGCGGATCACCGCATTCGTGAGCTCGACGGCCAAGGCCTGCACCAGGCTGTCCGGCGAATCGAAGTACTTGTAGAACGTGCCGCGCGAGACCTCGGCTGCCGCGATCACGTCGTCGATGCTCAGGCGCTCGGGGCCTTTGGCGGCGGCCAGGGAGAGCGCGCACTCCAGCAGTCGCGCGCGCATCCGCTCGCGCCGCTCGGCCGCGACACGGGGGCGGTGGTCAGCAGAGTTCATGGGGACATTCTGGTTGAACCTGGGCGCAGACGCAGGCAAAGGCACCTGCAGGGCCGAACCCTGGTCAGGCCAGGGTTAGCGCGGATGCTTCATAGTGACAGGCGTGTCACTATGAAAGGACCGAGCGCGGAGTCCGCACGCGCCTGCCTGACCCCTGGTCGGAACTTCGGAGACCCGGCGATGAACGACCTCACCCGCAACCGCGCCCTGTGGGCCATGTCCGTGCTGTTCGGCGTGTTCGCCTTCCTCAAGGCCACGCCGCTGGCGCCCGGCCTGATGGCGGTCATCCCGGCCATCAGCATCATCGTGCCCACGGTCTTCGCCTTCATGCATGGCAGCCGCCGCCTGGGCTGGCCGACGATGCTCACTTTCTTCGGCATCGCATTTGCCGTGAGCTGGTGCATGGAGTCGCTGTCCATCGCCACGGGTTTCCCGTTCGGGCATTACCACTACACCGAACGGCTCGGCCCGAAGCTCGGCACCGTGCCGCTGCTCATCATGCCGGCCTACTTCGCCATGTGCTACGTGTCCTGGAACCTCGCGCACATCGTGCTGAACAAGTTCGAGCACCGCGCCGACGCGGTGCAGCGCTTCGCCGTGCCTGTCATCGCGGCCTTCATCATGGTGATGTGGGACGTGTCCATGGACCCCTCGCGCGCCACGATGTCGCAGGCCTGGATCTGGCATGACGGCGGCAGCTACTTCGGCGTGCCCTTCGTCAACTTCATGGGCTGGTACCTCACGGTCTACCTGATCTTCCAGATCCTGGCGCTGGTGCTGGAGAAGCAGCAGTCCAGGCGTGACCCGGCCACCAACGGCGACGCCCGCAGGGAGACATGGCACCTGAACACGGCCTTCTACTTCGCCACGTTCGTGGAGTTCCCGGCGATGGCCTGGCTCGCGGCGGACAGGCCGCTCACCGATGCGGCCAAGGTGATCTGGAGCTCGCGTGCGATGTTCGAGTCGCTCGGCCTGGTGGCCATCTTCACGATGGGCTTCGTCTGCTGCCTGGCCTTCTTCTCGGTGCGGCAGGCACGCCAGCTGACCTGAGGCCAGGGCCGTCATGCCGAGGCCGATCTCTATTGCCGTTCCGGGCACAACGGGCAAGCTCGGCCGGCACTTCTGCCGTCAGGCGCTCGAGCGCGGGTGGCCGCTCTCGGTGCGCGTGCGCAACCGTGGCGGGCTGGCATCGCAAAGTGCCTTCAGGCAAGCCCTTCCGATGGCAGGGATCGCGGGCCCGTCGCACCCACGCGCAACAGGAGGGCAAGAGTACTGCCAGCGTCAACGCCGCCGGCGTCTTGCCGCGCGTGTAGCCAACGCCGCTGCGAGCGCCGCGCCTGCCACCAGGGCCAGCGAGGCCGGTTCCGGCACCGTGTTCTGGGGAGGATCCGCGGGCGGGCAGAACCACTGTCCGTCGGCGGCGCAGACCACATCCAGGCAGCGGGGCTTGGGGGCGGTGCACTGATCGCCAGCGGGAGGGTCGGCAGCGGGGCACACCCACTTTCCGTCGCTGCCGCAACTGACACCGAGGCAGCGGGGCTTGGGGTCGGCCAGGCACTGCAGGTCGTTGCTCTGGGCGTGGACGGGGGCCGCAACCAGCAGTTGAAGGCCGATGATCATCGGGATGGCCGCCGCTATCGACGCCAGGACTTTCCGCATTGCATCTTCCCCCGTTGGACTGCCGACTCACTTCCCGAGGAAGTCTACGTCCCGGCCCGTAGCCGGATGCGCTTCCAACTTAGGGGCTGCGCGCTGCGCAACTGGCTTGCTGCCGGCCGCACCCACGCTCAAGTTTCCGGGTCTGCCGGACGAAATTGGGTTGAAGATCGACGAAAACCGAATGTGCGCCCAATCCCTGGCCTGGCACCACCTGCGCCACCACATTGCCGTGGTGTGCCGGCGGCTGCCGTGGTGGCTGCTGCTGGCGGTCTGGTGGCCGCTGACGGCCGGTGCGCAGGGCCCGCTGGTGCTGGACGACCGGATCGCGGTGCATGACCTGTGGCAGCACGCCACCGTGCTGGAAGACCGCGAGGCCCGGCTGTCGCTGGCCGACGTGCTGGCCCGGCGCGACGACTTTGCCGCCGCAGGGCCGCTGAAGGGCAACCTCGGCCGACGCACCGGCGCCGTGTGGCTGCGCGTGCCGCTGCAGGTGCCCGCCGGCGCCAGCGGGCGCTGGATGCTGAACGTGGACTACGCCCCGCTGGATCAGGTGCAGGTGGCCCTGTCGGACGGCGCGCGCGTGGAACGGGAGGCCGCCCTGGGCGACCATATCGACGTGGCCGACCGCGCGCTGCCGGCGCGCTCCCATCTGTTGATGCTGGACCTGCCGCCGGGCGCGCAGCGTGAACTGTTCATCCGCGTGCAGACGGTTGGATCGATGCTGGTGCCGGCTACGCTGTCCACGCCTGCGGCCTACCAGCAGGCTGAGGCGGCCGAACAGGCGCTGCAGGGCCTGATGGCCGGGATGGGCCTGTGCCTGCTGGTCTACACGCTGGTGCAGTGGGGCATGCTGCGCGACCCGATGTTCGGCCTGTATGCGCTGGCGCTGCTGGGCACCACCGCCTTCTTCGCGGCGTTGTCGGGCGTGGGCCCCCAGCACGTCTGGGGCGCCAGCACCTGGCTCACGCGCAACGGCCCGCCGCTGTTCATCCTGATCGGCGTCTGCGGCGCATTCTTCTTCGTGCTGCGCGCGCTGCAGGTGCGGCAGAGCAGCCCGCGCGTGGCGGCCGTCATCGCACTGAGCGGCGCGGTGGCAGGCCTGGCCGCGCTGGCCTTCGTGGCGGGCCTGATCGGCTACACCACGGCGCAGGCCATCGGCATGGCGCTCGGCCCCTTGCCGCTGCTGCTGGTGCTGCCCACCGCCTACCGCCGCCTGCGCGGCGGGGACCGGGCCGCCGCCTACGTGCTGGCGGGCTGGGGCGTGTACTCGGTGGGCGTGATCGTCATCGTGGGCCTGCTCGCAGGCTGGTTTCCGCTGGGCTTCTGGACGCTGCACGGCTTCCAGTTCGCGTCGATGCTGGAGATGGTGATGTGGATGATGGTGCTGGGCCAGCGGGTGCACGACATCCGGCGCAACGCCACCCAGGTCCAGGGCGAGCACGACCGCATGCACTCGCTGGCCCACACCGATGCACTCACCGGCCTGCTGAACCGCCGCGGCCTGGAGACCGTGTTGCCCGCGCAGCTGGCCCAGGCATCGGCCCAGCAGCTGCTGGCCGTCTTTCTGCTCGACCTGGATGGCTTCAAGCAGGTCAACGACAGCCAGGGTCACGACGCCGGCGATGCGTTGCTGCAGGACGTGGCTCGGCGGCTTCGCCTTCAGGTGCGGGGCACCGACCTGGTGTGCCGTCTGGGCGGCGACGAGTTCGTGGTGGCCGTGCCGGGCCTGGCGGCGATCGCCGACGCGCAGGCGCTGGGGCAGAAGCTGCTGGCCTGCTTCGACGTGCCGGGCTCGGTGGGCGCCACCATCGGCTATGCGCTCAGCCCGTTGGACGACCGCACCACGGCTGGCCTGCTCAAGCGGGCCGACGATGCCCTGTACGCCGGCAAGCAGGCGGGCAAGCACTGCCTGCGCCGCGCCGCCGTGCCGGCAGTTGCCGACACGCACTGAACCGACCGGACGCCGGAACCGTCGGCCGCCGTGTCGGTGGGTTCAGGAAGTCGAGCGCATGAGCGTCACGACCACCACCACCACGCCGATGCCGAGGTTGATGGAGACCCAGGTCCTGATCTGCGCCAGGGCCGCGCCGCCGGCAGCCCAGTCGGATGCCGCAACCGCCCGCCCGAGCCGCTTGTACAGCGCGAAGCGGATGTGCATGAAGATCGCGACCATCGCCACGCCCAGCACCGCCATGACCGTCCAGGCCAGCGGCATCTGGAAGTTGCCGCCCGACTGCACCACCTGCTTGGCCACGCGCCCCAGCATCCACACGCCGCTGGCCAGTGCCAGCAACGACGCTGCGAGCACGGCCTGGAAGAAGCGGCCGAGCACGTCGTGCATCAGCGTCAGACGCACCGGCGGTTCGAGGCGTGCGACGGCCGGCCGCAGGAAGAAGTGGGCAAACACCATGCCGCCGATCCAGACGATGATGGACAGCACGTGCAGGGTCTTGAGGGTCGCGTAGAGCATTGGAGAGTTCCGTTCACATCGAAGGCTGGCGCACGACACCGTCGTTGCCCGGACCCGGGTCCGGGCAGAGGCGTCCGCCACGAGCCAGGGTAACGCACATGGCGCCGGGCCATTCAGGCCGGGCCTCGGGCGCCCGGTGGTGCGGCGTCGCCGGCCAAGCGTCGGAGTCTGAGCCAGAAGCGTCCCGGATGGTTCAGGTTCTGCCGATGTTGATGTTCTCGAAAAGCTGCTTTTTCCGGCCCGGCAGGGGGCCGACATTCAGGTGGCCCCACAACGGATGGAGATATCGGATGCAAGTGCTCTTCAAGTCCCGACACCCTCAAGCCAACGATCTGCGTGACCTGACCGAGCGCCGCGTTCGCTTCGCCCTGAGACGCCTGGGCTGGCTGGTGCCGCGCGCCGAGGTGCAGATGTCGGATGTCAACGGGCCCCGTGGCGGTGTCGACAAGCGCTGCCAGGTAGAACTCAGGACCGATGGCGCTGGCTCGGTCGTCGTGGCCTCCGTGGCCAATGACTGGCGCACCGCGCTGGACGCCGCGCTGGCTCGCGCCGCGCGGTTCCTGCTGAGGCAATGGCGCCGTGGCAGCGACTCCCGCCGCATGCGCCAACGCCTCATCGGCCTGGAGAACTGAAGCCGGACCCGGCCGGGGTGCGCCGCCGGGCGAAGCCGGCGGACATGCCGACCGCGCCTTCAACTCGCGCTGCGCCGGCGCCTGGCACCCGAAAGGGCCAGCAGCGCCAGGCCCGCCAGTGCGAAGCTCGAGGGCTCCGGCACCTTCAGGTCGCCCGTCGAATAGACGTCGGCCAGCGTCGTGCCGATGACGATGTTGTCGAAGCTGGACGGGCTGTTGTTGTTGACGATGCGAATGGCGTCCCAGCTGCCTGTCATCATCGTGCCGGTGTAGGTGGCATTCGCCGTGCCCAGCGCGCCCACCGGGTCGACGAACAGGTTGACCGTGATGCTGGATGCCGAGTTGAAGAGGATCTGGGCGACCAGATAGCTTGGAATCGCGCTGGCTGTGACCCCCGACTCCTGGGTCGTATAGCCGTTGACACCGAAACCGTAGTTGTCCCGTTGAAAGGGCATGCCGAAGAACAGGCGGTCGACGCCCCCGCTGAGGAAGGCCAGCCCGGCGTAGTCGAAAGCGGCCGCGCTCGGGTCAGCGCCGATGTTCACGCCCAGGTAGAGGCTCTGTCCGGCCGTCGGCACGATGGCGCTCGACAAGCTCCGGGTGCTGCCGGTGCTGCCCGCCAGCGTGGCGACGCCGCCTGCCACCGTGGCCCCGGCCGACCAGGCACCGGCCAAGCCGACCCCGCCGTTCGCGCCGGCGAGCGCGCCGTCGGCGTAGGTGAACGACTCCGACACCACGACGCTCGCCACTGCGGTGCCTGACATGCCCAGCAGCGAAGCCACGACCAGGCAACCCGCCCCGAGCGTCGAACGGAACATGGGCGTCCTGAGTGAGTTCATGGGCGAATGCATCGTCTTGCCTGCTGTCTTGCGAATGGAAGACCGGGCCTGGTGAAGCGCGGCCAAGGCATCGGAGTTCGACGGCTCGACGACACCGCGCGCCGGCCAGGTGGACCCGGCGGGCACGCGGCTCGGCGCCGGCGAGTCAGCGGGATTGAATTCGAAGGGGGTGGTGGTCATGCGTGATCTCCTGTCTCATGGCGATGCATGCATGTTGGAGTCGCAGGGGGCCGTCGGCGGCCGCCGGTTCGATAGTGAACGGCGGGTCGGCGACCCCGCAGGGCCCGGTGGGCCGACCGGTCACGGCACCGGCATCTGCTGCTGGAAGGTGATCTCGATGAATTCCGCCGGGCGAACGATGGCCACGAGCACGGTCACGCGAAGGATGCCTTTGAGGATGTCCTCCGGCGTCATGGTCCGGCCCAGGCCGACCTGCACGCTGAAGGCATCCTCGGGCACGGCGCCGGCCAGGCCGCCGCGCTTCCAGATGCCCGTGAGGAAGTTCTGGAGCATCGACTCGACCGTTGCCCAGGTGTTGCTCACGTTGGGTTCGAACACCATGGCCCTGACGGCCAGGCGGCAGCTTTCCTCGAGCATGATCATCGTGCGGCGCACATTGACGTAGCGCCAGTCCAGGCTGTTGCCGTCCAGCGTGCGTGCGCCCCAGACCAGCGTGCCTTCGCCGATGAAGCTGCGGATGGCGTTGACGCTCTTGCCGCTGATGGTGGCGTTGAGATCCTCCTGGTCGGCCTGCGAGAGGTCGACCGTGGGCGCGACTGCGCCGTTGACGCTGATGTTGGCCGGCGCCTTCCACACGCCCCGTGTGTTGTCCACCATGGTGTACAGGCCAGCCAGCGCCGACGACGGCGGCATGACGTTGACGAGTACGCGCGCTTCGTCGAGGACCCTGCCGTAGAGCGGGCTCACCGCGCGCAGCGACTGATCCAGCAGCCTGCGGCGCAGGGTGACGGCGGGGTCGAGCCGGTTCTCCCAGGCGCCGCCGCCCCTGCCCCCGCTCCCGGCCAGTTCGACCAGCAGCGCCTGCACGGCGGCGGCCTTGGTATCACCGGCTGCAGCGTCGGCCAGTGCAAGTTCGAGGCCGATCAGCCGGGCCAGTTCGGCCCGGTTGCCGATCACGCCATGGTCGATTTCGTCTGCCGCCACCACCGAGGTGTGCAGCCAGGGGTAGTAGGCGGCCGCGAAGTCGAGGCAGTCGTTGCCGATGTCCGCGCGGAACGCGTCGACGCAGTCGCCGTTCGCGTACTGCCGGCTGAGCTCGCCGCCCCAGACGTCGAGGATGCCGAAGCGGCTGCGCATTTCGTGCCCGCAGTGACCGATGAGCGCCGTCTGCACCGCGGCGCAGTCGAGCCTGGAGAGCAGCACCGCGTCGGGCGCCACCACCAGGGTCGGCTCCTGCTCCGAGAGCAGCGCCGCGAGGCCGCCGACCAGCCCGCCGACCAGCCCGCCGTGTGCGTCCCCGGCCGCGATCTCGTCGCCGTGGCGGCCCACGGAAACGATGTAGCACGTGCCCCCGCCATTCTGGAAGAAGTGGCGCAGGCCCTGGTGCATGAGATAGCGCCCGCCCGCCCGGCCGGCGGCGCGCGTGAGCCGATAGTCCTGGCTGCCGAGCCTGAAGACGGCTTCCTGGCCGCGGGCGGCGGCCATGTCGGGCTGCGTGGCCGGCGTACCGGGCGTTCCCGGCGGCAGCGCCGCGATGGTGAACACCGGCTCGGGCGCGCCGCCGAAGTGGTGTTCGTACTCGGCCATCGAAGTGATGCGCCAGGGCTTGCGGGTCAGCGAGGCGGCGCCGTCCTCGGCCCGGGCGGTGTAGCCGATGAACGCCGGCACCGCGGTGGCGACCTCCACCACCGAGTTCGGGAACGCGTTCTTCTCGACGGTGTAGACACCGGGTACCTTCATGGCCATGGCCATCTCCTGGATGGGCCGGCGCAGCGCTGGGGCCCCGGGCGAACGGTAGCGCAGGCCGGCAGGTGATTCGTGGGGGTGGTGGGTGTGGTGGTGTGTGGGTGGTGCGCGCACTTCGACCTTGCGGGCCGCGCCATGCACCCCGGGGGTGGCAGCGCTTGTACTCTTCCCAAGCCGCGCGGCATGCGCGATCATTTGTGGCTTGGGTGGCAGTTTCGCCCGACAGCAGCGGCGGGCTCGGCCCTCTGCACCCCGGTGGCGCACCTCAGGTGGCGCACCCGAGCACCGTACCGAAGAGCGATCTCCCATGGCTACCGGGTTGCCCAGCGCTGAAACTCTCTTCGACCAGCTCGCCGACGCGGTGTACCTGATCGACCCGGATACGTCCGACATCGTCTGGGCCAATCGCTGCGCCTGGGAGAGCCTGGGCCTGAACCGCGAGGACGTGCTGGACCACAGCGTGCTGAGTCTGCAGAAGGACGTGCACGGCCTGCCGCAGTGGTCCGACATCGCCGACGCCATCCGCGGCACCGGCTGCTTCCGCTTTTTGGGGCGGCACCGCCACCAGGCCGGGCACGAGGTGGAGGTGGAGGTCAACACCACGCACTTCGAGCTCGACGGGCGCGCCTACTTCCTGTCGGTGGCGCGCGACATCACCAACCGCGTGGCGCACGAAGGCAGCGGGCAGAGCCGCGAGAAGCAGCTCTGGTTCGCGCTCAACGAGGCCATCGACGGGCTCTGGGACTGGGAAGTCGACACCGGGCACCTGTTCTTCAGCCCGCAGCTCAAGCGCATGCTGGGCTATGGGCCGGACGAGATGGCGCCGCGGCTCGACACCTGGGCCGGCAACGTGCACGCCGATGATTCGGGCCGTGTCATGGCCGTGCTGCGCGAGCACATGGAAGGCAGGCGCGCGCGCTACGAGGCCGAGTACCGCCTGCGAAACCGCAACGGGCACTACATCGGGGTGCACGATCGCGGCCGCGTCTGCGAATACGCGCCTGACGGACAGCCCCGACGCCTGGTGGGCATGGTGCAGGACATCACAGAGCGCAAGGCGCTCGAGCTGAGGCTGCAGAACCTGGCGGCCTTCGACACGCTCACGGGCCTGTCGAGCCGGCTCGAGGGCAGCACCTTCCTGGCCTCGCAGGCCGACCTGTGCCAGCGGCTTTCACTGCCGATGGGGCTGGCCTTCCTGGACATCGACCACTTCAAGGCCGTTAACGACCGGCATGGCCACCTGGCGGGCGACGATGTGCTGCGGCGGGTCGGCCGCGCCGTTCAGGGCGCCGTGCGCTCTTCCGACCGGGTCTGCCGCTGGGGCGGCGAGGAGTTTCTCGTCATCGCCCCGGACACGACGCTCGCCCAGATGACGGACCTGGCCGAGAAGCTCCGGCTCACGGTCGGCGCCGCGATGGCGGGGCAGGATCCCGCGGTGACCATCAGCCTCGGCGTAGCGGCTGCCGAAGGGTCGGCGATCGACGTCACCGCGCTCATCGCACGGGCGGACGCCGCGCTGTACCGGGCCAAGCAGGCTGGGCGAAACCGCGTCGAGGTGGGCGCCGAACTGTAGGCGGCCTGCGGCAGGCGGCCTGAGACGGTGCGTTCCCGGGGGCCGGCGGCTTCAGGCGGCCACGGCGCGCTGTGCGCGCACGAACTCCCGGCCCTTGCGCAGGGCGTAGCTCATCGCGTCCTCGGCGCTCGCCCAGCGGTGGCCGCAGGCCAGGCGGTCGTCGCTGAAGGCATCGCGGGCGGCGGGGCCGGATTCCGCGCGCACCACCAGGGCGGCCGTGTAGCCGTCGCCCACGGGCGACTCGAGCGCGCCGACATAGATGCGGAATCCGTTTTCCGTGATTTCCTGGAAGTGCATGAGCTGTCCTTGGGTGTTCGCGGTTTCACCGACATTGGATGTTGCGCGCGTGTCGGGCTGATGACCACCCGCCGCAGAGGGCCCCCGAAGGGGGGGTCCGCAAGGGTGATCGGCGTGGCCGTGGCCGTAAGCTCGCGACTTCGTTTTCGAGACGATGAAGGACTCCCTTCGCATGATGTCCGCCTACCTGCGCATGCCGACGATTTCCGGCGACCTTCTGGCCTTCGTCTGTGACGACGATCTCTGGACCGTGGGCGCCGACGGCGGCCGGGCGCGGCGCCTCACCGCCGGGCTGGGTGAACCCGCCTGGCCGGCGCTGTCGCCCGACGGCCGATGGCTGGCCTTCACGGGCCGCGACGAGCACCACGCCGAGGTCTGGCTGGTGCCCGCCGAAGGCGGCCCCGCCCGCCGCATGACCTGGCTGGGCGCCGACACGCAGGTGCGCGGCTGGACGCCGGACGGGCGCATCTTGTTCGTGAGCAACCACGGCCAGCCCTTCATCCGCAACCATCGCGCCTATGCGCTGGCGGTGGACGGCGGCGGGCCCGAGCCCCTTCCGCTGGGGCAGGTCAACCACCTGGCCTTCGGCCCCGGCGGCGCGCGCGCGATCGGGCGCAACACGGCCGACCCGGCACGCTGGAAGCGCTACCGCGGCGGCACGGCAGGCCATCTGTGGGTGGACGCCACGGGCCAGGGCGAATTCGCACGCCTGCCGGGGCCGCCGGGCAACCTCTCCAACCCGATGTGGGTTGGCGACCGGCTGTGGTTCCTGTCGGACCACGAAGGCATCGGCAACCTGTATGCGTGCCGGCCCGACGGCAGCGGCCTCGCGCGCCAGACCGACCACGCCGGGCACTACGCCCGCAACGCCAGCACCGACGGCCGCCGCATCGTCTACCAGTGCGCGGCCGAGATCTGGTGCCTGGACACCGCCACGGGCGCCACCCGCCGGCTCGACATCGAGGTGCCCGCCGCGCGCGCGCAGACCGCCCGCCGCGCCGTCGATGTGGCCGAGCACCTGGGCGCCGCCGCGCTGCACCCCCAGGGCCACAGCGTGGCGCTGGACGTGCGCGGCAAGCTCGTCAGCTTCGCGCTGTGGGAGGGCGGGGTGCGCCAGCACGGCCTGGCCGACGGCGTGCGCTATCGCCACCCGCAGTGGCTGGCCGATGGCCGCACGCTGGTGGTGGTGGCTGACGGCAGCGACGAGGAGCAGATCGAACTGCACCGCGAAGACGGCGTGACGGCGCTTCCCTGGCCCGCTGAATCGCTGGGCCGCGTGCTCGCCCTGGTGGCAGCGCCCACCGGTGCCCGGGTGGCCATCGCCAACCACCGCAACCAGCTCTGGGTGGGCGACACCGCCAGCGGAGCCCTGGCGCGCATGGACGCCAGCGACGCCGGCCGCATCGACGACCTGGCCTGGTCGCCGTGCGGCGGCTGGCTGGCGTATGCCTGCTGGACGAGCGCACGCCATCGCGCCATCAAGCTGCTCGACGTGGCGGGCGGGGACATCACGCTCGTGACACAGCCCGAGTTCCACGACTGGGCGCCCGCCTTCGACCCCGACGGCAAGTACCTGTACTTCCTGTCCAACCGGACCTTCGATCCGGTCTACGACAGCCTGCAGTTCGAGCTGAGTTTTCCGCGTGGCGCACGGCCCTACCTGGTGGCCCTGCAGGCCGATGCCCGCCCGCCCTTCGACCCCGCGCCGCGCGGCATGAAGGAGGCCCAGGGCGAGGCGAAGCGCGACGAAGGGCGCGCCGGCAAGGGCGCGGAGAACGCCGCAGAGAACGCTGCAGAGAACGCCGCAGGACAGTCCGGCGACAACGCTGCCGGCGCGCCGCGCCCGACGCGCATCGACCTCGATGGTCTGGCGCGCCGCGTGGCCCCGTTCCCGGTGGTGGAGGGCCGTTTCGGGCGCGTGGCCGGCGTGGCGGGCGGCAAGCTGCTCTGGACCCGCCTGGGCATTCCGGGTGCCCATGGCCGCGGCGGCCACAAGGAAGGGCCGGGCCGGCTGGAGCGCTTCGATTTCGCCACCGGCGCGGTGGACACGCTGCTGGAGCGGGCCGACGACTTCTCGGTTGCTGGCGACCATGTCACGGTGCTTGCGCGCGACGGCCGGCGCCTGCGGGTGGTGGCGGCTGGCCGCAAGGCGGGCGACGGCGCCGGCGGCGACAAGCCCTCGCGCGCGAGCGGCTGGCTCGACCTGGCCCGCGTGCGCCTGATGGTCGACCCGCGTGCCGAATGGCGGCAGATGCTGCGCGAGGTGTGGCGCCTGCAGCGCGACCAGTTCTGGGTGGCCGACATGTCCGGCATCGACTGGGGCGCGGTGTGGGCCCGCTACGCACCCCTGCTGCCACGCGTGGCCACGCGCGCCGAACTCTCCGACCTCGTCTGGGAACTGCAGGGCGAGCTCGGCACCTCGCATGCCTACGAATCCGGCGGCGACCACCGCAAGCCGCCCGCGCTGGCCCTGGGGCACCTGGCCGCCGACCTGCATTGGGACGGCGAGGGCTGGGCCATCGCGCACGTGGTGGACGGCGACGCCTGGGACCCATCCGCCGGCTCGCCGCTGGCGGCCATCGGCGTGCAGGCGCGCGCGGGCGAGCGCATCACCGCGGTCGGCGGGCAGCCCGTCACGGCGCAGCAGCCGCCCGCCGCGCTGCTGCTGCAGCAGGCCGATGCGGCTGTCGAGCTGACGCTGGCGTCCGGCACGGGCACCGGCACCAGCAGCCGCCGCGTCCTGGTGCGCACGCTGGCCGACGAGACGCCGGCACGCTACCGCGAGTGGGTGGAGCGCAACCGCGCCTGGGTGCATGCCCAGACCGGCGGCAGCGTGGGCTACCTGCACGTGCCCGACATGATGTCCGCGGGCTTCGCCGAGTTCCACCGCTACTTCCGCACCGAGTGCGACCGCGACGGCCTCATCGTCGACGTGCGCTACAACCGCGGCGGGCACGTCTCGGAACTGCTGCTGGAGAAGCTGGCGCGCCAGCGCGTGGGCTACGTGCTCGCGCGCTGGAACCGGCCGTCGCCCTACCCCGACGAGGCGCGCGCGGGGCCGGTGGTGGCGCTCACCAACGAGCACGCCGGCTCCGACGGCGACATCTTCAGCCACGGCTTCAAGCTGATGAAGCTCGGGACGCTGGTGGGCACGCGCACCTGGGGCGGCGTCATCGGCATCTGGCCGCGCCACACGCTGGCCGACGGCAGCACCACCACGCAGCCGGAGTTCTCGTTCTGGTTCCGCGACGTGGGCTGGGGCGTGGAGAACCACGGCACCGACCCGCAGATCGAGGTCGACAACGCGCCGCAGGACGCAGCCGCGGGGCGCGACCGGCAACTGGAGACGGCGCTTGCCACGGTGCTGGAGGCCATCGAACGCGAGGGCGTCAGCCGCCCGGCATTCACCGAGCGCCCGAACCTCGCCTGTCCGCCGCTGCCGCCACGAACGCCGGCCGCCTGAACCTCAGCGCTTGACCGGGGGCGCGGTGAAGAGCTTCGCCGCGCGGCCCTTGAGCTCGAGCAGTTCGCTGGGCGTGATGGAGTAGCGGCCGGTGACGGCGTTGACCTCGACGCGGAACTCGACTTCCTTGGTGCCGTTCGAGAGGATGCCGACGCTGAATTCGTAGTCGCTGCGCTCGCCCGGCAGGCCTTCGGACTCGACGTCCCAGTCCTTGTGCTTGACTTCGTAGATGTCGCCGCTGGCGAGGTCGAGCACGCCGGTGGCGTGAACCTCGTCGTCGCTCAGTTCGTCGACGATCTTGATGGGCAGTTTCAGGTCCACGGCACGTTCCTCGTATGGGGGCCGGATTGTAGGCGGAGGGCAGGTGGCGGAGTGCTGCGGGCGCTCAGGCGCGCTCGAAGCGGAAGACCGCGGTGCTGGCCATCAGGTTGGGCCAGCGGTCCACGCGCTCGCCCTCGTGCAGCCCGAAGGCGTCGATCACGCGCAGGCCGCACTGGCGCGCCAGCACCTCGAAATCGGCGAAGGTGCCGACGCGTATGTTGGGCGTGTCGAACCACTGGTAGGGCAGCGCCTTCGTCACGGGCATGCGCCCGCGCAGCACGCTCAGCCGGTTCGGCCAGTGCGCGAAGTTCGGGAAGCTGACGATCGCCTGGTGGCCCACGCGCGCCGTCTCGCGCAGAACCTGCTCCGTATGGCGCAGGTTCTGCAGGGTGTCGAGCTGCAGCACGACGTCGAAGCTGTCGTCGTCGAAGACCGACAGGCCGTCTTCCAGGTTGA
Source organism: uncultured beta proteobacterium (assembly GCA_903938815.1). Taxonomy (GTDB): domain Bacteria; phylum Pseudomonadota; class Gammaproteobacteria; order Burkholderiales; family Burkholderiaceae_C; genus Rubrivivax. The sequence goes on from CAJAES010000124.1 coordinate 18,284, forward strand.
GCTGCAGCACCTTCACGCCGCGGCGGATGCACTGCGCCACCAGCGCGTCGTCGATCTCGATGCCGAAGCCGCGGCAGCCGCGCTGGTCGCGCAGGTGCGCCATCAGCGCGCCGCTGCCGCAGCCGAGGTCGAGCACGCGGCTGCCCTGCGGCACCAGCGCAGCGATGTGGTCGATGCCGTTGCGGGCGTCCATCACGCGAACTCCCGGGCCACGTTGCCGAAGTAGGCGCGCATCACCTCGTGGTAGCGCGGGTCCTCGAGCAGGAAGGCGTCGTGGCCGTGCGGCGCGGCGATCTCGGCGTAGCTGACGTCGTGCTGGTTGTCGACCAGCGCCTTGACGATCTCGCGCGCCCGCGCCGGCGCGAAGCGCCAGTCGGTGGTGAAGCTCACCAGCAGGAACTTCGCCGTGGCGGCCGCGAAGGCGCGCGACAGGCTGCCGCCGTGCCCGCGTGCGGGGTCGAAGTAGTCGAGCGCGCGCGTGATGAGCAGGTAGGTGTTGGCGTCGAAGTAGCCGGCGAACTTCTCGCCCTGGTGGCGCAGGTAGCTCTCGATCTGGAACTCGATGGCCTGCGTGCTGTAGGCGAGCTCGGCCTCGCGCATCTGGCGGCCGAACTTGGCTTCCATCGAATCGTCGGACAGGTAGGTGATGTGGCCGATCATGCGGGCCACGCGCAGCCCGCGCGCCGGCACCACGCCGTGGCGGTAGAAGTGGCCGCCGTGGAAGTCGGGGTCGGTGACGATGGCGCGGCGTGCCACTTCGTTGAAGGCGATGTTCTGTGCCGACAGGCTGGGCGCGGTGGCCACGGCCACGCAGTGGCGCAGCCGCTGCGGGTGGCGCAGCGACCACGACAGCGCCTGCATGCCGCCGAGGCTGCCGCCCAGAACCGCGGCCAGCTGCGCGATGCCCAGGCGGTCGAGCAGCCGCGCCTGCGCGTCGACCCAGTCTTCCACGGTCACCACCGGGAAGTCGGAGCCCCAGGGCTCGCCCGTGGCCGGGTTGGTGTGCATGGGCCCGGTGGAGCCGAAGCAGGAGCCGGGGTTGTTGACGCCGATGACGAAGAAGCGGTCGGTGTCCAGCGGCTTTCCGGGGCCGACGAGGTTGTCCCACCAGCCGGCGTTGCCCTGGGCGTCGAGGCCGGCCACGTGGTGGCTGGCGTTGAGCGCGTGGCACACCAGCACGGCGTTGCTTCGCTCGGCGTTCAGCGTGCCGTAGGTCTCGTAGACCAGCGTGTAGCCGGCCAGCACCGCGCCGCTCTGCAGCGGCAGAGGCTCTGCGAAGTGCAGTTGCTGGGGAGTGACAGGACCGATGGAAGCCATGAAAAGACGAACCCGGCGCCGCTGCAAAGGCGGACACCGGGTCGGCGTCTCTCTTTAGCGGCATTTGTTAAAGCGCCCGCAATCAGGACCAAATCGGCGCATCGCGAGTATAGCCAAGGCGGTTATCGTCGCGCCGGGGTTGTGCCCGCCGCAAGGCAGCCTGCCTTCCCGCGCAAACAGGCGCGCGACCCGACGAAGGCCGATCCGGCCCGTGGCCGGGCAACGCGCCGAAGGAGACAGACCGCATGGTTCAATGGCTCGATTGGCTGGATCGACAGTTCCCGGTGCGCTATGCGGCCTGGCTGGCGAGCGCCCTGCTCGCCCTGCTGAGCGCCTTCAGCTGGATCGCCTTCGGCGTCGGGGGCTGGCTGGCGATCATCGGCTGCTTCCTGGTGGGCCTGGGCCTGCGCGACAGCCGGCAGACGCGCCATTCGGTGCTGCGCAACTACCCCGTCATCGGGCACCTGCGTTTCCTGATGGAGTTCATCCGCCCGGAGATCCGCCAGTACTTCATCGAGAACGACAACGAGGCTGCGCCGTTCTCGCGCCAGCAGCGCAGCATCGTCTACCAGCGCGCCAAGGGCGAGGGTGACAAGCGGCCCTTCGGCACCCAGCTCGACGTGCAGGCGGACGGCTACGAGTGGATCAACCACTCGCTGGCGCCGAGCACCGTGCTCAGCCACGACTTCCGCGTCGTGATCGGCGCGGACCGGGCGCAGCCCTACTCGGCCAGCGTCTTCAACATCTCGGCGATGAGCTTCGGCTCGCTGTCGGCCAACGCCATCCTCGCGCTCAACGGCGGCGCGAAGAAGGGCGGCTTCATGCACGACACCGGCGAGGGCTCCATCAGCCAGCACCACCGCGTGCACGGCGGCGACCTGGTCTGGGAGGTCGCGTCGGGCTACTTCGGCTGCCGCGACGATGCCGGCCGGTTCGACCCGGAACGCTTCGCGAAGCTGGCCGCCGACCCGCAGGTGAAGCTGATCGAGATCAAGCTCAGCCAGGGCGCCAAGCCCGGGCACGGCGGCGTGCTGCCCGCCGCCAAGGTCACAGCCGAGATCGCCGCGGCGCGCGGCATTCCGATGGGAGTGGACTGCATCAGCCCGGCCAGCCACAGCGCGTTCTCGACGCCGGTGGAACTGCTGCAGTTCGTCGAGCAATTGCGCACGCTGTCGGGCGGCAAGCCCACGGGCTTCAAGCTGTGCATCGGCCACCCCTGGGAGTGGTTCGCCATCTGCAAGGCGATGCTGGAAACCGGCCTGCTGCCGGATTTCATCGTCGTCGACGGCTCCGAGGGCGGCACGGGCGCCGCGCCGCTGGAGTTCACGGACCACGTGGGCGCGCCGCTGCAGGAAGGCCTTCTGCTCGTGCACAACACGCTGGTGGGCCTGAACCTGCGCGACCGCATCCGCATCGGCTGCGCCGGCAAGATCATCAGCGCCTTCGACATCGCCCGCGCCATGGCGCTGGGCGCCGACTGGTGCAATTCGGCGCGCGGCTTCATGTTCGCCCTGGGCTGCATCCAGGCGCAGAGCTGCCACACGGGCACCTGCCCGACCGGCGTGACCACGCAGGACCCCCTGCGCCAGCAGGCGCTGGTGGTGCCCGACAAGGTCGAGCGCGTGTACCGCTTCCACCAGAACACGCTGGATGCGCTGAAGGAAATGACACAGGCCGCCGGGCTGGAACACCCGAGGCAGTTCCGCACCACGCACATCGTCCGGCGCGTCAGCAAGAGCGACGTGCGCCTGCTCGCGAACCTGCTCCCGCAGGTGCCGCCCGGTGCATTGCTGTCAGCTGCTGCGGGCCAGACGGACTGGCCGCACAACGTCTACCGGGTGTACTGGCCGCTGGCGCGCGCGGACCGCTTCGCGCCAGCGGACCCCGCCGACATCACTTCTTGATGTCGGCCTCGCCCTTGCCTTCAGGCGAGCGGGCAGCCTTCTTTGCCTCTTCCTTCACCTCGGCGCGGGGCTTGGTGGACTTCGGCATCGTCGGGTTCTCGCAGCCTTCGTTGCCGCGCGACAGCTGGCCCGACTTCATGGCGGTCGTGGTCTCGGCCTTGACGGCGGCGCGGGACTTGTCCGACTTCGCGTCGACGATCGTGGGGCAGTCCGCTTCACCCTTGCCGGCGGGCGATTTGGCGGCTTCCTTGGCCTCGGCCTTCACCTGCTCGCGCGTCTTGTCCTGAGCCAGGACAGACGAGGTGCCGAGCGCCAGCACGAGCACAGACGACAGAGCGATCAGAGTCTTCTTCATACCAATCTCCTAAACAGGGACCGCAGGTCTTGCGCCTGCGCGCGGTCATTTGGAACCCGGCCTATCCGGTTTCTCTGACCGACATGTCGATGCTAGGGAGGGTATGCAGTTCCGCCTTGACAGAACTCAAAGAAGCTTTTGATCCTGGCTCAGGGCGCCGGAGGCGCGGAGTCGATGAAGCTCTGGCGCACGGCCAGCTTCTCGTTGAGCTTGTTCAGGTTGGCGTACTGGCCGCGCCAGTCGATGTGCCCGAACCGGAAGTCGAGATAGCCCAGCGCGCAGCCCACGGCGATGTCCGCCAGCGTGAATGCGTTGCCATGGCACCAGGGCTTCTCACCGAGGCCCTGGCTCATGGCCTTGAGGGATGACTCGACGCGGCTCATCTGGCGCTCGATCCAGGCGGTGGAGCGTTGCTCGGGCGTGCGGCCCGACCAGGTGGCTTCCAGGCGCGCCAGGATGGCGGCATCCAGCAGGCCGTCGGCCAGCGCTTCCCAGGTGCGAACCTCGATGCGCTCGCGGTTCATCGTGGGGATCAGCTTGCCAACGGGCGACAGCGTGTCCAGGTATTCGACGATCACGCGGGAATCGAACACCGCCTCGCCGCCTTCCATGACCAGGCAGGGCACCTTGCCCAGCGGGTTGGACTTCAGCACGACGTCGGCATTCCACGGGTCTTCGTTGGAGAGCTGGCAGTCCAGTTTCTTTTCCGACATCACGACGCGCACCTTGCGGACGTAAGGGCTGGTCGGTGATCCGATGAGCTTCATGGTGGCGTTATTGGTTGATTCATCCCTGACCGGCCCGATTCTATCGAGGCGCCTGTCGCGTGAAGTCCACGCTCCCGGGGCGCCCCGGCAGATCGAGGGACACTTGCGCCGGCTCGCATCGCGCCACCACCCGGCCGCCGCGAACCACCGCCAGTCGCGCGGCGCGCAGACGGATGGCCTCCTCGGGCGAGCGGGCCTGCAGCAGCACCGCATCGGCCCTGCAGCCCACGGCCAGCCCGTAGTCCGCCAGGCCCATCACGCGGGCGGCATTCACGGTCACGGCGTCGAAGCACTGGCGCATCGCGGCCAGGCCCGTCATCTGGGCCACGTGCAGGCCCATGGACGCCACTTCCAGCATGTCGGCGGAGCCCATGGCGTACCAGGGGTCCATCACGCAGTCGTGCCCGAAGGCCACGTTGACGCCGCCCGCCAGCAGCTCGGGCACGCGCGTCATGCCGCGTCGCTTCGGGTAGGTGTCGTGGCGCCCCTGCAGCGTGATGTTGATCAGGGGGTTGGCCACCGCGTGCAGCTGCGCCTCGGCCAGCAGCGGGATCAGCTTGGAGACGTAGTAGTTGTCCATCGAGTGCATGGACGTCAGGTGCGAGCCCGTGACGCGGCCCTGCAGGCCCAGGCGCTGGGTGTGAAAGGCCAGCGTCTCGACGTGGCGCGACAGAGGGTCGTCGCTCTCGTCGCAGTGCATGTCCACGCGCAGGCCGCGGGCGGCCGCCAGTTCGCACAGCAGTCGCACGCTCTCGGCGCCATCGGCCATCGTGCGCTCGAAGTGCGGGATGCCGCCGACCACGTCCACGCCCAGTTCGAGCGCGCGCACGAGGTTGGCCATCGCGCCCGGGCTGCGCAGCAGGCCGTCCTGCGGGAACGCAACGAGCTGCAGGTCGATCCAGGGCTTCACGCGTTCCTTCACGTGCAGCAGCGCCTCCACGGCGAGCAGGCGGGGGTCGCAGACATCCACGTGTGAGCGGATGGCCAGCAGGCCCCGCGCCACGGCCCAGTCGCAGTAGGCCAGCGCGCGCTCCACCAGCGCGTCCTGCGTGAGCTGCGGCTTCAGCTCGCCCCACAGCGCGATGCCTTCCAGCAGCGTGCCGCTGAGATTCAGCCGCGGCAGCCCGAGGCTGAGCGTGGCGTCCATGTGGAAGTGCGCGTCGACGAAGGGCGGGCTGAGCAGCCAGCCGCGCGCGTCGAGCTGTTCGATGCCCTCGGGCGCGGGCAGCGCGCTGCCCAGGGCGTCGATGCGGCCGTCCCGCATGAGCACGTCGATGTCCTGGCGGCCGTCGGGCAGCGTGGCATGGCGGATCAGGAGCGGTGGCGCTGCTTGCATGGTCGGTGGGCGGTTGGAGTGGGGTGCGCGTACGTCTGCGCCTGTGTTTGCGTGTGCGTGTGCGTGCGCGTGCGCGTCGCCTGACCTCGGGGGTCATCGACGCGATGTCCCGCCGCCGCCAGCATGGCCGCACAAGCAGCAAAGGGAAAACGCATGAACGAGTATCTGCCTCTGGCCGTGGGCCACATGATCGGAATGGGTGCCATCGGCTCCTGCATCGGCGTCGGGCTGATGGCCTCGAAGTATCTCGAGGCCAGCGCCCGCCAGCCCGAGATGATGGAGCCTCTGCAGACCAAGGTCTTCCTTCTTGTGGGGGTGCTCGACGGCGCCTTCATCATCGCCACCGGCATCGGCCTGTGGTTCGCCACCGCCAACCCCTTCAGGTGATCGCCGCGTGAAGCTGCCGCAGCGCCTGCGCGGTGGCGGCGTCCGCAGGCAGGAAGGTTTCCAGGGCAAGCTCGGCCAGCTGGATGTCGTGCGGGGCGCCGAAGACGGTGATGGTGCTGACGAAGCTCAGCAGGCCGGCTTCGGTTTGCAGCTGCAGGGGCAGGGCCACGGCATCGTCGAAGCGGGCGTCCTCGGTGACGGGGCCGAGGGCCAGCAGTTCCTCGTGCAGCGACAGCAGCACGGCGTCGCCGCTGACCTGGGCCTGGCGGCGCAGCCTTGAAAGCACATGCCCGCGCCAGGCAGGCAGGTTCAGGATGCGCGGCCCGAGGCCGCGCGGGTCCAGTGCGACGCGCAGCACGTTCATCGGCTGCGTCAGAAGCGCCGGGCCCACGCCGCGCAGCAACAGCGGCAGCATCCGGTTGGCCGCCACCAGGTTCCAGTGCCTGTCGACCGCCAGCGCGGGATTCGGCTCGTGCGCATCCAGCAGCGTCTGGACGGACTGCAGCGCCATGCCTTCCAGCGGCCGATCCCGATACAGCGGCGCGTAGCCGGCGGCGCGCAGCCAGCCGTTGCGCTCGCGCAGCGGCACATCCAGCCGGTCGGCCAGGCGCAGCACCATGGCGCGGCTGGGCATCGACTTGCCCGATTCCAGCCAGGACAGGTGCCGTGGCGAGACCTCGGCGCCCAGTGCCAGCGTCATCTGGGTCAGGCCGCGGTGCTGCCGCCAATGGCGCAGCAGCGGCCCGAAGCCGAGGACCGCCGTGTCCACTCAGAAGACGGTGCCGTTGCTGGCCACCCGCACCGGGGGCGGCCCGCCCGGGCGCCGTTCGGCGGCGATCTGCCGGCCCGCGGCCTGGGTGCCGCCTTCCATCACGTCGGACAGCGTCAGCTTCGGGTTGGAAAGTTCCGCCCGCACGAGCCGTGCCACGTCGTCGGTCAGCGAGATGGTCAGCGCGCGCCACTCGATGACCCAGGCGTCGCCGGGCATGTAGGTGCGGCTGCCGAACGCCGGGTCGCGCGGCACGATGACGCCGCCGTCCAGCAGCAGGCCGCCGTTGCGGTACTCGGGCAGGGCGGTCAGTTCCTCGATGCCCTCCACCTCGATCCCGGCCCAGCGGAAAGGCTCGACCAGCGAGTAGGTCATCCACTGGCTCATCTGGTGGAAGGGCACGCGGCCGGCGCTCGGGCCTTCGCCGCCGGCCTCCGGGTGCGGCCAGGCATCGCCGATCGGCTTGCCGCCGAGCAGTTGCCCGCTCGGCCAGATCGCGCCGAAACCCTTCAGCACGGACCGCAGGATCTGCCCTGCCGAGATGCGCTTGACCGTCACGCGCTGCACCGTGCTGCCGGGCGCGCCGACCAGCGGGTTGCACAGCAGGTCGAACAACCGCCCGGGTCGCCCGGGCTCGCCGAAGACATCCGGCCGCTTGCGCAGCGCGGCGCCCAGCCGCTGCAGCAGCAGGGCGCGGCCTTCCAGACCGGCCAGCGGGTTGTCGTCGCGCACCTGGAACAGGCGCGCCAGCTGCGCCGCGTCCACACGCTCCAGGCCGGCGGCGTCCACGCGCATCGGCGTTCGCATGTCGGTGGAGAACGCGCCGCCCATGAATGCATGAAAGCTGGCCACCGCCAGCCCGTCGCTGCGCACGTGCCGGCGGTTGCTGCCAGGCTCGATGTAGTGCCAGTCGCCCCCGGCGTCGGCATCCAGCAGGACGCTGACCACCGCGAGGTCGATGCGCGCGCGCGCCAGGTCGGCGGCCGACAGCGTCGTCGTGCGGGCGTCCATCAGAAGCTTGCGGTTCGATCCGCCCGCCTCGAACTGCCGCCAGCGGCTGTGCAGCGGCACCTGGCCGCCGGAGAAGCGCTCCTGGGTGACGCGCGCCACGCGCTTGGCGACGTCGGTGAGGCGGTTGCGGTCGAGCGTGAAGTGCTCGGAGCGCCCGGCCGCCACCGCAGCCGTGATGTTGGCGCAGCGCTCGCGCACCACGGACGGCTTGCGCAGCAGGCGCACGGCCTCGTTCAGCGCTTCCTTGCCGGGGCCTTCGCGCCCGGTGAATGTGCTGTGTTCGCTCAAGGCTTCACTCCTTCTGAGCCGTGGCGGTGGATGGCGTCAAACCTGCTGTCGATCATGCCGATCAATCCGTGGGTGTACGACGGGTTCGCCAGTGTGCGGCAAGCCGCGCCAGGTGGTGAAACTGCTTGTGTGACAGCCCGATGATCGCGCAAACCGGGGCTGCGGTGCTACGGCGCGGCATCGCCGCCGGGGCTGCCGCCCGGTGCAATGCCGCGAATCCCGCCGGTGGTTCAGCCTTTTCGGCAACCAGATGGGTGGACCGGCGGGTGGACCGGCGGGCGGCCGGTCAGGGGGCCGGGACTACAGCCGCCACTCGACGCCCAGCGTCGTCAGCCGTCTGCGGTAGTCGTTGGCGTCGTCGGTGGAGTCGCGTCGCCCCAGCGCGTGCGTCAGCGTCAGGCTCAGTCCGGGCGACCAGTCGTGGCGCAGGCCGATGTCGAAGGCGCGCACGCCGTCATGGCGCGGCAAGCCGTCGCTGAAGCCGCCGTACCGGTACTGCAGCCCGCTGCCCGATGCGCCCAGGGTGCTGCGCAGGTCGGGACGCCAGACCTGTGTCCAGGCCGCGCGCCAGCCGCGCTGGGTCACGTTGTCGGCGCCGTCGCCGGGGGCCACCTCCACGGCGCGCGTGGCGCTCAGGTCCAGCCAGGCGCCGGATCCGATCTGCCAGCGGCCCTGCAGGTCCCAGGTCGGCCCTTCCACGTCGGGCCTGAGTCGCGAGAACGTGCGCCGCTGGATGCCCACGCGCACCTGCACCGCGTGCGCGCGCTCCGCGTCGGGTGCCGAGTCGAGGCGAAAGCCGGTCGTGAGCCGCGCGTCGTCGTTGTCCAGCGCCGCGGCCTTGAACGGATAGTCGGCCGCCACGTTGCGGATCTCGGTCATCCATCGGGCTCCGGTCTCGCGCACGCGCTCCCAGCGCAGCACGGTGCTGCGCGTGCCGACATCGCCCAGCACCGTCACCTCGCGGTGGTTCTGGTAGCGCTTGCGGGAGACGGTCGCCTCGAATTCCAGCCGGTGACCGCCGTCGGCCGAATCCTGCCGCAGCACCACGCCGGCCGCGCCCGCGACGAAGTGATCGGGGTCGTCGCTCAGCCGGGCCAGCGAGTTGCTGCCGACCGGGTCGTGCCAGTCCTGGACCGTGACGCGCCAGGCCGCGGCGGCGGCGTCGCCGATCGCGTGGCGGCCTTCGGCCACCGCCTCCTGGTTGTCGGTGTTGTGCACGCTGCGGTCGAAGTAGCGCAGCAACTCCGCGCGCCAGCTCAGGCCGAACTGGGAGCGGGCGTCCTCGCGCCGCATCGACCACGCCGGCTGCCAGGCCACGAAGCGGCTGCTGACCGGCGCTGCGGGCTCCAGCGTCACGTTGTCGTTGTGGCCCACGACGGTGCCCAGCCGCCACTCGTGGCGCCAGGCCGGGCCCGCCACGGCTTCAGCCGCGGCCTGCGACCACGCGAGCCCCGGCACCGCGCACAGTGCCAGACATGCGGCCCGCTGCAGCGTCCACCCCGGTGCACGCCGTCGCGGGCGCGCTGGCGTCCGCCATGGCGCCAGCGCAGCGTTCAACGCTCGCGCGGCTGTGCGGCAGGCATCCGCGATTCGGACACGCCGCCGCGGCCCGCCGTGCCGCGCGCGGCGGTGGAGCCGAAGCCGCCCACCGCGCCGACCTCGCGCAACGCGAGTTCGGCGCCGGCCATCGACGGCTGCAGCCCGTTGAGCCGGCTGGGCGAAGACGTGCCGGCGCCTGTCGTGGCCGCCTGACCCGCCACCACTGGCGCCTGGCGCGCCACGAGGTAGCTGAAGTCTGCGCCCTGGGCCGAATCGGCGGTCAGGCTGTAGGTGAGCGTCAGCGTGCGAACACCCGCGCCCCAGTTGCCGAGGCTCAGGGCGTTGTCGTTGAAGTAGGTCTGCGCGTCGGCCAGGTTGTTGAAGCTCGTGTTCAGCAGCTGCGTGCCGCCGCGCGATGCCGTCAGCGACAGGCCGTCGAAGCCGCCGCCGTAGCTGGTGAAGTCGAGCAGGCCCAGCGTGACCGACTGGGTGGCCGATAGCGAGAAGGTGTAGCTGACGCTCGCCGTGTAGGTCTGCGAGCCGGTGGCACCTGCCCCGTAGTTGGCGCCCAGCGAGCCGACGCCGATGACCGTGTAGCCGCCGCTGAGCGCCGCAGCCACCGTCGGGTTGGCCGTCAGCAGCGAGCTCACGGTGCCCCCGTTCGGCGCCCCGTTGCTGAACGAGAACGCCTGCAGACCGTTGCTGCCGCCGGACAGGTTGGGGAACGACAGGCCCTGGCTGGTGTTGAAGGTGCTGCTGGTCTGCGCTGCCGTGCTCCCGCTCACGGGCGCCGAGGCCGAGGCGACGATCTGCGAGGTGCCGTTCACCGAGGTGCTGCTGGCCGTCGCCAGGCCGCTGCTGCCGTTGGCGTTGGCGCTGGACGAGACGCTCGCCGCCGCTACGCCGATGCTGTCCGCCCGCGCCGTCGCCGTCGAGCCGGTGGCCTGCGCCGTCGCCTGTGCCGTGCCGCTGGCAGAGGCGGTCTGTGCCGTGGCCCTGGCGCTGGCCGCCCCGACCGTGCCGCCGGTGCCGCCGTACGCGCCGATGTTCACATTGGCCGTCTGGGCCGCACTCCCGGTGACGTTGGCGTTCGCGACGCCGCCGTTGCCACCCGACGAGCCGTTGCCGCCGTAGGCGGTGCCGGTCATCGACAGCGTCGATCCCGCTGCCGTGGTGACGATGGTGCCCGCGATCGCGCCATTGCCGCCGGACCCCGCTGCGCCGCCGGACGTGCTGCCGCTGCTGCCGCCGTGGCCCTGCAGGTTGACGGTCGTCGCTGCAGCCGTCGTGATCGTGCGCGTCAGTGACGAGTTGGCGTTGCCGCCCGACCCTGCAGTGCCATCCGAGGCCGAGCCGCCGCTGCCGCCATAGGCCCGCTGATTCAGCGTCAGGTTGCCCGAGGTGCTGCCGTCGACGGTGTCGACCAGGATCGCGCTGCCGCCGTTGCCTGCGTTGGCGCCCGCCGACGCGTTGCCGCCGTTGCCGCCGTAGGCCACACCGGTCGCACTGACGTTGCCCGTGCCGGAATTGCCGCTGGCCGAAGCAGTGACAGCCCCGCCGTTCCCGGCGGTACGGCCGGCGCCAGAGGCGCTGCCGCCACCGCCGCCCGCGCCCTGTGCGTAGACCGTGACACTGTTGCTGCCGGTGGAACTGCCCGCAGCAGCAGCCGAACCGGTGCCGCCGCTGGAGCCGTCGGCCGTCGCGCCCGAGCCGCCGGCACCGCCCGTTCCGTAGGCATTCATCGACAGCGTGCCGGTCGTCGAGACGGTGCCGGATGCCGTGCCTGCAGCGCCCGCGGAGGTCGAGCCGCCGCTGGTTCCGCCGCCCGTCCCGCCCGTTGCCGAGACCGAGACGTTCAGCGAAGCCGTGCCCGAGACCGTGCGCGACAGCGTGGAGCTTGCGCTGCCGCTGGCGCCGCCCGTCCCGCCGTAGGAATAGCCGCCACCACCACCGTTGGCCGTCTGCGACCAGTACATCGTGCCGGTGGTGGCGCCGGCAACGCCGTTGGCGATTCCGCCTGCTGCGCCGTTGCCGCCATTCGCGCCGTTGTAGCCCGTGCCGCCGGCGCCGCCGCTTCCGGCAGCGCTCACGCTCACGGTGCCGCTGCCCGAACTGCCGCTGGCATAGGCCAGGGTCAGCGCACCGCCGTTGCCCGCCGCCTGGCCGGCGCCAGAGCCCTGCCCGCCGGTACCGCCCGACGCAGTGGTGGTCACGCTCACGCTCTGGCCGGCCGTGGAGTTGCCCTGCGAGTTGGCGAAGGCGGTTCCGCCCGCGCTGCCCGATGACGAACTGGCCCCGCCGCTGCCGCCGTTGCCGCCGCTGGCGTAGCCTGCCACCGAGAGTGCGCCCACGCTGTTGATCACGGTGCCGGTCGTCGCGTTGCCGCCGTGGCCCGTGGTGCCGGAACTGCCGCTGGTGCCGCCACCGGAGCCGCCGTGCGACTGCACCGATACGTTCATCGTCGCGGCTGCGGTGTCGGAACGGTTGAGAGTGTTGGCCGCGTCTCCGCCCTAGCCGCCGGCGCCGTCGGAAGCCGAGCCGCCCGACCCCCCATAGACATACTGCTGGAACGTGAGCGCGCCCGCCGTCGTGCCCGAAACCCGGTTGGACGCCGTGACGCTGGCGCCGTCCCCGGCGTTGGCGCCCGCGCTGGCATTGCCGCCGTTGCCGCCGTAGCCGACGCCTCTGACGGTCAGGCTGCCGGTGCCTGTCGCACCAGTGGCGGAAATCGTGGCGCCCCCGCCGTTGCCTGCGGTCCGGCCCGCGCCAGAGGCACTGCCACCCGAACCGCCCGCGCCCTGCGCAAGGGCGTTCACGCTGGCGCCGCCCGTGGATGTGCCCGAGACGGTGCCCGAGCCGGCAGCGCCCGAGGCGCCGTTGGCGGTGGAGCCAGCCCCGCCGCTGCCGCCTGTTCCATAGACGCTCAGCGCCAGCGTTCCGGTGGCTGTGACCGTGCCGCTGGCCGTTCCGGTGCCGGCCAGTGCGCTGGTGCCGTCGCTGGTGCCGCCGCCCGCGCCGCCGGTGGCCGTCACGGAGACATTGAGCGATGCGGTGCCGGTATTGGCGCGGGACAGCTTGGATACAGCATTGCCGCCCGTGCCTGCCGAGCCGCCGTACGAATAGCCGCCGCTGCCGCCATAGGCCGCCTGGGCCCAGTACATGGTGCCCGTGGTGGTGCCATTGACGCCGTTGGTCATGCCCACGGCTGCACCATTGCCGCCGTCCGCCGTGTTGTAGCCCGTGCCGCCGGCGCCGCTGCTGCGGGTGGCCGACACGCTGACGGTGCCGCTGCCGGAATTGCCCACGGCCGTCGTGAGCGCCGCGGTTCCGCCGTTGCCGGCGGACTGGTCTTTGCCCGAACC
>CAJAES010000125.1 GCA_903938815.1 uncultured beta proteobacterium
GCCGACGACGCGGCGTCCTTACGACTGGCTTGTCCATGATGTGCATTAGCGGCTTGATGCACACCATCGCAGGCGCGCTCCATCACGCGATCCTGCTCATCCGGACTGCGCCGGGCAATAGGGCCTTGAGGCCGCGCTTACCAGTGACCGGCGCTCAAGCCACTTCCGTCGAAGGTGCAACGAAGAAGTTGGCAGGCGCGGATGACGGGTCTTGATCCGCTATACGGGCTCGATCTTGTGGGCTGCCTGCGCTGGACAGTTCTCCATTTTTGCGCATTGGCAGTGGCTTGAACCAACCCATGCTGCTCTACAGGCGAGATTGAGGGCACCCGCCATGATGCGTGATGTGCAAATCGCCGGCCTCTTCGCCGCGCTCACTTGCGGTTTCGGAGCTGTCGCTGCCCCCCCGGAGGTAAATGTCTGCCTGGCGGGGCTGTGTGTGGGCGACAAGCGCGTGACGGAAAGGACAGCAGTAGAAAGGTTGGGCGATGGAGTTCGCGTGCATCGTCCCGACGATGTTGGATTGTCGCGGTGCTACTTCGATGCTGCGTCGGGTGTGTGGGCGGACTTCACCTTCGCCGGCAAAGAAGAATCGTCAGCGAAGGGTGAACTGCGCGGCATCATGCTCTCGGAGCAGAAGATGTGCGAAGGCAGGCGGGGCAAGCGCGAAACCAACCTCGGCAGACGACTTGCTGCTGCCTCCATCGGGATGACCGAGAGTGAAGTTCTGGCATCGCGTGGGAAGCCAACTCGCGTCGACGATGCCAGGGGGCGTGAGTCGCGCAGGCCTTTGATGGCTGCCACCAGATACTCTGCGAAGTTTGGTGACAGCGTGTATGTGTATGAGAACCCAGATGTTCTCGGGTTCGCGTTTGTCTACTTCAAAGATGGGCGAGTGCGGACGATCTGGTTCTCGGAATCCGAATGAACTTCGGACCGGGTTCTTTTGCTCGCTTGGCTGGACAAGTGCCACTATGTGCTCACCACGCCGCGCGGTGCCTATTGGCTGTTGTGAGGTTGTCGCAGCAACACATGGTGACTGCCATCAGTTTGAGGGTCGCAGAGTGATCAGATTAAAGGTGTGCGTTGCAACTTGGCTGCTTCTCGCAGCCACGGGCGCTCAAGCTATGGGAGGCAGGCCTGCTGTGTCCTGGGCAGTTGGTTGCGGAGTGGCACTTGGCGGAAGCTCCATTGCCGTCGTTCTGTCCAAGGCGTCACCGCTGGGAAAGCTGCTGGCACTGTTGCTGATTGGAATGGGCGCAGCGGCTGTTTGGGGGCTAAGCCGTGCGCCTGAATACAACACGTACGAGACTTGGATCAACGCAGCCAGTGCTTTGTGTACTGCTGTGTCGATATATGCGAGCCGCCTGGCCTTGAGGCTCTCCAGGACTTGAACGGTGAAAGCTCCAGTGTCTTTTGAAGAAGTCCGTCAGCCCGACGTACGCGCATGGCGCACGTGGAATCGCATGGTCCTGGCAGCGCTCGGAGTTGCATGCGCCATTCCAATCTGTGTGAACGTCCTGATCGATCCGTACGATCTCTTCCGAGTTTCCCCGATTGGAATTGGTCCAAGCCTCAACCAGCGCGTCCAGCACATCCGGCATCTAGAGTCGAACGCAGGTCGATTTAATGTGCTTCTGATGGGCACAAGCGTTATGGGCTTGGCCGACCCAAGAGTGGTGGATGAAGAGGTGCCAGGCGCCAGCGCGTACAACATGTCGTTCTTCGTTGCCAGCCCGACAGATATGCTGCGCGCGTCGGAGTATTTGGCGACCAAGGGCGCCATTCCAAAACGTGTTGTCGTCGGTCTCGACACCTTTCTCTTCGTGCGCCGCGATGCGTCCTTGCCGAAGCAGTTTGCGCTTCCTGCCGAGGTGAGCGGCGAATCGAAAGTCGCCTGGTGGACTGATGCTGCGTACACGACAAGCATCACGACCGCCGTCAGCAAGTTGGTCGAGTCCTCGCGCGAAGTCCCGGCGATCGTCTATGACCTTGATCGCGGAAACTATTCGCTACCTCGCTCGGATGCAGCGATTCGACTGAACCCCACGGCTCACGCTGAAGGCGTGTTGAAACCGACCACGCCGGTTGTGCCAGGAAGCCTGCTCGTGGAAACCGAGTTTGACGCGCTACGTCAGCTTGCAGAGTTCTTCGCATCGCGCGATGTTCAGGTCCTTTGGATCATCGAGCCGAACAGCGTTGTGATCAGGAACGCCTACGGGGAGCAGAACTATCGCGCCACGATGTCTCGCATCCGTTCCCAGATTTCTGGGGACATCGTCGATCTTTCCGATGCGAGCGGATTCCAGGCCGACCCTGCGTATTGGTACGACATGAAGCACCCGACGGCGCAGGCAGCTCGTACGGTGCTGGCCACAGCCATCCGGCAGTCGACAACGTTCTCCGCCGAGCGTCTTGCCTTGAGGTAGCGCGATTGACGGGCATGATGGTAAAGAATATCCAGCCGTGCAAGTGAATACATCTAGATTCGGCACGACTGCCTCCAAGCCATGATTCGATTGATTCTCATCGCCATAGTCTGCACTGCACTGCTTATACCGATTGCAGCGGCGACCAGCAGGATCATTTCCAGTCAACCGCTTCTCATTGCTATTTCCTTTGGCCTCGCATATATCGTCGCCCCCGCAGTTCTTCTTCAGACTTGGCCAGCACGCAGAGGGAAGAAGTCGAAGTCGATTGGGGACGCGCTCTGGGACGGAGAGCTACTAACGGTTGATTACCCCGTGAGCGCCGTGGCTCAAATCGAGGAGATGGAGGATGAAGGCCTCCACTTCCTCGTTGCCATCGACAACGTCGGTACTTTGTGGCTGTCTGGACAGTATCTGTACGGACCTGTCGAGCGGGGCGAATTTCCGTCTCAAGGTATTCGTCTCTTCCGAAACAAGGCAACCGGCGCCTTTTATGGGATTGAGGCAACAGGGCAACGACTAGAACAGTGGGTGACATACGACCCCGTGCAAGGCGAACCCACCGAGGCGGGTTTCGAACTTGAAGACAGCAAGGTGTACTCCCAATCTATAGAACAAATTGCGGCAGCTCTCAATCTGCGCAGAAAGTCGGCCGTTCAATCGGAATAGCCCGAGGCATCAAGAACGAAGACCCTATGTGGTGCACAGCACGGGGCTTCATCTGCGTGATTTCTCAAAGAAGGGCGCCGCTACCGCAAGTGATGCAGCACGCGGCGCGTGAACGCTGCAGCGGTGCTCAGGGAGGAAAAGCATCCGCCGTTGATGCAACGGTGTCGATGATACGGCTGTGCGCCGGCCGACATCACCCTGATCTGCCTCCGTGGCGGCCCGTAAGGCGCTGTTCTCAAGCGGGCCCGCTTTTGATCTGACCGGCGTCGGTCGATCCCTCGTGGATTTCGGTACGACCCATCGCGCCACAATGTGCGCGAAGGGGAGGCGAAAAACCATGAAGGTCGTGCAGCTCAGCATCACGAACTTCCGCAGCATCAAGTCTGCGGATTTGCAGTTCGATGGCCACACGCTGCTCGTGGGCCCAAACAACGTTGGCAAGAGCACGATCTGTGAGGCTCTGGACCTCGTGCTCGGACCGGACCGAATCTCACGGTTCCCGCCAGTCGAGGAGTTCGACTTCCACAACGCCAACTACCTCCAGCCGCCGGCTGCGGAAGGCGGTGAGCCGACACCGATCCCCATCCGGATCGCAGTCGTCCTGGTCGACATCAACGCCGAAGTCGAGAACCGTTGCGGCCAGCACCTGGAGTTCTGGAACACCGCTGAACGTCGCGTGCTGGGCCCCGGTGAGGTCGCCGAGGCCAACCCACCGCTGGTCGTCAGCTGTCTTCGCCTGGAGACCCTGGCCAAGTACAACCCGGAGGAAGACGAGTTCGAGGCACAGACCTACTTCACGCACAGCCCGAACGCCGAGCCCGATGAGCTGGATCGGGTTGGCAAGGACATCAAGCGCCTGTTCGGCTTCCTCTACCTTCGCGCTGTTCGAACCGGGTCGCGTGCCCTCAGCTTGGAGCGTGGCTCCCTTCTCGATGTCATCCTGCGGCTACGAGGCACCCGAGCTGGGTTGTGGGAGAAGGCTATCGAGCGCCTGCGTGGCCTGGACATCGAACAGGACGCCACCAACCTGCAGCCAGTCCTGCAGTCGATCGAAGCCAGGCTCGGCAAGTACATCGCTACCGACGTTCCCGGACGGACGACGAAGCTGCACGTCTCGCAGCTCACCCGGGAACACCTGCGCAAGACGATGGCGTTCTTCCTGGCCATCTCGCAGGATCAGCAGCCAGTTCCCTTCCAGCAGGTCGGCACCGGTACGCTCAACGTTCTGGTGCTGGCCTTGCTCTCGTTCATCGCTGAGCTGAAGCCGTCCTCGGTCATCTTTGCGATGGAGGAGCCCGAGATTGCGCTACCGCCGCACACACAACGTCGGATCGCGGACTACTTGCTGCACAAGACGACGCAGGCATTTGCGACCTCGCACTCGCCGTTCGTCATCGAACGGTTCGAGCCGGAGCAGACACTTCTCCTGTCACGCGGACCGGACTCCAGCGTGGTAGGCAAGCGGGTCTCGGACTCATCTGGCCTCAAGGGCAACGACTTCCGCCGGTACGCCCGTCGAGGCCTGACCGAATGCATGCTCGGCAAAGGTGCGATCGTCGTCGAGGGACTGACCGAGTTCAACGCATTGCCCGTCGTTGCGCGGAAGATGGAGGAGGCCAACGAGGACTTGCAGCCGCTCGACATCGCCGGTGTCGCCTTCTTCGATGCCGAGTCCGAAGGGTCGATGCCGAAGTTCGGCAACTTCTTCAAGAGCCTGGGGCTCAAGACGTTCGGCTTCTATGACCTCGCTGCGCGATCCGCTCAGAAGAAGCAGGAACTGGTCGACGCCTACGACATCGACTGCGAGCACCAGTACGCCGGATTCGAGGCGCTCATCGTCACGGAGGTCCCCGTCGATCGGCAGTGGTCATTCCTCGACGACTTGCGTGAAACCGGAGACTGCGGCAACTTCGTCATTCCAGCTGCGCGACCAGCCGATGATGTCGTGCGCGCATTGGTGATGTCTGCCCTGAAGGGTCACAAGGGTGCGGGGTGGGCTGCCAGGTTGCTGGACGGGTGCGAGGTCGACGAGCTGCCAGCCACCGTGACCGCCTTCCTGGCGCCGATCTATGCGGCCTTCCCGAAGCCCGTCGAAGTGGCGGCGATCCCCGAGCCTGCCGAAGCAGTTCCCCCCGCCGCTGGCGGTGCACCAGCCTGACGGGCGCGATCGCCGTGCAAATCTGCGAGCTTCGGCAGAGCCTGCTCAACTGCCAAGGGCATGCCCTGGTGCTCGGTGGTCCGGGGAGTGGCAAGACGACGATCGCGCTCAAGAAGGCCGTCGTCCGGATCAGCGCCGGCCTCGATGCGGGGCAGTCGGTGCTGTTCCTCAGCTTCTCGCGGGCGGCTGTGGCGAGGCTGGGCGAAGCGATGAAGCAGGAGGTCCCCAAGGCCCAGCGAAGTCAGCTGAGCATGCAGACGTTCCACTCGTTCTTCTGGACGCTGCTGTCGGCCAACGGCTATCTTTTAGGCGCTCCACGCAAGCTGCGCATCCTGCTGCCTCAAGACGAACAGGTGGAGTACGGGTCGATCAAGCCACGCGAACGGAACGTGCAGAACGCCGACTGGCGGGCATGGCTCACCAGGCGCGATGAGATGTTCCGGCAGGACGGGCGTATCGCCTTCGATCTCTTCGCGCGCAATGCCCAGGCGCTGCTCACCCAGAGCCAGCACATCCGCAGGCTGATTACGCAACGCCACCCGCTGATCATCGTCGACGAGGCGCAGGACACCGACGCGCATGCCTGGCGGTGCATCGAGCTTCTGTCCGCCACTGCGCAGATCGTCTGCCTCGCCGATCTGGATCAGCAAATCTTCGACTACCTGCCGGGCATCGGTCCCGAGAGAGTGGATGCCATCCGGCAGACATTGGCGCCGCTGGAGATCGACCTCGGTGGCCAGAATCATCGCAGCGGCGACACTGAGATTGCAGTCTTCGGGCAGGACATCCTCGTGGGACGTACCCGAGGTGCACCTTATGCAGGGGTCTCGTCGGTCGCCTACAACCCAAAGCTCAGGCCGCAGAAGACAGCATTGAGGATGGCACTTGGCATTCTTCAGCGATCCATCAGGGCTGCCACTGGTCGCTACGGTCGCAACGTCGCGATCCTTACCCACTCGGGTGCGTCAGCGGCCAAGGTATCTGCATCGCTGAACGCCGAGCCCAAGCCGGTGCGGCACAAGCTCGCGTTTGACGAGGCCGAGGCGATGCTGACGGCCCGTTTCGCGGCCTTCTTGCTGGAGCCGAAGTCCGAGGCGACGCGTCGCGAAGACATCGCACTGGGCCTTGAACTGCTCGCGACTTCGAAGGCAGCGGCCGGCCTTGCCGCTGCAACTCAGTGGCGGCTGTGGGCTGCGCGCGTTCGCGAAGGACGCGAGCCTCGTGCCGCATTCGTTCAGGCGGTGGCTGGTGTGATCGATGCGGTGCGGCAGACGCCGTTCACCGGAGACCCGGCGAAGGACTGGTCGTTTGTGAAACGGCTGCTGCGAGACGCAGGAGACCAGGAACTGCTCACTGCCGCCAAGAACCTGGATTACCTGGTGGCCTTCAATCGTGGCCGCCGGATCAGTGCGGGGCTCGGTGCGATCTGGGCACGCGATGGTCAGTACACGGGCGCTCGTGACGCGCTCGACCTCGCACTGGCGCAGGACCAGATTCTTGGCGGCGTGGACGATCCGCCCGGTGTGCAGGTCATGACCATTCACAAGTCGAAGGGAAAGCAGTTCGACGGCGTGATCGTGATCCGCGAGGGCAGGCACAACGGCGAACGACAGGTTTCGTCATTCGTCTGGTGGGACGACGAGCCGCCGTACTGGCGCAGCAGGAAGATTCTGCGCGTCGGCGTCACCAGGGCCAAGGTTCACACGCTGATCCTGGAGCACGTCTTCCCGGCGTGTCCGATCATGGCGGGGCACAACTTGTAGCGATCGAAGTCGCCAGCACCCGTCAGAGGGTTACCTCACGGGATGTCGAGGTATAGCTGGCCACCCGGCAAGTAGCGGTGCTTGATGCCGCACAGGGCGACAGCCTCATCGGCAATGTCGCCGATGGCCTCGAATGAGGTCTTGTCGGTCCACCGACCGTATTGGTCCCCGATCGTTCGACAAGCTTCGTGCAGCCGCTTGAAGAACGGCTCGAACCAGTGTCCGGCAAGTGCAGCAGCGAGGTTGGCTCGCTCTGCCACTTCGAGGCGGCGCCCGTCCGCGTTGCCAAGCGTGTAGGCAGCGAACTTCAAGAGGTCGCCGATGGCACCGTAGACCTCTGCGTAGACCTGATTCACCTCACCATGAAGTCGGTAGGCGCTGATGAACGTACGAGCCCGGTCGCCGGCATCTGCCAGGTGCTTGAGGAACGTCTCTTCGTATCCGTCGGTTGGGTCTTCACCAAAGTTGGCGCTCATCCGAGTGGCGGCGTACTCATCCCAGCAGGCGAGGATGACCTGCCACCTGAAAGCATCGCGTGAGTCGCCGTATCTCTCCCTCAGAAGGACGTTCGGGAACACTTCGTCGAACTTCTGCGTGATCTCGACGTGGGCGCACTCGTGCGCGATGACGTGCATCGGAAGTTGGATCGACGCTGGGTCGGGCTTGGCGATCGGCGCCACGATGCCCGCGTTGAAGACGATGTGGCTCATCAGCCTGCCGTCGCGGATCACCGAGGGCGTCATCGCAATTCCCACGGCGTGACTATCGCTCGGGGTGAGGACGTGCTTGGTCTCGTAGCCACGATCGAGCGACGCCAACGCCTGAGCATAGTCGTAGGCGACCGTGACGCCGTCGAGGCGCGACAAGTCGAAGTGCCGGCTGAAGAGCATCACGCACTCGCGAACGGCCGTGCCCACTTCCCGAGCGTCTTCCTCGGTGGAGAAACCACGAGCGGTGACGCAGAGGTTCTCTGCAGCAGTGGGTGGGCCGAGTTCGTCTTCGGGCACTTTGTCGTTGGTTGTGGTCGTCATCGGTCAGGTTCGATGGTGGTCCGTCGCTCGGAGCTAAGGCGTCAGCATGATCTGGCCGCCACGAATCGCCGTGGCCAGCGCCTGATGCATCGAGCCATCTGCAAGGACCAGCGCCTTGCGCCAAACCAGCTTGAAGCTCTTCAGGCCAGTACCGAAAACGACGAGGCAGTCTTGGCCGTGGTGTTGCGCGGAGCGGTAGGCGATGCCCTCAAAGCCCTCTGCCTCGGCTCCGGCTGCGATCTCCTGTGTCACAGAGAAGCGCAGCGACTGCAGCACCGGCCACGAGGCCGCGTGCTGCCTCAGATCGAGCAGCTTCACAGGACGTGTCGTCCGCAGGCAAAGCAGCTGGCGACTCGCCGCGTTGCTGATCGACAGCGAGACCGCCTCGCGCCGCACCAGCGACTCGTAGATGGCCGTTTCGGGGCTTTCCGCGAAGTAGCCCGTCTCGGTCTCGGCCAGAGCGAAGCGCCCCGACATGTCGCCGATCGGTGCCATCTTCAATGGACCGACGGTGACGGCTCCAGGACGAGCCTTGATGCGCTGAACGCGGTAGACCGTCTGAGATGCCGCCAGGGTGACTGGCGGCAGGTATTGAAGGTCGTGGAGTTTCATCGGAGGGGGTTCAGTTCCCCTCGTGCTCTGCGATCTTGATCACCTTGTCCGATTGACCTTGTTCGATAGCCTGGCGCGGGGTGATGCCGTTCAGGCCGCCGTGTGGCGACTCCAGGAACGACAGTAGCGCCCAGCCTTCCGTGGTGCCGAGCGCCGCCGAGAGGCGGGGCAGCGCGTCCCACATCGACGGCTCGAACTGCCAGCGCGGCATGCGGAACCCTCGCTTGGTCTGCGTCAGGCCGATGGCTCGGCCCTTGGCAATCCAGGCGTTGATGGTCACGCGCGTGGTCTGCACGAGTTGGGCAGCTTCGTCGGTGGAGATCATGTCGGCGACACCCAGCCGCTCTTGTCGGGCGGCAAGGCTATTGGCAAGCAAGGCACGAACCTCGGAAGCAGGCACGTAGTCGGTCTGCTGGCGGGTCGTTGGACGGGTTCTCGCAGTTGCACGGGGGGCGGTTGCGGGCGGGAGTTGGACGGTGTCTTTCATGTCCAGCCTTTCGAGGTCTGGTGGCCCCGCAGGGCCTGAGGTCGCGCCTTACGGCGCGTTGCGGCCGTTGACCTTCTGGGAAACGAAGAAGGCCTTCACACGCCGGACTGCACGGACAGGCGTCACTGTCAGAGGTTTGGCCGTCGCAGCGCGAGAACGCCGGGCCACCGCCTGCATGGCGCAGACAACGTACTGCTGCCACTGGGCGTAGCTGGTCTCGATGGAGTCCACGACGCGACCGCACATGGCCTTGAAGGCGCCGATCATGGCGGCCGACAGCTTGTTCGGCACGAACACGTAGCGCTCGCTGTCCCGCAGGATGATGCGGTTGACGGAGCTGAAGTAGCTTTCGTAGCTGCTGAGACCCTGGCGCCCCTCGGTCACACCCGCGCCCGCGAAGATGTTCGGCATCCCGCAGTGTTCTTCCCATACCAACATGGCATCTCCTTCGGGCATCAAGCCGTGGCGGCTTGGCCCCGCCGAACAGGACACTTTGTCTAGTTCGTTAAGTCGGATTATAGCGATTAGTTGGTATGCGGGCGGAGTAGCGGAACGGCTGTCGCTGTCGCATGATCGTGGGCATGCCCCGGACAACGTCCTCCCATAGCCTGGTCCCCGAGGCCGAGTTCATGCGGCGCATGGCGACTTCGGCCGATGCGCTTGCCAAGGCCGTGGCTGATGGCAAGCTGTTCTTTGTCACCAGGGACGGCCGAAAGCTCTACCCAGGCTTCTTCATCGGGCAATCCAGCGACGATCGGCGCCACCTTGGGGAGGTGACGAGGCTGCTTGCAGGGGTCGACGACCTGGCGAAGTGGCTGTTCTTCACCACCCCAAAGGGCTCACTTGGAGCCCAGACGCCACTTGCTGCGCTGAAGGAACGACGGTTCGCAGCGGTCAGGCGAACGGCCGAAGGATTCGCACAGCGATGATGTTCGTTGCGCCGGAACGCGGCGCCGTCACGCCAGCCAGGCTCGTCCAAAGTAGTCCCACTGCGACCGATTGAGGGGCATCGGAGCGGCACCAACCGCTCCGATGGGCCGCGCCCAGTTCAACGCTAAGTCGTTGATTTACAAGCGTTCGGGCAACAGCTACTCATAAGCGCCCTGAAACGAAAAAGCCCCGCCGAAGCGGGGCCTTGAACGAAAAAGCCCCGCCGAAGCGGGGCCTTGAACGAAAAAGCCCCGCC
>CAJAES010000126.1 GCA_903938815.1 uncultured beta proteobacterium
CGGCCGCGGCCGGCCACCAGCTCGGCCACGCAGGCGGCGGCGGTGTCCTTGAGCAGCTGCACGGGCAGGCCCGACAGGGCCTCGACCTCGGCGCGCAGGTCGATGCGGTCCCAAGTGGCTGGCACTGCCGTGCCGGTGCCGGAAATGTTGTTCCGCCCAGGCGTGGGGCAGTTCAGCCGGACGCTCGAACGTCGCGGGTGGCGAACTTCCCTCAAGCCCTCGTTTCGTCAACGCGCCGAGCCTTCATGCACGGTGTCCACGCCTGCCGTTCGGCATGAAAATATCGCTGGAACGCCCATCTGACAGGTGAATTCTGGAGAATTTTATGCCGGGTGTGAGCTGCCACACCCTCGGCATACTGGTTGGTCGAACATCCATCACGCAAGCATAAAAAAACTCGTATAAAGTCCATCTGATGTCAACTTCTCCAAGTTTTCTATTCAGAAAACTGTTGCCTGATCTCCCCAGGGGTGCTCCGGTGTCCACGGAGTGGCTTGTCGCGCGTGGGTTGCAGCCTGCCCAGGTGGCGCGCCTGGCCGGCAGCGGCTGGCTGAAGCGCCTGGGTCGCGGCGCCTATGTCCTGCCCGGCGACGAGTTGAGGCGGGACGTCACGCTGGCCTGGTTGGCTGTCCAGACCCCTGGCCTGCACGTGGCCGGCAAGACCGCGTTGTCATGGCGCGGCGCACGACACAACCTTGCGTTCCAGGAGCATCTGGTTCTGTGGGGGGACAAGAGCGCGCGTCTGCCGGGCTGGTTCACGGCGAGATTCCCGTCCCGCTACCAAGCCACCCACCTCTTTGACCCGAACCTGCCGCCATTGACGGGGCTGGCGCCACTGCCTGCAGGCCGACCCGATCTGCTGGTCTCCACGCCCGAACGCGCCGTTCTCGAGTTGCTCAGTGACGTCGGCAAATCCCAGGGCCTGGAGGAAGCCAGGCACCTCGTCGAGGCGGCGAACTCGATGCGGACAGGCGTTCTGGAAGTACTGCTGGCGCACCTCAAGCGCATCAAGGTGGCGCGGCTGGCTCACACGCTTGCCGACGAACTGGATCTGCCCTGGAAAGGCGTAGCACGCAGGCACAGCGAGCGCCTGGGTGGTGGGAGTCGATGGGTCTCTGCAACCCGAACCGGCGAGCGCTTGAACCTGAAGCGCCCGACATGAACGCCGCCTACGTCCGCACTGTTCAGCTGATGCTCGAAATCGCTCCGGCCGTGTTCGCCACACCCGCATTTGCGATGAAGGGCGGAACCGCCCTCAACCTTTTCTTGCAGGACATGCCTCGCCTGTCGGTCGACATTGACGTGGTGTTCGTGCCCTACGGCTTGCCGCGAGAGCAAGCGTTGCGACACATTGAGCAGGAGTTGTCGGGGGTCCGGTCCCGCGTCGAGGAACTGGGCTACGCAGCGCGGCTCTCCAAGTCGGCGGAAGGCAATGAAGCCAAGCTCTTTGTCCGTGCCGACGATGCCGAGGTCAAGATCGAAGTGAACTTCGTTTTCCGGGGGACCGTGCTGCCGCCAGAACGACGCAGTCTGGCGTCGGCGGCACAGCAGATGTTCTCCATGGAACTGGAAGTGCCGATGCTCGCGCCGCCAGAGCTGTACGGCAGCAAGCTGGTGGCCGCGCTCGACCGGCAACATCCACGTGATCTCTTCGACGTGCAGTTGATGCTGGCCAGTGGAACAGGCTGGCCGGAAGATCTGCTGGACTGCTTCGTCGTCTACCTGGCCGGCCACAACCGGCCGGTCCATGAAGTGCTGTTCCCAAACCGAAAGCCACTTGAAGTCGTCTTCGAGAACGAATTTCTGGGCATGACTTCGACGCCCGCCAAGCTTGAGAATCTGCTGGCTGTGCGCGATCGCGTGATGAGCGAACTGCCTCGGGCCTTGCTGCCGAGGCATCGGCAGTTCCTGCTGTCCATGGTCAGTGCCGAGCCGGATTGGTCTTGCCTTCCACATAACCATCTGCACCTGTTGCCAGCACTACAGTGGAAGCTCCGCAACCTGGCACAGTTGCGAAGGAATGCCAGGAAGTTTTCGCTGCAATACGACGAGCTGGTCGCAAGGTTTGAAGCAATGGTCTGATGAGCGACGGCACGCGCCCTTGGCGCCGGAGAAGCCAGCGCACTTCGAAACCTCGGGCGGCACAGGTCAGCCCGTGGCAAAGCGTCCCTAGACACCAGCCGTCTTCAAGAACAAGTCCCGATCCGGCGCGAAGTTCGCATACAGCGGCAGCAGGGCCCCGCCCAGCGCGCGCGCATCCGACCCGATCGTTCCCGTCAGGACTGCTGGCCGCACCACACCCCGCCAGTCGTAGCGGTTCAGCGCCGCCTGCACGCTGGCTTGCATCAGGTCTCGCAATGCCGGGCTGAAGGATCCGTCCAGGATCACGGCTTCCAGGTCCAGCAGGCACGCGGCGCTGTCCACGGCCAGGGCCACGGCGGAGGCGGCGTCTTCCAGCCAGGCGCGCGTCACGGGCTCCCACGGAGCCTGCAGGGCGCGCTCGTCGCCGGCGGCATCGGTGGCCAG
Organism: uncultured beta proteobacterium; assembly: GCA_903938815.1. Classification (GTDB taxonomy): domain Bacteria; phylum Pseudomonadota; class Gammaproteobacteria; order Burkholderiales; family Burkholderiaceae_C; genus Rubrivivax. The sequence continues at coordinate 2,527 of CAJAES010000126.1, forward strand.
GCCGGCGGCCGCCCAGGCCTGCTCCAGGTTCAGCAGCGACGCCACGCCCAGCAGCTGCGCGGGCGGTGAGCCGCCCCGGCCCATGCCCAGCGGCAGGGAGCCGATGGCGCCCGCGTTGCCGTTCAGCCCGGCGCGCAGCTGGCTGTCCAGCACCAGGCCGCCGCCGATGAAGGTGTCGACGAAGACGTAGAGAAAGCTCTTCAGCGCGCGGCCGCGGCCGGCCACCAGCTCGGCCACGCAGGCGGCGGCGGTGTCCTTGAGCAGCTGCACGGGCAGGCCCGACAGGGCCTCGACTTCGGCGCGCAGGTCGATGCGGTCCCACTTGGCGGCCACTTCGGGGTCGGCGCCCAGCAGTTCGCGCCAGGCCGAGAGCTGCAGCGGCGCGGCGATGCCGATGCCCTGCAGCCGTTCCCGGCGCTCGGGGCCGAGCTTGCGGCGAACCTCGCGCAGGCGCAGGCCGATCTCGGGCAGCACGGCGTCGGGGTCGGGGAAGTCGTAGCCGATGGTCCAGCGCTCTCGCGCCTGGCCGGCGAAGTCGAGCAGCAGCACGTCCAGGCTGCGGCGGCCCACCTTGATGCCGATGGAGAAGGCGCCGTCCGGGTTCAGCGACAGCGGCACCGACGGCTGGCCTACCTTGCCGCGTTGCGGCGCGCCCTTGAGCAGCAGGCCGTCGTCGAGCAGCCGCTTGGTGATCATCGAGATCGTCTGTGCTGTCAGGTGTGTCAGCCGCGCCAGCTCGGCCGCGGGCAGCGCCCCGTGCAGGCGCAGGGCCTGCAGCACCACGCGCTCGTTGTACTGGCGCAGGCCACCCTGGCTGGAGCCGCGCGGCTTCAGGTGCCCTGGGGCGTCGGGGTCTTGAAGGTCGGTGTGCAAGGGCGGGGTCAGGGTGGTTTCAGGGCAGGTTCAGGGCGATGTCACTCGGCCAGGGCATCGGCGATGACGCCTTTCTTGAAGATGAAGTTCGCGTACGGCTGCAACTCGCCTGTCTGCACGATGGCGTAGGCCGAACGCACGCGGTCGTAGAAGGCGAAACGTTCGCAGCCCTGGCATTGTGCTGCGGCGGCCCAGCCCCGCGCCCGCAGCCGTTCGAGCACGTCGCGCTGCAGGGCGCTGCGCCAGCCGTCCGGCCGGTCGCAGACCTGCATGTAGACCACGGGCTGCGCCACGCCGGCGTCCAGCGGCAGCAGCGACAGCACGGCTTCGCTGACGCGCGCCACGCCGGCGCCCGGCAGGTGCAGCACGGGCTTGCCGCGGCCCAGGGTCGTGGCCGTGAAGTTGGCGTCGGCAATCACGATCTCGTCGCCGTGGCCCATCTCGGCCAGCACCTTCAGCAGTTCGGGGCTCAGCAGCGGGTCGATTCCTTTGAGCATGTCCGGGCCGCCTTCAGTGCGCCAGGCACTCGGCCGGGATCTTCTCGGGCGGCATGGCGCCGGTCATGACGGCCACGGTGTCGCTCATGCTGATCTTCTTCGGGTCCAGGATGGCGGCGCGCCGCCCCAGCCGCGCCACGTGGATGCGGTCTGCGATCTCGAAGACGTGCGGCATGTTGTGGCTGATCAGGATGACGGGCAGCCCCTTGTCGCGCACGCGGCGGATGAGCTCCAGCACCATGTTGCCTTCCTTCACGCCCAGTGCGGCGGTGGGTTCGTCGAGGATGACCACGTGCTCGGCAAAGGCCGCCGCGCGCGCCACGGCCACGCACTGGCGCTGGCCGCCCGAGAGCGTTTCCACGGCCTGCGTCATCGACCGGATGCCCACCTTCAGGTCGTTCATGCGGGCGATGCTGGTTTCCAGCATCTTCTTCTTGTCGAGCATGCGCAGCACGTTGCCCAGGAAGCCTTCGCGCCGCAGCTCGCGGCCCAGGAAGAGGTTCTCGGCGATGGTCATGGCGGGCGCCACGGCGAGGTCCTGGTAGACGGTCTCGATGCCGACGCGGCGGGCGTCCATGGGGCTTCGGAAGCGGATGGGCTGGCCGTCGAGCCGGATCTCGCCTTCGTCGGGAATCGTGGCGCCCGACAGCGCCTTGATCAGGCTGGACTTGCCCGCGCCGTTGTCGCCGATGACGGCCAGGATCTCGCCAGCGCGCAGTTCGAAGTCGGCGCCGTCCAGCGCCGTCACCTGGCCGTAGCGCTTCACCAGGCCGGTGGCCTGCATCACGAGCTTGTGGGTGGTCATGTCAGCGGCTCCCCTTGCGAGACAGTTGGTCCACCGTGACCGCCAGGATCACGAGGATGCCCGTGATCAGCACCTGGTAGACCGAGGACACGCCCATCAGCGTGAGCCCGTTGCGCAGCACGCCGACGACGATGGCGCCGATGAGCGAGCCGACGATCACGCCGCGCCCGCCGAAGAGGCTGGTGCCGCCCAGCACCACGGCGGTGATGGCGTCCAGGTTCTCGGTCTGCCCGGCGTTGGGGTCGCCCACGCCCGTGCGGGCCACGGCCAGCAGCGAGGCGATGCCGTAGAACACGCCGGCCAGCACATAGACGCCGAGGATCACGCGGTCCGTCGGGATGCCCACCAGCCGCGTGGCTTCGGGGTTGTTGCCCACGGCGTACACGTGGCGCCCGGCGGCGGTTTCGCGCAGCCAGAACCACACGCCGGCATAGAGCGCGATCATCAGCACCGTGCCGTAGGCCACGTTGGTGCCGCCGAGCGCAAATGTGCCGCCCAGCCAGGTCATCATCGGCGGAACGTCGGTGATGGTCTGGGCGTCTGAATAGAGCTGGGTCACCGCGAACGCGATGTTGAAGGTGCCCAGCGTCACGATGAACGGCGGCAGCTTGATGCGCGTGACGAGCAGGCCGTTGAGCAGGCCGAAGGCCGCCGTGGCGCCCACGCCGCACAGGATGGCCAGCGGCGCCGGCATGCCGAGGTCGGCGGCAAGCTTCGTCATCACGATGCTGCCCAGGGCCATGACCATGCCGCAGGACAGATCGATGCCCGCGGTCAGGATGATCAGCGTCTGCCCGATGGCAATGACGCCGACCACCATCACCTGCTGCAGGATCAGCGACAGGTTCTCGCCGCTGAAGAAGCGGTCCGTGGTGAACGAGAAGAAGGCACAGGCGATCGCCAGCGCGATGAAAGGGCCGAGCTGGCCGATCGGCGGGAGCTTGTTCTTCAGCGTTTCCACGGCTGCATCCTTACTTCTTGCCCCAGCACAGGTCCGTGCCGGTCTTGACGTCCTTGCTGTCCACGCCGGCCACCGGCTTGGCGGCAATCAGGGTCACGCCGGTGTCGGTGTAGCCGCTGACCTTCTTGCCGCTCTTGGCGTATTCAAGCCCGGCTTCCACGCCCATCGAGGCCATCTTCAGCGGGTACTGCTGGCTGGTGGCGGCGATGACGCCCTTGCCGACGTTGGCCACGCCTTCACAGCCGCCGTCCACGCTGACGATGATGGCGTTCTTCTCCTTGCCGGCCTTCTTCAGCGCGTTGTAGGCGCCCGCAGCCGCGGGTTCGTTGATCGTGTAGACCACGGTCACCTCGGAGGCCTTCTGCAGGCAGTTCTCCATCGCGGTCTGGCCCTTGGCGCGGTCGCCGAAGCTGTCGGCCATGCAGACCACTTCGGGCGCGGTGCCGAGTTCGTTGCTCCTGGCGTCCGGAGCGGCGAGGCCGAAGCCCTTCAGGAAGCCGTTGTGGCGCTGCGCGCCCACCGGGTGGCCGGGGAACAGGTCCAGCATGACGATCTTTGCCGGCTTGCCCGCCAGCGCGGCCTTGGCGTACTGGCCGATCAGCACGCCGGCCTTGTAGTTGTCGGTGGCGAAGAGGGCGTCGGTGGCCTCCACCGGGTCGGTGGGGCTGTCCAGCGCGATGACCATCACGCCCTTGTCGCGCGCCTTCTTGATGGCCGGGATGATGGCCTTGGAATCGCTGGGCGTGATCAGGATGGTCTTCGCGCCGGCGGCGATCATGTTTTCCATGGCGGTCACCTGGCCGGCGTTGTCGCCGTCGGTCTTGCCCGCGCCGCTGATCAGCTTGGCGCCCTTGGCCTTCGCGGCCTCGGCGGCGCCTTCCTTCATCTTGACGAAGAAGGGGTTGGTCTCGGTCTTGGTGATCAGCCCGATCACGGGCTGCTGCGCGGCGGCGGTGCCGGCGATGAGGGCCAGCGTGGCCAGGGCGGTGATCTTCAGGCGGTTCATGGCGTGTCTCCAGTCTCGTTGGGATGACTTCATTCTGGTCTAGCCTTTTAAATAAATCAAGCTGAGTGATTAATGGAAAACCCGGGGTACGGACTCCGCCGCGCGCGGCGATCATCGCTGCACACCCTGAACCGGAGCACCCTATGTTCATCGTCTGCGGCGAAGCGCTGATGGATGTCTTTGCCACCGCCGACACGCCCACCGGCACCCTGATGGACGCCCGCATCGGCGGCTCGCCGCTGAACGTGGCGATCGGCCTCGCGCGGCTGGCGCAGCCCGTGGCCTTCTTCGGCGCGCTGTCCGCCGGCTTCCTCGGTGACCGCCTGGCGCGGGCGCTGGCAGAGGAGGGCGTGTCGGCCGAGTGCGTGGCCCGCCTGGATGCGCCCACGACACTGGGCCTGGTGGGGCTCGATGCCCGCGGCGTGCCGTCGTATGCCTTCTACGGCGAAGGCTGTGCCGACCGGCTGCTGCCGCTGGCGGCGCTGGAGAGCGTTCCCGCCGCCGCCAGCGCGCTGCATTTCGGCTCCTATGCGATGGTGGTGGAGCCGGTGGCGTCGACGCAGCGCGCCCTGGTGGAGCGGCTCTTGGGCCGCGTGCTCGTGGCCTACGACCCGAACATCCGCCTGAATGTCGAGCCCGACCTGCAGCGCTGGCGCGACGCGCTGGCCTGGATGCTGCCCCGGACCCACCTGCTGAAGATCAGCGACGAAGACCTCGGCCTGCTGTACCCGGGGCAGGCGCCCGAGGCGCTGGCTGCGGCCTGGCTGAACGCGGGCGTCGAACTCGTGGTGCTGACGCTTGGCGGCGATGGCGCCACGGCCTGGACCGATTCCGTTCGGGTGGATGTGCCCGGCCGCCCGGTGGCCGTCATCGACACCGTGGGCGCGGGCGACACCTTCCAGGCGGCCCTGCTCACCTGGCTGGCCGAGCACGGCCGGCTGGTGCCGGGTGGGCTGCGCACGCTGAATGCCGCGCAACTGGGCGAAGGCCTGGCCTTTTCGGCGGGTGCCGCGGCCATCACCTGCGGGCGGCGCGGGGCCGACATGCCGCGCCGGGACGAACTGACTTGAGCCCTGCGGGTCAGGCGCGTCAGCCGGCCAGCAGCGCGAAGACGGCGGGCACGCGGTCGGGCAGCGTGCCGGGCTGAGTGGCGGACTGGCGGCGCCAATCCGACACGGCCGCACTGCGCGTGAAGCCGCCTTCCACCGTGAGCCCGGCGCTCACCGACAGCCGGGTGGCGGGCGCCAGGGTCTCCAGCAGGCTGCCCAGCAGCGCGGTGTTGCGGTAGGGCGTCTCGATCACCAGCTGCGTCTGCTGCAGCCGGCGCGACAGCGCTTCCAGCTCGCGGATGCGCGCCACGCGGGCGGCGGGCTCCTGCGGCAGGTAGCCGACGAAGGCGAAGCTTTGGCCGTTCAGGCCGCTGGCCGCCAAGGCCAGCAGCAGCGAACTGGGCCCGGACAGCGGCACCACCGTCACGCCGGCGGCGTGCGCCGCAGCCACCAGCGCGGCGCCGGGGTCGGCCACGGCGGGCAGGCCGGCTTCGGAAATCAGGCCCAGGTCGTGCCCGGCCAGCGCGGGCGCCAGCAGCGCCTGCCACTCGGCCGGCGGCACCGGCTCGCGGCTGCCCTTGCGCGCGCGCGGCAGCTCGGTGATGGCGATGGACTGCAGCGGCAGGGCCAACGGCACCAGCGCGTCCACTCGCTTGAGGAAGGCGCGCGCCGTCTTGGCGTCCTCCGCGGCCCAGTGCGTCAGCGCGGCGGCACGCCGTATCACGCCGGCCGGCAGCACCTCGTCCAGCGGCCCGGGGTTCAGGCCCAGGTCCAGCGTGTTCGGTATCAATATGAGAGAGCCTGTGCTCACTTCGACTCCATCAGCGGGTCGATCCCGGCTTCGCGCAGCAGGGCGGCGGTGCGGATCAGCGGCAAGCCCACCAGCGCCGTCGGGTCGTCGGACTCGATGGCCTCCAGCAGCGCGATGCCCAGCGTCTCGCACTTGGCACTGCCGGCGCAGTCATACGGCGTCTCCAGCCGCAGGTAGCGTTCGATCTCGGCTTCGCTCAACGCCCGGAAGCGCACGGTCACCGGGGCCAGCATCGCGCGCTCGAACCCTGTGCCGGGCCGCAGGACGGCCAGCGCCGTCTGGAACACCGCCGTGCGGCCCGACAGCCGCAGCAACTGCGCCACCGCGCGCTCGTGCGTGCCCGGTTTGCCGATCGGCTCGCCGTCGAGGTCGCAGACCTGATCGGCGCCGATCACGACCGCGCCCGGGTGGCGCAGCGCCACATCGCGGCCCTTTTCAAGGGCCAAGCGCAGCGCGAGCGCGGCCGGGGCCTCGCCGGGCAGGGCGGTTTCATCGACCTGCGGCGCCGCCACCTCGAAGGGCAGGCGCAGCCGGGCCAGCAGTTCGCGACGGTAGCGCGAGGTGGAGCCGAGCACGAGCGGAATCATGCCGGGATTGTGCGGGACTACACTGGCTCCAATGACGACCCAGATCTTCGATCCGCACCACCTGGATCTCCGCCGCTTCGCGGAAACGGCCTCGACGCTGGCGGGCGACTGGCCCGCCGCCGGTTTCGAGCGCCTGGCGGCCGATGCGCCGCCGGCCGGCACCGGCACGGTGTGCTGGTCCGCGCAGGGCGAACAGCGTGCCGTCAAGGGCGCCGCCGCCCAGACCTGGCTGCACCTGCAGGCCGAGACCACGGTCACGCTGATCTGCCAGCGCTGCCTGAAACCCATGGTGCATGCCGTGCACGGCGACCGCTCCTTCCATTTCGTTGCCGACGAGGCCGAGGCCGAGCGTCTGGACGAGGAATCCGAGGACGACGTGCTGGCGATGCCGCCGCGCGGCAGGCTTGACCTGCGCCCGCTCATCGAGGATGAACTGATCCTGGCACTGCCCATCGTGCCACGCCACGATGTCTGCCCCGAGCCGCTGCCCATGCCGGCCGAAGGCCCCGCCGCCGCGCCGCCGCCCCACCCGTTCGAGGCGCTCGCCGCCTTGAAGCGCAAGCCTAACTGACAGCCACGTGCTACACTTGAAGGCTTTCCCCGGTGCCACTATGGCCCGAGGGGTACTCAAATCCGCGCCCTGGCGGGCACCAGGAGAATTCCATGGCCGTTCAGCAGAACAAGAAGTCGCCGTCCAAGCGCGGCATGCACCGCTCGCACAACGCGCTCGACACCCCGGGTCTGGCTCTCGAGCCGACCACCGGCGAGACCCACCTGCGCCACCACATCAGCCCGACCGGTTTCTATCGGGGCCGCAAGGTCCTGAAGACCAAGGCCGACAACTGAACTGGCGTGGCCGTGTCCCCTTCCGGGCGCGGCGCACTGGTCTTGAGCCCGATGCCCGGCGCTGCCATTGGCCCTGCCGGGCATCTTGCATGATGGCGCCGTGAATCATCCCGCAGTTCCGGCCCCGCTCGATCAGGTCACCCTTGCGGTCGACTGCATGGGCGGTGACCACGGGCCTTCCGTCACCTTGCCGGCTTGCCGCGCGTTTCTCGATCGGCATCCGAATGCCAGCCTGGTCCTCGTGGGTACCGCTGAAGCGCTCGCGCCTGCGGCCGGCTGGGCACGATGCACCGCGCTCGTGGCCACCGAGGTGGTCACGATGGAAGACTCCGTCGAGGTGGCGCTGCGCAAGAAGCGCGATTCCTCGATGCGCGTGGCCATCGCCCAGCTGAAGCCCGAGGACGGCGCCGCGCCGGCCGCGCAGGCCTGCGTGTCGGCTGGCAACACCGGCGCCCTGATGGCCGTGGCCCGCTACGTGCTCAAGACGCTGGACGGCATCGACCGCCCGGCCATCGCCACGGTCATGCCCAACCGGCGCAATGCCTACACCACGGTGCTGGACCTCGGCGCCAACGTCGACTGCACGCCCGAACACCTGCTGCAGTTCGCGGTGATGGGCAGCGCGCTGGTCGCGGCGGTCAATGGCAACGAAGAGCCCACCGTCGGCCTGCTCAACATCGGCGAGGAAGCCATCAAGGGCAGCGAGACCATCAAGCTCGCCGGCGAATTGCTGCGCGCGGCCGGCGCTGCCGGGCAGATCAACTTCCACGGGAACGTGGAAGGCAACGACATCTTCCAGGGCACGACCGACATCGTCGTCTGCGACGGCTTCGTCGGCAACGTGCTGCTCAAGACCTCCGAGGGGCTGGCCTCGATGCTCTCGGACTTCATCAAGCAGGAGTTCAAGCGGACACCGCTCACCAAGCTGGCGGCGCTGTTCGCGCTGCCGGTGCTGAACCGGTTCAAGGCCCGCGTGGACCCGCGCCGCTACAACGGCGCGGCGCTGCTGGGGCTGCGCGGCCTGGTCTTCAAGAGCCACGGCTCGGCGGATGCCTACTCGTTCGAGCAGGCCCTGACGCGGGCTTATGATGCCGCCCGCAACCGGCTCCTCGATCGTGTGCAGGACCGCATCGCGCAGTCCCGCGCAGCGTCTTCCTTCACCGCACCGTCAGATACAGCACCGTCAGATACAGCACCATCAGACAGTCCGACCGCTGCATGAACCCCAAGACACCTCTGCCGTACACGCGCATTGCCGGCACCGGCAGCTACCTGCCGCCGCGGCGCGTCGGCAACCAGGAACTCGTCGACCAGCTCGTCGCGCGTGGCCTGGAGAGCAGCGACCAGTGGATCGTCGAGCGCACCGGCATCCAGGCGCGGCACTTCGTGGCCGACGGCGTCAATGCGAGCGACCTCGCCCTCGAGGCGGCACGCCACGCACTCGAGGCCGCCGGCTGCGGCGCCGACCAGATCGATCTCATCATCGTCGCGACCTCCACGCCCGACATGGTGTTCCCCTCGACCGCCTGCATCCTGCAGCACAAGCTCGGCATCGCGGGCTGCCCGGCATTCGACGTGCAGGCCGTCTGCTCGGGCTTCGTGTACGGGCTCACCGTGGCCGACGCGATGATCCGCGCCGGCAATGCCACGCGCGCTCTGGTGGTGGGCACCGAGGTGTTTTCCCGCCTGCTCGATTTCAACGACCGCACCACCTGCGTGCTGTTCGGCGACGGCGCCGGCGCCGTGGTGCTGGAGGCCAGCGCCACCCCCGGCCTGCTGGCCACCGACCTGCACGCCGACGGCAAGCACGTCGGCATCCTCTGCGTGCCTGGCACGGTCAGCGGCGGCGGCGTGCTTGGCGACCCGATGCTCAGGATGGACGGCCAGGCCGTGTTCAAGCTGGCCGTGGGCGTGCTCGAGCAATCGGCGCGCGCCGTGCTCGAGAAAGCCGGCCGCACCGAGGCCGACCTCGACTGGCTGATCCCGCATCAGGCGAACATCCGCATCATGCAGGGCACCGCGAAGAAGCTGAAGCTGCCGCTCGAGAAACTGGTGGCCACGGTGGCCGAGCACGGCAACACGTCGGCCGCCTCGATTCCCCTGGCGTTCGACCACGCCGTTCGCAGCGGCCGCGTGAAGCGCGGCGACACGGTCATGCTCGAAGGCGTGGGCGGCGGCTTCACGTGGGGCGCCGTCCTGCTGGACTTCTGACAAGCAAGCTACATGCACAAACGTGGGGCGCCATGTCCGTCCCGCGTGGAGACAACGCCATGACCAACTTCGCTTTCGTCTTCCCGGGCCAGGGGTCGCAGTCCGTGGGCATGCTCGATGCCTGGGGCGACCATCCTGCCGTGCGTGACACCCTGGCCGAAGCCTCGGCCGCGCTGGGCGAGGATGTCGCACGGCTCATCCACGAAGGCCCCGAAGCGACGCTGGCCCTCACGGTCAACACGCAGCTCGTGATGATGGTGGCCGGCGTGGCCGCATACCGCGCCTGGCGCGCCGAAGGCGGGCCGGTCCCGGCCCTGGTGGCGGGTCACTCGCTGGGCGAGTACAGCGCGCTCGTGGCCGCAGGCGCCATGACGCTGACGGACGCCGTGCCGCTGGTGCGCTTTCGCGCGCAGGCCATGCAGGACGCCGTGCCCGTGGGCACCGGCGCGATGATGGCGATCCTGGGCCTGGACGGCGTCGACGTCGCCCGCGCCTGCGACCAGGCCGCCCGCGACAGCGGCGAGGTCGTCTCGGCCGCCAACTTCAACGACCCGAAGCAGACCGTGATCGCGGGCTCCAGGGCGGGCGTGGACATGGCGGTCGACCTGCTCAAGCGCATGGGCGCCAAGCGCGCGATGCCGTTGTCGGTGTCCGCGCCGTTCCACTGCGCGCTGATGAAGCCGGCCGCCGAGCGGCTGCGCGAGCGGCTTGCGGCCACGACCCTCGTCACGCCCGCCATCCCAGTCATCAACAACATCGACGTCGCCATCGAGACCGACCCCGACCGCATCCGCGATGCGCTGTACCGTCAGGCCTTCGGCCCGGTGCGCTGGGTGGAACTGGTGGTGGCGATGCACGGCCGCGGCCTGCGTCATATCTTCGAATGCGGCCCCGGCCGCGTGCTGGCCAAGATGATCAAGCGAATCGAACACGCCGAAGCAACCACCACCACGGTGCTGGACCCGGCCACGCTGGCCGAAGCCCGGGGGATGCTGGCATGAGCGAGCCCGTGCGCATCGCCCTCGTCACGGGCGCCTCGCGCGGCATCGGCCGCGCCATCGCGCTCGCACTGGCGCAGCAGGGCTGCCGCGTCATCGGCACCGCAACCACCGACGCCGGCGCCGCCGCCATCACCGAGGCCCTGGCGCCGCACGGCGGCCGCGGCATCGCGCTCGACGTGACCGACGCCGCCGCGTCAGATGCCGCCATCGACGCCATCGTGAAGACCGAGGGCGGCCTCCACGTGCTCGTCAACAACGCCGGCATCACCCGCGACCAGCTCGCGATGCGCATGAAGGACGAGGACTGGGACGCCGTGCTCGACACCAATCTCAAGGCCGTCTTCCGCCTCAGCCGCGCCGTGATGCGCACGATGATGAAGCAGCGCTGGGGCCGGATCGTCAGCGTCACTTCGGTCGTCGGCGCCTCCGGAAATGCCGGTCAGGCCAACTACGCCGCAGCCAAGGCCGGCGTGGCCGGCATGACGCGCGCACTGGCCCGCGAGCTCGGCAGCCGCAACATCACCGTCAATTGCGTGGCCCCGGGTTTCATCGCCACCGACATGACCGACGCCCTTCCCGAAACGCAAAAGGCCGCTCTGCTGCAGCAGATTCCGCTGGCGCGCCTCGGCACGCCCGACGAGATCGCGCACGCGGTCGCATTCCTTGCCAGCCCGCTCGCGGGCTACATCACCGGAACCGAACTGCACGTCAACGGCGGCATGTACATGGCCTGAAACATGGCCTGAAACATGGCCTGAAGGCCTTCGCAGTTCTGTTCTCATCCCGCCGGTAGAATCGCCGGCTGTCAGTTGGACCCACTCCTGGAGGAGTCATGAGCGATATCGAATCCCGTGTCAAGAAAATCATCGCCGAGCAACTCGGCGTTCCCGAAGCGGACGTCACGCACGAGAAGGCCTTCGTGGCCGATCTGGGCGCCGATTCGCTGGACACGGTTGAACTGGTGATGGCCCTCGAGGACGAGTTCGGCATCGAGATCCCCGATGAAGAAGCCGAGAAGATCACCACCGTGCAGCTGGCGATCGACTACGCGGTGAAGCACCAGAAGTGAGCCGCAGAAGGGTCGTCGTCACCGGCCTCGGGCTGATCAGCCCGGTCGGCAACAGCGTGGCCGAAGGCTGGGGCAACCTGGTCGCCGGCCGCAGCGGCATCGACTTCGTCAAGAAGTTCGACGCCTCGGCGCTGGCTTGCCGCTTTGCCGGCGAGGTGAAGGGCTTCAATGTCGAGGACTACATCCCCGGCAAGGAAGCCCGTCACATGGACAGCTTCATCCACTTCGGGATGGCTGCCGCGATCCAGGCCGTGCAGGATGCCGGCCTGCCGACCGGCGACGCCCTCACCGAAGAGACAGCCGAGCGCATCGGCTGCATCGTGGGTTCGGGCATTGGCGGCCTGCCGATGATCGAGGCCACGCACGAGGAATACCGCACCCGCGGCCCTCGCCGTATCTCGCCCTTCTTCGTGCCGGCCTCGATCATCAACATGATCTCGGGCCACATCTCCATCAAGTACGGCTTCACCGGCCCGAACCTCGCCATCGTGACGGCGTGCACCACCGGGCTTCATTGCATCGGTGAGGCCGGCCGCATGATCGAGTACGGCGATGCGGACGTGATGGTCGCAGGCGGCGCCGAGAGCACCGTGTCCCCGCTGGGGATCGGCGGCTTCGCGGCGGCGCGTGCGCTGTCCACCCGCAACGACGACCCGCAGGCGGCCTCGCGCCCCTGGGACAAGGGCCGCGACGGTTTCGTGCTCGGCGAGGGTGCCGGCGTGCTGGTGCTCGAGGAGTACGAACACGCGAAGAAGCGCGGCGCCCGCATCTACGCCGAGCTCTCGGGCTTCGGCATGGGCGCGGACGCATTCCACATGACCGCGCCGAACGTCGACGGGCCGAAGCGCGCCATGAAGGCGGCGCTGCGAAATGCGGGCATGAACGCTGATCAGGTCCAGTACCTGAATGCGCACGGAACCTCCACGCCGCTCGGCGACGTGAATGAGACGAACGCGATCAAGCTGGCCTTCGGCGACCACGCCCGGCGCATGGTCGTGAACTCGACCAAGTCGATGACCGGCCACCTGCTGGGCGGGGCCGGTGGCATCGAGTCGGTGTTCACCGTGCTGGCGCTGCACCACCAGGTGTCGCCGCCCACGATCAACCTGACCGAGCCCGACCCCGAGTGCGATCTCGACTACTGCGCCAACCAGGCGCGGGACATGAAGATCGACGTCGCGGTGAAGAACAACTTCGGCTTCGGCGGCACCAACGGCACGCTGGTCTTCCGGCGCGCCTGAGTTCCACCCGAATGGCGTCGCCCCCGGCGATTGCGCTGGAATGCCGTGATGGCGGCGCCTGGCGTGCCGTCGTGGCAGCCCTGCAGGGGCTCGCCGCCGCCGTGCTGCTGGCCTGGGCCTTCACGCCCTGGGCAGCGCCGGCCGGCATGCTGGTCGCCCTCTTCGGGTGGCGGCTCGCGGAGCGTGATGCGCAGCGCCTGGCATGGGACGGCCGCGCCTGGACGCTCGACGGCGCCCCGGTCAGGCCCGTGATCGTGCTCGACCCCGGTGTCTGGATGCTGCTGGCCTTCGATACGATCGCTGATTCCGGATCATCCGGAGCCACTCCAACTCCCGGCCTTTCCGGCCACAAGCGCCGCCGCTGGGCCGCGCTGTCGCCCGCCGCCGGGCTGGCAGCCTGGCCCGCCATGCGCGCTGCGCTATATTTCTCCTCGTCGTCCCGCGCCGAGCGTCCCGCAGAGCCAGTCCTGGAGAGCCGGGCCCCCTGATGTCCGAATCGGATACCGATGCCCTGCTGGTCGAACGCGTCAAGCTTGGCGACGTGCGGGCCTTCGAGATGCTGGTCGTCAAGTACCAGCGGCGTATCGAGCGCCTGATCGGGCGCATGGTGCGCGATGTCGACATCGTCCAGGACATCGCCCAGGAAACCTTCATCCGTGCCTATCGCGCGCTGCCGCAGTTCCGTGGCGAGAGCGCCTTCTACACCTGGCTTTACCGCATTGCGGTCAACACGGCCAAGAAGGCGTTGATGGACATGAAGCGCGACCCGCTGGTGACGGAATCCGCACTTGCGTCACGGGATGAGGAAGGCGATGAAACTTCCCGGGTCGAGAACGAACTAACCGACGGCGAGACGCCCGAAGCCCTGCTTGCCAGCAAGGAGATCGGGCAGGCCGTGAACGCGGCCATCGAGGCCTTGTCGGAGGATCTGCGCCAGGCGATCACGCTGCGCGAGATCGAAGGACTGAGTTACGAAGAGATTGCCGAAGTGATGAACTGCCCCATCGGGACCGTGCGGTCGCGCATCTTCCGCGCCCGCGAGGCGATCGCGGAACGCCTGCGACCGTTGCTGGACACCCGTGACGGCGCGCGCTGGTGAGCGCCACGAATCGAAAGCCGACCATGAACCCACCCGCTCCCCTCACGGCCGCCGCCGGGACCTCCGAACGGACCCGCCTGCGCGTCTCCGATCTGGCCGACGGCCGCCTCGACGGCGATGAACTCGTCGGCGCCTGCGGCGACTGGGCCATCGACGCCGAAGCGCGACGGACCTGGCACGCCTATCACCTGATCGGCGACGTACTGCGCTCCGAGGATCTTGCCGCCGACGCGTCGCGCGATGCCGCATTCCTGGCCGCCGTGCGCGGCCGGCTCGCCGCCGAGCCCGTGGTCTTCGCGCCGGTGCCGGCGCAACTGTCGGTATCTTCATTGGCGTCTTCACCGATGTCCGCCTCGGGGGCGGCCCAGGCGCTGTCCGCGCGCCGCCGGCGCAATGTCTGGCTGGTCCCGATGGCTGCGGCCGCCGGTTTCGTGGCCGTGGCCGGCGTGGTCGCGGTGCTGCAGCAGGCGACGCCGATGGGCGCCTCCGCAGGGCCGCAGATGGCTTCCGGCGGCGGCGCCATGATCGTGCCAGTGAAGGCATCGCCGCCCAGCGGGCAGATGCTGCGCGACGCGCAGGTCGAGGCTTACCTGCGGGCACATCGCGAAGCGCTGGACGGCTCGCCCGCTGCGCTGCCGGGCGGCGGCGTGCGCAACGTCGACTTCACCATCACCCAGCGTTGATGCCTCCGGTGCTGTTCCTGTCCCGCTGGCTCGCGCTGAGCCTGCTCTGCAGCGCCTTCCTGCCTGCGGCGGCCGGCCCTACGCTCGACGCAGCCGGCTGGCTGGCCCGGCTGAATGCGGCCGCCACCGACCGCAACTACCGCGGCACCATGGTCTACACGGCCGGCAGCGGTGTGGTGTCGAGTTCGCGCATCACGCACCTCTCGATCGGCGACCAGGTCTACGAGCGTGCCGAGGCGCTGGACGGCCATCAGCACCGCGTCTACCGGCACAACGAGATCGTGCACTCGGTCTGGCCCCACAAGAAGGTGGTCGTCGTCGAGCAGAAGACCGCGACGCCGGGCGGCCTGGTGTCCACGCGTCGCCGGGTCGAGCCGCGTGCGCTCGACCATTACAGCCTCACGCCGAAGGGCACCAGCGTCGTCGCCGGGCGCCAGGTGCAGGTGCTGATGCTCGAGCCGCGGGACGGCCTGCGTTTCGCGCAGCGCCTCCAGGCCGACGACTCCACGGGGCTGCTGCTCAGGGCCGACGTCCTCGACCCTGCCGGCCGCGTGCTCGAGTCTTCCGCATTCACCGAGATCGAGATCGGCCAGCGCGCCGACCCGTCGGCGGTGCTCGAAGGCATGAAGCCCGCCGGCTACCAGGTGCTGCCCTCGCGCCGTGAGGCGGTCGACTGGGCCGCCCAAGGCTGGCGCCTGAAGGCCGACGTGGCGGGCTTCAGGCTCGTCGGGTGCGTCAAGCGGCCGGCGCCCGCGCAGGGCGAGCGGGAAGGGCTGGCGTTGCAGGCCATGTTCTCCGACGGCCTGAGCTTCGTCTCCCTGTTCATCGAGCCCTACCGCGAGCAGGCGCACCAGCGTGCGCTGGCTGCCGAGATGGGCGCCACGCACACCGTCATGCAGCGCGTCGGCGAGCACTGGATCACCGCCATGGGCGACGTCCCCCGCGAGACCCTCGACCAATTCGTCAGCGCGCTCGAGCGGCGCCGCTGACCCGCCCCCATTCCACCCCCCGGGAGATCTTCTCCATGATGTTTGCCTTGCCGTCCGCCTCCCTGGCCCTGCGCCGCAGCCTGACCCTGGGTCTCGCCGCGCTGGCCTTGCTGGCGCCCCCTGCGGTGCTGGCCCAGACGCCGACCGTGCAACTGCCCGATTTCACCGAACTCGTCGAGCGGGTCGGGCCAGCCGTCGTCAACATCCGCACGCTGGAGCGGCCGGCCAACGGCCTGGCCGCCAATGGCCGCGGCGAGATCACCCCGGACATCGAGGAGTTCTTCCGCCGCTTCGGCATCCCGCTGCCCAACCGCCCGCGGCCGGGCACGCCGCCCGGCAACAACGGCCAGGAGGACGATGAACCGCAGCAGCGCGGCGTCGGCTCGGGCTTCATCCTGAGCGCCGACGGCTTCATCATGACCAACGCGCACGTCGTGGAAGGCGCCGACGAGGTCATCGTCACGCTCACCGACAAGCGCGAGCTGAAGGCCCGCATCATCGGCGCCGACCGCCGCACCGACGTGGCGGTGGTCAAGGTCGAGGCCGGCAACCTGCCGTTCGTGAGGATCGGCGACGTGAGCCGCCTCAAGGTGGGCGAATGGGTGCTCGCCATCGGCTCGCCCTTCGGGCTGGAGAACACCGTGACGGCCGGCATCGTGAGCGCCAAGCAGCGCGACACCGGCGACTACCTGCCCTTCATCCAGACCGACGTCGCCATCAACCCCGGCAACTCGGGCGGCCCGCTGCTGAACCTTCGTGGCGAGGTCGTCGGCATCAACTCGCAGATCTACAGCCGCTCCGGCGGCTTCATGGGCATCAGCTTCGCGATCCCGATCGACGAGGCCCAGCGCGTGGCCGACCAGCTGCGCAGCGGCGGCCGCGTGATCCGCGGGCGCATCGGCGTGGAGATCGCGCCGGTGACCAAGGACGTGGCCGAGGCCATCGGCCTGGGCAAGCCGGCGGGCGCGCTGGTTCGCAACGTCGAGCCTGACGGCCCTGCTGCGAAGGCTGGTGTCGAGGCGGGCGACATCATCGTCAAGGTCGACGGCAAGCCGGTCGAGAAATCGGGCGACCTGCCGCGCATCATCGGCGGCATCAAACCGGGCACCAAGGCCACGCTCAGCGTGTTCCGGCGCGGCAGTGCGCGCGACCTGGCCGTGACCGTAGGCGAGGTGCCCGCCGAGCGCGCACAGCGTCGCGCCCAGGCCGAGCCCAGCACCGCGCCGCCGGCTGCGAAGTCGGCCCTCGGCCTGGCCGTGGCCGACCTCACCGATACCCAGAAGAAGGAACTCGGCGTGAAGGGCGGCGTGCGTGTCGAGACCGTCGAAGGCGCGGGAGCCCGTGCCGGCGTGCAGGCCGGCGACGTGATCCTTCAGGTGGCCAATGTCGAGGTGACCGACAGCAAGCAGTTCATCGCCCTGGCGGCCAAGGCCGAAAAGGAACGCACCGTGAGCGTGCTGGTGCGCCGCGGGAACTGGGTCAATTACCTTCTGATCCGACCCCGCTGACGGGTCTTTCCGCCATCCGGAACGCAACTGGCCGGGAGTTTCGACGACCGGCCGGTCGCGCGGGTGTCCGGGATGGTGAGTGGTCTCTCACTTCGCATCGTCCGAACCGGCATTACCGGTGTTGGACGGTAGAATTGGGCCCAGGAGACGCCGTTTTGGGCCCGGATGTGCGCTGAGTCCGAGCTTGTCCCCAGGGTCCTGCAGCGATGACGCAACACTGTGGATAAGCTGTGGACAAAGTGAGCCTGTTGGGATGCTGCAACGACCCGAAATCCAGCATTGGCGCGGCTTGCAGCGGGGTGTTTTGGCTACAATGAAACCCCAACAAGCAGTTGCCAAACGTTCTGTTGGAAGGCGCGTCACTCCTTTTGACGCGCCTTTTTTTTACGTTCCGGCGCCGTGTTTCGCCGCTCATCCCATCGATCCGCAGATGGTCGCGCAGTGCCTCGGTACCGCGTGTTTCCATGATCCACTGACCTCGCGATGAACCACATCCGCAACTTCTCCATCATCGCCCACATCGACCACGGCAAGAGCACGCTGGCCGACCGTCTCATCCAGCGCTGCGGCGGCCTGTCGGACCGCGAAATGGAAGCGCAGGTCCTCGACTCGATGGACATCGAGCGCGAGCGCGGCATCACCATCAAGGCCCAGACGGCTGCGCTCGAATACAAGGCGAAGGACGGTCAGGTCTACAACCTGAACCTCATCGACACGCCCGGGCACGTCGACTTCTCGTACGAGGTCAGCCGCTCGCTGTCGGCGTGCGAGGGCGCGCTGCTCGTCGTCGATGCGAGCCAGGGCGTCGAGGCCCAGACGGTGGCCAACTGCTACACGGCGCTCGACCTCGGCGTCGAGGTGGTGCCGGTCCTCAACAAGATGGACCTGCCGCAGGCCGACCCCGAGAACGCGAAGTCCGAGATCGAGGACGTGATCGGCATCGACGCCACCGACGCCATCCCCTGCAGCGCCAAGACGGGCATGGGCATCGACGAGATCCTCGAGGCCGTGATCGAGCGCATGCCCGCGCCGCGCGGCAACCCCGACGGCCCGCCGCGCGCGATGATCATCGACAGCTGGTTCGACAACTACGTCGGCGTCGTGATGCTGGTGCGCGTGGTCGACGGCGAGCTGAAGAAGGGCGACCGCATCCGCATGATGGCGTCCAACAGCGTCTACCCGCTCGAGCAGCTGGGGGTGTTCACGCCGAAGTCGGTGCCGCGCGAGGTGCTGCGGGCCGGCGAGGTGGGCTTCCTGATCGCGGGCATCAAGGAGCTCCAGGCCGCCAAGGTGGGCGACACCGTCACGCTCGAGAAGAAGATGCCCAACAACGCGGGCCCCGCCACCGAGGCGCTGCCCGGCTTCAAGGAGATCCAGCCGCAGGTCTTCGCGGGGCTCTACCCCACCGAAGCGAGCGAATACGACCAGCTGCGCGATGCGCTGGAGAAGCTCAAGCTCAACGACAGCTCGCTGCGCTACGAGCCCGAGGTGAGCCAGGCCCTGGGCTTCGGCTTCCGCTGCGGCTTCCTCGGCCTGCTGCACATGGAGATCGTCCAGGAGCGGCTGGAGCGCGAGTTCGACCAGGACCTCGTCACCACCGCCCCGAGCGTGGTCTATCAGGTGGAGCTCAACGACGGCACCGTGCTGCAGGTCGAGAACCCCAGCAAGATGCCCGACCTGGGACGCATCAAGGAAATCCGCGAGCCCATCGTCACGGTGCACCTGTACATGCCGCAGGACAGTGTGGGCCCGGTCATGACGCTGGCCAACCAGAAGCGCGGCGTGCAGCTGAACATGGCCTATCACGGCAAGCAGGTCATGCTCACGTACGAGCTTCCGCTGGCAGAGATCGTGCTGGACTTCTTCGACAAGCTCAAGAGCGTCTCGCGCGGCTACGCGAGCATGGACTACGAGTTCAAGGAGTACCGCGCCTCCGACGTCGTCAAGGTCGACATCCTGATCAACGGCGAGCGCGTCGACCCGCTGTCGATGATCGTGCACCGCGTGCAGAGCCAGTACCGCGGGCGTGCGGTCGCGGCCAAGATGCGCGAGCAGATCCCGCGCCAGATGTACGACGTCGCCATCCAGGCGGCCATCGGCGCCAACGTGATCGCCCGCGAGAATATCAAGGCGCTGCGCAAGAACGTGCTGGCAAAATGCTACGGTGGCGACGTTTCCCGAAAGCGCAAGCTGCTCGAGAAGCAGAAGGCTGGCAAGAAGCGCATGAAGCAGATCGGCACCGTCGAGGTGCCGCAAGAGGCCTTCCTGGCCATTCTCCAAGTGGACGACTGATGTCATCTCCGTTGAGTTACCTGACCGGCGCGCTGTACGGCGTCCTCGTTGTCTACCTGGGCGGCTGGTTCCTCGGCTACTGGATGGGCAACTTCGCGCTGCTGCTGTTCATCCTGACGGTCGTGACCATGGCGTTCTGGCTCGCCGAGCGCTTCCGGTTCGAGCCGGCCCGCATGGCCGCCGCCGCCCACCTCGAGGCGCAGGACCAGGCCCGGCGGGCCGAACTCGCGCGCCAGGGCATCGAGCGCGTGGACGGCGACATCACCGAGGCCCGCGAGAAGCTGCTGATGCAGCCCTGGTGGCTCGACTGGACGGCCGGGCTGTTCCCGGTGATCCTGGTCGTGTTCCTGCTGCGCTCGTTCCTGTTCGAGCCCTTCAAGATCCCTTCCGGCTCCATGATCCCCACGCTGCTGGTGGGCGACCTGATCCTCGTGAACAAGTTCCACTACGGCGTGCGGCTGCCGGTGATCAACAAGAAGATCATCGACAACAACCCGGTGCAGCGCGGCGACGTGATGGTGTTCCGCTACCCGGTCGACCCGCGCCAGGACTACATCAAGCGTGTGGTCGCGATCGCCGGCGACGAAGTCACGTACGTCAACCAGAAGCTCTCGGTCAACGGCCAGCCCGTGCCCATGGCGCCCAAGGGCGAGCACTACGACGAGGACAGCCTGCGCTACGCGCCGATGTTCAGCGAGAAGCTCGGCAATGTGGAACACCAGATTCTGGTGAATCCTCAACAGACTTCCTACTTCGGTTCACTGCCCAAGACCTTTCCGTACGCCGAGAACTGCCGATACAGTGCTGAAGGCATGAGCTGCAAGGTTCCGCCGGGCCACTACTTCATGATGGGCGACAACCGCGACAACTCGCAGGACTCGCGCTTCTGGGGTTTCGTGCCCGACGAGAACATCGTGGGCCGCGCCTTCTTCGTCTGGATGAACTTCGGCAACATCGGCCGTATCGGGCCGTTTCACTGATTGGGCCTCGCGCATGAACCGCACGCAGATTCCCAGCCTTTCGCGCCGCCGGCAGCGCGGAGTCTCGTTGTTCGGCCTCATGTTCTGGGCCATCGTCATCGGCTTCTTCGGCTATGTGGCCGTGGTGGTGTTCCCGACCGTCAACGAATACCTGACCATCAAGCGGACGGTGGACAAGATCGCGGCCGAGAGCCCCGGCACCGTCGCCGAGGTGCGCGCCGCCTTCGAGCGCCAGAAGCAGATCGAGTATTCGATCTCCTCCATCACGGCCAAGGACCTGGAGATCACGAAGGAGAACGACCGTGTCGTCATCGCCTTCGCCTACGACAAGGAAATCCCGCTGGTGGGTCCGGTCTACCTGCTTCTGAAATACCAGGGGCGCTCACCCTAGTGGAAGACCGGCTCTCGGCTCTGCAACGCCGCCTCGGGTACACCTTCGGCGACCCGGTGCTGCTGCAGCGTGCGCTCACCCACCGCAGCTTCGGGGCGGACCACAACGAGCGCCTCGAATTCCTGGGCGACGCGGTGCTCAGCCTGGCGATCTCGGCCCTGCTGTACGAGCGTTTCGGCGCATCCGCCGAAGGCGACCTGACCCGCGTGCGCGCGCACCTGGTGCGCGAGGAGAGCCTGCACCGCGTGGCGCTCACGCTGCGCCTGCCCGAAGTGCTGCGCATGTCCGAGGGCGAAGGCCGCGGCGGCGGTGCGCAGCGGCCCTCCATCCTGGCCGACGCCACCGAAGCCATTCTCGGCGCGGTCTTCATCGACAGCGGCTTCGACGCCGCGCGGGCGCTCGTGCAGCGCCTGTTCGGCGACGTGATCCACGCCACCGACGCGGACACCTTCAGCAAGGACGCGAAGACGGAGTTGCAGGAATGGCTGCAGGCGCGCAAGCTGCCGGTGCCCACCTACCGCATACTGGCCACCCGCGGGCAGGCCCACGCCCAGACCTTCGAACTCGAGTGCACCGTTCCCGCGCTCGGCCTGGCCGAACACGGTGAAGGCCGCTCGCGCCGTACCGCCGAGCAGGAGGCCGCCCGCCGAATGCTCGACACCCTCAAATCCACCGACCGACCTGGCAGCCCCCTGCGCTCATGACCGATACCGCCGACATGGCCGAAATCCCTCAACGCTGCGGCTTGGTTGCCATCGTCGGCCGGCCCAACGTCGGCAAGTCCACGCTGCTGAACGCGCTGGTCGGGCAGAAGATCAGCATCACCTCCAAGAAGGCGCAGACCACGCGCCACCGCATCACCGGCATCCGCACCGAGGGCGTGGCGCAGTTCGTCTTCGTCGACACGCCGGGCTTCCAGACCCAGCATGCCGCCGCGCTGAACCGCACGCTCAACCGCACGGTGCTTTCGTCGCTGGCCGACGTCGACCTGGTGCTGTTCCTGGTGGAGGCGGGCCGCTTCGGCCTCGACGACGCCAAGGTCCTGGCGCTGCTGCCCGCCGACAAGCCCGTGATCCTGGTCGCCAACAAGCTCGACGCCGTGCACCGCCGCACCGACATCCTGCCCTGGCTCAAGGGCATGCAGGACCGCCACGCGTTCGCCGAGTACGTGCCCATGTCGGCCAACAAGGCGGCCGACGTGACGCGCCTGCTCGGCATCGTGCAGCCCTACCTGCCCGAGCAGCCCTGGCTGTACGAGGAAGACGCGCTCACCGACCGCAGCGACCGTTTCCTGGCCAGCGAGATCATCCGCGAGAAGCTCTTCCGCCTGACCGGGGACGAGCTGCCCTACAGCTGCACCGTCGTGATCGAGAAGTTCGAGGAAGAGGGCGCCTTGCGCCGCATCGCGGCCAGCATCGTCGTCGAGCGCGACGCCCACAAGGGGATGGTCATCGGCGAAGGCGGCGAGCGCCTGAAGCGCATCGGCAGCGAGGCCCGCCAGGAACTCGAGCACCTGCTGCAGGGCAAGGTCTTCCTCGAGATCTGGGTCAAGGTCCGCTCCGGCTGGGCCGACGACGAAGCCCACCTGCGCAGCTACGGCTACGAATAGGCCCGGCATGTCCAGGCGACCTGCGGCCGCGCCCCTGCAGGCCTATGTGCTGCATCGCCACGACTGGAGCGAGACCAGCCTGATCCTCGAGCTCTTCACGCGTGAGCGGGGGCGTGTCGTGGTGGCGGCCAAGGGCGCCAAGCGGCCCTATTCGCAGCTGCGCCCCGTGCTGCTGCCGTTCCAGCGCGTGAACGTGCTGCTCGGCCGCACCCCCGGCGACGAAAGCTCGGAAGTGCACACGCTGCGCAGCGCCGAATGGGCCGGCGGCGTGCCGGTGCTGGCCGGCGGCGCGCTGTTCCGCGGCTTCTACCTGAACGAGCTGCTGATCAAGCTGCTGGCGCGCCAGGACCCGCACGAGGCGCTGTTCGACGCCTACGCGCAGACGCTGCCCGCCATCGCCGGGGCCGAGAACGCCGCCAGCACCGCCGCGCTGCGCGCATTCGAGCTGGTGCTGCTGCGCGAGACCGGCGTGCTGCCCGAGCTCGACCGCCTCACGGCCACCTTGTCCGAACTGGACCCCGAGGGCCGCTACGGCCTGAACGCCGAGGGTGGCGTCGTGCCCGGCGCTGACGATGCCGTTCCGGGCCTCGTGCTGCAGGCCCTGCAGGCCGGCCTGGAAGCCGGCGACCTGGGCGCCGTGCACGCGGCCTGCCTGCCGGCGCTGCCGGCCCTGCGCACACAGCTTCGTGCCCTGCTTCAGTACCATCTGGGCCACGCCGTGCTGCGCACCCGACAGGTGATGCTGGAGGTGCAACGCCTGATGGAGCCCGCCCGATGAATCCGCTGATGTCACCCGAACAACCCGCCACCGCCCTGTCGGTCAACGTCAACAAGGTGGCGCAGCTGCGCAATACCCGCCACCTGGGCATACCGAGCGTGGTGCGCGCGGCCACGCTGGCGCTGGAGGCCGGCGCCCACGGCATCACCGTGCACCCGCGCCCCGACGAGCGCCACATCCGCGCCCATGACGTGCAAGACATCGCTGCGCTGCTCAAGGCCTGGCCGCAGGCCGAGTACAACATCGAGGGCAACCCCTTCCACAACCTGATGGGCTTCATCCGCGAGGTCAGGCCGCACCAGGCCACCTTCGTGCCCGACAGCGAAGGACAGTTCACGTCGGACCACGGCTGGGACCTCGCCGCGGACGGCGCACGCCTGAAGCCGCTGATCGACGAATGCCATGCGCTGGGCGTGCGCGTGAGCCTCTTCATGGACGCCGAGCCCGGCGTGATGGCCGCGGCCCGCGCCGTGGGCGCCGACCGTGTCGAGCTCTATACCGAGCCTTATGCAGCCGCATACGGCACACCGCTGCAGGCCGCGCAGCTGCAGCGCTTCGGCGCGGCCGCGCGCGCCGCGGCCATGACCGGCCTCGGCGTGAACGCCGGCCACGACCTGAACCGCGACAACCTCGCCGATTTCCTGCGCGCTGCGCCCGAGGTGCAGGAAGTCTCGATCGGCCATGCGCTGATCGCCGACGCGCTGGAGTTCGGCCTGGCCTACACCGTGCGCCGCTACCTGCAGTGCATCCGGGCTGCGCAGTCGTGACCGTCTTCGGCATCGGCACCGACCTCTGCGACGTGCGCCGCATCGAGGCCACGCTGGCCCGCCGCGGCGACCGCTTCGCCGAGAAGGTGCTGGGCCCTGCCGAGCTGTCCGTGTTCCATGCGCGCCGGGCCCGCGCCGAGGCGCGCGGCCTGCGCTTCCTGGCCACGCGCTTCTCGGCCAAGGAGGCGTTCTCGAAGGCCATCGGCCTCGGCATCCGCATGCCCATGAGCTGGCGCCGCTGCGAGATCCTCAACCACCCCAGCGGCCAGCCCTACATCCGCCTGCACGGCGAGCTGGCCGACTGGTTCCAGGCGCGCGGCCTTCAGGCCCACGTCACCGTCACCGACGAATCCGACTACGCGGCGAGCTTCGTCGTCGTCGAGAAGATCAGCCCATGACCCACCAGCACGCCCCCGTCCTGCTCGACATCGCAGGCACCACGCTCACGGCCGCCGACCGGCGCCGCCTGAAGCATCCGCTGACCGGCGGCCTGACGCTGTTCGCACGCAACTGGCAGGACCGCGCGCAGCTCACCGCGCTGTGCGCCGAGATCAAGTCCGTGCGCGAGGACCTGCTCATCTGCGTCGACCACGAGGGTGGCCGCGTGCAGCGTTTTCGCACCGACGGCTTCACGCACCTGCCCGCGATGCGCGTGCTGGGCGAGATGTGGATGAAGGACGCGCTCACCGCCACCGACGCGGCAACCGCCGCCGGCTTCGTGCTGGGCGCCGAACTGCGCGCCTGCGGCGTCGACCTCAGCTTCACGCCCGTGCTCGACCTCGACCACGGCCCCTCGGGCGTCATCGGCGACCGCGCCTTCCACCGCGACGCGCGCGTGGTGACGATGCTCGCCAAGAGCCTGATGCACGGCCTGCTGCGGGCCGGCGTCGGCAACTGCGGCAAGCACTTCCCGGGGCACGGCTTCGTGGCGGCCGACAGCCACCACGCTGTGCCAGTGGACAAGCGCTCGCTGAAGGCCATCCTGGCCGACGACGCGCGGCCCTACGAATGGCTGTCGACCACGCTCACCAGCGTGATGCCGGCGCACGTGGTGTATTCGAAGGTCGATGCGCGCCCGGCGGGCTTCTCGGACCGCTGGCTGAAGGACATCCTGCGTGGCCGCCTCGGCTTCACCGGGGCGATCTTCAGCGACGACCTCAGCATGGAAGGCGCGCGCCACGTGGCCGGCCGCAGCCTTCTCACCTACGCCGAAGCCGCCGCGCTGGCGCTGGACGCCGGCTGCGACATGGTGCTGCTGTGCAACCAGAGCCTGGACGGCGGCGCGGCCGTCGAGGAACTGCTCGCCGGCCTGGCCGACGAGGCCGGCCGCGGCCACTGGCAGCCCGACCCCGACAGTGAACAGCGGCGCCTGGCGCTGCTGCCCTCGAGCCCGCCGCTGGCCTGGGACGACCTGATGCACGACCCCGTCTACCAGCGGGCCCTGGAACGGTTGCCCTGAAAGCGGAGCGGGCCCCGTCAGGGGCCCGCGCATGCACTTCAGGGGCTGGCGGGCGCGCTCAGCGCCCGCCCCGATGGCATCAGGCCGCCGGTGACTGCTGCTCGAACGGCAGCTTGATCTGAGACAGATCCTTCTTCGTCTCGACCAGGACCAACGGGCCTTCGTCGACCACCACCGGCGGGCGGGGCTCGCGCGGCACGTGGATCGGCTTCGGCGCGGCGGCCATGGCGGCCTGCACGGCGCTGACCTTGGCGGCGTCCGAACCCACCCACTCCAGGCCGGCGCCGGTGGCGATGGCCTGCAGGTCGGCGGTCGGCAGCACGAAGGCCTGCGGGCGCGGCATGGCCGGGGCGGCGGGCGCCGCGGCAGGTGCCGGTGCAGGGGCAGGTGCAGGTGCAGGTGCAGGTGCAGGTGCAGGTGCAGGGGCTGATACCACCGGCGCAGGGGCCGGTGCGGCCACGGCCGCAGGGGCCGGAGCAGGCGCCGCCACGGCCTCAGCCGCGGGTGCAGCCTCGACGGCCTCGGCGGTTGCAGCCACGGCCTCCGGCGTTGCGGTGGCAGCGGTGACTGCGGCCGGTGCTTCGGCTGCGCCGTCAGAAGCAGGCACGGTGTCGCCGGCTTCTACGTTGCCCTCGGCACCTTCTTCGCGCGGCTCGCGGCGCATGCGGTCACGGCCGCGGCCACGGCGACGGCCACCTTCGCGCGGCGCCTCTTCGGTGCCGGCTCCGGCTTCGGCCGGTGCCTGCCCTTCGTCCATGGTCGACGCGGGCTGGGAATCGCCGGCTTCCTGCGGGGACTCGGTGTCCGGCCCGTTCAGGTCGTTCGGGCCCGCGCCTTCCGGCCGGCCCTCGCCACGACCCCGGCCGCCACGACGGCGACGACGGCGGCCTTCGCCGTCGGCCTGCGGCACGCCGGTGCCATCGGTGGCTTCCGTGCCTTCGGGCAGGTCGACCAGCGCCTGCTGCGCGACCACCGCTTCGCCGTTGACGGCGGCGGCGGACACGCGCTCGGCGCGGGGCTCGCCACGGCGGCCTTCGCCGCGCGGTGCACGGTCTTCGCGCGGGGCACGATCCTCACGCGGTGCGCGGTCCTCGCGCGGCGCACGCTCCTCGCGGGGCGGGCGGTCTTCACGCGGGGCGCGCTCGGCGCGTTGTTCGCCTCCACGTTCACTGCCACGTTCGCCGCCA
>CAJAES010000127.1 GCA_903938815.1 uncultured beta proteobacterium
ACCGCCGCCGAACTGCAGGCGGCCGAAGCCGGCGTCGCGGCCGAGATCGCGTCGGCGGTGGCCTTCGCGCAGGCCGGCACGCTGGAGCGCGCGGACGAACTCGAGCGCTTCGTGCTGATGGACCGCGTCGTGCAGGAGACCACCTGATGGGCCCTGCGCGCACGACCTATCGGGAGGCCTGCCGCCAGGCGCTGCGCGATGCGCTGCAGGCCGACCCCCGCTGCTTCGTCCTGGGCGAGGACGTCGGCAAGTACGGCGGCTGTTATGGCGTCACGAAGGGGTTGCTGGAGGAATTCGGCCCCGATCGCATCCGCGACACCCCGCTGGCCGAGAACGGCTTCACCGGCCTGGCCGTGGGCGCCGCCGTGGCCGGCCTGCGGCCCGTGGTCGAGATCATGACCTGCAACTTCAGCCTGCTCGCGCTGGACCAGATCATGAACAACGCCGCCACGCTGTCCCACATGACGGGCGGGCAGTTTGCGGTGCCGCTGGTCATCCGCATGGCCACCGGCGGCGGGCGGCAACTGGCGGCCCAGCACTCGCACAGCCTGGAGGGCTGGTTCGCGCACATCCCGGGGCTGAAGGTGCTGGTGCCGGCCACGGTGGAAGACGCGCGCCACATGCTCGCGGCCGCGCTCGCCGACCCCAACCCGGTGCTGCTCTTCGAGCACATCGTGCTCTACAACGCCGAGGACGTGCTGGACCCGTCGGTGTCGGCGGTGGACATCGCGCACGCGAAGATCCGCCGCGCCGGGCGCGATCTCAGCCTGGTCACGTACGGCAACAGCCTGCCCAAGTGCCTGGCCGCCGCCGACGCGCTGGCCGCGGAAGGCATGCAGGCCGAGGTGATCGACCTGCGGGTGCTGCGGCCGCTGGACATGGCGACCGTCCAGGCCTCGGTGGCACGCACGCGGCGGGTGATCGTCGTCGACGAGGGCTGGAAGAGCGGTTCGATCTCGGCCGAGATCGCCGCCCGGCTGGCCGAGGAATCGCTGTACGACCTGGACGCGCCGGTGCGCCGCGTGTGCAGCCGCGAGGTGCCGGTGCCCTACGCCATGCAGATGGAGACCGCGGCGCTCCCGCGCACGGAAGAGATCGTCGCGGTGGCGCGCGCGCTGATGAACCGGCCGGGCTGACCCATGGCCGACTTCACGATGCCGGCCCTGGGCGCCGACATGGAGACCGGCAAGCTCGTCGAGTGGCGCGTGGCCGCGGGCAGCCGCGTGCGGCCGGGCGACGTGGTGGCGGTCGTCGAGACGCACAAGGGCGCGATCGACGTCGAGTGCTTCCTCGACGGCGTGATCGAGGACATGGCGCCGCTGGGCAGCGAGCTGCCGGTGGGGGCCGTGCTCGCCCGGGTGACTGCGCCCGGGGAGCGCGAAGCCGCCGCTGCCGCGCGGGTAACGGCCGAAGCCTTGGCGCCGGCACCGGGTTCGACATCGAAGACGAAATCGAAGTCGGTTTCCAGATCGAAGCCACTCCTTGCCTCGGCACCATCGACGCCGACGGCACCATCGGCACCATCGGCACCATCGGCACCATCGGCACCGCCGTTTGCCGCCGCCCTGGCGGGCGCACCGCGCAGCCGCGTCAGCCCGGCCGCGCGGCGACGCTGCCAGCAGATCGGCCTGGTCGCCGATCGTCTGCGCGGCACCGGCGTCGGTGGCGCCGTGACGCTGGCTGATGTCGAGCGCGCGGCGGCCTGGGCGCTTGCACACCCGCCTTCGCCTGCGCCCGCGTCCGCGCCCTTATCTGCGCCCTCATCGGCGTCGTCACCTGCGCCGTCTGCTGCTACGTCTGCTGCCATGTCACCGCCGCGCGGCGGCTTCGACCCGGCGCAGATGCGGCTGGCCGTCGCGGCCGCGATGAGCCGCTCCAAGCGCGAGATTCCGCACTACTACCTGTCGACGACGGTCGACTTCGCTGCCGGGCAGGCCTGGCTGGACGCCTTCAATGCCGGGCAGCCGCCCGAGCAGCGCCTGCTGCCCGCCGTGATGTTCCTGAAGGCCGCGGCACTGGCCCTGCGCCGCTGGCCGCAGCTGAACGGCTTTCATGAGTCCGGGGTGTTCCGGCCTGGCGCGGGCATCCACGTGGGCTGGGCGATCGCGCTGCGCGGCGGCGGCCTGGTGGCCCCGGCCCTGCACGATGCCGACCGGCGCAGCCTGCCCGAGCTGATGCAGGCCCTGCGTGACCTGATCCAGCGTGCGCGCGCCGGCGGCCTGCGCAGCTCGGAGCTGAGCGACCCCACCATCACCGTCACGAGCCTGGGCGAGCGCGGCGCCGAGTCGGTGCTCGGCGTGATCTACCCGCCGCAGGTCGCCATCCTCGGCTTCGGCCGTGTGGCGCCGCGGCCCTGGGTGGCCGGCGGGCAGGTGGTGCCGAGGCCTCTGGTTCAGCTCACGCTCGCGGCCGACCATCGCGTCAGCGACGGCCATCTGGGCGGGCAATGCCTGGCCGCCATCGACGCCGCGCTGCAATCCCCCGCCACCCTCTGACACCGGAGCCGACGATGCAACCAGACGATGTGCTTGCGATGGCCGCCGAGGTGCTGGCAGGCATCGCCCCCGAGGCCGACCTGTCCGCCCTGGCGGAGGACGAGGACATGCGCGAGGCGCTGGACCTCGATTCGATGGACTTCCTGAACTTCGTCACCGGCCTGCAGCAGCGCAGCGGTGTAGAAATCCCCGACGCCGATGCGCCGAGGCTGGTCACGCTGCGCGGCCTGAAGGCCTACTTCGCGCGCTGAACCCGGATGGTGGAGACGACCAGCGTCACCACCGTCAGCGGCACCACGAAACCGAGCATCACGCCGCTGTAGGCGGTCAGGGCGCCGTGCTGCTGCGCGGCCAGGATCAGGTAGCCCACGTAGGCCGCGTAGTAGCCGAGGAACACGGCGCCTTCCCAGCGCGCGATCTCGCGCCCGGTCAGGAACACCGGCAGGCAGTCCAGGGCCACGGCCTGCATCACCCAGATGTCGAAGGCCAGCAGCGACGGCGCCATGCCCAGGCCCAGATCGCCCGAGACCAGCCCGGACAAGCCGACGCAGCCGAGGATGTTGAAGGTGTTGCTGCCCACCACGTTGCCGACTGCGATGTCACGCTCGCCCTTCAGGGCCGCCGTGATGGACGTGGCCACCTCGGGCATGGAGGTGCCGGCCGCGACGATGGTCAGGCCGATGACGAGATCGCTGACCCCGAGCGCCTTCGCGAAGCTCACCGAGGCCGTGACCAGCGCATCCGAGCCCAGCACCAGGGCGGCCAGGCCGGCGACGATGAGCGCCAGCTGCGCCGGCAGCTTCGAATCCCAGGCGCCGGGCGCGGCGGGCGCCACCTCGGCGTCGTACTCGGTGGGCCCGGCCTGGTTCTGGCGCCGCGACTGCACGATCAGGAATGCCGTGTAGGCCACCATCAGCACGAACAGCAGGCCGCCGTCCAGTGCGCTGATCCGCCCATCCAGCCCCAGCGCCAGCAGCAGCAGCGATGCGCCGAGCATGATCGGCACTTCCTGCCGGATCAGCTGCATGTTCACCACCAGCGGCGTGATCAGCGCGCTGACGCCCAGGATGAACAGCACGTTGAAGATGTTGCTGCCCACGACGTTGCCGATGGCGATGTCGGTGCGGCCGTCGAGCACGGCGCCGACCGAGACCGCCACCTCGGGTGCGCTGGTGCCGAAGGCGACGATGGTCAGCCCCACCACCAGCGGCGAGATGCCGAAGGACAGCGCCAGCTTCGACGAACCCCGCACGAGCAGGGTGGCACCCAGCACCAGGCCGACGAGGCCGGCGGCAAACATCAGCAGGTTCTGCATGGCTTCGGCGGGTTCAGTGTTCCTGGGTCTTGGCGGTCTGCGCCATGATCTTGTCGGCGTACGCGATGGCGAGCGCCGAGAACAGGAAGGCGATGTGGATCACCGTCTGCCAGATCAGGACCTTCTCGTCGTAGTTGGCCGCGTTGATGAAGGTCTTCAGCAGGTGGATGGAGCTGATGCCGATGATGGCGGTGGCCAGCTTGACCTTCAGGACCGAGGCGTTCACGTGGCTCAGCCATTCCGGCTGGTCCGGGTGGCCTTCCAGGTCGAGCCGGGAAACGAAGGTCTCGTAGCCGCCGATGATCACCATGATGAGCAGGTTGGAGATCATGACCACGTCGATCAGCGCCAGCACCACCAGCATGATGATGGTCTCGTTGAGCGCGGTGACGGTGAAGTCGCTCTTGTAGCCGATGCTGCTGACCAGCTTGACCAGCGCTTCCTGGTTGCCGAAGGCCGCCTCCACCAGGTGCACGAGCTCGACCCAGAAGTGGAAGACGTAGACGCCCTGCGCCAGGATCAGCCCCAGGTACAGCGGCAGCTGCAGCCATCGGCTCGCGAAGATGATGGCGGGCAGGGGGGGCAGGCGGCGGGGGGCGGGGGTGCTCATGGCGCGCATTCTAGGTTTCGCCAATGACATCGGCGCGTCGCCCGGTCTAGAGTAAGCCGTCCGTCAGACCTTGCCGCCACAGTGCGCGGCATACCGACAACCTCGCCAGGAGACACGCATGAGCGACAGCACCGCAGCCCGGATCTACGAACCCACCCCGGCCGGCATTGCTGCCGCGCACGTTTCGGGCATGGCG
>CAJAES010000128.1 GCA_903938815.1 uncultured beta proteobacterium
CACAGACCGCGATGACGGGCTGGAGTTGCGGTCCGCGCACTTTCCAGAGGTCGTGCATGTGAGGCCCGTCGAGGGCTCTTCTTTCGACCTGCGCGCGTCAAACGCATTGTTGCTTGACGAGCCAAGCGAGACTGGGTTGACCCAGGTCCACGGGTACGGTGCTCTTTATGCCGCTCTGAAGTCAGCGGCAGCCCGAGCGCGGACGATGCCGAACCGAGTAGCCGATGCTTTTCGCATCGAGATCGCCGACTTGCCGTGCTCGACCGAGGCCGAGCGCCTGGTCGTGCAGCGCGTCGGCCAGTCACTGTTTCGTGCCGCGCTGCTGGACTTCTGGCAAGCACGCTGCTGCGTCACGGGACTGGCCATCCCTGAACTGCTTCGTGCATCACACATCAAACCCTGGGCCAGCTGCGATAGCGACGACGAGCGGCTGGACGTGTTCAACGGGCTGCTGCTGTCGCCGAACATGGACGCACTCTTCGACTCGGGCTTGATGACGATCGGCGACGACGGATCGGTGATGCTGTCTAGCCTGCTGCCGGCAGAGGCCATCGGGGCCCTCACTAAGCTGCCCCTTCAACCAATCAGCGGGCTGCGGCCTCAGCACAGCGCATACCTACGCCATCACCGCAGCTTCGTCTGGCGGGCGTAGCAATGGGAACAGACTGCGATAGCTGGAACACGCCCGCTGGTTCGATCACGACCGGCACGCGTCCGTTGAAGGCGCCCCCTGGTCGCGACTGCTCGCGCGATGCAGCAGAGCGTAAGCACAACAGCGAGGCTTCGTGGGCACGGCCACAACGGTCAGGGAGACCACTGACCGTAGGGTCGCAGGCCCAACGGCCGGGGTCAGGGCACGGAGCCCAACGGTCATTTCGGCACCTCGCCGAAAACTGGCGGGCACGGCCTGGGCACGAATTGGGCACAGGATGGGCACAAAGCAAAAGGCCACCCGTTTGGGTGGCTTCCGCTTTTCAGCTAAATCTTTGATTTGGCTGCTGTTTTCGTGGTTGCAGGGGCAAGCTTTGAACTTGCAACCTTTGGGTTATGAGCACATCTTCCACTGGCAGAGCCAGAATGCGACGACACCATCGAGCAAGCGCGGTCAGGAAATCATCGAACACGTGGCGAATGGAATCGCCATCCACCTCTTCGAGCGCGAGTCCAAGTTGGGCGGCGGAAAAGCCGCCCCCTTCGTCTATCACGGTCGAGTCAACTACCAGTCGCACATCGGGAGTAGTCCGATGAGCGTGACGTTCACGGTCTAGCTGACAAGGCGGTCGGACTTGTCCCAGGACTCACAGACCACATCCAGACAGGGTGTTGCCGATCAGCTATCCCCCAGGCTCGCCGCATCGGCCTCGGCCTCAGGCCACAGCGCCGGAAAGTAGAACCGCAGCGCATGGTGCGGCATGCCGAACCGGACCTTGCCCTGGGGTGAATCGCTGCGCAGCAGCCCCCTCTTGACCAGCGCCGTCAGCAGGCTCACCGCCGTGCGGTCTCCCAGCCCGGTCATGCGCTTGAACTCTCCACGCTCCATCTCCTGCCCGCTCAGGAACAGGTAGTGCAAGGGCCGCAGGGCCTCGGTGCGAACGCCTGAGCGCAGGGTCTCCTGCTCGAACGTCAGGCACGCGGCGATGCGCCGCTCCATCGTGTCCAGACTCAACTGCCCGCTCATGAACTGCACCTGGTCCATGCAAGTGTCCAGAACGTAGTCGATCCAGTCGACCAGGGCCAACTCGCTGAGGTTGCCGCGGCCGTCCAGGTCACCGCGCCGCGGTTCGTCGGCGGTGGCCAGCAGCGCGTAGTAACGGTCCACGCTCCTGGCAAAGCCACGCAGCGGGGACCAGACACCGCCGGTATGCCCCAGCGCGTACAGCAGGGTGTGGGTGTGCAGACGCATGACCCGGCCGTTGCCGTCGACGAAGGGGTGGATCCACCCCAGCCGTTGATGGGCCGCGGCCAGGGCCACCAGCGCCGCCTCTCCACGGCGCACGCCGGTGTAGACGCCGGACCATCGATCCAGAAGCTTCTGGACGCTGCTGGCGGCCGGCGCCACATGCCGTCCGACACTGACCTCGCGGTTGCGCAGCAGGCCCGGCTCGATCTGGACGCCTTGATCGGACTTCAGGTCTTCCGATGGCAGCCGTTCGAAGAGTGTGCGGTGGATGTCGGCGACCGCGACAGCCGAGTACAGGCTGGGGGCCTGCGCCTCGGTGCCATATCGGGCCTCCAGATCCTGCTCCGCGTCGATGTGGGCGATGGCCAGCCGTTGGCGTGCGGCGAGCGCCGCATCGCTCGAGAAGTCCTTGCGCAGCGCCTGCTCCAGTTCGTGCGGGCGCGTGTGCTGGCCCTCGATGCGGTTCGAGTAGTACGAGTTCATGGCCCGCAGCAGGCCGCGCAGTTCGGCCGCGATGGGCTGCCCGGCCAGGCGGCCGGCGGCGCGGGCCAGGTCATGGGCCTTGACCAGCAAGGGCTCCTGCCGCCGCTCGGACGGCATCAGGGGCTCGAACTGGTGAGGCGAGTCGTAGAGCGTTGACAAGAGTGCGAACCTGCTGAGTTTTGCAAGTTATTGTCGCACAATCACTTTTCTATACTTTTGCGAACATGGTTGCGAAGAGTATTGCGACAAAGTGGCATGGGCAGGGATTGCCTAGACCACACGACGAATGCGACCGTTTGGCTGGACATCGCCAAAACCGGAGGGTCGCAAACAGTCCAGGACGGCCCCGGGTTTCCCACAGTCGCGCCAGACAAGGCGGCACTACGCCGAAGGATCAGACCCCGGCCAGATCGGCGATCCGACGAAGCTTGTTCAGCAGGTCCGGCAGCCGCGCCTGGCTGGCTGCATCGCCAGGCTGCGTATTTCACGCCATCGCGGACACCCATTTCACGCGATCGCGGACAGCATTTCAAGGCAAGGCGGACACCGTTTCACGCTGATCGCGGACAGCGTTTCAGCGTGATGGCGGACAGCGGCAGCGCGCGCGGGTGACCTG
>CAJAES010000129.1 GCA_903938815.1 uncultured beta proteobacterium
CCGAGGCATCATCGCGCATGGGTGAAAGGCTTGGCCTCTCGTTGCACTGCGTCGTGTCGAAGCGGCTTCGTCGCGGGGGCAAACCTAACCCGTCGTTCAAGCCGACCGCCTCCGGCGGCGGCTTAACTTCACGTTAGGCCTCACAAGTGAAGCACCGCGCCCCGCTCATCGTGCAGGAATACTCCGATCGCTGGCGTGCGATCTATGAAGAGGAGCGGTCGCTGCTGCTCGCAAGTCTGCCCGGAGCCGAGTTTCACGTTGAACACATCGGAAGTACTGCGGTACCCGGACTACCGTCAAAGCCAATCGTCGACATGATGTTGGGCGCTCAGTCGCTGACGCTCATCGAGGCGCAACTCACGGTCCTCCGGAACCTTGGATATGAGTACCTGCCGCAGCACGAAGCCGAGATCCCCGACCGCAGGTTCTTCGCAAAGCCAGTTACCCGCCCCAGGGCGGTTCACTTGCACGGCCTGCAGACTGCCGGCACGCGCTGGAACGCGCACCTTAAGTTCCGAGATCATCTTCGCGCAAGTCCGGGACTGTCGGAGAGCTACGCCAATCTCAAGAAGCGCTTGGCTGCTCAGTTCGTGGATGATCGGGCTGCCTACACCGAGGCGAAGACCACCTTCATTCGTAGCGTACTCGCGGCGGAGCGCGGTGAGGCCTAACACCTCGTTCAACCTGACCCGCTACGGCAGGCTTTGTAAGCCCGGCCTGTAGCACATGGTGCATCATCACAGGCCAGGCGTACAAAGCCTGCCTCCGCGGGCAGGTTAACTCGAACGTTAGGCCTCACCGAACAGCCGGTCCCGCCTCCATCCGTCGGCTTCACCAATTGTTACTACGCCCCGCATGTATCCATAGATGGATACCCATATCCATCCATGGCAACATGTGTGCATAGATAGACACTTCACAATGTCGTCTACAACACGTTAGGCATCACACAAATCATGAACGTTGCGCTCGCCGATTCAAATGCGGTTCCGTACTTCACGGACATGAAGACCACGCTCGATGCCGCTGAAATCAAGACGACGGATTTCGATTGGTACGTCAGCGATCTTGAAGTGAACTTCACCGTAGATGCACTGCCGGCAAGCGCCGGATGGATGACAGGCCAGGAACTTGAAGAAGCCTTGGCTACGCCTGGTCTTCAATTCATCTGGGCAATCTTCAGTGCCTTTCCACGAGGCACAAGCTTCGAAGTTCCTGACGAGCCGTGCGCCGATGGCAATCCGCAATATTGGTCCAACGCGAACTTGAAACCACAGCTACCTGGTGCGCTCTTTGAGGTGGTTTCCTGGGACAGTTCTGCAACCATCCTAGTTGGAGTGCCTGAGCACACAGGAGTCGCGTTCATGAACAATTATCCGCAAGCAAAGCTGCACTCAGCGTTCCTGGCCGCAAGTGATGCCTAACCCCTCGCTCAAGCGGAGAGCCGACGGCGTGCCGCCTGGCCCGCGAGGCCGCTCCTCTTATCATCGGCCTCGCGGGCCAGTCGTCACACCGTCGTCTCCCGCTTAGCTCGAACGTTAGGCCGTCAGGCAGCCGCCCGCGCTTCGTCGACAGCAGCGTTCATCTGCTGGGCCAGCGTGTCGCAGTCGCGGTCGTAGTTGATCCGCTCGCCGCCCGGGTCGGTCAGGTACGCATCCCAATCGCCGGGCGAACACTGGATCACGAATGCCCAGCCTGGCGGCATTTCCGTCTCTAAGCGGTTCTGCGCCTCGTGCCACTCGTCCCACTTGGCGGCCTTCTGAAACAGTTCGTAGGCGCGGCGCGTCAACTGCGCTGCGTTCAACTTGCCGTCCGGGTCGCCCAGTGCAAAACGCAGGCGCATCAACGTCTCCGCGTCCGGCCTAACCCGGCAGTCAACCGGACTTGCGCCGGCAGCATCGTTGTTCATCGTTCGTCCTCTCGGCGCAAGCCGGTTACTTCTACGTTAGGCAGCACAACCACACCTTTCCCATGTCGTCCTCTAGTATCTTCGTATCGAAGCTTCGCGAACAACGCGCCCCAGAATCACACTTAGTGCGTCTGGCTGATTTGGTTACGCTTGCAGAGAACGAGCCGAATATTCTCGCAATATGCCTCGTTGGGTCTTACGCCAAGGGCGTCGGCGACCGCGTCTCGGATCTTGACCTTGTTGGCATTGCAACTCCCGAGGCGAGCGAGTCAGTGCTTCGCCAGGCGTACGACGCGCTCAGCAAAGCAGACGTTCTCAATCAGTTCACCGGAAAACACAGCGCTGGCGGTGCCTTCTGGAAGATCGTCTACTTGGATTTCTCTAGCGTCGAGTTTCATGTCTTCGAGCCGGGTACCAAGTTCAGGTTGAAGCGTCCTTATCTTTCCGTCTGGGACCCGACGGACCTGCTACAGACGTACGTCGTAGACGGTGAGCCAGTGCGTCACGAGGATTTCGCCGCGTACGAGTATGGTGACGAAGGGCTGATATGGGAACTCGTAGACTGCATCAAGTGGCTGTCACGCGGCCGAAACGAACTCGCGAGACATCACATCCAAAAGCTTGCCGCCGAAATGGCAAAACACAAATCAGGCGACTGAACCGCGCAGTGCTGCCTAACCCCTCGCTCAACCGGAGCACCAACGGCGGGCCACCAGGCCCGGTCTGGCGGTACACGGTACATTTTCGCCAGCCCGGGCCTGGCGTCCCACCGCTGGTGCCCGGTTAGCTCGAACGTTGGGCCTCTAATATTCCGTGCAGCAGGCCTTCGCTGTTAAACCAAGGGGTTACGTAGATGAAGCTCCATACGGTGTTGATCACTTTGGCTCTTCTCATCGGTTTCCCTGCCGTGTCTATTGCAGGAATTACTCTTACCGACGAACGGCTTCCGCTTTTCGACATACAAGGAGTAATTACGAAATCTGACCTCTATGACCTTGAAAAGGCTGTGGAAGTCATGATTAAGACAAGCGGACCGCCTTACGGATCGCCTTACTTCCGCCTTAACAGCGAGGGCGGTGACGTGGAGGTTGCAATTGCAATTGGACGCCAACTTCGCCGGTTTCAGGCGCAAGCTATAACCTTCGACGATGGAAAATGCCTGAGTTCATGTGTTTTCATTTTGGCTGGTGCAGTCAGAAGATCGCTCTCCAACAGCATAGGTATTCATCGGCCATACCTGAGCAGTACAGATCAGAGGGATTATCGGACAACCCAAGCCACTCAGCGAAAGCTCTCCAAACTTGTCAAAGACTACCTTGAGGAAATGAACGTTTCGCCGTCTCTGTATGACGCGATGGTTGTCATCCCTCCGGAGAAGGTGAGGCTTCTTTCCGAATCTGAACTTCAAAGATATGGGCTTCTAGACGTCGACCCTGTTCAACAGGAACTCGAGGATTCCGCAGAGGCTCGGAGATATGGCCTTTCTAAGATCGACTACTTGACGAGGAAATCCGAGATGAATGCCACTTGCGTCAGGTATCTAAATAGCGGAGCAATCCAAAGCTACGTGAAATGCCGTGACACCGCTTTTCGCTTAAAGAAATAGTACTCGCCCGCCAACGACCAAGCCGGCAGTCGAGCGGATCTGCGCAAAAGGCTGCGCAGTCCGCTCACTTCTACGTTAGACCTCATAAACCACCATGGCGCAATTCGAACTACTGTCTGTCATCCTATCGTGCATCGCTGTTCTGCTGAGCGCAATCGTATGGAACGGGCAAAGGAAGCTTCAGCGCGAGGCGAACGATCTGCAGAGAGTAACCGCCGACCTGTCGAAGAAGCAGCTTCAACTTATCAAAGAGCAGGAGCAACAAAAGTACTCGGCCAAATTGGCTTTGTCGCTTGTTCAGGACGGAAGAGGCTACAAACTCGTCCTCAAGAACAAGAGTGACGTCGACGCCCTTGCCGTAGACCTCCGTCCACTCGGAAACACAGTCGACAACAACTTCTTGATCGAAAGCGAACTGCAAGAGAAGCTTCCGATCAAGCGTCTGCGCGGCAGCGAAGAGGTCCGCTTTATTGCGGCAATCTCAATGGGTACTCCCAGCGTGAGCGAGTTTCACGTTACGTGGCAGAATTCGGATGGATCAACTGCAGTGGAAAACTTCAGTGTTTCACTCTGAAATTGTCGCGACTTAGGCCTAACCACTCTACAGGGACTTCCCCCCGCATCAATTGTTTGTCTTCATCTTCCTGGCCTTGCTGATCTCACCATCTCCGCGCTCACCATGAAGTTGCAACACCACAGGGAACAGACTGCACATCTACAGGCGGCCTTGTTGCACTCGGCTTTGCCGGTGCGGGCCCAGATACCAACCGCTCAGCAGGACTCCATTCGCTCGCCGTCGTCATCCCGGGGGATGCGGCTCAGGGGTTATCGAGTTTTCCTGCTGCCGGTCTGCCTTGCAGGCCGCGCCGGGCGGGGACGCCCGGCTCTTCGCCAGGCACAGGCCGTCCTCAGGACGGCCTGAGTCCGGGCTCAGCCTGTGTATTGCATCTTCGCGAGCACGTCTTCGGGGAGATCTTTCATTCGCTGTCGGGCAGACCCTTCAACCTGCCAGGGTCGGCACGTCCGAGGCAGGCCTCTGCGGCTTGGCCGACACATGGTTCGGGTCGAATCGCCGCCCCTTGGCCAGCACCGCCCACAGGATGCGGGCGTTCTTGTTCGCCAGCGCCACCACGGCCTTCTGCCAGCCCACCCGAGCCGTCAGTTGCACCAACCACTGCGAGATCCGGTCGCTGCGCTTGTGCGCCGTCATCACGGCCGACTTGGCCCCTTGCGCCAGCAGCGTTCGCAGGTACTCGTCTCCGCGCTTGGTGATGGTTGACGCTATGCACGCGACGCGTTAATATCGCCGCCCGTGTCTATCAAGAACTTCAAGTGCAAAGACACTCAAGCCCTCTTCGAGGGTAAGCGCGTGAAGCGTTGGGTGAATATTGAACGACCTGCGCTCCGCAAGCTTTCACAGTTGGACTGGTCGGCAGTTCTTGACGATCTGAAGGTGCCGCCCGGCAATGGACTCGAAGCGCTGAAAGATGATCGGAAGGGACAGCACAGCATCCGCATCAACCAGCAATGGCGCGTGTGCTTCGTCTGGACACCAGAAGGTGCTGAGAACGTAGAGATCGTCGACTATCACTGAAGGGGAAGAAGCCATGCGTACCGTTCTACCCGTCTCGCCTGGCGAGATTCTTGAAGAAGAGTTTCTCAAGCCGCTTGGTCTGACGAAGTACCGACTTGCCAAAGACATCGGCGTACCGCCACAGAGAATCGGCGAGATCGTTTCTGGCAAGAGGGCAGTCACGGCCGACACGGACCTTCGGCTTTGCCGCTACTTCGGGATGAGCGACGGTTGGTGGTTGCGCGGGCAGGCCGCCTATGACACCGCCATTGCCAAGGACGCACTCCACAAGGAACTGGCCACCATCCAAAGGTGTTCACTTTTGGCTGCATAGCGAGTGCGGCCCTCCCCTTCAAGTCAACGGTTTGCATTGATTGACTGTCCTGTGATCGTCTCGAATCTGGCGCGTGGCAGCGGCAATGCCACAGAGCACACTCCCGTTGCCCTCGGCTGTGGGTCTGTGTAGGCTCACCGTGCAGGAGCTATACACATGGCCACCAATCTCGCGCTCGACCAGGAACTGCTGGACCATGCCTTCCGGGTCAGCGGGGAGCCCACCAAGAATGCGGCCGTGACACGCGCGCTTCAAGAGTTCATCGCCCGGCGCGAGCAGCGACGGGTGGCCGAACTGTTCGGCAAGCTGGAGTGGGACTCCACCTAC
Source organism: uncultured beta proteobacterium (assembly GCA_903938815.1). Classification (GTDB taxonomy): domain Bacteria; phylum Pseudomonadota; class Gammaproteobacteria; order Burkholderiales; family Burkholderiaceae_C; genus Rubrivivax. Next base: position 5,750 of record CAJAES010000129.1, read on the forward strand.
GACTACAAGGCGGAACGGGCACGCCGGTCGTGAGCCTGCTCGTTGACACGTCCGTCTGGTCACTAGCCTTCCGCCGCGACGCCGAGGCTTCCACCCCAGCCGTAGACGTGCTTCGAAGTGACCTGCCCTGTGGTCGGTTCCCCCAACGAATTCAAGTACCGCTTGGCCTACATCGTCGATGGCGCCTGTGTCGTCCGCTACGACAACGAGGTTGGCAAAGGGGATCATCGTCACTACGGCGAGAAGGAGTCCGGATACTCCTTCACCACGCCCGAGGCACTTCTCGCTGCCTTCGAGCGAGACATAGCGAGGTGGAACCGTGAAGACAGTCACTCTTGATGTTCGCGCACCCAAGGAGTCGATGGCTGACTTTGCCAGTGCCTGGCGTGCAGGAAAGCCCGAGAGGTCGGCGCGGATCAGCTTCGCTTCTCCTGAGCTTCTCTGGAAGGTTCTCACGGCCAAGCGTTGGGAACTGCTGAAAGTACTGTGCGTCGCTGGGCCCGTTTCCATCCGAGAGGCCGCGCGGCGTGTGGATCGGGATGTCAAGGCCGTCCACAGCGATGTGACGGCATTGCTCAGTGCTGGCGTGCTCGACCGGGCTGAAGGCGGCGGAATTGTGTTCCCGTACGAGGCTGTCAAGGTGGAGTTCCTGCTTCAGGCTGCATAGCGCCTGCTGGGGAGGCGATGCCTGATGCGCCTTCACTTCTCATACCTTGGAACCGCCGATGGAGAGCAGGTCCGTTCGAGGGGCACGGTTGAACGGCAGGGAGGAGATGCGATCGAACCGGCGGCGCTGAGCTCAACGCTCCCCCTGTGCTCCGCCACCCCGTCAGCCCTCAGATCGCCACGGCCAGCCGCGTCCCCTGGTCGATCGCCCGCTTCGCATCCAGCTCCCCCGCTTCCAGCGCCCCGCCAATCAGGTGCACCCTCACCCCGGCCGCTTCCAGCGGCGCCTGCAGTTCGCGCAGCGGCTCCTGGCCGGCGCACATCACGATGGTGTCCACCTCCAGCACGGTGCCGTCCTTGCGGCCCTCGCCGAAGCTGACGAACAAGCCCACGCGGCCGGGGTGGCCGGCCCCGCCCGTAACGCCGGGGACGTCGCCGATGCGCTCGTAGTTCACCCCCGACAGCATCTCCACCTGCTTCATCTTCAGCGCGGTGCGGTGGATCCAGCCCGTCGTCTTGCCCAGCGCCGCGCCGTGCTTGCCGGCGCGGCGCTGCAGCAGCAGCACCTCGCGCGCGGGTGGCTCGGGCTGCGCGCGCACCACGCCGCCGCGCTGGGTTTCGGGGTCGCCCACGCCCCACTCGCGCAGCCAGGCGGCCAGGTTGGTCGTGTGCGATGGCGCGCCCAGGTCGGCGCCGCCGGCCAGGTATTCCGCCACGTCGAAACCGATGCCGCCCGCGCCCACCACCGCCACCCGGCGGCCCACCGGCTTGCGGTGCAGCAGCACGTCGATGTAGCTCAGCACCTGGGGGTGGTCCTGCCCGGGGATGCGCGCGTCGCGCGGGGTGACGCCAGTGGCCAGCACCACGGCATCGAAGCGCTGCGCTACCAGGGCGGCTGCATCCACGCGCGCGCTCAGGTGCTGCTGCACGCCCGTGAGTTCCAGCCGCCGCGCAAAGTAGCGCAGGGTCTCGTCGAACTCTTCCTTGCCGGGGATGCGTGCCGCCATGTTGAACTGGCCGCCGATGCGCTCGGCCGCGTCGAACAGGTGCACCTCGTGCCCGCGTTCGGCCAGTGTGGTGGCGGCCGCCAGGCCGGCCGGGCCGGCGCCCACCACGGCATAGCGCTTGCGCGCCGGGGCGCGGACGATGCGAAGCTCGGTCTCGTGGCAGGCGCGCGGGTTGACCAGGCAGCTCGCGATGCGGTTGGCGAAGGCGTGGTCCAGGCAGGCCTGGTTGCAGGCGATGCAGGTGTTGATCTCGTCGCGGCGGCCCTGCGCGGCCTTGTTGACGAATTCGGCATCGGCCAGGAAGGGCCGCGCCAGGCTCACCATGTCGGCGTCGCCGCGCGCCAGCACTTCCTCGGCCACCTCGGGCATGTTCAGCCGGTTGCTGGCCACCACCGGGGTGTGGTTGCCTTCGGCCCGCAGTGCATCGCGCAGCTTGCGCGTCACCCAGGTGAAGGCCGCGCGCGGCACGCTGGTGGCGATGGTGGGAATGCGCGCCTCGTGCCAGCCGATGCCGGTGTTCAGGAGGGTGGCGCCCGCGGCGCTGACGGCGCGCGCAAGCTCCAGCACCTCGGGCCAGGAGCTGCCGTCCGGGATCAGGTCGATCAGGCTGATGCGGTAGACGATGATGAAGTCCGGGCCCACGGCCTCGCGGATGCGGCGCACCACTTCCACGGGCAGGCGCATCCGGTTGGCGTAGCTGCCGCCCCACTCGTCGCTGCGCTGGTTGGTGTGGCCGACGAGGAACTGGTTGATCAGGTAGCCCTCGCTGCCCATCACCTCGACGCCGTCGTAGCCGGCATCGCGCGCCAGGCTGGCGCAGCGCACGAAGGCCTGGATCTGCCGCTCCACGCCGCGCGCGGAAAGCTCCCTCGGCGTGAAGGGCGAGATCGGGCTGCGGATGCGGCTGGGCGCCACGCAGAACGGGTGGTAGCCGTAGCGGCCCGTGTGCAGGATCTGCAGCGCGATGCGCCCGCCCTCGGTGTGCACCGCGTCTGTCACCTGCCGGTGCCGCCGCGCCGCGCCGGCCGTGGCCAGCGTGCCTGCGAAGGGCTTGGCCCAACCGGCGATGTTGGGCGCGAAGCCGCCCGTGACGATCAGGCCCACGCCGCCCCTGGCGCGCTCGGCATAGAACTCGGCCATGCGCGCAAAGTGCTTGCGGCCGTCTTCCAGGCCGGTGTGCATGCTGCCCATCAGCACCCGGTTCTTCAGCGTGGTGAAGCCCAGGTCGAGCGGGTTCAGGAGGTTCGGAAACGGCGTCGGGTTCATCGCCGGCATGCTAGCTTGCCGCCGCTTCCCTGCCGCTTCCCTGCCGCTTCCCTGCCGCTTCCTTGCCGGTTCCGCGCCAGGTCAGTTCGGCACGGACCCGGCGAATGCCAGCGCGGCCTCGGCCGAAGGCGATTCCGCTCCCAGCACCCGCGCCACACCGGCCGCCAGGCGCCGCGTGTCGGCGCGCAGCACGCGCTGCTTGACCGAGGCCACGCGCGAGGGGTGCATCGAGAAGCTGCGCAGGCCCATCGCCAGCAGAAGGTCGGTGAACGCCGGGTCGCCGGCCATTTCGCCGCACACGCACACGCTCTTGCCGGCGGCGTTGGCGCGCCGGATGGTGTGCTCGATCAGGTGCAGCACGGCCGGGTGCCAGGGGTCGTACAGGTGCGAGACGGCCTCGTCGGCGCGGTCGATGGCCAGCGTGTACTGGATCAGGTCGTTCGTGCCGATCGAGACGAAGTCGAAGTGCGTCAGGAACTGGTCGATCATCAGCGCCGCGGCCGGCACCTCGATCATCGCGCCCAGCTCCACCGGCCCGTAGGCGCGGCCGGCTTCGTCCAGCTGCGTGCGCGCGCGCGCCAGCGCCTCGAGCGTGGCGCGGATCTCCGACACATGCGCCACCATCGGAAACAGGATGCGCAGCTTGCCGAACGCGCTGGCGCGCAGCAGGGCGCGCAGTTGCTGGCGGAACATGCTGGGCTCGGCCAGGCTCCAGCGGATGGCGCGCAGGCCCAGCGCCGGGTTCAGCTGGTGCTCGTGGCGAAGCTCGCTGACGGACATGCGCTCCAGCGGCTTGTCGGCGCCGATGTCCACGGTGCGGATGGTCACGGGCAGGCCGCCCATGGCCAGCACGGCGGCGCGGTAGGCCTCGAACTGCTCGTCCTCGTCGGGCAGGTCGCCGGCGCGGTTCATGAACAGGAACTCGCTGCGGAACAGGCCCACGCCCACGGCGCCGGATGTCACCGCGGTGGGTGCGTCGTCGGGCAGCTCGATGTTGGCCAGCAGCTCGATGGCCTCGCCGTCCAGCGTGACGGCCGGCGTGTGGCGCAGGCGGTTCAGCCGCGCGCGCTCGAGCTCGCTCTGGCGCTGGCGGAAACGGTATTCCTCCAGCACGATGGCGCTGGGGTTGACGATCACGACCCCGGCATCGCCGTCGATGACGACCCAGTCGTCCTGGCGGATCAGGCGGCTGGCCTCGCGTGCGCCCACCACGGCCGGGATGTCCAGGCTGCGCGCCACGATGGCCGTGTGCGATGTGCGCCCGCCGACTTCGGTGACGAAGCCGGTGAACACGCTGCCCTTGAAGTGCAGCATGTCGGCGGGCGCCACATCGTTGGCCACCAGCACCAGCGGGTCTTCGCCGGCGAAGTCGCGCGCCTGCGCGCTGAGCGAAGGCGCCACGTCGCCGTCGTGCGCCATGTGGCGCAGCAGCCGCTCGACCACCTGTTCGAGGTCGGCCTTGCGCTCGCGCAGGTAGTCGTCCTCCATCTCGTCGAACTGCCGCGCTAGCACTTCCAGCTGGGCCGACAGCGCCCACTCTGCGTTGTAGTGCCGCTCGACGATCCAGTGCTTGGTGGCGAGGATGAGCGCGTCGTCGTGCAGCAGCATCAGGTGCACGTCCAGCAGCGCCGAGATCTCGGCGGGTGCTTCGGCTGGCAGGTCGCGCTGCAGCGCACCGATCTCGGCCGCGACGGCATCTCGCGCCTGCCGCAGGCGCTGGATCTCGTGCTCGGCGCGCTCCGCCGGCACGTAGTAGTGGGCCACGTCGACGCGGCTCGAGGCCACCAGCATCGCCCGGCCGATGGCCACCCCGCGGGAGACGGGCATGCCGAAGACCTGGATGCTCATGGGCTGCCTTACTCGCCTTCGCCGAACTTGTCGGTGATCATGTTGCGGATGCCGTCCATCGCGGTCTGCTCGTCGGGCCCGTCGGTCTCGATCTCGATCTCGGTGCCCAGGCCCGCGGCCAGCATCATCACGCCCATGATGCTCTTGGCGTTCACGCGCCGGCCGTTGCGGCTGAGGTGAACCTCGCTCTTGAAGGAGCCCGCGAGCTTGGTGAGCTTGGCCGATGCGCGCGCATGCAGCCCGAGCCTATTGCTGATGGTGATGGTCGACTTGATCACAGGGGATGGGGGTGTTGCTCTGGTTCTGGGGGCGCGCCGGGGAGATCTGCATCACCCCCTGCGTGGCACCGCCGACGGCCCTGGCCACCAGGGCCTCCAGCGGTTCGTCGGCATAGCAGAGTGTGCGCCACAGCATGGGCACGTTGACGCCTGCCACCACGCGCACGTGCAGCGGGTCGGACAGCAGAAGCGCGGCATTGCAGGGCGTGGCGCCGAAGACGTCGGTCAGCACGAGCCAGTCGGGCTCGGTGCCGCCGGCCATCAGCGCGCGGGCTTCGTCGCGCACCTGCTCGGGGGTGGCGCCGGGGCCGACATCCAGCGCCACGACGGCGTGGCCGCAGTCGGCATAGACGTGCCCCGCCACGGCCTTCAGTGCGGTGGCCAACGGGGCGTGGGCGACGATCAGGACTGCGGGCATGGTCCGGTCGATTATGCGCGGCGCCACAGGAACCAGGCATACGCCGCGGCGCACAGCAGCCCGAAGCCGCCGAAGGCCGCCTGGTAGGCCGCCACGGTGTCCATGCCCGTGGCGCGCAGCGCGTCCAGCGCGAGGCCGATGCCCCATTGCACGCTGAAGACGCCGCCGAAGATGACGAGGTTGTAGGCCGACAGCGCCCGGCCCGCGTGCGCCGCCGGGAACGCCTGCCCGACGGCCGGCTGGCTGAGCGACACGCAGGTGCTGGCCACGCACCAGGCTGCCCAGGCGCCCGCCCCTGCGGCGGGCCCGGCCCAGACGATGCCCGCCAGCAGCGCCAGCGCCAGCGGCATGCCCCAGGTCAGCACGCCCAGCGCGTGCACGCCGCGCGCGGCCAGCCTGGGCATCACGGCGCCCCAGGCCAGGAAGGTGAAGAGCATCGCGAGGTTGATGACGAAGAGCCCGCCGGCCGCGGCCTGCGGCGAGCCGCCGCCCACCTCGGTCAGCCACGGGCCCGCCCACAGGGCCTGCACGGCGACCATGCCGCCGTACTGCATGAAGGCCAGCGGCGCCAGGCGGATGAACAGCGGGTGGCGCACGATGGCTGCGTAGCCGCCGTCGGCCTGCCCGGGCGCGGGTGCCGTGACCTCGTCGCGCGGCACCAGCCACAGCATGACCGTCATCGACAGCGCCAGCAGCGCCGCCAGCGCCACGAACAGGCCGCGCCAGCCCAGCAGCGGGAGCATCCACTGCACGGGCAGTGTCGAGGCCAGCATGCCCAGCGAGCCCGTCATCAGCATCCAGGAGTTGGCGCGCAGCTGCGCGCCGGGCGTGAAGCGCCTGCGGTAGGCTGTCAGCGGCGCCATCAGGCAGGCCGCCACCCCCATGCCGATCAAAACCCGGGCGGCCAGCAGGCCCGGCAGGCCTTCGGCCCGCGCGAACAGCAGGCAGCCCGCCACGGCCAGCAGCATCAGCGCGAACTGCACGCGGCGCGGGCCCCAGCGGTCCAGCGCGCTGCCCAGCGGCAGCTGCAGCATCGCGAAGCCGAAGAAGTAGGCGCCGGCCAGCAGGCCCAGGTCGCCGGCGCCCAGCGCCAGCTCGGCGCTGAACGACGGCGCCAGCGTGGCCGTGACGGCGCGCAGCAGGGCCGACAGGAAGTACGCGAAGGCAAAGCCGATGAAGATCGGCGTCACGGGGCGGGCCGCCTCATGGCGCGCGCAGGCCGCCGAAGAAGACCTCCAGCCCATCGGCGGGCAGGCGCGCGCCGATGGCAGTGGCCTGGAAGACGCGCGTGCCCTTGGCGAAGACCGCCACCTGCTCCTGCACCGCCACGCCGTCGCTGCGCTTGCCTTCCAGCGCGACCCGCCCTGTGGCCGTGCTGGGCGTGGCCCCTTCCACTGCCAGCGGCAGCGTGCGCGGCGCGCCGGCGCCGATGTTGGCAGCCGCGCTCAGGCGCAGCTCGTCCAGTGCCCGGCCCACGCGCGCGGGGTCGGCCAGGTCGGTGAAGGCCAGCGCCCAGGTGGTGTCGTCGGCGGTGCACGCGTACAGCGTGAGCAGCACTTCGCCGCCGGCCAGCTGCACCTTGCGGGCATGTGTGGTGGGCTTGCAGGGGAACATGGCCACCGCGCCGCTGCCCTCGGGCCGGATCTCGCGCCAATCCAATGCGGGGCTGCAGGCCGTCAGCCCGGCGCAGAGGGTCAGGGCGGCCGGGACGGCCAGGAAAAATGCTCGCATCCGGTGCATTATCCGGGCCCATGACCGATCTCCCGACCCCTGGCGCGCTCCAAGGCGTGCGCATCCTCGATCTCTCCCGCGTGCTGGCCGGCCCCTGGTGCACCCAGACCCTGGCCGATCTCGGCGCCGACGTCATCAAGGTCGAGCGCCCCGGGGCGGGTGACGACACCCGCGGCTGGGGCCCGCCCTTCCTGAAGGACGAAATCGGGCGCGACACCGCCGAGGCCGCCTACTACCTGGGCGCCAACCGCAACAAGCGCAGCATCACCATCGACCTGGCCCACCCCGAAGGCCAGGCGCTGGTGCGCCGGCTGGCTGCGCAGTGCGACGTGATGGTCGAGAACTTCAAGGTGGGCGACATGGGCCGCTACGGGCTGGATTCCGCCACCATGCGGGCGCTGAACCCGCGCCTGGTCTACTGCTCGATCACCGGCTTCGGCCAGACCGGCCCCTACCGCGACCGCGCCGGCTACGACTACGCCATCCAGGGCATCGGCGGCCTCATGAGCGTGACCGGCGAGCGCGACGACCTGCCCGGCGGCGGCCCGCAGAAGGTGGGCGTGGCGGTGGCCGACCTCTTCACGGGCATGTACGCCACGGTGGGCATCCTGGCCGCGCTGCGCCACCGCGACGCCACCGGCGAAGGCCAGGACGTCGACATGGCCCTGCTCGACACGCAGGTGGCCATGCTGGCCAACCTGGGCGCGAACTACCTGGTCACGCGCCAGCCTCCGAAGCGGGTGGGCAACGCGCATCAGAACATCGTGCCGTATCAGGTCTTCGAGGTGGCGGACGGCCACATGATCCTGGCGGTGGGCAACGACGGGCAGTTCGAGAAGTTCTGCGCCGTCGCCGGGCGGCCCGACCTGCCCGCCGACCCGCGCTTCACGAAGAACGCCGAACGCGTGCGCCACCGCGCCGTGCTGGTGCCGCTGCTGGCCGAGCTGATGCGCCAGCGCCCGAAGGCCGAGTGGCTGGCGGCGCTGGAGGCCGCCAAGGTGCCTTGCGGCGCCATCAATGACCTGGGCGAGGTCTTTGCCGACCCCCACGTGCAGGCCCGCGGGATGACGAGCCGGGTCGCGCACCCACTGGCCGGGTCGATGGAACTGGTGTCCAGCCCGCTGAAACTCTCGGCCACGCCCGTGACGACGCGCCGCGCGCCGCCCCTGCTGGGGCAGCACACCGACGAGGTGCTGGCCGAGTTCGGCCTGCCGCCCGACGAGCGCGAGCGGCTGCGGCATCTGGGCGTCATCTGAGCGGCGGGGCGGGCAGGGAAGCGGCAGGTAAGCGGCAGGGACAGTGGCAAGGACAGCCCCCGGAGACTCCGGGCCGGTTACGAAACTGACGCATTTGCTTACATTCCGGCAGGCCTGACCCCGGATTCACGGGGAACGCGCGCAAGCGGCCCGGGCCCACACTGTGCCCTGAACCACAGGAGCACTTCAGTCATGACCGTGCCGGACACCGGCGCGCTGCGCCGCCTTGCGCCGCCCGCTGCCTCGGCCGCACTGGCTGCGGCCGTGCCGCAGGCCGAGCAGTTGCTGCTGGCCGGGCAGGTGGGCGCCGAAGTGGCCGAGGCACTGACGTCGGCGCTGGACCGTGTGCGCCTCCTGACGGAAACCGGCCGCATCGGCCGCCGCAGCCTGCTCGCGCTGCAGGCCGATCTGGAACGCGCCAGGCGCGTGGCCATGCTGGGCCAGCAGGTCAGCCGGCTGGCCGGCGGCACCGTGCGCCAGGCGCCCGAGACGCTGGAACTGCCGCAACTGCTGCGCGACGCGCTGACCCAGCGCGCCAACGAGATCGCCGATTGCGGGCTCGAGGTGCGGCAGGTCCTGCAGCCGGCCGCAGTGTCGGCCGACCCGTCACTGCTGTTCGCGCTGATCCTGAGCCTGCTGGACTGGGCCTTCGAGCACTGCCGTTCGCAGACCCTGAACCTGTCCACCAGCCTGAACGAGTGGCCGGTGCACGCGGTGCTGCGCTGCGATTTCGACTGGCGCGCGCCCGACCGCCTGGGCCCCGGCGCCGAACTGGCCTTCGAGGTGGAGCGGGCCGAGCGCGGCGGCGACCCCGCCGCGCTGGACACCATGCCCTGGCGCCTGGTGGAGCAGGCCTGCCGCGCGCTTGGCGTGCGCATCCGGCGCGTCGAGACGGCCTGGCAGGTGCAGCTGACGCTCGATTTCCCCGAGACCCCACGCCGCTGGCCGAAGCTGGTCGACGAGCTGACGATGCTCGAGGACCCCTACGCCATGAGCACCCAACCGCTGGCCGGCACCCAGGTGCTGGTGCTGGCGTCCCGGGGGGACGTGCGGCACATCGTGCGCGAGGCCACGGCCGACATGGGCATGCTGGTCGACATCGTCGACACGCTCGCCGAGGCGCGCGACTATGCGCTGGAGATTCCGCCCGACGTGCTGATCGTCGACGAGCGCGACACCGAGGTCGACCAGTGGCTGGCCGAACTGCAGGCCGGCGGTTCCGGCCCGCCGCTGGTGCACGTGTCGTCCCGCTTCAAGGGGCTGGAAGTCAGCTCCAGCGGGCGCTTCGAGCTCACGCGCGTGGGCAGCGAAAGCGCGGTCCGGGACCTGCCCGCAGCCCTGCGCTACGCGCTCAGCAAGGCCTGAGCGCGGCCCCGGCGGCCGTCAGAATCCGAAGTCGTCAGAACCCGAAGACCTTCTTCAGGATCGCGCTGCCGGTGCCCACGGGGTCGGCGCGGATCTTCTTCTCTTCCTCGGCGATCATCAGGTACAGGCCGTCCAGCGCCTTGCGCGTGACGTACTGCTGCACGTTCGCGTCCTCGGGCTTCACGAGCCCCAGGCCCTGCGCCTTGCCCGCGACCCGGTTGTACTTGTCGGCCAGCGACACGCGCTCGGTGGCCTGCGTCACGATGGGCAGGAACTTCTCGCCCAGCGGCGTGCGCGTCTTGCGGGCGAAGAAGTCCGTCACGGCCGTGTCGCCGCCCTTGACGATGCGCAGCGCGTCTTCCACGCTGATCTGCTTGACGGTGTTGACGAGCAATGTCCGCGCCTCGGGCACGGCGGCCTCGGCGGCCCGGTTCATGGCCGTCACGAGTTCGTCCACACGCTTGCCCTGGCCGAGCGTGCGCATCAGCTTGGCCGCGTCTTCCAGGTACCCCGGCAGCGGGATGCGAACCTTCGGGTTGCCGAGAAAGCCATCTGTGCGGCCCAGGCCCTTCACCGCCGCCTCGGCGCCGCGCTCCAGCGCCACGCGGATGCCGCTGGCGGCATCGGTCTCGTTGAGGGCGGCGTGCGCGCCGGTGGCGGCGGACAGGCCGGCGAGCCCGGCGATCATCAAGCTGCGGCGTTGCATGGGGTTCCTTCCGTTCGCGATGTCGATGTTTCGGGAGTGTGCCAGTCAGATCCCTGCCCGCAGACCCTTGGGCCCGCCGTCGACCATGTCCTGCGCAAGGGTCACGAAGCGCTCCACCAACTGGCTGGGTGCATCTGTCCGGTGCGCCAGGAAGAGCTGGCTGGCGGCATGCGAGGGCTCCAGCGGAGCGTAGCGGACACCGCTCGTGCCCAGTTGCGTGTACGCGGTGGGCAGCACGGAGATGCCGACACCGGCTGCGACCAGACCGACGATCGTCGTGCCCTCGCGCGCCTCATAGACCACCTGAGGCACGAACCCAGCCTGGTTGCACAGGCTCATCACGTGGTCGTGCAGCCCGCATCCGATGCCGCGTGGAAACAGGATCAGCGGCTCCGAAGCGACGGATCTCACCGCGATCGGGCCGCTGATGCGGGCCAATGCGTGTCCTTCAGGCAGGACGACCTGCAATTCGTCGCGCCAGAACTCGGTCAGCATCAGGTGTGCGGGCGGACGAAACTGCGGCGACGGGCGCAACAGCCCGACATCGATGCGGCCCTCTTCGAGCGCCTGCAACTGGGTTCCCGTGGGCATATGCTCGATCTGCAGCCGGGCCAGCGGCCACTCGCGACGGAAGGCCTTGATCAGCGCTGCGAAGCCCGGCACCAGCGGCACCGAGCCCGTGAATGCGACGCGAAGCAGTCCGGCCTCGCCACGGCCCGCCCGCTGGGTCAGCTCGACGCCGTTCGCCAACAGGCTCAGGGTCTGCCGGGCCTGTTCGAGAAATACCTTGCCTGCTTCCGTCAATGCAATGCTGCGGTGTGTGCGGTCGATCAGCTGCACGCCGATCTCGCTTTCGAGTGCCATCACCTGCATGCTCAGAGGAGGCTGGCTGATGTTGAGCCGGCGCGCTGCCACCGTGAAGCTGAGCTCCTCGGCCACGGCCACGAAGTAACGCAGTTGGCGCAGGTCCATTTATTCGAACGTCGAATGCATTGGGCGCGAAATATATATTGGACTGCAGCCTCGCGCCTCCCGATCATTCTCCTGGCGCCTTCCAGGGCGGGCAACAGCCGCGTCGAAGACCAGGTCGACCGACACCAGAAACCCAGGAGACAAACCATGCATGAAACCAAGATGACTCCCGCCCGCCGCCGCTGGCTGATGGCGATGTCCGGCGCCGTGGTCGGCACGCTGACAGGTGCGTCGGCCGCATGGGCTCAGACGTTCCCCACCCGGCCGATCAAGATCCTGGTCGGCTTCGCGCCGGGTGGTGCGATGGACATCGTCGCCCGGGCGGTGGGCCAGAAAGTGTCCGAGAGCATCGGGCAGCCCGTTGTCATCGAGAACCTGCCAGGGGCTGGCAGCAACATCGCCATCCGTGCACTCATCAACAGCGCGCCGGATGGTCATACCGTCATGCTCGTGGCCAACGGTCTGGCGGCGAACCCGGTTCTCTATCAGCCGCCGCCGTTCGATCCCGAACGCGACGTCATGCCGGTCGCGCTGGTGGCGCGCCTGCCAGTGGTGATCGCTGCCAACGCCTCGTCCGAGTTTTCCAGCCTCGCGAAGCTGGTCGAGGTGGCCAAGTCTCGCCCGGCCGGGGTGCTCTACGCCACGCCGGGCAACGGCTCGACACCGCACCTGGCGATGGAGCTCTTTGCGCGGGCGGCAGGCATCACGCTGGGGCACGTGCCCTACAAGGGGGGCTCACCGGCGATCTCCGACGTACTCGGCGGGCAACTGCCACTGGTTGTCGTGAACGCGGTCGAGGTTCTGCCGCACGTGAAGGCCGGCCGATTGAGGGTGCTCGCCGCGCTGAGCTCCGAGCGTGTCACCACGCTCCCGGACACGCCGACCATCGCGGAGTCCGGCTACCCGGGTTTCGAGGCCTCCGTCTGGCACGCCTTCATTGCGCCGCGTGGCACGCCCGGCGTAGTCATCGACAAGCTGAGCGCGGAGGTCCGCAAGGCGCTCGCTCTGCCGGAGATCAAGGAGCGCCTGGCCGCCCTGGGCGCGGAGGTGTCACCGACAGGCCCCGAGCCACTGGGCACGCTGGTCCGTGCGGAGCGCGAGCGCTACGGCCGGCTCATCCGCGAAGCCAAGATCCAGGCCAACTGACCCGCCCGTTCACCGGCCGAAAGACACGCCCACCGACCCGGCAGCGCCGGGGTCGGCAGCTTGGCGTGGAGAAAGGAAACCGATCTTGATCATCGATGCCCACGGGCACTTCACGACGGCGCCGAAGGCGCTGGAAGCCTGGCGGATGCGGCAGATCGCCGCGGTGGCGAACCACGCCGGGATGCCGCACCCGAGCGAACTGCGCATCGGCGATGACGAACTGCGCGAGGCGCTGGAAACGAACCAGCTGCGCCAGATGCGCCAGCGCGGCCACGACCTGACCCTCTTCAGCCCACGCGCCATCTTCATGGCCCACCACATCGGTGACTTCCAGGTCTCGGCCACCTGGGCGGCCATCTGCAACGAGGTTTGCTTCCGCGCGGCCAGCCTTTACCCCGCGCACTTCGCGCCGGCGGCGATGCTGCCGCAGAGCCCCGGCGTCGACCCGGCCAGCTGCATTCCGGAACTGGAGCGCTGCGTGCGGGAGTACGGGATCGTCGGCGTCAACCTGAACCCCGACCCTTCCGGCGGCCACTGGACCAGCCCGCCCCTGAGCGACCGGCACTGGTACCCGCTGTACGAGAAGCTGGTCGAGTACGACCTGCCGGCGATGATCCATGTCAGCCAGAGCTGCAATGCCTGCTTCCACACCACGGGCGCGCACTATCTCAACGCCGACACCACCGCCTTCATGCAGTGCCTGGATTCCGATCTCTTTCGCGATTTCCCGGGCCTGCGCTTCGTCATCCCCCACGGGGGCGGCGCCGTGCCGTACCACTGGGGCCGCTTCCGCGGGCTGGCGCAGGCGTCGGGCCGGCCGCCGCTGCAGCAGCACCTGCTGGGCAACGTGTTCTTCGACACCTGCGTCTACCACCAGCCGGGCATCGACCTGCTGACGAAGGTGATCCCGGTCGAGAACCTGCTGTTCGCGAGCGAGATGATCGGCGCCGTGCGCGGGGTGGACCCTGACACGGGCCACAATTTCGACGACACCCGCCGCTACATCGAGGCCGCGGACCTGGACCCGAAGGCGCGACACCTGATCTTCGAGGGCAACGCGCGGCGGGTGTACCCGCGCCTGGATGCGCGGCTCAAGGCGCAGGGGCGCTGAAGGGCTACGGGTCGGCGCGGCCGCCCGCCCATTGAACGTCAGTCTCGCCCGGCGACGATGCCCGTCGCTCAGGTGCCGACCACCCCAGCCGCATGCGCCTGCTGGTCGGCGTGGTAGCTGCTGCGCACCATCGCACCCACGGCGGCGTGGCTGAAGCCCATCTCGTAGGCGGCGGCCTCGAACATCTTGAAGGTGTCCGGGTGCACGTAGCGGCGCACCGGCAGGTGGTGGCCGCTAGGCGCCAGGTACTGGCCGATGGTGAGCATGTCGATGTCGTGCGCGCGCATGTCGCGCATCACCTGCAGGATCTCCTCGTCCGTCTCGCCCAGGCCCACCATGATGCCGCTCTTGGTGGGCACGCCGGGGTGCAGGGCCTTGAACTTCTTCAGCAGGTTCAGGCTGAAGGCGTAGTCGCTGCCGGGGCGCGCTTCCTTGTACAGGCGCGGCGCGGTCTCGAGGTTGTGGTTCATCACGTCGGGCGGCGCGGCCGTCAGGATGGACAGCGCGCGGTCGTCGCGGCCGCGGAAATCGGGCACCAGGATCTCGATCTGCGTGGCCGGCGACAGCGCACGCGTCTGCTGGATGCAATCGACGAAGTGCGCCGCGCCGCCGTCGCGCAGGTCGTCGCGGTCGACGCTCGTGATCACGACGTACTTGAGCTTCAGCGCGGCGATGGTGCGCGCCAGGTTCAGCGGTTCATCGGCGTCCAGCGGGTCGGGGCGGCCGTGGCCGACATCGCAGAACGGGCAGCGGCGCGTGCACTTGTCGCCCATGATCATGAAGGTGGCCGTGCCCTTGCCGAAGCACTCGCCGATGTTCGGGCAGGAGGCTTCCTCGCAGACCGTGTGCAGCTTGTGCTCGCGCAGGATCTGCTTGATCTCGTAGAAGCGCGTGCTGGGGCTGCCCGCCTTGACGCGGATCCAGTCGGGCTTCTTGAGGACTTCGGCCGCCACCACCTTGATGGGGATGCGCGAGGTCTTGGCCTGCGCCTTCTGCTTGGCGGTGGCGTCGTAGGCGGGGGGCGCAGGGTTTTCCATGGGCCTGAATTCTAGGCCGCTGCATCCAGTGCGGGGTGGGCTGCGTAGAAGCCAACACCGGCGAGTTGCCGGAACCGCCAGGAGATTCCCCCATGCCCCGATTCCCGAAACCCGTCATCGCCCCGATCCTCGGCGCCGCCCTGCTGACCGCCTGCGGGCTCGTCGGCGCGTCCAGCCACCGAGAAGCGCCGTTCATCACGACCGCGCCGAAGGTCGACGCCACCGACTTCTACATGTTCCGCAGCTACGAGCCGGGCCGCGCCGACTACGTGACCGTGATCGCCAACTACGTGCCCCTGCAGGACGCCTACGGCGGCCCGAACTACTTCGCGATGGACCCGAACGCGCTGTACGAGATCCACCTCGACAACAACGGCGACGCCAGGGAAGACATCACCTTCCAGTTCCGCTTCCAGAACAAGCTCGCGGCCGGCGGCCAGGGCGTCTCGCTGAACATCGGCGGCAAGAACGTCGCCATTCCGCTCGTGCAGGCCGGCAGCGTCAGCGGCCCGAAGGACGCGGCGCTGAACCTCGCCGAGACCTTCAGCATCGACGTCCGGCGCGGCGACCGGCGCAAGGGCGCGGGCGGCGCCGTCACCAACGCGAGCGGCGGCGGCGCGGTGTTCCCGAAGCCGGTCGACAACATCGGCGTGAAGACCATCCCCGACTACCCGGGCTACGCAGCGCAGCACGTGTACACCGTCAACGTACCGGGCTGCAGCATGCCCGCCCGCGTGTTCGTGGGCCAGCGGCAGGACCCGTTCGCCGTCAACCTGGGCACGATCTTCGACCTCGTGAACGCGCCTGTCTCTGTCATCACCGACCCGACGCTGATCAATGCCGCGCCCAACACCATCGGCAACAAGAACGTCACCACGCTCGCGATGGAGCTTCACACCTCCTGCATCGTCCAGGGCGATGCCGTGATCGGCGGCTGGACGAGCGCCAGCCTGCGCCAGGCGCGCCTGCTCGACGGCAGCCCCGTGTCCGGCCACCAGACGAGCGAGAAGGTGGGAGGTGCGTGGACGCAGGTCTCGCGCCTGGGCATGCCACTGGTCAACGAGGTGGTCATCGGCCTGAAGGACAAGGACAGGTTCAACGCGTCCCGCCCGTCCGGCGACGGCCAGTTCATCGACTACGTGACGAACCCGACCCTGCCCGCGCTGCTGGAGATCGCGCTCGGCGCGCCGGGCATCGCGCCCACCAACTTCCCGCGCAGCGACCTCGTCACGACCTTCCTGACGGGCATCGCCGGCGTCAACCAGCCGCGCAACGTGGTGGCGTCCGAGATGCTGCGCCTGAACACCGGCATCGCGCCGGTGCCCTTCGAGCAGCAGAACCGCCTCGGCGTGGTGGGCAACCTGCTGGCAGGCGGCAGCGACAACGCCGGCTTCCCGAACGGACGCCGGCCCAAGGACGACGTGGTGGACATCGCGCTGGTCGCGATGATGGGCGGCCTGTGCGTGGCCAACGGCGATGCCGACGCGCTCGGCTTCGGCCCGGCGTGCAAGCCCTCGGCGGTGCCGCTGGGCGCCACCGCCTTCAAGCTGCACGACGCCGTCGATCAGGCCGTGGCGCCGCTGCTGGCGGGGTTTCCGTACCTGAACACGCCGCTGCCCGGCAGCCGCTGAAGGAGGCCGACATGAACATGCGCCTCCTGTGCACCACCGGCATCGCCGTGCTGCTGCTCGCCGCCTGCGGCGGCAGCGACCATGACGAACCGCCCGCGGCCGTGGACCCGCTGGCCGTCCCTGCCAGCGCCACCGCGTCGCCCATGGCCTACACCGACTACGTGGCCACCCGGCCCGCGGACGACATGATGGACCCGCTGCTGGTGAACGGCATCGTGCCGCCCGTCAGCGACGAGGACGAGCCCGCGCCGCTGCGGTGACGACTCGCTGACCCGCCCACCCTTCAGGATTCAGGGTGTCAGATGCCGCTGCAGCGCCTTCGCCAGGCGCTCGGCGGCATCGTTCCATTCGATGTCCACGCCCAGCGAGCGCAGGTCCACCGTCGCGAGGCCCGCGTAGCCGCAGGGGTCGATGCGAGAGAAGGGCTCGAGATCCATCGCCACGTTCAGCGCGAGCCCGTGGTAGCTGCAGTGGCGGCTGACCTTGATGCCCAGCGCCGCGATCTTGCCCAGGCCCGCGAAGGGGTTGCCGCCCGGCCCGTGGGGGGCCAGCGCGGCATGGCTGAAGGGGTCGTCGAGCCGGACGTAGATGCCCGGCGCGCCCACGATGCGGTGGCCGGTGACGCCGCAGGATTCCAGCACCCGCAGCACCGCCGATTCCAGCCGGAAGACGAATTCCTTGACGTAGATGCCCATGCGCTGAAGGTCCACCAGCGGATAGGCCACCACCTGGCCCGGGCCGTGGTACGTGACCTGCCCGCCGCGCTGGGTCTGCACGACCGGGATGCCGCTCGCGCCCAGCACGTGTTCGGGCCGGCCGGCCAGGCCCTGCGTGAAGACGGGGTCGTGCTCGACGAGCCAGAGTTCGTCCTCGGTCTCGGGCCCGCGTGCGGCGGTGAATTCGCGCATCGCGGTCTCGATGCCGTCGTAGGGGCGGCGGCCCAGGGTCAGCACCTGCATGGCGCCAGTGTAGCGAGGGGGATTGCGTCAGAACCTGCGCGCCGTCGCGACCCAGCGCGTATCGTCCATCACCGACTGGAGCCGAGATGCGTGTTGTCCTGATTGCCCTGCTGCTAACCGCCACCGCCGCGGCTGCGCGAGCGGCCGAGCCCTCGGCGCCGACCGAAGACCCGGCCCTGCAGGAGGCTGTGGACGCCTATCAGCGCGGCGAGGTCGCCGCGGCCCGCAAGTCGCTCGAGGCGCTGTCGCGCCGGGGCGTGCCCGCGGCCGACTACAACCTGGGCGTCATCGCGCTCGATGCCGGCCGGCCTGCCGAGGCCGCGCGGCTGATGCAGCGCGCGGCGGAGCGTGGTTTCGTCACGGCCATGGTGGGCCTGGGCCGCCTGTACGACACCGGCCGCCTGGGTCGGCCTGACCTGCCGCTGGCGCAGCGCTGGTTCCTGCTGGCGGCCGAAGCCGGCAGCGTGGACGCGCAGGTGGAAGTGGCCACGGCCTTCTACCTGGGCCGCGGCGCCCCGCGCGACCGCGAGGCCGCCGCCCGCTGGTACCGCGAGGCCGCGAAGAGCGGCGACATCGGCGCGCAGTACCTGATCGCGTCGATGTACGAATCCGGCGACGGCGTCGACCGCGACCTGCGCCTGGCGCGCTACTGGTACGACATCGCCGCGAAGAACGGCGACGAGGCCGCCCCGGGCAAGCTGAAGGAACTCGACGAGCGCCTGAAGGCGACGCCGTCCTGAGCGGCCCGGCGCCGGCCGCTCAGGTGCCTACAACACCACCCGCACCATGGGGTGCGTGCTGAGGGTGCGGTAGAGCTCGTCGAGCTGCTCCCGGCTGGTGGCGGTGACGGTGATCGTCACGCCGAGGTACTTGCCGCCCGAACTGGGCCGCAACTCGACCGTCGCGTGGTCGAACGCGGGGTCGAACTGCTGCGCGATACGGATCACGGCTCCGACGAAGCCCTCCACCTGAGCGCCCATCACCTTGATCGGGAAGGCGCTCGGGTATTCGATCAGGCTCTGTTCGGGCGGGATGTCCATCAGATGCTCTGCTGAGTCTTGGCGCGCTGGTAGGCCTCGTGCAGGCGGGCGTACACCGGGCCCGGCTTGCCGCGCAGCGCGCCGTGGCCCACCGGCTCGCCGTCGATGCGGGTCACGGGCAGGATCTCCTTCGTGGCCGAGCTCAGCATGACCTCGTCGGCGGCGCGCACGTCGGCTTCGGAGATGGGGCGCAGGTTGCAGGCGATGCCTACGTCCTCGCAGAGCTCGCGCAGAAGGTCGTAGCGGATGCCCTCGAGCAGGTGCTCGCTCTTCGGTGGGCCCAGCAACGCGCCTTCGTGGGCGATCCAGACGTTGCTGGCGGCGGCCTCGGTGAGCCAGCCGTCGCGGAACATGATGGTTTCCACAGCGCCGTGGTCGGCCGAGATCTGGCGCGCCAGCACGTTGCCCAGCAGCGAGGTGCTCTTGATGTCGCCGCGCTCCCAGCGGAAATCTCGCGCGGTCACGCAGGCCACGCCTGCGTGGCGCTGCTCGGGCGTGGCCGGCTTCATCGGGTTGGCCATCATGAAGACCGTGGGCTCGATGTCGGCCGGCATGACATGGTCGCGCAGCGCCACGCCGCGCGACACCTGGATGTAGACGAGCTGGTCGTCGGCGCCCGTCTTTTCCTTCGTTGCGGCCACCAGATGGCGGCAGCGCTCGAGCCACTCCTCGCGCGTCAGCGGGTTGCGGATGCGGATCTTGGCCAGCCCGCGCGCGAGGCGGGCCATGTGCTCGTCGAAGCGGAACAGGCGCTGGCCGTAGACCGGCGCCACGTCGTAGACGCCGTCGCCGAAGATGAAGCCGCGGTCGAGAACGCTGATCTTCGCTTCGTTCAATGGCGTGTAGACGCCGTTCAGGTAGCAGATGCTGTCCGGAAGAGGGGTCATCGCGGTCTCCTGTTCGACGAGATTACTTGATCCACAGGCGCACGGCATCCCAGGCGCGCCCGAAGATGCCGGCCAGCGGCACGGGCGTCAGCACCTGCAGCGGCACGCGGCGCACCTCGGCGCCGCTGGCCGTGACGATGCGGATCGTGCCCACGGCCTGGCCCTGCGTCAGCGGCGCGACCAGCGGGTCGGTGCGTTCGATGGTGGTCTTCAGCTGCGCGCCCTCGCCGCGCGGCACCGTCACGACCAGCGGCCCGGCCGCACCCAGGCCGACCTCGGGCAGGGCGCCCTTCCAGACCGGCACCGTGGCCACGGGCTTGCCGGCCTCGAACAGGCGCACGGCGTCCCAGGCGGCCCAGCCCCAGTTCAGCAGCTTCTGGCTCTCGCTGGCGCGCGCCTCGCGCGAAGCCGTGCCCAGCACGACCGTCACCAGCCGGCGCTCGCCGCCGGGCAGCGCGCGCTTGGCGCTGGCGATCAGGCAGTAGCCGGCGGCGTCGGTGTAGCCGGTCTTCATGCCGTCCACGGCCGGGTCGCGGCCCAGCAGCATGTTGCGGTTGTCCTGGCGGATCTTGTTGAAGGTGTAGTCGCGGATCGCGTAGTAGCGGTAGTGGTCTGGGAAGTCGGTGATGATCTTCCCGGCGATCACGGACAGGTCGCGTGCGCTGCTGTAGTGGCCCGCCTCGGTGAGGCCGGTGACGTTCTTGAACTGCGTGTTCTTCAGGCCCCAGGCCTGCGACTGCCGGTTCATCATCGCGACGAACTGCTCCAGCGTGCCGCCCACGCCTTCTGCCAGCGCCACCGAGGCGTCGTTGCCGCTCTGCACGATCATGCCGCGCAGGAGTTCGTCGACCTTGGGCGTCATCTTGGGGTCGATGAACATCAGCGAGCCGCCGGCCTTGCGCTCGTTCCAGGCGAGTTCCGACACTGGCAGCGTCTGCTCCAGCGTGAGCTTCTTGTCGCGCAGGGCCTGGAACACCAGGTAGGCCGTCATCAGCTTGGTCAGCGATGCCGGCTCGGCGCGGGCGTCGGCGTCGCGCTCGGCCAGCACCTGCTGGCTGCTCAGGTCGAGCAGCACGTACTGGCGCGCGGCCACCTCGGGCGGCTGCGGCAGTTGCGCGGACGCCGGGACATGCAGTGAGACACCGGCCACGGCCAGCAGGAAAGCGAGAAGTCTTTTCATCAGGGGCGGTGCCATGCACCGGTGATCAGTTGCTTGAGCAGGCCGAGCTGGCCATGGAAGAAGTGCCCGGTAGCGGGCACCACGGTGACGGGCAGCACCTGCGGGCGCGCCCAGTCCAGCACGGCGGACAGCGGCACTACTTCGTCGGACTCGCCGTGGATGACGATACTGTCCTGCGACACCGGCGCGGCCGGAAAGTTCACCACGGCCGGCCCGACGAGCACCAGGCGCTCGGCCCGGGCGTCCGCCGGGAGGCGGGCCGCGGCCTGCGTGGCGACGTAGGCGCCGAAGGAGAATCCGCCCAGGGCCAGCGGCAGGCCGGGCTCGCGCAGCGCGGCGATGACGGCCAGCGCGTCGTCCACCTCGCCCCGGCCTTCGTCCCAGGCGCCGGCGGAGCCGCCGATACCGCGGAAGTTGAAGCGCACCGCGCGGTAGCCCAGCTGCACGAAGGCGCGGGCGAGCGTCTGCACGACCTTGTTGTCCATCGTGCCGCCGTGCAGCGGGTGCGGGTGGCACAGCACGGCGACGCCGCGCACCGGCGCATCGGCGCCGGGCACGTCGATCGCGCATTCGATCGCGCCGGCCGGGCCGGCGATGAGCCGCTTTTCGGTCTGCGCGTTCATCGGCCCACGTCGGGCGGCAGCAGCAGGCGTTCGACGACCTTCCCGTTCTTCAGGTGCGAATCGACGATCTCGTCGATGTCGTGCTCGTCGACGAAGGTGTACCAGGTGGCTTCGGGGTAGACCACGGCCACGGGGCCGCCGGCGCAGCGGTCCAGGCAACCGGCCTTGTTCACCCGCACCTGCCCCGGCCCGGCGAGCCCGGCGGCCTTCACGCGTGACTTGCAGCGGTCGAAGCCCGCCTGCGCGCCTTGCTGCGCACAGGCGGCGTCGCCGTTCTCGCGCTGGTTCAGGCAGAAGAAGATGTGGCGCTCGTAATAGCTCATGGCCGAATTGTAGGAGCCGACCCCAACCGCCCCAGAAGCCACAGCCCTGCCGCATAGGGCCACAGCCACCCGATCCACTGCGACAGGCCGTGGAACCGGATGAAGCGGCCCTGCTCCCAGCGCAGCAGGCTTTGCGCGAAGTACGGGTCGGCCGGGGCCTGCGCCACCAGCAGCACCAGCGCCGTCACCACCACGAGCCCGAGGCCCGCCGCCACGCGGCGCGGCACCGGCGCGAGCGCGACGGCCAGCAGGCCGCCGATGACGAGCGCCGGCGCCGTCGTCGGGGCCAGCCACCGCCAGGCGTGTTCGGGGCCGAAGTTCAGCGCCGTCGACAGCGCCAGCACGCCGGCCGTCATGGCTGCTGCGCCCAGGCTCACGCCCACGCGGCGCCAGCCGGGCCGCACCACGGCAAAGGCCACCAGGCAGGGCGCCAGCAGGCCGAGCGCCGTCACCATCGTCTCGGCCGGAACGCCCAGCGGCGGCTGCGGCAGGCCTTCAGCCGCCAGCGCGGCATGCCAGGCCGCCGCCCAGGGCACGCCGTCCAGCGCGTCGGCCAGCAGCGGCAGCAGCCGCGGCCCCACCTGCCCGAGGCCCAGCGCCACGGGCGCCGGAAACAGCAGCGCCAGCGGCCACAGCGCCAGCAGCAGCACGGCGCCGGTACTGCCCGCGTCGAACCAGCGCGCCATCCAGGCGCCCGCGCGTTGCGGCCACCCCAGGCGCCACAGCGGCGGCGCGAGAAGGGCGCCCAGGGCGCCGCCGCCGGCGTTGAGCACCCAGTCCAGCAGCGAGGGGTGGCGGTCGGGCAGGAAGTGCTGCGCGACCTCGGCGCAGTACGACAGCCCGGCGGCCAGCAGGGTGGCGCCCGTGATGGCCGCCAGCGTGCCCCGCCGCAGCAGCGCCAGCGCCATCAGCAGGCCCAGGGGCACATAGCCCAGGAAGTTGGACCACTGGTCGAACGGCAACCGGTAGCGCGGCCAGGGCAGGGCCAGCAGATCGGTCGCGTCGCGCCCGGGCGGCCAGCGCCAGCCTTCGAAGGGAAACAGGCTCGCGTACACGACCAGCGCAGCGAGCATCGCGGCCGCCAGGGCCGCCGGGCCGCGTGCGGCGGCCGAAGGCATCAGAAGGGCTTCACCACCACCAGCACGACGATGGCGGCGAACAGCAGCACCGAGGCTTCGTTGAAGACCCGGAACCAGCGGTGGCTGCGGCGGTTCTCGAGCCGCTCGAAACTGCGCATCAGGCTGCGGCAGGTGTGGTGGTAGCCGAGCACGCCCACCACCAGCAGCAGCTTGGCGTGCATCCAGCCGCCCGAGATGCCGAAGCCCAGCCACAGCCACAGGCCCAGCGCCACCGCCGGCACCATCAGCAGGCTGGAGAAGCGGTAGAGCTTGCGCGCCATCAGCAGCAGCCGCTCGCGCTCGGCGTGGCTGTCGGGGGCCACCATGGCCAGGTTGACGAACAGGCGCGGCAGGTAGAACAGGCCCGCGAACCAGCTGGCAACGAAGACGATGTGGAAGGCTTTCACCCAGAGATAGGCCATGTGCGCGATTATGGTCGTGGCGAAAAAAAGCCCCGGCCAGCGGCCGGGGCGTGCAAGCCTTATCGCTGTCATACGGCAAGGCGCCTGCTCAGGGAGGAAAAGCAGGGAACGACAGCCTTGCGGCTATCATCCGCCGAGCACTTTATCAGAGCGCGTCCGGGGCTTGCCAGCGGCTTTACGCTCCTGCCGCGCAGGAGAAACCCGTGTCGCCGACCCCCCCGCCCTTTCCCGCCAGCCGCCCGCGCCGCCTGCGCCGCGACGCCTTCACGCGCGCCCTCGTCCGCGAGCACCGCCTGGCCCCAGAAGACTTCATCCTGCCGGTCTTTGTGCTGGAAGGGCAGGGCCGCGAGGAACCCGTCGCCAGCATGCCGGGCGTCATGCGCCGCAGCCTCGACGGCCTGTTCGGCGTGGCCGAGCAGTGCCTGACGCTGGGCGTGCCGGTGATGGCGCTGTTCCCGGTGATCGACCCCGCCCTCAAGACCCCGGACGGCAGCGAGGCCGCCAACCCCGAAGGCCTGGTGCCCACGGTCGTGCGCGAGCTGAAGAAGCGGTTCCCCGAACTCGGCCTGCTGACCGACGTGGCGCTGGACCCGTTCACCAGCCACGGCCAGGACGGCCTGCTCGACGACACCGGCTACATCCTCAACGACGAGACGGTCGCCATGCTGACCCGGCAGGCGCTGGTGCAGGCCGAGGCCGGCGTGGACATCGTCGCACCCAGCGACATGATGGACGGCCGCATCGGCGCCATCCGCGACGCGCTCGAGGCCCGGGGCCTGATCCACACGCGCATCATGGCCTACAGCGCCAAGTACGCGAGCGCCTTCTACGGCCCCTTCCGCGATGCGGTGGGCAGCGCCGGCAACCTGGGCAAGGCCGACAAGAAGGTCTACCAGATGGACCCGGGCAACAGCGACGAGGCGCTGCGCGAGGTCGCGCTCGACATCGCCGAGGGCGCGGACATGGTGATGGTCAAGCCCGGCATGCCGTACCTGGACATCGTCCGCCGCGTGAAGGAGGAGTTCCGCGTGCCCACCTTCGCCTACCAGGTCAGCGGCGAGTACGCGATGCTCAAGGCCGCGGCCGCGAACGGCTGGCTCGACCACGACGCCGTGATGATGGAATCGCTGCTGGCCTTCCGGCGCGCCGGCGCCGATGGCGTGCTGACCTACTTCGCCCTCGAGGCCGCGGCCCGACTCCGCCAGCGCTGATGCGCTTCTTCCACGTCACCGGGGAGCAGTTCCTGGAACTCCCGGAGATGCCGACGGACCTGCCCGCCGTCGGCTTCCTCTGGATCGGCAGTGCGCGTCGCGAGTTCGAGGTCGGCATCGCGGGCGTCCAGGCGCAGCTGCAGCGCTGGACGGGCGGGCAGCTGGTGGACCTGCACGTCTCCGACCTGCTGAACAACCAGCTTCCGAGCCACTACGACTACACCTCCTGGTACGACATGATGGTGTTCCGGCGGCTCGCGGCCAGCCCGGGCGCAGCGCAGCTGTTCGTCGACGGCGAGCACGGCACGCTGGCCGCAGCGCGGCGCGCATTGCAGTCCATCGACACCAGCCCCGTCGGGTTCGCGGTGTTCGACCGCGTGCTGGTCACGGTGCACCCGACCGAATGCCCCGTGCGCGACCACTTCGCGCTGCGGCTGGCCAGCCTGAACGTCAACGGCGAGGGGCGTGGCAACTCGCGCATGCCGGCGAGCCCGGCCGACCTGATGCTGCGCATGGTCAACCACATGGTCGACAGCTACCTCGACCTGCGGCGCCTGCTCACTCGGCAGCTCGGCTACCTGCAGCAGGAGCTGCTCGACCCCAAGAGCCGGTTCCGCGACTGGCCCGTGCTGCTGGAATCGCGCAACGCGCTGCACCTGCTCGAGGACACCTGCGAGGACCAGCGCAGCGCCGTCCAGGAGTGGATCGACGCGCTGGACGAGTGGCCCGAAGAGAAGGACGCGCATGCCCGGCGCGAACGCGAGCTGCTGCGCGTGCGCTCGCGAGATGTCCTCGAGCACGTGGAGCGCGTGCTCGCCCATGTGCGCCGCCTGGGCGAATCGGCGGAGACGGCGGTGCAGATGCATTTTTCGGCGCTGGGCCACCGCACCAACGACATCATGCGCACGCTCACGGTGCTGACCGCGATCTTCCTGCCGCTGAACCTGATCACGGGCTTCTTCGGCATGAACTTCGATTCCATGCCGCTGATCCATTCATCGACCGGGATCTGGATCGCGATCCTGGCGATGCTGGGCGTGGGCGTCAGCCTGGTCGGCTACTTCTGGCGCAAGCGGTACCTCGAGTCGGCCTGACCAGCCGCTGCGCGCGTCGGGGCCCTGTTCGGCGCGCTCGCGCGCCCAGAGTTCCTCCAGCTGCTGGCGGCCCTGCTTGGCCATCGCGATCAGCCGTGATTCGTCGCCCAGGTGCGGCGCCATCTGTTCGAGCTGATCGATGTTGTGGCGCCGGAAGCGCAGGGCCTGCTGGCGCGCGGTGTGGCGCTCCCAGCCCATGGCCTCCAGCACGCTGCGCGCGCTCATCAGTGCGGAATCCAGCGTCTCGCGCTCGATCATCGTGACGCCCAGATGGCGCAACTGGTAGTGGTGCGTCACGTTGCGCGCACGGGCCACGATCTGCAGCGCGGGGAAGTGCTCGCGCACCATCTGCGCGACCGCCACGCTCTGCGCCACGTCGTCGATGGCGAGCACGAAGACGCGCGCATGCGCGGCGCCGGCCACGCGCAGCAGGTCCAGCCGCGTGGCGTCGCCGTAGAAAGCCTTCCACCCGAAGCGGCGCACGGTCTCGATCTGCTCCACGTCGTGATCGAGCACGGTGGCCGCCAGGCCGTTGGCGGCCAGCAGCCGGCCCACGATCTGCCCGTAGCGGCCGAAGCCCGCGATGATGACCGGCGCCTCCTGCGGCTCGTTGATCTCCTGCGGGGCCGGGCCGCGGTGCCGGGCGGCCACGCGCGGGGCCCACCAGCGGTCGGTGGCCACCAGCAGCAGCGGCGTCAGCAGCATCGACAGGGCCACGGAGGCCACCAGCAGCGACGATGTGCCGGCGGAGATCACGCCCGCGCCCAGCGCGGCCTGGAAGACGACGAAGCCGAATTCCCCGCCCTGCGCCAGCAGGATCACGAAGACCGCCCGCTCGGCCAGCGGCACCGGCATGGCACGCGCCATCGCCAGCAGCACCATCGCCTTGACCACCAGGAAGGCCGCCACCAGTGCAGCCACCAGCCCCGGCTGCGCCAGCACCACGGCGAAATCGATGCTCATGCCCACCGCGATGAAGAACAGGCCGAGCAGCAGGCCCTTGAAAGGTTCGAGGTCGGTCTCGAGCTCGCGCCGGTATTCGCTCTCGGCCAGCAGCACGCCCGCCAGGAAGGCGCCGAGGGCCATCGACAGGCCCACGCTCTGCATCAGGGCCGCCGTGGCCACGACCAGCAGCAGCGCGGCGGCGGTGAAGATCTCCGGCGTGTCGCTGCGCGCGATCCAGCGCAGCGCGGGCCGCAGCAGCAGGCGGCCGCCGAGGATGATGCCCGCGATGACCCCGAGCGCCTTCGCGGCCCCGAGCCAGCCGCCGCCGTCGGCCGCCGCGCCGCCCACGGCCAGCAGCGGCACCAGCGCCAGGACGGGGATCGCCGCGATGTCCTGCAGCAGCGCCACCGCCAGCACGCTCTGCCCGGCCGAGGTGGCCATCAGGTTGCGTTCGTGCAGCACCGACAGCCCGATGGCGGTGGACGACAGCGCCAGGCCCAGCGCCGCCACGAGCGCGAGCCGCCAGTCCACGCCCAGGGCCACGGCGGCGCCGGCCATCAGCGCCGCGGAGCCGAACAGCTGCACGCTGCCCCAGCCGAAGATCGGGCGGCGCATGGCCCAGAGCCGGCGCGGCTCGAGCTCCAGGCCCACCAGGAAGAGCATCAGCACCACGCCGAACTCGGCGAAATGGAGCATGTCCTGCGCATCGGTCACGAAGCCCAGCCCCCAGGGGCCGATGGCGATGCCCGCGGCCAGGTAGCCGATGATGGAACCGAGCCCCAGCAGACGCGCCAGCGGCACGGCCAGCACCGCCGCGCCCAGGTAGATCAGGCTCGAGGTGAGCCAGGGTGTGGCGTGCTCCATGTCAGCCGGCCGGGCGCTCGTCGGTGGGCACGATGCACGCGGAGTGGTCGGCCAGTTCGGCGAGCTCGGGCCAGTCGGGGTAGCTCGACAGCCGGTCGGCGAAGACGTCCTCGTGGGCCTGCAACTCGGCGTCGGACACGCGGTGCGCGCCGTGAAGCACCAGCGGTGGCAGCCAGCGCATGCCCGCCAGCGCGGCCGTCTGCTCGTAGGGCGGCAGGAAGGCGTCGAAGAAGTGGCGGTTGTGGCCGCCGGGCCGGTAGCTGTCCTGCGAGCCGCCGGTCGACAGCGCCAGCCACAGTGCCTTGCCGCGCAGCGCCTGTCCGCCCGGCCCGTAGGCCCAGCCGAACCCGAAGACCTCGTCCAGCCACAGCTTCATCAGCGGCGGCATGCCGTACCAGTGCACCGGATGGAGCCAGACGACCAGGCGGGCGGCGCCCAGGGCGGCGCGCTCGGCGGCGGTGTCGATCCAGTAATCCGGATAGAGCGCATAGATGTCCCGGACCTCGACGCCGGCGCCAACCCGGCCCGCGCGCCGCATGAGGCGCGCCGACACACTCGAGTGTTCGATCTGCGGATGCGCGACGATGACGAGGATGTCGGCCATGGGCGCGGATACCATACCCGAGAAATTCGATGACAGCGGAGGGGATGGCATGCCCGTGATCGTGATCGCGAATCCGAAAGGCGGCGTCGGCAAGAGCACGCTGGCCACCAACGTGGCCGGCTGGCTGGCCCGCCAGGGCCACGCCGTGATGCTCGGCGATGTCGACCGCCAGCAGTCGGCCCGGCAGTGGCTTGCCCTGCGGCCGCCGTCGATGCCCGCCATCCGGGGCTGGGACGTCGCCGCCGACGCCATCGTGCGCCCGCCCAAGGGCACCACGCACGTGGTGCTCGACACCCCCGCCGGGCTGCACGGCAAACGGCTGGAGGCCGTTCTGCGCATCGCCGACCGCGTGCTGATCCCGCTGCAGCCGAGCCTGTTCGACATCCAGGCCACCCACGCATTCGTGCAGCTTCTGCAGGCCCACCGCCGGGCGTCGGAGATCGGCATGGGCCTGGTGGCGATGCGCGCGCGCGACCACACGCTGGCGTTCGAGCAGTTGCAGCACTACCTGGCCACGCTGCCGCTGCCGGTGGTGACCGCGCTGCGCGACACCCAGAACTACGTGCAACTCGCCGCGCGCGGGCTCACGCTCTGGGATGTCGGCCCGAGCCGCGTCGAGCGCGACCTCGCCCAGTGGGAACCCCTGACGCGGTGGCTGGCATGACACGCTACCCCCGGCTCGCCGATCTTCAGGCGCTGGTGGGCCGCGAGGTCGGCCTGAGCGACTGGGTCACCGTCGATCAGCGGCGCATCGATCTCTTCGCGGAATCCACCGGCGACCGCCAGTGGATCCATGTCGACCCGGCCCGTGCCGCCGCCGGCCCCTTCGGCGCCACGGTGGCCCACGGTTTCCTGACGCTGTCGCTGCTGGCCGAGCTGGGTGACGCGGCGTTGGTCATCGACGACGTGGTCATGGGCGTCAACTACGGCCTGGACCGTGTGCGCTTCCCCGCCCCGGTGAAGTCGGGCAGCCGGGTTCGCGGCCGCTTCGTGCTGCAGTCATTCCAGCCGCTGGACGGCGGCGGCGCGCAACTCGCGATCGAGGCCACGGTCGAGATCGAGGGCGGCGCCAAGCCGGCCTGTGTGGCTGTCTCGCTCACGCGCCGGTTTCCTGCATCCCCCCAACGGGGGTAGCGGCCTGCCCCGGCAGGCGGCTTAGGATGGCTGCCGTATCCGGAGGGAGCTCTCGATGAAAGTGCTGCTGGTGGACGACCATCCGCTCATCCTGGCGGCGCTGCAGAGCGTCATCCAGGGCCTGGGCGACGATGTCACCGTGGTCGGTGTCGAGACCGCCGAAGGCGCGCGCGGCGTGCTGCGCGACGACGACAGCTTCGACCTCGTGCTGCTCGACCTGGCGCTCGGCGAGGTCGACGGCTTCGATGTGCTGGAAGAACTGCGCGCCACCTGGCCCAGCATTCCGGTGGTCGTGGTCTCGGCGTCGGAGCGTACCAGCGACGTCATTCGCGCGCTCGACCTCGGCGCCATGGGGTTCGTGCCCAAGCGCAGCTCCAACGATTCGCTCTCCGATGCACTCACGCTCGTGATGAATGGCGGCCTGTATGTGCCGCCGGCGATGCTCGGGCTGGAAGCGCGGCCCGTGCCGCGCGACGAGGCCGACACCGTCCCTGCCGTGATGCGCCGCCTGGCCGAGCACGCCCGGCCCGAGGCGCACCAGCGCAAGGAGCTCTCGCTCGATTCCATCGGGCTCACGCCGCGCCAGACCGAGGTGCTGGCGCTGCTGCTGCAGGGCCTGCCCAACAAGCTCATCGCACGCCAGCTCAACGTGTCCGTCGAGACCGTCAAGGACCACGTGGCCGCGGTGCTTCGCGCGCTGAACGTCAGCTCCCGCACCCAGGCCGTGCTGGCCGTCAGCCAGATGACACAGGGCCAGGGCGTGTTTCCCGGCGGCCGGAACCCGCCACGGTGAACGGCGTGCCCGCAGCGCCCGCCGCGCCTGCTGCCGAGCCGGCCGCCGGCAGGCAGGCTGGCCACGACGCCGTCCACGACGCCCACAACGACGCCCACAACGACGCCAGCAACGACGCTGGCAACGACCACCATCAGCTGGATCACGTCCGCGCGCTTTTCACGCAGACCCCCGCCTCTCTGACCGGCAACGCCGTGGGCGCGGTTCTGGTGCTGGCCATGTTCGGCGATCTGGCCGAGCCCGTCAGGCTCGCGGTGTGGGCGGTTCTGGCGGCGGTGCTGTGGGTGCTGCGCCTGCTGCACTACCTGCGCTACCGCCGCACCCCGCGGGCGGACGCCGAGACCCTGCGCCGCTGGCGCCTGAGCTGGAAAGCCCTGGTGCTGCTGCAGGGCGCGATGTGGGGCATCGCCGCCTGGCTGTTCTGGGGCCTCGGCGAGCCCTACCAGCGGCTGGCGCTGCTGCTCATCGTCTACACGTACTGCCTGGGGTCGGTGCAGCTGCTGGCCACTCAGTGGCGGGTGTTCCTGGCCTTCATCTCGCTCGTGCTCGTGCCCACCATCCTGCGCGTGGCAACCGATGTCTCGCAGCCCTGGCACTGGCAGCTGGCGGGCATCCTGACGCTGCTCTTCGGCATCACCATCCTGATGGCCCGGACAGCCGGCAGCGCGCTGGGGCAGGCCATCCGGCTCAAGTCGCGCACCGACGCGATGGCCCTGCAGCTGCGTGTGGAGAAGGCCGAAGCCGATGCCGCGCGCCGCGCCGCCGAGGCCGCCAGCCGTGCCAAGACCCAGTTCTTCGCCGCCGCGAGCCATGATCTGCGGCAGCCCCTGCACGCGATGGGCCTCTTCGCCGAGGCCTTGCGACAGCGCATCCGGGACCCCGAAGTCGCATCGCTCGTCAACAGCATCAACGAATCGGTCGATGCGCTGGAGGGCCTGTTCGGCGAGCTGCTCGACATCACCCGCATCGACACCGGCGGCGTCGAGGTGAACCCTGCGCCGGTGCGCCTGAAAGAGCTGTTCGCGCGGCTGCGCCTGCACTTCGAGCCCGTCGCCTTCGAGAAGGGGCTGCAGCTCAGCTTCCGGGGCGAGCAGCACGTGGTGCAGGCCGACCCCATCCTGCTGGAGCGCGTGCTGCGCAACCTCGTCAGCAATGCCATCCGCTACAGCGACGACGGCGGCGTGCTGGTCAGCTGCCGCCCACGGCGCGGCCGCCTGCTCGTGCAGGTGTGGGACAGCGGCATCGGCATCTCCGAGCACAGCCTGCCGCGCGTCTTCGAGGAGTTCTTCCAGGTCCAGAGCAACCGCCCGCTGGAGGCGCATCACCGCAAGGGCCTGGGCCTGGGGCTGGCCATCGTGAAGCGCCTGTCGGACCTGATGGGCACCCGCATAGGCGTGCGCTCGCGCGTCGGGCACGGCACGGTGTTCGAGTTCGAGCTTCCGGTGGGCAAGGCGCCGCGCCCGCTCGAGACGCCCACTGCCGGTGCGCGGGCGCCGATCGGCCTCACGCTGGAGGGCCGGCGCTTCGTCGTCGTCGAGGACGAAGGCGCCGTGCGCGAGGGCCTGGTCGTGCTTCTGCAGGCCTGGGGCGCCACGGTGGAGGCCTTCGAGACGGTGGACGGCGTCCGCGCCTGGGCCGCCTCGCCGGCCGCGCAGGCTCCGGACCTTCTGCTTGTCGACTATCGTCTGCCCCAGGGCACCACCGGCCTGGACGCCTTGGCCGTGGTGCGCAGTCACTGGAGCGATCGCCCCATTCCGGCCATCGTGATCACCGGCAGCAGCCTGGGTGGCCACGAGGACGAAGCGGTGACGCATGATTTCCATCTGCTGATCAAGCCCGTGTTGCCGAACAAGCTGCGGGCGATGATCGCGTTCAAGCTGGGGGTTCGATGAATTCGATGGACAGGTTGCGTGTCGGCATCGTCGGCGCGGGCA
Source organism: uncultured beta proteobacterium (assembly GCA_903938815.1). Classification (GTDB taxonomy): domain Bacteria; phylum Pseudomonadota; class Gammaproteobacteria; order Burkholderiales; family Burkholderiaceae_C; genus Rubrivivax. The sequence goes on from CAJAES010000129.1 coordinate 37,319, forward strand.
TGGCGGGCCTGGCCTGCGCGCAGGCGCTGGCGCAGTCCGGCGCGAAGGTGCAGCTGGTCGACAAGGGGCGCGGCCCGGGCGGCCGCCTGGCCACGCGGCGCATCGCCTGGCCCGAGGATCCGAACCTGATGATCGGCATCGACCACGGCGCCCAGATCCTGCATCCGCGTGACGAGGGCTTCCGGGCCTGGCTGTCGGCGGGCGAGGCTCAGGGTTGGGCGGCGCCGTGGGTGCCGCGTCTCGGCGGGCCGTGGCAGGCGCCGCGCGAACGCGCGGGCTGGGTCGGCGTGCCCGGCATGTCGGCCCTGGCCCAGGCCATGCGGCGCGACCTGCCGGTGGCCAGCGGGCAGCCGGTGCTGGCGATCGAGCCGGCCGAGGGCGGCGCCTGGACTCTGCGTGACGGTGCAGGCATGGTCTTCGGCCCCTTCGACCGCGTGGTGCTGGCTGTTCCGCCCGCGCAGGCGGCTCCCTTGCTGGAAACGCTGCAGCCGGCCTGGGCTTCAGCCCTGCGCGCGGTGGAAATGCGCCCCTGCTGGACGCTGCTGGCCATCAGCGAGGATGTCCCCCGGGATTGGGACGTCCTGGAGCCCGAGACCGGGCCGCTGGCCTGGGTGGCGCGCAACCACCTCAAGCCCGGCCGCATGGCGCCCCCGGGGGCCGGCACCTGGGTGGCGCAGGCCGGCGCCGCCTGGACGCAGGCGCATCGCGACGACTCCAAGGAAGCCGTGCAGGATGCCCTGCACACCGAACTGCAGGCGCTGCTGGCGCCGCAACTCCCGGCTGCGTGGCACCACCTGTCGGTCCATCGCTGGCTCTACGGGCTGGCGCCTGCCATCACCCCGGGCGCGCCGCGCTGCTGGTGGGATGCGGGGTCGGGGCTCGGCGTCTGTGGCGACTATCTCGCCGGCAGCGACGTCGAGGCTGCGTGGCTGTCGGGCCGCGCGCTGGCGCGCAGCATCGCGCTGGAGCCGGTGTCCGCCAGCGCCTGAACCCAGGCGCCGGCTTCCGGCTCCCCCGCGGGGTCAGGGAGCGGCCGAGGCGTTGACGCTGATGTTGTCGAAGCTGGCGTCGATGAAGCCTTCGTTGCGCCCTGTCTGGCAGCTCTCCAGCCGCGTCCGGGTGGCGATCGCCTTGGAGGCACTGTACGGGGGCGACGTGTCGGAGAGGCCCGAATAGCTGATCCGCTGCGCCGCATCGCTGCCGCGGTAGAAGTTGAACCGGTCCTGGCCCGGCTCCCAGTCGAACTTCAGCGTCAGCCACTGGCCCGTCGACACGGTGCCCAGGTCGACCAGGCCGACCAGCGTGGTGCCGTAGTTGCAGTCGGAGGTGTTGCACCTGACCACGTAGCCCTCGACACGCATCACGCCAGCACCGTCGGTCGAGTTCCCCCGCCGGATGTAGCGCATGCCGGCACCGACATCGCCGATCTTGCTGCCCGGCGCCCCGGCGCCGGCATTGAAGAACCAGCCGAACGCGCGCGCCTGCACGTCGGGCGGGCCCTCCGGGTTGGTGTTGGCCGGGCAGTCGTCGATGGCGAAGGCATTGGCCATGATGGACACCCGCATCTGCGTGATGGCCTCCGGGTTCTTCAGGTCTTGGCCGAAGGTGCTGTTGAACATGTCCGTCGTGTTGACTTGGCCGGCGCGGTCGCGCTGGACGATGCGCAGCGCGCCGTTCTGGCGCTGCTTGACGCGCTCCAGCGACAGCCACTTGCCGGCGTTGATCGCGGTGGCGCCGTTGAAGTCGTCCCAGACGACATAGCCTTCCGCGGCGATGGCCGGGCCGAGGGCGGCGGAAGCGAGCGCCAGTGCGGCGAGGCGTGCGGTGATGAGGTGCATCGGGGTTCCCCTGTTCGGACGGGTGTGGGCGTGCGGGCTGTGGTTTCGGGCCGCACTCATGGCGCTGCCGACTTGTTGACCGACACCAGGTCGAACTGGGCGTCGATGAAGGCCGAGGCCCGCTGGCCCCCGACGCAGTTGGGCACGTCGGTCCGGGTGCCGATGGACTTGAACATGTTGCCAGGCTCCGCGCTGTCGTCCAGCGACAGCGAGGCCGTGCTGTAGGAGACAGGGAACCAGGTCAGCCCGTTGTCGCGGCTGAAGCGGAACAGCTTGGCGGCACGGTCCCACTCGAGGGTCAGCAGCACGTTCTGGCCCAGGACGGCGGTGCCCATGGAGCCTGTGCTGCCGATCGCGCCGGCATCGGCGCAGGTGCTGTCGCGGCAGACGAGCACGTTGCCCTCGACGCGCAGCGTGCCTGCCGGGTCGGCGGAGTTCGAATCGCGGAACAGGTAGAGCTGGGCGATCACGTCGCCCACATTGCTGCCGGTGACGCGGTTGCCCGTGCTGAAGTAGGTGTTGACCATCCGTGCCCGCACGCGTGCGGGCGTGGTGTTGGCGCTCGGGCTGCTGCACGCCGCCATGTCGACCGCATTGACGCGCACATAGCTGCGCATCTGCTTGACGGCCGTGCCGCGGGTGATGCTGTTCCCGAAGCTGTAGCCCGTTCGCCCGGAATCCAGGTCGGTCCGGCTCAGGTCGCGCTGCATCAGCCGCGCGACGTTGCCCTCGACCGTGCGGCGCCGCTCCTGCGACGTGGCGGGCCACCTGCCCGGGTCGAGGTAGGTGGAGGAGAAGTCGTCATAGAGAGCCCAGGGCTCGACGGCCGCAGCAGGCCCGCACGCAGCAGCCAGGCCCAGCACGAGTGCGCCGATGTTCTTGGTCATGTTGTTCCTCGTTGGTGAAGGCCGGTCGACGCAGCGTGACGTACGGGCCGTTGGAAATCTTGCATGAGCCGCTGCCCTGCGTCAATCGGCGGCAAAGTGCCGGATTCACGGTTTCGCAGGGTGCAACAGAGGGTATGGGTGCGCCGGGTCATGGCGCAGCCGATGCATTGACACTGATGTTGTCGAACTTCGCGTCGATCAGCCCGGCGGTGCGCGTGCCCGAGCGGCAGTGGGCCAGATTCGTGCGCGTGCCGATCTGTCGGAAGAGACCGAACGGCGGCTGTGCGTCACTGACCGAGTAGGGCAGGCGCACGACCGGATTGCTGCCGCGCGTGAAGTTGAAGCGCTTCGCCGCGGGCTCCCAGTCGAACTTGAGCGTCACCGCTTCGCCTGACGCTGCCGGGCCCAGGTCGGCCAGGCCCAGCACGATCGAGTCGTAGTTGCAGTCGCTCGTCGTGCACTGGAGGAGTGTCGCCTCGGCACGCAGCGTGCCTGCCGGATCGACGGAATTGCTGTAGCGCACCAGGCGCAAGAGCGCGATCACATCGCCGATGCGGCTGTCCGGTGCGACGGCGCCCACGTTGAAGAAGCTCCCGAACAGGCGTGCCTGCACGAAGGACGGGCTGGGGTTCGTGGCGCAGCCCGTGAGCTCGTGCGCGCTGACCGACACAACCGCCCGCATCTGCTGGATCGCTGCCGGATTCTTCAGCTTGGCATCCCAGCTGCTGTTCAGGGTGCCGGCGTCGGAGATCTGCAGCCCGAGGTCGCGCTGTACGAATCGCAGGGCGCCATCCTGGCGCATCCGGTGGCGCTCGGTCCCCAGCCACAGCCTGGCGTCGATCAGCGCAGCGTCGAATGTGTCCCAGAACGCGTAGCCCTCGGCCGCCTGTGCCGGCATCAGCGCGGCGGCACACAGCGTCGCTGCCAGCCAGCGCGCGGCTCTGCTTCTGCAGGTGCCTGCCGACGCTGCGACCCGCTCCTGACCCGAGACCTTCTGCGTCGCGCTCATGGCTTGGCAACCTTGTTGACAGCCACGCTGTCGAAGCGTGCGGATATGTAGCCCAGCGCGCGTGGCCCGCTGGCGCAGTTGGCGACCTCGTTGCGCAGCGCCATGATCTTGAACGGGTTGCCCGGCTCGGTGTGGTCGTCGAGGTTGCCGTAGGGGATGGTCGCCGTGCTGGCGCCCTGGTCGCGGCTGAAGGTCAGGGTCTTGGCGGCCTTGTCCCACTCGATCTGCAGCAGGACGTTCTGACCCACGCTCACCGTACCCAGGCTGGCGGTGGCGCCGATGCTGGAGCTCGTGCTGCAGTCTGCGCTGCTGCAGACGAAGGCGCTGGCGTTCACCTGCAGCACGCCGGGCGCATCCACGCTGTTGGAATCGCGGTAGACGTTGACCTGCGCGAGTACATCGCCGAACTGGCTGCCGGTGGCCCGCCCGCCGGTGTTGAAGAAGCTTGCGAGCAGCCGCGCCCGCGAGCGCGTGGGGGTGCTGTTGGCGGCGCAACCGGTGTTCTCGACGGCGAGGATCTTCACCAGCGCGCGAAACTGGGTCACGGAACTCGAGCGGGTGATGGCGTCGCTCCAGCTGAAGGACTGGCGCCCGCTGTCGCTGACGGTCCCGCCCCAGTCACGGGCGGTCAGTGCGAGCCCGCCGCCGACGGCCAGTCTCGAACGCTCCAGGTTCGTGTCAGGCCACCTGTCGGGGTTGAGGAAGGTGGACGAAAAGTCGTCGTAAAGCACCCAGGGCTTGGCGGCTCCCGCGGGCTGAGGCGTCAGGCAGCCCAGGCCGGCGGCGCAGAGCAGGGCCACGATGCAGATCGACTTCATGACACGACGGTCTCCCCGTGAACATGTATCGGAGTGTTACATGAAACGGCTGCGCGAAGATGTTCGTTCTGTCGGTCCTTGGCCTCAGACCCAGGGCGCCGGCAGTTCCTCTGCCGCCAGCACCGCCTGCGTGGCCGGCCGTGCCAGCATGCGCTGCAGGTACGGGCCGATGTGCGGCAGGGTGCGCGCCGGGCGCGTCATGCCGCGAGTCCAGCGGCACAGCATGAAGGTGTAGGGGTCGAGTGCGCTGAAGCGCTCGCCGAGCATCCAGGGGCCGGTGGCCAGGCGGGCGTCGATCTGGTCCATCAGGCTCGAGATCCGCGCTTCGGCCTGCGCCTTCACCTCGGCGGCGCCGGCGGTGTTGCCGGGCGCCACCATGCGGTCGCTGTAGAAGTAGTGCGGCGCCATGGCCTGCACCGTGCTCGACAGCCAGACCAGCCACTTGTAGAACTCGGCCCGCTCCGGCGTGCCCACGGCCGGCGCCAGGCCTGCCTGCGGGTGGGTGTCGACGAGGTGCAGCACGATGGCGGCCGTCTCGTACAGCACCAGGCCGCCGTCCTGCAGCACCGGGATCAGGCCGTTCGGGTTGAGCTTCAGGTACGCGGGCGTCTTGTGCGCGTTCTGCGCGCGGTCGACGAGCTGCAGCGTGAAGGGCACGCCGAGCTCGCGCAGCAGCAGGTGCGGCGTCATGCTCGCGCTGCCGGGGTTGTAGTGCAGGGTGAGAGACATCGTGGCAATCCTCCGATCAGGGGCCGGTCACGATAACGCCATGAGCCAGTGTGGCCGAGTGCGAGCGTCTGAACCATGCGGCGCACGAGGCCTGTTTCAGTGCCGACCCGATGCGAACCGAGGTACGCGCGCAGGCCTGGATCCGGGCCGCGCCGATCACCCCGGCGCCACGCCGGTGGTGACTACATGGTTCAATACCCAACCATGTCGTCAAACGCCACGCCCAGTTCCGTGTTCCCGCCCACGCTCGAGGCCGCCCGCGCGCGCCTGGCTGCCGTGCGGCCCGACGCCTACGTGCAGACCCGCAACAAGCTCGACGGCGCGGTCACGCGGCTCTCGCCCTACCTCACGCACGGGCTGCTGACCCTGCCCGACGTGCTGCGCGCGGTGCTGTCGCGCAACGCCCTGCCGGTGCAGCACAAGCTGGTCTACGAACTCGGCTGGCGCGCCTACTTCCGGCACGTCTGGGCCGACCGCGGCGAGGGCATCCTGACGTCCATCCACCCCGGGCCGCTGCCCGACGAGGCCTATGCCCGCGAGCTGCCCGCCGATGTGCGCGAGGCCCGCACCGGCGTGCCCGTGATCGACCAGGCCGTGAGGACGCTCTACGCCACCGGCTGGCTGCACAACCACGCCCGGATGTGGCTGGCGAGCTACATCGTCCACCTGCGCAAGGTGCATTGGCGCACCGGCGCCGACTGGCTCTACGGCCATCTGCTGGACGGCGACATCGCGAGCAACCACCTCAGCTGGCAGTGGGTGGCCGGCACCGGCAGCCACAAGCCGTACCTCTTCAATGCCGAGAACGTGCAGCGTTTCGCGCCGGCCGGCTGGCACAGCCCCGGCACGTTGCTGGACACGCCGTACGAGGTTCTGGACCGCATCGCACGCGATCCGGCGGCAGTGATGGCGGCAGTGACGGCTGCAGTGACGGCGGTATCAGGCGGCGCGGCGTCGAACCTGGGCGCCCTTGCGGGCTCCGGCGTGACCGAGCCGGCTTTCCTGTCGGAGCCGCCGGCTTCGCTGCGGGCCGTGAAGCCCACGGCGACGGCCGTGCGAGGGCGCGATGTCTGGCTGGTGCACCCGTGGTCGCTTGGCGCATTGCCGAACGACCTGCCTTCGGGCGCCCTCGTGCTCGGCATCGTGGTGGACGACTTCCACCGCGCGTTCCCCTGGGCGCCCCGGCGCTGGGACTTCGTCAGCGGCCGCATGGCGGCGGTGGCGCCGTTGCGCTGGCAGGGCAGCGCGCAGGCCATCGCAAGCGCGCTGGCGCAGGCCCGCAGCGTAGCCGCCATCGACGAGCCACACCTGTCGCCGTGGCTGGCCGGATGCGCCGACACCCGGCCCCCGGCCCGGCTGTTCCCGCCCGTGGCCGGCCGCTGCGACTCGTTCACGCAGTGGTGGACGCGCACCACCGAAGGCCTGCGGCACGCGCACGAGCTGACCCGATGAGCGAGCCGGCACTCACCGTTCTCTACGACGGCGCCTGCCCGCTGTGCCGCCGCGAGATCGCGCTGTACCAGGGCCTGCAGGCCGATGCGCCGGTCTGCTACGCCGACGTCAGCGACGCCGCGCTGGCCCTGCCGCCCCAGACCACCCGGGACGAGCTCATGGCGCGCGTTCATGTGCGCCACGCCGATGGCCGCATGGAGAGCGGCGCCGCCGCCTTCGTGGCCCTGTGGGCCCGGTTGCCGGGGTGGCGTGCGCTGGCCTGGCTGGCGCGTGTGCCGGGCGTGCTGTGGCTGATGGAGCGCGCCTACCGGTTCTTCCTGCGCTGGCGCCCCGCCATGCAGCGCCGTGCCCGCGCATGGGAGGCCGGCCACATGGAACGCGAGCTGCGCTCCGACCATGCCGGCGAGACAGGCGCGGTGTTCATCTATGCCGGCATCCTGGCCGTTTCGCGCGACCCGGGGCTGCGCGAGTTCGCCAGCCGCCACCGTGCCACCGAGGCCGAACATCTGCGCCTGATCGAAGCCTGGCTGCCCGCCGGCCGACGCAGCCGCCTGCTCCCCGCATGGCGCGTGGCCGGGTGGCTGACGGGTGCGCTGCCCGCGCTGATGGGGCCGCGCACGGTCTACGCCACCATCGCCGCCGTCGAGACCTTCGTCGACCGGCACTACCAGCACCAGATCGACCACCTGCTGGCCCACCCCGGCCCCGAGGGCCTGCTGCCGCTGCTGCAGACCTGCCAGGCCGACGAGTGCGCGCACCGTGACGAGGCGGCTGCCGCTGCGGCGGTGCCGCCGTCGGCCCTGCTGCGCCTGTGGTGCGCGGTCGTCGGCGCCGGCTCGGCGGGCGCGGTGGTGCTGGCGCGCCGCATCTGAAGGCCGGTGCTGTTCCGGGGCCGCTCCGGAATCCGCACCCGCACGCCCGCCAGCACGCCCACCAGCACCCGCACCCGCCCTCGACCCTGTTCCTGTTCATGACCCCGCTTTCGAGCCTCCGAGGAAATCCATGTCCGACATCGTCCTGATCACAGGCGCCAGCGGCGGCATCGGCCGCGCGCTGGCCACCACGCTGCACGGCCGCGGCTGGCGCGTTGCCGCCGTCGGGCGCGACGCCGCCCGTCTGGCCGAGGTGCCTGCCGCCGTGCATCTGGTGGCCGACGCCACCACGCCGGAAGGCGCGGCCCAGGCTGTCGCGGCCTGCCGCGAGGCGCTGGGCGATGCGCCCACCGCACTGGCGCACTGCGTGGGCAGCACGCTCATCGCGCCGCTGCACCGCACGCGCGCCGAGGCCTACCGCGAAGTGATGCGCGTGAACCTCGACAGCGCGTTCTTCATGCTTCAGGCCTTCATCGAAGGCCTGAAGGGCGGCCCCGGCTCCGCGGTGTTCGCGAGCTCGGTGGTGGCACGCATCGGCGTCGCCAACCACGAGGCCATCGCCGCCGCCAAGGGCGGTGTCGAGGCGCTGGTGCGCAGCGCCGCGGCCACCTACGCGGCCCAGGGTCTGCGGGTGAACGCGGTCGCCCCGGGCATGACCGAGACCCCGATGACCGCAGGCATGCTGAAGATGCCCGCCATGCGCGAGGGCGCGGGGCGCCAGTACCCGCTCGGCGGCGTGCAGACGGCCGCGCAGGTGGCCGACGTGATGGCCTGGCTGGTCGGCCCCGAGGCCGCGCGCCTGACCGGGCAGGTGCTGGCCGTCGACGGCGGCTTCACGACCGTCCGTCCGCTGGTGAAGTGACATGTCGGGCGCGGCGCTGGTCTGGTTCAAGCGCGACCTGCGCCTGCGCGACCACGCGCCGCTGGCCGAGGCGCAGCGATTCGAGCGTGCGCTGGCGCTCTTCGTCATCGAGCCCGAGTGGCTGGACAGCCCCGAGTGCGACCCGCAGCACGTGGGCTTCACGCTGGCCAGCCTGCAGCCGCTGCAGGACGAGCTGGCCGCGCTCGGCCTGCCGCTGATCGTGCGCGTGGGCCCTGCGCCGCAGGTGCTGCAGTCGCTGCGCGCCGAGTTCGGCTTCACCCACCTTCTGAGCCACGAGGAGACGGGCACCGGCTGGAGCTACACGCGCGACATCGCCGTGGGCCGCTGGTGCCGGGAACATGGCGTGGCCTGGACGGAGTGGCCACAGACCGGCGTCGTGCGCCGCCTGCGCAGCCGCAGCGGCTGGGCCGGCCGCTGGGCGCAGCGCATGGATGCCGCGCCGCAACGGCTCGACGGCGGTTTCCGTGCGCCTGACGGCTGGGCGCCGACGCCGCTGCCCACGCTGGCCGATCTGGGCCTGCCGCCGTCGCGCCCGCTGCCGCCCGCCGGCGAAGCCGCAGCCCAGGCGGTACTGGACGACTTCCTGGACGGCCGCGGGCGGGGCTACCGCCGCGCGCTGTCGAGCCCCCTGACGGCCGAGCAGGGCTGCAGCCGCCTGAGCGCGCATCTGGCCTTCGGCACGCTGTCGATGCGCAGCGTGCACCAGGCCACCGAGCACGTGATCGCCACCACGCCGGACCGCACGCTGGCCTACGGCCTGCGTGGGTTCTCGGGCCGCCTGCGCTGGCACTGCCACTTCATGCAGAAGCTCGAGGACGAGCCGGACATCGAGTTCCGCAACTTCTCGCGCGCGCACGACACGCTGCGCCAGGAGCCGCTCGACCGTGAACGCTTCGAGGCCTGGTGCGAGGGCCGCACCGGCTACCCCATGGTCGACGCCTGCATGCGGCAGCTGCGCGCCACCGGCTGGCTGAACTTCCGCATGCGCGCGATGCTGGTCAGCTTCGCGGCGTACCACCTGTGGCTGCACTGGCGCGAGCCGGGCCTGTTCCTGGCGCGCCAGTTCCTCGATTTCGAGCCCGGCATCCACTGGAGCCAGATGCAGATGCAGAGCGGCACCACGGGCATCAACACCCTGCGCATCTACTCGCCGCGCAAGCAGGCCGAGGACCACGACCCCGAGGGCGTCTACGTGCGCCGCTGGGTGCCCGAGCTCGGCACGCCCGCCTACCCCGCGCCCATCGTCGACGAACGCGGCGCGCTGGCCGTGGCCAAGGAGCGGCTCTACGGCCTGCGCGGCGAACGCGAGGTGCGCCAGGAGGCGGATGCGATCCAGCAGCGCCACGGCTCACGCCGCAGCGGCCTGCCGCCGTCCGGCATGAAGCGTGCGGCCAAGCCACGCGCGGCTGCGGCCGCCGACGACCGCCAGCAGGAGCTCTTCTGATGGCTTTCAAGGGCAACAAGGCCGCGCTGCCCAGCAAGCCCTGCGTGGCC